>CALJUR010000111.1 GCA_937975765.1 uncultured Myxococcales bacterium
GGGACCTGGCGCTGCTGGTCCGTCCCACGCTGGTGCTGCTGGACGGGACCCGGGTGCTGCGACGAAACGGGCCCACGGGCGGTTCGCTGGACGACGTCGAGGACGGGAGGACCTTCGTGGCCTCCCTGGACCCCGTTGCGGCGGATGCCTTCGGGGCGACCCTGCTGGGACGCACGGCGGGAGACCTTCCGTGGCTGGGCATGGCGGCGGCGGCCGGCGCAGGCACGGTGGACTGGGAGTCCCTGGCTCCCCGGCGGGAGGCCGTCGATTAGGGACGCGGAACGGGGGAATCGCCCTTGCGCATCGTCACTGCAAGAAGGATCAGCCAGGCGTTCTTCCTGCTGGCGTTCTTCTGGTTCGCCGCCATCAACGCCTTCGGCGAGGGGCGCTGGCAGATCCGCGGCTGGCCGGTGAACCTCTTCCTGCAGTTGGACCCGCTGCCCGCCCTGGCGACCACCCTGGCGACGGGTACCCTGTACGCGGGCCTCCTGTGGTCCCTGGCCACGGTCGTGCTGACCGTGCTGACGGGGCGCACCTTCTGCGGGTGGATCTGCCCCTTCGGCACCCTGAACCAGGCCATCGGCTGGCTGGGGAAGTCCTTCCGGCGCGGAGAGAGGGTCCGGCTGAACCGTCCGTCCCGCTGGCAGGGGGCCAAGGTCTACCTGCTGGCCGCCATCCTCGCCGCCTGCGCGGCCGACCTGATGTCCGGGACCTCCAGGCTGGCCTCCAGCCTCCCGTACCCCGTGCTGGCAGGGATCGCGATGCTGGTGGCGTTGCTGGCGTTTGCGATCCTTGCGACGGTCGCGCGTCCCCGGCATCGCGCCGCCGCCTGGGCCGTTGCGCTGGCGCTGGCCTGGGCGGCCCTGGGCCGGATCCTCCCTGGCGACGAGGTGTTCTCCTCCGTGGACCTGGTGGGCTGGCTGGACCCCATCGCGTTCCTGTCCCGCGGCACGGATACCGTCCTGTTGCCGCTGCTGGACCGATCGATCGGGGCCTTCTTCTCGGCCCCGCGCCATGTCCAGGGGGGCGGGTTGCTGGCGATCCTGCTGGGCGCCGCGCTGCTGGCGAACCTGGTCATCCCGCGCTTCTACTGCCGCTACGTGTGCCCGACCGGCGCGCTGCTGGGCCTTCTGGGCCGGAACGCCCTTTGGAGGGTCGCGCGCACCTCCCCCTCGTGCTCGATGTGCCGGGCCTGCGATGCCGACTGCGAGGGCGCCTGCCAGCCTTCCGGCGTGATCCGGACCTCCGAGTGCGTCCTGTGCATGAACTGCCTGCCCGCCTGCGAAGAGGGGGTGATCACGTTCCGCACCGGTCCCTCCGAGGCCGGCGAGCAGCCCCTTCCCGACGTCTCGCGCCGAGGGGTGCTGCTGTCGCTGGCGACCGGCGTGACGCTGGCCCCCGCCCTGCGCCTGGCCGGGAACGCGGGTGCCCTGACGCCGCCCGCGCTGGTTCGTCCCCCGGGCGCCTTGCCCGAACCGGAGTTCCTGGACCGCTGCCTGCGGTGCGGCCAGTGCATGCGCATCTGCCCGACCGGCGTGCTCCAGCCCGCGGGCCTGGACACCGGCATCGAGGCGCTGTGGACCCCGGTCCTGAACAACCGCATCGGCACCAGCGCGTGCCAGTTGAACTGCGTCGCGTGCGGGCACGTCTGCCCGACCGGGGCGATCCGTCCCTTCTCTCTGGACGAGAAGACCGGCCGGGGCGAGTTCGCCGGGACCGGGCCGCTCCGGATGGGCTGCGCCTTCGTCGATCGGGGCCGATGCCTGCCCTGGGCGATGGGCCGTCCCTGCATCGTCTGCCAGGAGAACTGCCCGGTCAGCCCGAAGGCGATCGTGCTGGAACCGGTCCTCGAACGCCTGCGCGACGGCCCCTGGACGGTGGCCGGGGTCGAGGGCGCGACCGTCCGCCTGCAGGGTCGAAGCCTGCGCCCGGCACACCTGGCGGGCGGGGACCACTTCGCCTCGCCGCAGGGGCCCGGCGACCTGGGCTTCCCGATCCAGGACAACGGCGTCGACTCGATCACCCTGGCGAGGCCCGAGGATGCCGCGTCACTGATGCCCGGGACGCGGCTGGACCTCAAGGTCCGTCTGCACCTCCCCTATGTCGATCCGGACCGTTGCACCGGCTGCGGCATCTGCGAGCACGAATGCCCCGTTGCGGGCCGACGGGCCATCCGGGTCACCAGCGAGAACGAGTCCCGGGACCCGCGTCGATCGCTGGTCCGCGGCTGAGGAGAAGACCCGTGGACGTGCTGACCCGCCGCGGTTTCCTTCGCCTGGCCGGCGCGACCGGCGCCGCGCTGCTGGCCACCCGTGCGGGGGCACAGGTCCCCGGACCGCAACTCCCGGCCCCTGCGGCCCAGCCCCGTGCGATCCCCATGCGCCCCCTGGGACGCACCGGGATCCGGATCCCGATCCTGGGATTGGGGGGCATGTTCGATACCCGATCCGCCCAGTTGCTGCTGCGCCAGTCGATCCCGTGGGGCGTGTCCTTCTGGGACACCGCGGACTGCTACGAGAACGGCAACAGCGAGGAGGGCTTCGGCCGCTTCTTCCAGCGCAGCCCGGCGGACCGGGACAAGGTCTTCCTGGTCACGAAGTCCGACCCGACGGATCCGGAGGGCATGACCCGGGTGCTGGACCAGTCCCTGCGCAGGATGCAGACCTCCCGCATCGACCTGTTCCTGATGCACGGGATCAAGACCGAGGCCCCCCTGAACCCCTCGGTCCGACGCTGGGCGCAGGAGAACAAGGCCGCCGGCCGGATCCGCCTTTTCGGATTCAGCACCCACCGGCACATGGAGCCCCTGATGGAGGCGGCGGCGGCCTCGGGCTTCGTCGATGCCGTGATGGTCTCGGTGAACTACCGCCTGCTGGGCCAGCCCGAGATGTCGAAGGCGCTGGAGGCCTGCCGCAGGGCCGGGGTCGGGGTCATCGCCATGAAGTTCAAGGGGGGGGCTCCGGTGCCCGGTACTCCCGGGATCGAGGCCCGGCTGGACGACTGGATGAACAGGCGGGGGTTCACGCGGGAACAGGCGATGCTGAAGGCGCTGTGGGAGCATCCCGCGATCGCGTCGGTCTGCGCCGCCATCACCAGTTTCGGCACGCTGAAGGAGTACGCGGCCGCGGCGCTGGACACCCCGCGCCTGGCCGACGACGAACGGAAGGCCCTTCTCGAGTACGCCGAGGCGACCCGTGGCGGGTTCTGCCGGGCCTGCGGGGCCTGCGAGGCCGCCACCGGCGCGCCGGTCCCGGACGCGATGAGATGCCTGATGTACGAGAACGCCTACGGGGACCGGCAGCGGGCGGTCGAGGGATGGGCCCGGATCCCCGACGTCGCGCGATCGCGGCTGGATCGGGCCGACTGGTCCGAAGCGGAGAGGGCCTGCCCGAACCGACTTCCCGTCGCACGACTGGTCGGCGACGCGCTTCGGCGCTACGGGACCTGACCTCTCCGCATCCCCCTTCGCCTCAATCCTCGTGCCGGACGGTGTAGTCGGGCGAGGCCGGGGGCTGGTCCAGGACCGATGCGAACGGCTGGTCCAGGCCGAAGGCGCGCTGCATCAGCGGGATCGCGAACGTCTCGACGATCTGCAACTGCCGGTGCCGCGAAATCGTCGGCTTCGCATCCCCCATCAGCGCGCCGAAGGTCCCGTACCCGTAGACCTTGTGGTCGCAGAACGACCCGTGGTTCCCGCCGGGGATGTCGATCAGCCACTTCGGGCCGTCGCTGTTGTCGTAGGGGCTTGTGCAGTTCGCCATGCCGGACTGCGCGTCCTTCCCGCCATGGAAGACCATCAGCGCGCCCGGCAGCGTCTCGCCGTCGTCCACCGGACCCAGGAAGATCCCGCCGACGGTGTCGTCCTCCAGGTCCCCGTCCGCCGCGATCAGTTCCTCGGCGCGTCCGGTCCCGCGGGAATGCCCCACCCACGCGACCTGGTCCGTGGTCTGCACCCCCGCCAGCACCGCATGCTCGCCGCCCAGGTCCCTGCCGCGAACCCGGACGACCAGGGGCATCACCTGCTGGACCAGAGCCTCCTGGTCCTCGTTCATCATGTTCATCATCGTCGAGGGCATCACCGACACGAATCCCCAGGTCGACAGCAGCTGGGCCAGGTGCTCGTGGTTCAGGTACAGCGCGCCGTTGCCGTGAAGAATGATCACCAGGGGCCACGTTCCCTTCACGGGAGGACGCCGGATCGAACCGCACTCGGCCGGGTAGAAGACGCGGGTGCCCAGGTCGTCCGGCAGGTCCACGTATCCCGCGGCGTAGGGTCCGACGTGCCTCGGCCCGTCCCCCGCCACGCCCGACGCCATCGGCGTCCCGGCATCGCACGGGATGATGCCCGTCGGCGCCTGCTCGAAGATCCCGGGCACCGACGCGGACTTTCCGGTCGAGTCGAACACCGAGATCGGCCCCTTCATGCCCGCGGTCACCTTCACGATCATCCGGTTCTCGTCCGCCGGCAGGTTGATGCCACCCAGCTGGACGCTGCCGATGCGCACGCGGGCGCTGCCGCCCATCAGGGACGGGATGTAAAAGGCGGCGCCGTCGATGACCAGCAGGTCGCCCGGGGCGGCGGCCGCGGGATGCCAGTTGTACAGGGCGATGTCGGACTCGGTCCAGGTGCCGCGACGCTGGCACTTCCCCAGGCTGAACTCGCAGACCTCGTCGTCGGTGCACTCGTCGATCGAGTGGCAGAACTGCCCCTGCGGAGGCGACGTGTCCTCCACCGCTTCATCCGCCGGGATGTCCGCGGCCACCGCTTCGTCCTCGTGGGGATCCGCGGCGATCGCCTCGTCCTCGATCGGGTCGGTTGCGGTCTCGGCGAACGCCTCCTCGACGAAATCCTCCGGGGCGTCGCGCAACGGGTCCGTGCCCGTTTCGGCGACCGCGTCGGCCGCCGGATCCGCCATCGCGTCCCGGACGTCCCGCCCCCTCGCCTCGTCCGCCCCCGAACCTTCGCCGGAATCGCAGCCGTGGGCGATCGCGAACGCCGCGATCGCCACCGCAGCCGCCAGGAGCCTGGAACACGCACCCATCTGGCACCTCGTTCCCCGAGCCGTGGGCAGTCTAATCCTTCCAGGCGAGGAAGGCGACGCCGGCACGGAGTTCCGCGACCGGTCTATTCCCAGGTGATCCGGAGGGGCGTGTAGGGGGCCAGCATGTCCGGATGCAGCGGCAGGACGCGCGCCGAGAACCCGCACCGCCCGGTGACCGTGCAGGGCAGCTTCGCCAGGAAGAGGTGTTCGTCGCCGTCCGTCCTAACCAGGTCGGCCCGGGCGACCGACGCGTCCCGGATGTCTCCCGCCGGTCCCAGCGGCCCGTACCGAACCTCCACCGCGACGTCCTGGGGCGACAGCGAGCCCAGGCGAACGCGCACCGGGACCTCCATCAGCGACCCGATACCGATCTCGCGCGCCGGCGCGCCGTCCAGCCGCACGGACACCCCGGGCCACGCGACGTCCACGCGCTGCCGCCATCGGTCCAGTTCCGTGGCGCCCTTCAGGCCTTCGTCGCTCCATCGCTGGCCCAGCCGGTGCGCCGGCAGGTAGGCCCGCTCGACGTACTCGCGCACCATCCGGTGGGTGTTGAACACCGCGCCCAGCTTGCGGATCGACGCCTTCATCATCGCGATCCACTCGCGCGGCATCCCGCTGCGGTCACGGTTGAAGAACAGCGGCACCAGCTCGTTCTCCAGCAGGTGGAACAGCGACTCGCACTCGATTCGGTCCTGTTCCTCGGGTTCCGCGTAGACCTCGCCGTCGCCGATCGCCCAGCCGGTGTCCACCTCGTGCCCCTCGGCCCACCACCCGTCCAGCACGCTGCAGTTCAGCGCGCCGTTCGCCGCCGCCTTCATCCCCGACGTGCCCGACGCCTCCTGCGGACGCCGCGGCGTGTTCAGCCACACGTCCACGCCCTGCACCAGGTAGCGCGCCACGTTGATGTCGTAGTCCTCCAGGAACACCAGCCGCTGCCGCAGGCGCGCGTCGCGCGCGAAGCCGACCACCGACTTGATGATCTCCTTCGCCGGCAGATCCTGCGGGTGCGCCTTGCCCGCGAACAGGATCTGCACCGGGCGCTGCGAATCGGTCAGCAGACGGATCAGCCTCTCGGGCTGCCGGAACAGCAGGCCCGCGCGCTTGTAGGTCGCGAAGCGCCGCGAGAACCCCAGCGTCAGCGCCGACGGATCCAGGACCTCCTCGGCCGCCCGCAGCGACGCGGGCCCCGCCCCCTGCCGCTTCAACTGGGCCGCCAGCCGCTTGCGCACGAAGAAGACCAGCCGCTCCTTGCGGATCTGGTGGATGCGCCACAGTTCGGACGCGGGAATCGTCTCCACCCGCTCCCACACGGAAGCGTCCCCGGGGTTGTCCACGAAGCGCGGTCCCAGGTACCGCAGGTACAGTTCGGCCATGTCGTGGCTGACCCAGGAACGCGTGTGGATGCCGTTCGTGATGGAGGTGATCGGCACCTCGTTGGACGGCAGCCCGGCCCACAGGTCCTTCCACATGGACTGCGCGACCTCGCCGTGCAGCCGGCTGACCCCGTTCGAGAAGGCAGCCATCCTCAGCGCCAGCACCGTCATCCCGAAGGTCCGTCCCGACTGGGGCCCGTCCTGGCCCAGCGACAGCAGGTCGTGCGGTCCCAGGCCGATCTGGTCGGCCAGGGGCTGGATGTACTTCAGGACCATCGCCGGGTCGAAGGTCTCGTTGCCCGCCGGAACCGGCGTGTGCGTCGTGAAGACGTTGGTCGCCGTCACGTACTCCTTCGCGGCGCCGTACGTGACACCGTTCTCCTTCATCAGGTGCCGGATGCGTTCCAGCGCCAGGAACGCCGAGTGCCCCTCGTTCATGTGGTAGACGGTCGGCTCCATCCCCAGGGCGTGCAGCGCCCGGACGCCGCCCACGCCCAGCACAACCTCCTGGCGGATGCGCATGTCCCGGTCGCCGCCGTACAGCGTGGACGTGATCTCGCGGTTGTGCGGCGCGTTCGCCTCGACGTTCGTGTCCAGCAGGATCAGCGGCGTCCGTCCCACCTGCACGCGCCAGATCCGCGCCTGCACCCGCTCGCCCGCCAGTTCCAGTTCGATCGTCAGGGGGCGCTTGTCGGGTCCCGTCTCGATGTGGACGGGCATGTTGTACCAGTCGTTGTCCGGGTACAGTTCGTGCTGCCAGCCGTCGGGGTTCAGCACCTGCCGGAAGTAGCCCTTCTGGTACAGCAGGCCCACTCCCACCAGCGGGATCCCCAGGTCCGAGGCGCTCTTCAGATGGTCGCCGGAGAGGACGCCCAGGCCGCCCGAGTAGATCGGGAGGCCTTCGTCCAGCCCGTACTCCGTCGAGAAGTAGGCCGCCAGGAAACGCCTCTCGCTTCCGTGGGCCTCGGAGAACCAGCCGGTCTGCACCAGGTACCGGCGGAACTGCTCGTGCACCCGGTTCAGGCTGGACACGAAGGACTCGTCCCGGGCGGCCGCGTCCAGCGCGTTCTGCGACAGCATGCCCAGCATCAGCACCGGGTTCTGGCCGCACTTCTCCCACAGGACCGGGTCCAGCCGGATGAACAACTGGATCGCGTCCCAGTTCCACGAGTACCAGACGTTCATCGCCAGTTCGCGCAGCGGCGCCAGCGCGGTGGGAAGGGTCGGTTTGACCTGGAAGGAATGGATGTTCATCGATTCATCCCGCATGAGGACGCGGCTTCACCAGCCGCGGAAGGAAGCGAAGCGTTTCTGGGCCTGCTGGTACCGGCGACGCATCAGCACGTTCACCCGCCGGGCGTACCTTTCGCCCGGCCCGCCCGATGATACCAGAACGCCCTCGTTGTAGTGGGCGACCCACCCGACGGGGCCCTCCAGCCGGGCGCCCCGGTTCTTCTGCACGTAGGCCAGGATCGAGATCCCCGCCCGGATGTTCAGGTGCCGGTCCAGCAGTTCCTCGCAGGACTTCAGCCCCAGGATCTCGCGCCAGGTCCGGCAGTTCACCTGGAACCGTCCGTAGTTGCCCAGCGATACCACCCGGTTGCGACGCCCGTCCTTCTCGGGGATGTTGCCGGTCTCCGCCTGGGCCACGGCAAGGGCCAGGTGGGGATTGACACCCTGGGCCAGCGAGACCCAGACGATCTCCGTCTCGGGGGACATCGCGGCCGGATCGAACAGGCGCAGGGCGGCCTGCACGATCAGGGCGGGCAGAAGAGCCGACGCGACCATAAAACTCCTTGCCCGCGTCTCGGGGTCGGTATCGAGCCGCGGGATGCCCCGGGTCCCGGTGGTCCGGTTCCCGGAGGAACGGCGGAGTATAGCACGGTTTCAGCCGACTTTCACCCCGTTGCATCGCGCCCCCGAATGTCCATAATCCGACGGCATTGGGGAGGCGCCCGTCCTCCGGGCGCCCGTCGATCCCTGGAAATCCCGGCAAGGAGGTGTCCCGTGTCCATGGTATCCCTGCGCCAGTTGCTGGACCACGCCGCCGAGAACGGCTACGGCGTCGGCGCGTTCAACGTGAACAACATGGAGCAGATCCAGGCGATCATGGAGGCGGCCCGCGAGACCGACTCCCCGGTCATCGTGCAGGCCTCGCGCGGCGCCCGGAAGTACACCAACGACCGCTTCCTGTACCACCTGATGCTGGCCGCGGTCGAACTGTATCCCGAGATCCCGATGGTCCTGCACCAGGATCACGGCAACAGCCCCGAGACCTGCGGCAGCGCCATCGAGAACGGATTCACCTCCGTCATGATGGACGGATCGCTGATGGCCGATGGCAAGAGCGCCGCGACCTTCGAGTACAACGTCGAGGTGACCCGCAAGGTGGTCGAGATGGCGCACCCGAAGGGCGTCAGCGTGGAGGGCGAGATCGGCGTGCTGGGCCACCTGTCCGGCCACGCCGGCGAGAAGGAGGACGGTCACGGCGTCGAGGGCCAACTGACCCGCGAGCAGATGTTGACCGACCCCGAACAGGCCGCGGATTTCGTGGCGAGAACCGGCGTGGACGCGCTGGCCGTCGCGATCGGTACCAGCCACGGCGCCTACAAGTTCACAGAAAGACCCACCGGCGACGTGCTGGCGATGGAGCAGATCGAGAAGATCCACGCGAAACTGCCGAACACCCACCTGGTCATGCACGGCAGTTCTTCGGTCCCGCAGGAGTTGCAGGACCTGATCAACCGCTACGGCGGGAAGATGAAGCAGACCTATGGCGTGCCGGTGGAGGAGATCCAGCGCGGCATCCGGCACGGCGTCCGCAAGATCAACGTCGACACCGACAACCGGATGGCTATCACCGCGGCGATCCGCAAGGTCTTCAGCGAGGCGCCCGAGAAGTTCGACCCGCGCGACTACATGGGCCCGGCCCGCGAGATGATGAAGACGATCGTGGCCCAGCGCATGGTCCAGTTCGGGCAGGCCGGCTGGGCCTCGAAGATCCGCGCGAAGCCCCTGTCCGAGATGGCGAAGGCCTACGGGTTCTGACGGCCCGGGGCCTTCACGGCACGGCCTTCCGCAGTTCCTTCACGTCCATCCCGAAGTTGTCCTTCGACCACGCGACGACGAAGTCCGGCGGGTCGTCCGGATGGGCGTCCATGCAGCGCAGCGCCTGCTCGGCCTGCACGTCCAGGCCGCCTTCGACGGGAACGCACCATCGCGCGGACCATCCCTCCAGGTACCGGTCGGCAAGATCCTTCGCCAGCCGGGTGAATCGCGCTTGCAGCCACTCGGTCCGGGACGTCAGCACCAGCGGGTCGGCCTTCAGGCCGATGTCCTCCCGCACCTGGTCGTGCGCGAAGTCGATCTCGTCCAGCGAATCCGAGACCTGGCCGCGATACGACCGCCCCTGGAAGCCCGCCTGGGCCTGCATCTGGACCCGGAACGACTGCCGTACGCGACGGCCCTCGAACCTCAGCACCCGCGGTTCGACGCGCACCTTCTGGATCTCGCGGGTCCGGCTGATGCACTCGCGCCGCTGCTCGGTGACGGTGACCTGATTCCCCTCGACCCACCGCGACGAGGTCACCGGGACGGACTGCCACTCGCAGTACTCCTCCAGCGTCGTGTAGGGGATCTGCAGCGCGTACGGGTGCTCCAGAGGTTCGGGCGTCCGCGTGTCCGTGGCGACCATCGCGCCGCGGACCCCCACTTCCATCGTTCCCGCCGCGTCGCCGGAGAAGCCGGGCGTCGCCTGCAGCGCCTCCGCCACGGCCCTGGACAAGGCATCGGCCTCGGCGGGCGCAAGGCCGCTGACCGCCACCTTCGCGTCGACCCTGCCGAACCGCTCGCCGTTGCGGGCGTCGGACAGGGCCTTCGGGATCACCTTCATCACGTCCCACCCGCCGCAGTAGCGCGCGGCGAAGTCGGCGAACCAGGGGGATCGCGCGGAGGCGACCGTCCACAGCATCTCGCAGTGCTTCGCCCCCAGGTCGTTCAGTTCGGCGATCCGGTCCGCGTACCTCTGGCGCCCCGCCGGGCTGTCGCCGTACGCGTCCCTCCACTGCTCCAGGAACGTGCGGCCCGCCAGCAGCCGGCGGTTCTGCACGAACCAGCGCAGCCGTGCATCCAGGTACTCGGCACTGGCCGAGGCCTCCTCGTCGTACCCCGTGCCCACGGCCCCGGCGCCCAGGCCCCAGTCGCGGGCCTGCCGGACGACCTTCGCGAAATCGCCCGCCGCACCTTCCGGGTCCCCTCCCTGCCGGCGTGCGCGGACGGTCCCGAGGGACTTTCCGACCCAGCCCTTGCGCGCCTTCAGCAGCCCGTCCGCGGCCTGCAGGTCGCCCGGGGCCTTTTCCAGCAGCCCCCGGTACCAGGCTTCCGCGTCCCCGAAGGCGCCTTTCGCCAGCAATCCCTCCCCGGTCGACCCGCGCGGGTTCGTGGAGGCGCACGCCGCGAGGCCCGAAAGAAGGAGGACAGCGACGAGGGATGCAGGGCGCATCATCCCGTGACTCCGAGGGGGTTCCGGAACATTCTCGTTGCGGCGGGACGGGGCGTCAAGACAGTCGGGTGCGGTCAGGTCGGATCGCCGGCGGCCGGGACGTCCGTGTCCTCGCCGGACAGGCACGACGGCGCCTGGCACTGCGCCTGGACGATGCACATCCGGGCCGGTGCCATGCAGGTCCCGCAGTCCTGCGAGGCCGCGTTCATGCAGGTCGCAAGGCACAGCGAGTTCGTCGAGTCGCAGGGGCAGGCCCTCTGGCAGTCGAACAGGGAACCGCACTGCGACGAGCAGGCGTCCAGCAAGGCACCGCAGGCGTCGGCGATGCAGGCGTAGAACTCCTTCACCCCGGTGCACTCCATGCCGGTGAACTCGTAGCACTGCCCGTACTTGTCGCGATCCTTCTCGCCGGAGTCGCCGTCACAGGCCGTGAAAGACGCCAGGACCAGGAACGCCACGGACGCGAATCGCATCGTCCCCTCCTTCCGCAAGCCATCGTCTACGGTATCAGGATTCCCGGGCCGGCGTCACAGCCAGTACCCTCCGCCGAACCGGGTGACCACCTTCCTCAGGGACAAGGCGCACAGGCGGGACCAGGACTCCGGGTCGATCACCTTCGTGCCGTCCTCGAAGCCCAGGGTGCCGTGGCACCCCGCCTCGCCGTGCTCCGGGCATCCCGCGAAGTGCCCGGACACCCCGCAGTACAGCGACGGATCGATCGCCTGCACCTCGTCCACCGCGGCCTCGTCGCCCTTCGGCAGGCAGATCTCGTAGAACTCGTATCGCGCCGGGTTGTCCCGGGAGAACCCGATCTTCGCCGGGTCGCAGGGCATGGGGGGTGCGTCCAGGCGGATCGAGGCGCGGATCCACTGGCCCGGATAGTCCACGCACTGGTGCCCTCCCGGAACGATTCGGTAGGACTCCATCACCCGGTAATGGATCGCGGGGTTCGATTCGGAAGGCCCGTCGAACCCCTGCCGCAGTGCGGTCGGCACCTCGCTGCTGGCCAGTCCCCCGAAGGCCAGCAGCTCGACGGGCGGGTACTGCCTCGTGCCGCATTCGCCCTCGACCGCGGGGCAGGTGTCGGGCAGCATCCGTACGCTGGGGCACGGCCGGCCGCCGCCGCCGCAGTCGTACCAGGAGGCCCTCTCGGAGGTGCCGGTCGCATCGTGGTACAGGAAGCGGGGCGTCCCCTCGGCATCCCAGAGGACCAGCACCAGGTCCCGCCACCAGGGGATCTCCTGCTTCCCGTAAAGGTGAACGGCGTCGCCGGCCTGGAAGGGGATCGACCGTTCCGGAGGAAGGCTGGTCTCGACCGTCACGCCACGATCGCCCTCCAGCAGGAACTGATAGCGCCAGTAGCCATCCTCCGCCTGGACCGATTCCAGGATGCCATCGCCGTCGATGGTCCCCTCGCCCCACGGCGGGAACGTCCCGTCCATCAGGGGGAAGCCGTGGACATCGAAGGTCACCCGGACCGGATCCGGCGGCGTCGCGCAGTTCGCATCGATGTCCGAAGCCGTGTCCAGGCCGACGTCGTGGACGACGTCCGGCGTTGCGTCGATGGCGGGGTCCGGCGCGGGGTCGACGGCCGTGTCCTGCACCGGGTCGATCGCGGCATCCATGGCCGCATCGGACCCTTCGTCCCCTGCCGCGTCCGGCAGCCCCGATTCGTCGCGCGGGACGTCGATCGGCACCGGGTGCCGTGGATGCCGCGACTCCTCGAACACGCAACCCCAGGCCGTCACGGCCACCAGAGACAGGACGATGCAGGCGACGCGGCCTCCTGGTTTGCGGTTCTTCATCGCGTGCCTCCGGGCAAGCCTCTTTCGGCCAGGATACCGGATCCGGAGCAAAGGGGGTTCACCCGGGGCGATCCCAGGATTCCGGGGCGGGGCCATCCGGTCCTTCGGCTGCGTCCACGAAACCGGAGCCCTTCGCAGCGGCCGGGCGGCCCAGCCTGCGGATCCAGCCGATCGGCGTGACGACCGCCACGTACACGCCACAAAGGAGGATCCCGGTCACGACCGACGCGACCCGGTGGGTGACCGTCTTCCAGCCCGCCACCAGCCAGGCCGACGCCGCCGGAAGGAACAGCGCGAACGCCAGCAGGCCCAGCGCGGTCCAGGCCCCGGCCGCCACGGCCCCGGACAGCAGGCCCAGCAGCAGGGCCACGCACGCCAGCGATGCCAGCGTCTGCAGCCTCTCCCGATCCGTGATGCCGGGCGACCTCATGGCGTCCCCTGTCGGCCTGCGCCGCGTCCCGTGATCGTCAGAACACCGTGTAGATGAAGGGGGAAAGGGTCGACGACCCCCCAGCAATCGCCAGCAGGCCGATCAGGCCCAGCGCGACCAGGATGGGGACCAGCCACCAGCGCTTCCTCACCTTCAGGAACTCCCACAGGTCCTTCAGCGTCTCCATCCTTCCCCCGTCGAGCGATCAGTCCGTTCCCGCCCCGACCTTCAGGCTCCGTCGCGCCTCCTCCGGCTGGTCCTCCCGCAGGAACACCCGGTCGCCCATCACCAGGATGTCGATTCCGGTGTTCAGGAAGCACCGGTACGCGTCGTCCGGCGAGCACACGATCGGCTCGCCCCGGACGTTGAACGAGGTGTTCACCAGCACGGGGCAGCCCGTGCGCGACTCGAACGCCTGCAGCAGCCGGTGGAACAGCGGGTTCGTCTCCTCGTGAACGGTCTGCAGCCGCGCGGAACCGTCCACGTGCGTCACGGCCGTGATCTCCGACCGGGCGACGTACAACTGCTCCCGCCAGGGATGGCCCGCCAGCCCCCGCGTGGCGTCGTCGCGCCGCCTCTCCGGACGAACCTGCGCGGTGAACAGCATGTAGGGCGAAGGACATCCCGGGGAGAACCACTCGGCCGCCTTGCCTGCCATCACGGCCGGCGCGAACGGCCGGAATCCCTCCCGGAACTTGATCTTCAGGTTCAGCCGCCGCTGCATCTCCGGGTCTCGAGGGTCGGCCAGGATGCTGCGGTTGCCCAGCGCGCGGGGCCCCCATTCCATCCGGCCCTGCACCCAGCCCACCACCTTGCCGTCCGCCAGCAGCCCCGCGACGTGCTGGCACAGTCCGGCCGGATCGTCGAAGCGCCGGTTCGGGGCCCCGTACCGCCGGGCCACGCGGTGGACCTCGCGGCCGTCGATCCCCGGTCCCAGGAACCCGCCGGCCATCCGGTCCGACGTCCCCGCCGACTCCCGCGGGCCGCCGCGCCGGGTGTGCCACGCGTCCAGTGCCGCACCCAGCGCGCCCCCGGCATCGCCGGCCGCGGGCTGGATCCAGATTCCTTCGAATCCCGCCCGGTCCCTCAATACGCCGTTCGCCACGCAGTTCAGCGCCACGCCGCCCGCCAGGCACAGGTGCCTCGCGCCCGTCAGCGTCCGGGCGGTCACCGCCATGCGCAGCACGATGTCCTCCAGCACCCGCTGGATCGCCAGCGCCAGGTCGGCGTGGTGCGGGAGGATCTCGTCCGTCTCGCGGCGCCGCGGGAACCCGAACAGGGAATCCCAGTCGCCGTCCCGGACCATCTTCAGGCCCGTCTCGAACGCGAACCTGCGGCGGTCCAGCCGGATCGAACCGTCCTCCCGGACCTGCACCAGGCGATCGAGGATCGTCTGCTGGAATGCCCTCGTCCGCTGCGAATCGGGGTCGCCGTAGGGCGCCAGCCCCATCAGCTTGTACTCGCCCGAGTTGACCCGGAACCCCAGCCAGTACGTGAAGGCGGAATACAGCATCCCGACCGAGTCGGGCCAGTGCAGTTCGCGCAGCAGGCGAAGGCGGTTGCCCTTCCCTTCCCCGATCGTCGCGGTCGCCCACTCCCCGACGCCGTCCACGGTCAGCACGGCGGCATGATCGTACGGTGACGGGAAGAATGCGGATGCCGCATGCGACCGGTGGTGCCCCCCGAACCACAGCGGCGGCCGTCGCGTCGCGCCAGGGTCCACCTTCGCCAGGCCTTCGCGAACGGAACGTCGCGCCGCGATCTTCTCCGTCAGCCAGCCGGGCATCGCGGCCACGAACTGCCGGATCCCGCGCGGCGCGACCTCGGCGTACGAAGTCAGCAGGCGCTCGAACTTCAGCAGGGGCTTCTCGTAGAAGACGACGGCGTCGATGTCGGACAGCCGGGTGCCAGCCTCTTCCAGGCACCAGCGCGCGGCATTCGCCGGGAAGGACGGGTCGTGCTTCTTCCGGGTGAACCGCTCCTCCTGGGCCGCGGCGACGATCTCGCCGTCGCGGACCAGGGCCGCGGCAGCGTCGTGGTAGAAGGCCGAGATCCCCAGGATGTCCATCGGCAACCCGTCGTGCGCGTCCTCAGAAAGGCTGGAATCCACCGGCCGTGAAGAGATCCTGCCTCACCTCCGCGAAGAGGTCCTGCAGGGCCTCGTAGTGGCGGCGCTCCCAGTCCGCCAGGAACCGGTAGAAATCGCGCACCTCGGCATCCGTCGCGGTCTCGGCCTGCTGGCCGAAAAGGGCCATCGCCCCCGTCTCCAGCGTCAGGCCGATGGACACGGCCGACACCTCGAAGGTCGCCCCCTTCGCCTGCTCCTTGAACCGTTCGGTCAGCACCCGGTCCGAGAAGGCGCGCAGCGCCGCATCCGGCCGCGAGGGCAGAAGGAACGCCGCAGGGCCCCTCTCCTCGTACCCGCTGGCGATCTCCTTCAGGAACGCCTTGTGCTGGAGTTCGTCGCGGGCCAGCCTGGCGAAGACGTCGCGCACCGCGTCCTTGTCGGTCCGGTCCGCGATCATGCTGTAGAAGGTGTACCCGTCGGTCTCGACCTGGTAGGCCTTCTGGAGGATCGACAGGATCTCGGGGTTCGCGGGCATGGCAGCCTCCAATCCGGGGAAGACGGTTTCCAGGGCCAGGAGGCGTGGGACGGGGCCCTCGCCCTACAGGACACGTTCCCGGCGGGGGACAGGGCCCCCCGCCCACGGGTCATCGCAGCGTGCCGGGAGCGTACGCCTCGGGAAGGTCGGCGGCACGGTCCGCGCACACGTAGTCCAGCGCCTTCGTCGGGCAGAACGGCACGCACTTCGGGTCGCCGCCGCACAGGTCGCACTTCGCCACCTCGTGGCGCGCCTCGTCCCACACCATGTTGCCGAACGGGCACGCCGCGACGCACAGGCGGCACTGGATGCACTTGTCGCGCAGCACCTCGATCGCCGACGTCGCCTCGTTCCACTCCAGCGCCCCGACGGGACAGGCCGCCAGGCACGCGGCGTCGTCGCACTGCAGGCAGACGACAGGGGTTCCCAGGTCCGGCCCGCGGCGATGGATGTGGATGCGCGTGGCTGCCGGCCGCCCCTCCTCGCCGTGCGCGAAGGCGCAGGCCAGTTCGCACTTCCCGCACGCGATGCAACGTTCCGGGACCACGCAGAAGATCCGGTCCATGATCACCTCGTCCCCTGTTCGACCGCCGGGGTCGAAGCCCCGCCGGCCAGCTTCGTCGCCGTCGCGGCCAGTTCCTTCCGCTTGCAGGCGTCGCACGTCTCGAAGTAGGACCGCGGCACCCCGTTCTTCCCGGCGAAGAAGTCCGCCTGCGCGACCGTGATGTGCGCCCGCCCGCACCGGGGGCAACGCAGCATCTCGAAGTCCTTCCCCCAGATGCGCCGCCGGCCGTCGGATGCCTCGTAACGGATATGGTTGGTCGGGCAGATCTCGGCACACGCCAGGCAGCCGACGCAGTCCGGCGGCGGCTCCTTGAACGGCGGCGCGATCTCGCGACCGGCGCCGCGATCGACGCTGCTGATCGCCGAGATCCCCATGCGGTCGCAGATGCGCGTGCACAGCCCGCACAGGATGCAGTCGGTGGGTTCGGGGTTCAGCACGAACGACGTCTTCGTCACGCCGTACGACCCGGCCAGCGCCTGGATCAGGGGCGTTTCCGGGCAGCGCGCCAGCAGCAGGTCCAGCACGACCCGGCGCGTCTCCAGGACGCGTTCGGACCGCGTGTCGACGATGATGCCGTCCTCGACCGGGAACAGGCACGCAACCACCATCTTGTTCCAGCCGTTCCACTCGGGACGCGTCACGTCGACGACGCACAGCCGGCAGCCGCCGTAGGGTTCCACCGCGGGGTGCTCGCACAGCGTCGGGATCTCGATGCCGGCCGCCCGGCAGGCGGCCAGCAGGAAGGTGCCATGCGGGGCGTGCACGGTCTTGCCGTCAATGGTCAGCGTGGGCATTCGCCGCCTCCTTCGATCCGTTCTTCGGGAAGAACCGGATGCAGTCCTCGGGGCACACGTCGAAGCAGCTTCCGCACGAGATGCACTTCGCGGGGTCGATCACGTGCTTCTGCTTGGGCTTGCCCGAGATGGCATCGGTCGGGCAGACCCGGGTGCACTGGTGGCAACCCGTGCAGGGCTCCTCGACGATCTCGTAGGCCGTCAGGTCGCGGCACATGCCGGCCGGGCACGCACGGTCCTGGATGTGGGCCTCGTACTCGTGCCGGAAGTAGCGCAGCGTGGACAGCACGGGATTCGGCGCGGACTTGCCCAGTTCGCACAGGCTTCCCAGTTGCATCGCGTGGCACAGGCGCTCGATCCTCTCGATGTCGCCCGGCCTGCCGCGCCCCGCGCACAGGTCCTCGAAGATGTGCAGCATCTGCTTGAGTCCCTCGCGGCACGGAACGCACTTGCCGCACGACTCCTCGCACAGGAATTTCAGGAAGTACCGCGCCACGTCGACCATGCAGGTCCGGTCGTCCATGACGATCATGCCGCCCGAGCCCATCATGCTGCCGTTCTCGGACAGCACCTCGTAGTCGACCGGCAGGTCCAACTGGTCGGCGGGCAGGCATCCGCCAGACGGGCCCCCCGTCTGGACCGCCTTGAAGGGACGGTCCTTCAGGATGCCGCCGCCGATGTCCTCGATGATGTGGCGCAGCGTCGTGCCCATCGGCAACTCGATCAGCCCGGTGTTCTTCACCTTGCCGACCAGGCTGAACGCCTTGGTTCCCTTGGACTTCGGGGTACCCCAGCCCGCGAACCAGGCGCCGCCGTTCGCGATGATCGCGCCGACGTCCGACCAGGTCTCGACGTTGTTCAGGTTGGTGGGCAAGTCGAACAGACCCTTGTCGGAGGCGTGCACGTACTTCGCGCGCGGCTCGCCGGTGCGCCCCTCGATGGACCGCATCAGCGCGGAGGACTCGCCGCAGACGAACGCGCCGCCGCCGCGGCTGATCCGCAGGTCGAAGTCGAAACCGCTGCCCAGGATGTTCGCGCCCAGCAGGCCCCGAAGACGGGCGGCCTCGATCGCCTTGCCCAGGTTCACGACGGCCAACGGGTATTCGTCGCGCACGTAGAGGTACCCCTCGTGCGCGCCGATGGCGTAGGCGCCGATGATCATGCCCTCGATGACGCTGTGGGGATCGCCCTCCATGATGCTGCGATCCTTGAACGCCCCCGGGTCGCCCTCGTCGCCGTTGCACAGCACGAACTTCCGTTCGCCCTTCGCCTTGCGGCACGCCTTCCACTTTCGTGCCGTGGCGAACCCGGCGCCGCCGCGCCCGCGCAGCCCGGACGCCTCGATCTCGGCGATCACCTGGTCCGGCGTCATCGCGAACAGCGCCTTGGCCAGGCCCGAGTAGGCGCCGTGCGCCAGGGCGTCGTCCAGGTCCTCCGGGTCCACGCGTCCGATGTTCCGCATCGAAACGCGGATCTGGTGCTTGTAGAAGGGGATGTCCTCGTACTTCGCGACGGCCTGCTTCGTCACGGGGTCCTTGTACTGCAGCCGCGGAATGGCCTCGCCGTTCCTCACGGTCTTTTCGAGGATCTCGGGCACGTCGGTGACCTTGACCTTCGTGTACAGCAGCCCCTCGGGCTGGATGACGACCAGGGGCCCGCGCTCGCAGAAGCCGTGGCATCCGGTCGTCTTGTGGTACAGGCCCAGCGACGCCTGCAGGCCCTCGGCCTCGATGCGTTCGTCGAACGCCTTCGCGACGGCCCGCGATCCGTTGGCCAGGCATCCCGTGCCGCAGCACACCCAGACCTCGCGGCCCTTCGACAACTTCGCGGCCCGTGCGGCCTCCACCGCCGCATCGAACTGCTGGTGCGACTCGATTCGCATGGGCTACTCCCCCCGATCCAGGTAGGTCGCCAGAGTCGTCGCCTTGGCCGCGCCTACGTACTTCTCGCCCACGATGACCACCGGCGCCATCGCGCACGCGCCGACGCAATTGACCGTCTGGAGGCTGAACGCCATGTCCCCGGTCGTCTCTCCCGGGCCGATGTCCAGACGTCGCTGGACCTCCTCGATCAACTGCGAGGCGCCCCGGATGTGGCACGCCGTCCCGGTGCAGACCTTGATGATGGTCCTGCCCTGGGGGTTCAGCGAGAACGCCTTGTAGAAGGTCGCCACGCTGAACACCTTGGCCAGCGGAACGCCCAGTTCCCCCGCCACGCGTTCCAGCGCCTCGCACGGCAGGTAGTTGTAGGCGCGCTGCACGTCCTGAAGCACCTGGATCAGGGACGGCTCCTCGCGGGGATACCGCGCCAGGATCGCGTCCACCGGGGCCAGATCGGTACAGGGTACCCGCTCCATTTCGTCACCCGTTTGCATTCGACTGCGAGGCTTCCGCAACTGCGGGAGCCGTTCCGACGGCCGCCTCGAACCCGGCGCGGACCGCCTTCAGGTTGACCTCGACCAGGGCCGGCTTGCGGGAGAACGTCTCGCGTACCAGCGACTCGACTTCCTTCATGTCCACGACGCCGGTGGCCCCGACGAACGCGCCCAGCGCGACCATGTTCGCGCCGCGGGGGTTGCCCAGGCCGTTGGCGATGTCGTTGGCCGCGACCTTGACCACCTTCACGTCGGTCCGGCGCGGATCGCGGTTCACCATCGAGGTGTTGACCAGGATCACCCCGTCGGCCCGCACCGAGTCCTCGAACTTGTCCAGCGAGGGCAGGTTCAGCGCCAGCAGGGCCCGCGGGCTCTTGATGACCGGCGAGCCCACGGGGCGGTCGGAAACCACCACCGTGCAGTTCGCGGTGCCCCCGCGCATCTCGGGACCGTACGACGGCAGCCAGGACACTTCCTTGCCCTGGTGCATGCCGGCGTATGCCAGCATCTTGCCGATCAGCAGCGCGCCCTGGCCGCCGAAGCCCGCGATGATCATGTCGTACTGCATGTCCGCTCCGTGGCGGGGGACAGGGCCCCCGCCCTACAGGTACGCTCCGTGGCGGGGGTCGGGGCCCCCGCCCTGCAAGGTCACAGAGGCCGGGACGCGCGGTCCCCTCCTTCCGGCGTCTTGAACACGCCCAGCGGGTAGTACGGGACCATGTGCTTCTCCAGCCAGTCGCACGCCTCGTGCGGAGGCAGGCCCCAGTTCGTCGGGCAGGTCGAGAGGATCTCGACCATGCTGAAGCAGCGGCCCTCGACCTGGTAACGGAAGGCGCGACGCAGCAGGTCCTTCGTCCGGACCGCCAGCAGCGGCTGGTGCACGGCGCCGCGCGCGATGAACCCGGGCGTGTGCAGCGTGCTGATCAGTTCGGCCATGCGGATCGGCTCGCCCGCCAGCCCGACGTCCCGCCCCAGGGGCGACGTGGTCGTGACCTGCCCCGGCATCGTCGTCGGCGCCATCTGGCCGCCCGTCATGCCGTAGATCGCGTTGTTCACGAACACCACGGTGACCTTCTCGCCGCGGTTCGCGCAATGCAGGATCTCGCTCATGCCGATCGAGGCCAGGTCGCCGTCGCCCTGGTACGTGAAGACGATCAGGTCGGGCCGCGCCCTCTTGATTCCGGTGGCCACCGCCGGGGCGCGCCCGTGGGAGGCCTCCTGCATGTCCGTCGCGAAGTAGTTGTACGCCAGGACCGCGCATCCGACCGGGGCCACGCCCACGGTCCGCTGCCGCACGCCCAGTTCGTCCAGGACCTCGGCCACCAGGCGGTGGATCACGCCATGGGTGCATCCCGGGCAGTAGTGCGTCGTGACCTCGCGCAGCGCCTCGGGGTAACGGAACACCGCCTGCGCTTGGCTAGGCATGGCGCACCTCCTCGGACCGTCCGTCCAGCACTTCGCGGACCTTCGACGCCGCCTCCTCGGGGGTGACCAGGTTTCCCCCCGTCCGCCCGTGGAAGTGAACGGGCCGGCTGCCGTGGACCGCCAGCTGGACGTCCTGCAGCATCTGCCCGGCCGACAACTCGACCACCAGGACGGCCTTCGCCTTCGCGGCCGCGTTCGCCAGGGCGTCGTAGGGGAACGGGAACAGCGTCACCGGCCGCAGGATCGCGACCTGGATGCCCTGGTCGCGCAGTTCCTCCATGGCCGTCAGGCACACCCGGGCGACCGTGCCGTAGGCGACCAGCAGCACGTCGTAGTCCTGGTCCAGCCCGTATCCCTGGTACCGGACCTCGTCCCTGCGGATCCTGTGGTACTTCTCCTGCAGGTCGCGGTTGTGCTTCTCCAGCGTGTCCGCGTCCAGGTACAGGCTGTTCACCACCGCGCGGGGCCGATCCCCCTTCCAGCCCGTGGAAGCCCACGTCTTCGGCGGGATCTCCCGGACCGGCTTCCGGTCCTCCCTGAATTCGACCGGTTCCATCATCTGGCCGATCAGCCCGTCGCCCAGGATGTACACCGGGTTCCGGTAGTAGTCGGCCAGGTCGAACGCATCGGCCACCAGGTCGGCCGCCTCCTGCACGGACCAAGGCGCCAGCACGATGACGTTGTAGTCGCCGTGCCCGCCGCCCTTGGTCGCCTGGAGGTAGTCGGCCTGCGACGGGAGGATCCCGCCCAGCCCGGGGCCGGCCCGCATGATGTTGACCAGCACCGCCGGCAGTTCGGCCCCCGCCAGGTACGACACCGCCTCCTGCATCAGGCTGATGCCCGGCGAGGACGACGAGGTGAAGACGCGCTCGCCCGCGCCGGCAGCCCCGTAGATCATGTTCGACGCGGCGACCTCGGACTCGGCCTGCACGAACGTCCCGCCCACCTGGGGCAGCCGGTGCGACAGGTACTCCGGGATCTCGTTCTGCGGCGTGATCGGGTACCCGAAGAACAACTTGCACCCGGCGCGGATGGCCGCCTCGCCGATCGCCTCGCAACCCTTCATCAGCTTCTTCGCCATCGGACCCTCAATAGCGGAAGTAGTGGACCATCGTGCCGTGGACCGACATCGAGATGGCGACATCCGGGCAGGTGACGCAGCAGATCCGGCACCCGATGCAGCGCTTCTGCTCCTTCACGGCGGCGTAGAAGTAGCCTTTCGCGTTCAGGTCCTTCGTCATCCCGAGGATCTGCTGGGGGCACGCCTTGACGCACAGTTCGCACCCCTTGCACCGGTCCTTGTCGATCTCGATCCGGGGCATGGACACCTCCACGGACATTCCGTCGGCCACCGGGCCGCCGGCTTCAACGCAAGACGAACAACGGACCCGACCCGGGGACGCGAATCCGGGGCGTTCCCACGGGTGGCTGGACGATACGCCTCAGCGGCAGGATCTCGCAACCCGTTTCCGACGGCTCCAGGAGACTTCGCGAACCCTCCTGCACCCCCATGGCCCGGACCTCCACGCCCAGTTTCGCCGCGGTCTGCCGCGCCAGTCGCAGGCCGTCCAGCAGCACCTCCCGGGTCGTCTCGTCCATCAGGTGGGTGTTCGACACGACACCGGTGATGCGACGGCGGGAAGCGGACTCGATCTCGCGGGCCATCGCCAGGGCCGAGGGAACGTCCGGGGTGAAGGGGCGACGGAAGTTCAGCACCAGCAGGAAGTCGGGGTCCTGGTCGTCCAGCACGTCGGCCAGGGATCCCAGGACCCGGGCACCGGTATCGTCCCCGCCGGCGTCGAGGATGACGCGACGCGACCCGTCCCTGCACAGCGCGCGAACCCGCGGCAGCACGATGGGCAGGTCCGCGGTCGCGTTCTCGCCGTCCGGCGCCACCAGTTCGACACCCCGTGCCGCCAGTTCCTCGCGCGCCTCGCGCGTCCGGAAGTACGGCTTGACCACGTCGATGTCGATCAGCGCGACCGGCAGGCCGTCCCGGGCCTGGTGGATCGCCCCGTTGACCGCGATCTCGGTCTTCCCGCTGCCGAAGTGACCCGCGACGATCGTGATCCTCCGCTCGAACATGCGGCCCTTCCCCCGAAGCCCGCACACCATAGGCCGCGGCTGTCGCCGGTGTCAAGCCGTGCGCGCGCGACGCGCGAGGCTACGGGTCGCGTCGATCGGGACGGATCTCCGGGACGGTTGTCAGGCGGCACCGGTTTTCCTAGACTCCGGGACTGGCTTCCCGGATGCCGGAGCGGGAATGGTCCGAGGGTTCCTTCATGGCCTTGCCGCGCTGCTGGTCCCCGCGCTGGCGCTGTCCGCATGCAGCGAAGCCCCCATGCCTGCCGTCCCCACCGCCGTCGGGACGCCTTCCGGTGTCGAGGACCTAGCGTGTCCGCGCGAGACCGTGGTCGCCCCCCGGATCCGCCTGGGTCTGCCGCGCCAATCCGTGGGCCGCGGCGATGCTTGCAACCTTTTGACGGAGGCCCTGTCCCGGAGGACGGGCCTGCCGGTCGACACCGTCCTGGTGGACCGGTACGAGGACCTTCCCGACGGCCTGGCCAAGGGCTTCCTGGAAGCGGCGATCATCCCGCCGCTGGAGTACGTCCGGGCGCACGACCGTGACCCGTGCCTTCGTTCCCGCCTGACGATGGTGTTCGACGGCGCCGTCCGGTATTCGGCCTTCATCGTGGCCCGGCAGGATTCGGGCCTGACCGACCTGCGCCAGCTCGCGGGACGCTCCGTCGCCTTCGTGGACCAGAACTCGGCGTCCGGCTGGCTGTTCCCGGTGGCGCGCCTGGCCCAGATGGGGATCAATCCCTTCCTGGACCTGTCCGAGACCCAGTTCCTGGGATCGCATCGCCGTGTAATCGAGGCCGTGCTGGACGGCCGGGTCGACGCGGGAGCGACCTATCTCGGCGGCATCCAGGCCGCGCGCGCCGAGGGCCTGGACGTGTCCTCGCTGACCCTCCTGGGAATCACCGGGCGCATCCCCTACGACGCCTTCGTCGTCCGTCCCGACCTGGACCCCTCGCAGGCGCGGCAACTGGTCGAGGCCCTCCAGTCCATCCGTTCCAACACCCCCGAGGGCCGCGCGGCCCTGGCGGCGTTCCCCTCCGGGAACGGCTTCACCGCGACGTCCGACTCCTTCTACGAACCGGTCCGCGAGGTCCTGAAACTCGTCAGGCGGCTGGGGGGGGAGGTTCCATGACGCTGCGGACGCGGGTTCTGCTGACCGGGGTCTTTCTGATCCTCGCGGCGAACATCGGCCTGGGTGCCGTGATGCTGGCCGTCCAGCGCCAGCAGGTGCTGAACGAGATCCACCTGCGCGCCCGGACCTTCCTGGACGTGCTGGGCGTCGCGGTCCTCGGCCCGATGGCCGGCAACCGCGTGGAGGAACTGGACCAGATCCTGTCGACCCTGCTGGAACAGAACCTCGATGCGCTGGACATCCGGTTCGTCGCGATCGTCGACCCGGACCTGCGGGTCATGGCGCACACCCGCCAGTCCCTGTACGGCAGCTTCCTGGACGACCCGTTCTCCCGCGATGCCGGCGGACGCGACACCTCCGTGACCCGGAACCAGCGCGATGCCGAGGGAGAGACCCTCCTGGTCAGCCTGCCCATCGTGACGGCCGCGCCCGGCAGCCCGGGTGTTCGATGGGGGACGATCCTGGCGGGATTCGGCCTGGATCGACTGACCTCGGCCCTGTTCCGGACCCTGGTCGGAAGCATCGCCTCCCTGCTGCTGGTGACCCTGATCGGCGCCGCCATGGCCGCGGCGGTGCTGGACGTCCAGGTCATACGGCCCCTGAAGCGCCTGACCCAGGCCGCATCGGACCTGGCGCAGGGCGACCTGGGCGTGCGGGCGGAGGTCCACGGCAACGACGAGATCGCCCGTCTGGGCAGCACCTTCAACCAGATGGCCGAGTCCCTGGAACGCAACACCCGCAACCTCGAGGATCAGGTCCGCCAGCGCACCTCGGAACTGACCGACTCGAATCGACGACTGTCGGACTCCAACGATCGCCTGAAGCGCCTGGCCACCACCGACGGGCTGACGGGCCTGTTCAACTTCCGGCACTTCGACGCCACGCTGCGGTCCGAACTGCGCCGGTGCGCCCGGTCGGGCGCCACCCTGTCCCTGCTGATGGCGGACGTGGACCACTTCAAGGACTACAACGATCGCTGCGGCCACCCGGCAGGCGACGAGGTCCTGCGCGGGATCGGCGAGGTGATCCGGGGCCGCCTGCGCGCCACCGACATTCCCTGCCGTTACGGCGGCGAGGAGTTCGCGGCCATCCTGCTGGATTCCCCGAAGTCCGCGGCCCTCCACGTCGCGGAGGAACTGCGTTCCCGCATCTTCCAGACGACGTTCGAGTGCAGCGAGGGTCAGCCCGAGGGACGCCTGACGATCAGCATCGGCGTGGCCTCCTATCCCGTGGACGGGGTGACCGCCGAGGAACTGCTGCGTTCGGCCGATCGCGCCCTGTACGCCGCCAAGCAGGCCGGCCGCAACCGCGTCTGCTGCCTGCCCGCCGAACCGGAGGAGGAAGCCCGATGATCGACCTCGGTTCCATCCAGGCCCCGATCCGGCGGGAGACGGTCCCGTCCCGCGACGGCACCCCGATCGCGGTCTACGTCGCCGGGCGCGGCCACCACGACCTCGTCCTTGCCCCGGGGCTCGGCGCCAACATCCTCTGCTGGAAGCACGTCATCGAGGACTTCCAGGGGGTGTACCGGATGATCACCTGGGACCCGCGCGGCACCTACGATTCCGGGACGCCCCGCCGCGACGACGACCTGGACCTGCCGCACCACGTGCAGGACCTGGAGGCCATCGTGCAGGCCTTCCACCTCCAGCGGTTCGTGCTGGGCGGCTGGAGCATGGGGGTCCAGGTTTCGCTGGAGTACACCCTGCGCCACGCCGAGCGGGTCAAGGCGCTGGTGCTGATCAACGGCCACTACGGCCACCTGCTGGCGGACGTGCTGAACCTGCCCGGCGCCGACGTGCTGTTCCGCGGCGCCATCGTGGCCCTGCGCGCGGCCATGCCGCTGCTTCAGCCCGTCGCCCCCAGCCTCTTCCAGGCCTCCTGGATGCCGGCGCTGCTGGCCCACACCGGGGTTTTCAAGGCGCCCGTTCCCCTCTTCTTCCCGATCCTGAAGGGGTTCGGAACCCTCGACTTCCACCGCTACCTGGGCATGATCGCCCGGCTGGACCGGCACACCACCGGCCCGGGCCTGGAACGCATCCAGGTGCCGACCCTGATCACCGCCGGGACCCGCGACTTCCTGACCCCCCCGTCGGTCGGTCGCGAGATGCAGCGCCGGATCACCGGGTCCCGCCTGGTCCTGCTGCCGGGGGGCACGCACTACTCGATGATGGAACTGCCCCGCGAACTTCACGCGGCCCTGGAGGGGTTCCTGCAGGAAGTGGACCCGGCGTCGTTCGCCCCGATCCCTAGGACAGTGTCGCACCCGTGAGGCGCTGGTAGGCCTCGCGGTACTTCTCCGAGGTGACCATCACGACCTCGTCGGGCAGCACCGGGACCGGAGGCTCCTTGTTCCACTGGATCCCCAGCAGCCAGTCGCGCACGTACTGCTTGTCGAAGGACGGCTGCGACTGCCCCGGGGCGTAGGAATCCGCGGGCCAGAAGCGCGACGAGTCCGGGGTCAGCACCTCGTCGGCCAGGATCAGGTCGTCCCCGATCAGGCCGAATTCGAACTTGGTGTCCGCGATGATGATCCCTCGCGTCAGCGCGTATTCCGCGGCGTGCCGGTAGACGGTGATCGCCGCATCGCGCACCTTCTGCGCCAGCGGGCCGCCCAGAATCTCGGCGGCCTGCTCGAAACGGATGTTCTCGTCGTGGCCCGTCTCGGCCTTCGTCGAAGGCGTGAACATCGGCTGGGGCAGGCGGTCCGATTCGACCATCCCGGCCGGCAGCGCCATCCCGCAGATGGTCCCGGTCTTCCGGTAGTCGTTCCAGCCGGAGCCGCTGATGTACCCGCGCACGATGCACTCGACGGGCAGCATCCTGGCCTTGCGGGCCAGCGTGAAGCGGCCCTCCAACTGGTCGCGGTACGGCTGCAGCGACGCGGGCAGGTCCGCCATGTCCACGGACACCAGGTGGTTCTGCACCAGCCCGGCGGTGCGGCCGAACCAGAAGGCGGACAACTGGTTCAGCACGGCTCCCTTGTCGGGGATGCCGTTCGGCAGGATGTGGTCGAACGCCGAGATCCGGTCGGTCGAGACGATCAGGAGGTTCTCGCCCAGGTCATAGATGTCCCGGACCTTGCCGCGGGACACCAGCGGGGCCACGGGGATCTCGGTGCGGGTGACGACGGGGTGCATCCGGCCTCCTACGGGGTTCGTCCGAGGGCGGATTCTAGACGCATCCTCGACCGCGGTCCACGGTCCCGATCGCAAGGGCTCGTTTTCGGAAGCCCGTCGCCAGGGGGCGTGGACGTGGATTCGTCACCGTGCCGCTTCCGTCAGGACCCGCGCGGCTTCCGGAACAGGTACATCGCCCAGCCGAGACAGTCCCGTCCCCATCGCAGGTAGGCGTCCCGTTGGCCGCGCGAGGCCTGCAGCAGCGGTCCGACGTCCGGGTCGTCGGGATGGTCGGCGGACCCCTTTCCGGGGCGTCCTTGACGAAAGTCTCGTGGTCGCGCATCCTTGCGCCGCCCCGGGGCCCAGGAGGATCGCGTGCCCGAGCGCAGGAATTTCAGCATCATCGCCCACATCGACCACGGCAAGTCGACGCTGGCCGATCGCCTGATCCAGCACTCCGGCATCATCGCGGACCGGAACTTCCGGGACCAGATCCTGGACAACCTGGACTTGGAACGCGAGCGCGGCATCACGATCAAGTCGCAGACCTGCAACCTCCCCTACCGGTCCCGCGACGGCCAAGAGTTCGAGTTGAACCTCATCGACACCCCCGGGCACGTCGACTTCACCTACGAGGTCAGCCGCGCACTGGCGTCGTGCGAAGGCGTGCTTCTGCTGGTCGACGCCACCCAGGGCGTCCAGGCCCAGACGCTGGCGAACCTGTACCTGGCCATGGAGCACGACCTGGAGATCCTCCCGGTCATCAACAAGATCGACCTGCCCTCCGCCGACATCGACATGGCGCGGTCCGAGATCGAACGCGACCTGGGCCTCGACGGTGCCAACGCGCTTCTGGTCTCGGGCAAGCAGGGCCTGGGCGTCGAGGAACTCATGGAGGCCATCGTCGACCGCATCCCGCCGCCCAAGGGCGACCCGGCGGCGCCCTTGCAGGCCCTGATCTTCGACGCCCACTACGACCCCTTCCGGGGCGCCGTCGCCTCGGTGCGCGTGTTCGACGGCGAGATCAAGGCCGGGGACCTGATGCGTCCCATGGCCATCGGGAAGGCCTACAAGGTCGAGGAGGTCGGCGTCTTCCGGATCGTCCGGGAACCCCGCCCCGCGCTGCGCGCCGGCGACGTCGGCTACATCATCGCCGGCATCAAGTCCGTCGCGGATACTCGCGTCGGCGACACGATCACCCTGGACAACAACCCGGCCCCCGCGGCCCTGCACGGGTTCCGCGAGTCCAAGCCCGTCGTCTTCTCGTCGCTGTACCCCGTCGCGTCCGACGAGTACGAGTCGCTGTGCGACGCCCTGGACAAGTACAAGCTGAATGACGCGTCGCTGGTCTACACCAAGGACTCCTCCGCCGCCCTGGGCCAGGGGTTCCGGTGCGGCTTCCTGGGCCTTCTGCACCTGGAGATCGTGCAGGAGCGCCTGGAGCGCGAGTTCGACCAGTCCCTGATCCTTACGGCCCCGTCGGTCATCTACCGGTTCACGCTGGACGACGGGCGGGTTCTCGAGGTCGACAACCCGGCCCACTACCCGGACCCGGCCTCCATCCGCAAGAGCGAGGAGCCGTACATCCGCGCATCCATCATGATCCCCGACCGCTACATGGGCGCGGTGATGAAACTGTGCCTCGACCGCCGGGGCGTCAACAGCGAACTGCACTATCCCGCACCCGGGCGCATGGAGATGAAGTTCGACCTGCCGCTGGCCGAGGCGATCTTCGACTTCTACGACCGCCTGAAGAGCATCACCCAGGGCTACGGGTCCTTCGACTACGAGATGCTGGACTACCGGGAAGGCGACCTGGTCAAGCTGGACATCCTGGTCAACGGCGAGAAGGTCGATGCCCTGTCGATGGTGGTCCACAAGGAGCGGGCCCGGGCCCGCGCCCTGCAGGCCTGCGAGCGCCTGAAGGAGGAGATCCCGCGCCAGCAGTTCAAGGTGGCCATCCAGGGCGCCATCGGCGGCACCATCATCGCCCGCGAAACCATCGGCGCCTTCCGCAAGGACGTCACGGCCAAGTGCTATGGCGGCGACATCAGCCGCAAGCGCAAGCTGCTGGAGAAGCAGAAGAAGGGCAAGGCTCGCATGAAGATGGTCGGCGACATCGAGATCCCGCAGTCCGCCTTCATCGCCGTGCTGAAGACCTCCGACGACGAGTAGGGGGCACCCGATGGGCGGTGACGCTCCCGGCCTCTACGTCCACGTCCCGTTCTGCGTGTCGAAATGCCGGTACTGCGCGTTCGCCTCGGGGACCGACATGTCGGGCATTCCCGCGTGGGTCGCCGGGGTGCTGCACGAGGCGCGCAGGCGGGCCGGGTCGTTCGCGCCGTTCGACACCCTGTACCTGGGCGGGGGAACGCCGGGGCTGCTGCCGATCCCGGCGCTGGCGATGCTGCTGGAGGGGCTGCGCCGGGCCCTCCCCTTCCGGGATCCCGTCGAGGCCACCATCGAGGCCAACCCGGGTGACGTCACGCGCGAACGCGCCGCGGCCTGGCTGGACCTGGGGCTGAACCGGGTCAGCCTGGGCGTCCAGTCCTTCGACGACGCGGTGCTGCGATTCCTGGGACGGCGGCACGATGCGGGTCAGGCGGCCCGCGCCCTGGAGGCCGTCCTGGCCGCCGGCTTCGACAACCTCTCGATCGACTTGATCTACGGCGTCCCCGACCCGACCGACGCCTCCTGGGAGTCCACGCTGGACAGGTCGCTGGCGTTCGACCCCGGGCACCTGTCCTGCTATTCCCTGACCGTCGAGCCCCGCACGCCGCTGGCCCGGGATGTTCGCCGCGGCACGGTCGCGCTGCCGGGCGAGGACTTCCTGGCGGACCGTTTCCTGGCAACTTCCGCGCGCCTGGCCCGGGCGGGGTACGTCCACTACGAGGTGTCGAACTTCGCGCGGGGGGATTCGAGGCGTTCGCGCCACAACTCCCGGTACTGGCGACATGTCCCCTACCTGGGCCTGGGACCCGCGGCGCATTCGTTCGACGGCAGCCGCCGCTGGTGGAACGTCCGCTCCCTGGCGGCCTATCTCCGGCGCGACTCGGCCTCGCGGCTGCCGACGGCTGTCATCGAGCGCCTGTCCCCCGCGGACCTGAGGATGGAATCCCTGGCACTGGGCTTCCGCACGCGGGAAGGGGTCGAACTGGGCCTTCTGGGCCGAGATCCCGGCAGCCTTCGTCGCCTGCAGCACCTGGTGTCCGACGGCCGGCTGGTCGTCGAGGCAGGACGCGCGCGCCCGACGCACCGCGGGATGCTGATCGCGGATGCCCTGGCCCGGTCGTTCGCGTGACGACGGTCGCTAGGAGCCTGTCGGGGAATCGCCGCTCGGGTTCCGGCCGTTGCAGATCTGCGC
>CALJUR010000112.1 GCA_937975765.1 uncultured Myxococcales bacterium
TACGGGGATGCAGGTGCGGTCGGGAAGGTCGAGACGCCGGCCGCGGCGACCGGGCCCGGCAACTCCCGCAACCCCTGGTCCTCGACCGAACAGTTCACGTTCAAGATCGCGAACAGCGGCACCAATCGAGGCATCCCCCTCTGGGCCACCATCCTGATCATCGTCGGGCTGGTTGCAGGGGCGGCCGCGGGCGTTGCTGCGCTGTTCCTGTTGAAGATCGTCTGACAGACCGGTCCGACACCCCTCCGCCGGCGGGATGCGATGGGAAGGATCACCTACGTTCGAACCCGTGACGGGGTCCTGCTGCGCTTCCAGGACGTGGATTCGGTCCGCGCGTGGATCGCCGCCGGACGGCTGGTCCCGACCGACGTCTTCCTGGAGGACGGGCAGTCCTGGCGCCCGCTGCGGGACCTGCCCCGCGAGCCGGGCCCGGCACCCCGCTCTGCGGCACCCGTCGTCCAGCCGGTCCGGGAGCCGTCCGTTCCACCGGTGACGGCGCCGCTGCCCCGGGTGTCCGTGCCCCTCCCTCCCGAACCGTCGCCCGAGCCTTCCCCCGTGCTGCCCGCGGTTCCCGCCGGCGGGATGCGGGAGGCTGCCGCCGCGGAGACCGTGAAACTGCCGGCCGCCCGGGTGCCCTTGCCGGAGGAACCGATGTCGTTCCCCGCGGACGGCGGCGACGTGTTCGACTCGCTGGCCGGGACGGAGAAGTACCCCCGCGTCGAGGAACCGGACCTCTGGGGAGGCGACCAGGTCGGCTTCCGCCAGCGCCGGAAGGAGATCCTGCACCGGGCGATCCCTTTCGGCCTGGCGGTGGTGCTGGGGTTGGTCGCGATCGTGGGGCTGTGGATCCTTCTGCGGGAGTCCGGGATCCCCGAGGTGCCGCGGACATCGCCGCCGGTCGCACAGGCTCCGGCCCAGGCTCCGGGTCCGGCCCAGGCTCCGGCTTTGGCTCAGGCTCCGGCTTCGGCGACCGACGCCGGGACGTCCCCCGCGCCGGTCGTGACACCGCCCGAAATCCCGGCCGCGGTCGTGGCGGTCCCGGCCCCCGCAGGCAGCCCGGCCCCGGTCGCAGCCGCGGTCCCGGTCGTCGCGCCGTCGCCTCCCCCGGCCCAGGCGCCGGTCGTCGCACCCCCGCCGGACCCGGTGCCCGTGGCACCTCCGCCGGTCGTCCAGCCTGTCCGGCCCGATACGCCCGCACCGTCCGCCGCTCCCGTGCAGGCCCCCAGGCCTCGCGCCGTCGCGGAGGACGAACCCCCGTTGCGGGGCGTCCCGGCCGCGCCCCCGTCCCCGGCCCCCGCGCCCGGGAGGAAGGCGGCCGGGAAGAAGCCCGATGCGCCGCCCCCGGCCCCTTCGCCGGCGGCCTCTCGCGCCGCCGTTCCGCCCCCCCCGGTGGTGACCGGTGCCGTCGTCAGCTACGACAGCCTGATGAAAGCGGGCCAGCGCGAAATCTCGCGCAACCCGTCGGTCGCGATGGAGAGTTTCCGCAAGGCATCGGAGGCCCGCCCGAACCGGGTCGATCCCGTGGCCCGGATGGCGGAGTGCGCGGTCCGGATGGGGGACCTGGAGAACGCGGAGCGGCTGTTCCGCACCGCGCTGAAACTGGGACCGTCCCATGCTCCCGCCCTGGTCGGCATGGCCCGCGTCCAGAAGGCGCAGGGGAAGGTATCGGATGCCCGGTACTACTACACCCGGTACCTCGAGGTGAACCCCCAGGGGAACCATGCCGAGGAGGCCCAGTCCTTCCTCGAACGCAACCCGTAAGGCAGCATCGAGGTCGACATGCCCGCGCCGGCCAACGTGCTGCCCGTCCTCGAAGCCCTCTCGATCGCGAACGACCGCACCTGCCGGTGGCGTGCCGGGCCCGGGGCTCTGGAATGCCTGCGGGAGGACCTGCCCGCCGACGGGGCGCGGCGGGTGGTGGTGGCCGACCGCAACGCCTGGAAGTGCTGGGGCCCGCAGGTGCTGGCCGCGTTGCAGCAGCGCCGGGCGCCCCTTCCGGTCATCGGCGTGGGACCCGGCGAGCGATCGAAGCACCCGGCCGTCTGGCTGCGACTGGTGCGCGCACTGGCGGAGGCGGCCGGGGGGCGTGACGCCGTCGTGGTCGCGGTCGGCGGCGGGGTGACCACCGACCTGGCGGGATTCGCGGCGGCGACGGCGATGCGCGGGATGCGGCTGGTGCTGGTGCCGACGACGCTGGTCGGCCAGGTGGACGCCTCCCTGGGCGGGAAGACCTCGATCGACCTGCCCGAGGGCAAGAACCTGGTCGGGACCTTCCACTGGCCGGTGCTGACGGTCGCGGACCCCCGGTTCCTGGAGACGCTGCCGCGGCGCGAGGTCAGGAACGGCATGGCCGAGGTGCTGAAGGCCGCGATGGCGGGGGACGCGGGGCTGCTGGAGGGGATCGACCGGGACGCCCGCGGCCTGTCCAGGGGCGTGCCGCCGGACCCCGGGATGGTCCGGCGCGCCGCGGCCGTGAAGTGGGGGATCGTCGGGCGCGACCCCTTCGAGCGGGGCGAGCGCCGGGTGCTGAACCTGGGGCACACGGCGGGCCACGCGATCGAGGCCGCGTCGGGATACCGGGTCCGGCACGGCGAGGCCGTCGCGGCCGGGATGGTCGTGGCCTGCAGGGTCGCCGCGCGGCTGGCGGGCTTCCCCGGGGCCGAGGTCGATGCGCTGCGGGCCAGGCTGCGCGCGCTGGGCCTGCCCGACGTGCCGCAGGTGCCGTTCGAGTCGGCCCGGCCCTTCCTGGCGCGAGACAAGAAGGTGCAGGAGGGGCGGGTCCGGTTCGCCCTGCCGCGCCGGCCCGGGCAGATGGAGCGCGCCGGCGGCGAATGGGTCGTGCCGGTGGACGAGGCCCCGGGGAAGCCCAGATCGGAAGAGCACACGTCTGAACTCCAGTCACCGAATACGATCT
>CALJUR010000113.1 GCA_937975765.1 uncultured Myxococcales bacterium
CGACCCCGCCTCGATGTCCCAGGGTCCGAGGCAGTCCCCGCAGACCAGGTCGCCGTGCGGCAGCCGCTCCGCGCCCATGCCCACCCACACCACCCGCCCGCACCGCGCGCACCACCCGTGCGACCGCGTGGTCGTGCCCGCGAGCGTCGCGGCGCGTTCCTCCTGCAGGTAGGCCCGGACCTGGTCGTGGCGGGCTTCGAGAGCGGCGACGACCGCGTCGGTCATCACGTCCGCGTTGCCCGCGCAGTGGACGCGCCCCTCATCGTCGATCGTCAGGACGCCCCCCGCCTCGCGAAGCCTCTCGATGACCTTCCCGAGTCTCATCCACCACCTCCCGACAGCAGGTCGTCGAACTCCGGGCAGTCGGTGTCGGTCTCGACGGCCGGCCCGGCGGTCCCGTGGGTAGCAGGGGTAGCGCCACTCTCGTCTGCTACCCAGGAATTCGCCTGTTCATCCGTGGTGTTGGATACCGTGGGTAGCATGGGTAGCGTTTCCGAGGGTACACACGCCCTCATCACGCACGGATCTTGATCACGCGCAGAAACCGGATCCAGTACGCGAGTACCTTCTTCTTTGCTACCCTTGCTACCCATGCTACCCATGGAGGAGAGAAGTCCTTGAATCAGTGACCGAATCTCGTGGGTAGCATTTCCGGGATCGCCGCTCCCGCTGCTACCCGTGCTACCCACGCCCGTGTCCGTGAACGCCGACGCCTTGACCCACAGCACCGGAATCCGGGGCTGTACCGCGCCGGGCACGACCTTGCGGACCGTGTAGCAGCGGTGCGTCGCAAGCTCGGTCTGGACCAGCTTCCCCGCCTCGAACAACGCCTTCGCGACCCGAGCCCGACCGACCGACAGCCCGTCGCCGTTCCGGGTCACCTCCTGGACAAGGGCGTAAGACGCCTCGGGCTCGAGGAACACGTCCTCGCCGTTCGGGTCGATCCATCCGACCCGGGCGCCCAAGGGGGTCCATTCGTCGTTCGCGAACTGCCCCGACCCGGTCTTGCGCAGCCGCCAGCCCCAGGCCTCGGCGATGGCCGGGTCAGGAGCGCCCCCGCCCGAAGAGACGAGGTGGGCCCTTCCGGTCACGAAGGCCGACAGCAGGACCGAAAGGAAGCGGTTCACGGGGTCCTGCGCCGCCTGGGCGCGGCCCTGGTTCACGGCGACCTCGGCAACCGCCCGCGTGCAGGCGTCCTGTAGCGTCGCCCGCTCGTCCGCCGTCACGGCGCCCGCCTCGGTCGCGAACTCCAAGAACAGCCCGAGGCCGACCAGCAGGTCCCCGCACGTCTGCGGCGTCCGCCGCATCATCGGACCGAGGTCCGCGACCCGCCTGGCGATCCGGTCCTTCTCGGCGGGGAAGTTCGAAAGTACGGCGTCCAGGCGCGGGGCCAGCCAGCGCAGGAAGCCCGACATCGCCTCCGCGAGCATCCCGGCCGCGCCGTCCGCCTGGGCCTGCGTCATCTCGTCCCAATCCGTGTCGTCCTTGCCGACCTCGACCGTGAAGAGCCGCGCGTGGGCGGACTGGCGCGCGGGCGGCAGGTCCTCGGCCGTCACGACGATCAGGCCCCGGGGCGGCCTGCCACCCTTCAGGGAGCCGTCCGGGTTGCAGCGGTCACGGCCCGCGTGGTTGCCGACCGATCGGACGACCCGGTCGAATTCCTTCTCCTTCTGGTCCTTGTCCGCGCGCGTGCCCGAATGGACCAGGTCGTCGATCGCGAAGAACAACTGCACAGCCGCAAACACCGCGGCCTCCAGGGCGTTACCCGTGGACATCCAGTTGCCGGGGAGGCTCAGGCGCGTGAAGCCCGCGCCGAAGTGCTGCTGCGCCCGGGCCGCGAGCTCGCTCTTGCCCGAGGTCGTGCGCCCGACGATCGCCAGCACGTAGTCGGGCAACACGGGAAGCACGGCCCGGAAGATCGCGGCATAGACGGGCGCGGTGATCTGCAGCGGCGCGAGCAGCAGGAACCGCAGGCTCGCCCGAACCACGGCCACCAGCCGCTCCCCCTCGGGGGGCGCGGGCAGCGCGCAGGGGTCCAGGCTCGGGGGAAGCTCGACCCGCACGGACGTCACCAGGCCGTCCGCGCCGATGGCGCCGGTTCGATGCAGGTAGACCCAGACCGTTCCTTCCCGAATCCAGCCCGTATGCACGTACACGGTCTCGATCGGCAACGACGTCCCCGACAGGTACTGGATGGCCGCCCGGAAGTTGCGGTCCGCACCGGACTCTGCCGAGATGGAGGGCGTCGGTCCCCATGACCGCCCGATCCACTTCAGGCTTGCCCAGTCAGCGGAAGGCACGCGGACCTCGGGCAGCACACGTCCGTCGCACATCACGCCGTCCAGCACCGCGTGGCTCGTTCGTTCAACCCCGTTGTCCAGGATGACCTGGCGCCGGAGGCGAGCCGTGAAGTTCGCGATCTGCACGTAGCGGGCGCCATCTCGGCCCCGGACGAGCTGATAGGTCCGTCCCTCGGCGGTCGCGTAGGGTTCGCCGCTCGCCGGGTCGGGGCCCGACTGCGGCGCCGCCCTGGAGGTCGAGTCGCGGACCAGGCGGTTCACGCCCCGCTGCACCGCGGCCCGAGGCATGAACTTCAGCCCGGCCGCGACCATGTCGATTAGGGAGGCCCTCGTGCCCTCCCCGAACGTCGCGATCATGGGCAGCAGCTCGTTGTCGATGCGCGGGCCACGCCGAAGGGGGTCGGGCTCGGCAGCGATCGACGCCACCAGCGCGCGAACCCCATCGATGGACGGGGCCCCGGCGCCGGAGGCGGGACCCGGGTCGGCCTGCGCCGCGTCGCTCGTTATCTGCCCCAGCGCGTCGTCCAGATCGCTCACGTTCCCTCCCCCACGCACCGGGGCCTGCCCCCCGATGCGAACAGGTCGTCGATGCCCTTCGGCTCGTCCCACAGTTCGAGGACGCGCCGGTAGCCCTGGCGGGCGAGTTCCTCGGCGCATGCACGAAGCTGGAACGCGACACGCCGATTGCGGCGGCAGTCCGCGTCGAACGCGATGTGGACGGTGCGCGCGCCCAGTTCCTTCAGCGCCGGCAGGACCGTGGGCCAGGTGTCGACGCCCGCGAATCCGACCGTCAGGATCCCGTCCGGGTCCAGCACCGTCGCGACCGAAGCCTTCAGCGGCCCCTCGGTGATCCGGACGACTTCGCGCGTCGCCCCGTCGTGCTGGGGTACGTGCGGCGGCGTGCCCGGGCCCGGACCCCCGTGGCGGGCGCTCGACAGCCAGACATACCGACTGCCGCTCGGGCGCACCTCGTCCAGGCGGACCTGGCAGGCCACGATCCGGCCCGCCACGTCCCGCACGGGAACCAGCAGTCCCGACGCCGCGATGGACCAGTACCCGGTACCCCGGGCGGGATCCGTCTTCCTGTAGAACCCCGGCACCCGTGCGAGCGTGTCGTCGTCGAACCGCGCCCCGACCGCCCGGGCCACCCGGGCGTGCCCGCCCAGAAGCGTCCGGCACCCGAGCCGGCCCACCGCGTCCTTCGGGATCCCGCGTCCCTCAGGGAAGGGCGCCGTGAGGCGGCACAGGTGCGCCGGGGAGAGTTCGAGTTCGTCGAGCAGCGCGCGGTACACCCGGTCGAGAACCTCGGGCGGAGCCCGCTCGACCGTCTGGAGGGGCTCGCACACCTGAGCCGGCGCCAACAGCCCCACCCCTCGGACGGACCATGTCCAGCGCTCGCCCAGGCGGTCGAATCCGTGCCGCCCGGGGATGCCGTTCCAGACCCGCTCGTGGCGGCAGACGCGGGTCCGACCGTCTCGGGGCACGGAACAGAAGTGCGTCGCCCCGCACACCTCGCACGGCGACCGCACCGTCGCATCGACCCACTTGTCCGAGCGACGACCCATCGCGGCTACTCCCCGGCGCCCGCCGGCTCCGTCTGACCCAGGGTGCCCGCCTGCCGGGACGCCGCCAGGATCGCCTCCACGTCCGCCCGGGCCATCCGCCGCGACCGCCCGAACCGGAACGACGGCCACTCGCCCGTCACGATCCGGCGCCTCACGAACGTCTTCGACAGCGCGAGGGCCTTCGAAACCTCGGTCAGAGTCAGCAGGGGCTCGTTCATCTCGGTTCCTCCTCTCATGCGGGACGGGACCCGCCCGCCCGCTCCAGGGTCGCAAGGGCGACGGGGCTCGCTCCAGACGTGATTCGCCACCACCGTCCCCTCGCCACCGCCATTCCAACCCGGCCCTGGGGGGCCGTTCCAGGCGTGTTTCACGCCCCCGGGCTCCCTCGCAGATTCCCAGTCGAGGGCGTTTCCCATCCAGGCACGATTGCGCCAGCCGGTCGGGGGTGCGTGCCAGGCGCGTTCGCTTTCTCCCGCGCGTCCATGCCCTCTCTTTCCGCCATGGGGGCGGTATGCATCCAGGCGTGATTCACGTCGGCCCCGCCATCGTCACCACCCGCCCACGCCAGGACACCACGCTGCGGCGTTATGCATCCAGTCACGATTCAAGGAACCTGTTCGCCCCCACCCGGTACTTGCGTGGGTTCGTGGCAACCGGGGACAGCCCGTTTCCGAAAACCTCAATGCGGCACCTCCAGGCGACTCGGGACTACGCCAGCACCCTGGTCGCGCTCTCCATCTACAAGGACGCCACTCCTTCCGCCGTTTGGGGCGACCACGTGGTCGTGCCCGAATCGGTCCGACTTGCGGTTCCCTACCCCTACAAGACACACCCACCCCCGAATCGGGGACATCGATCGCTGAAAGATTCCGTCCCATGGCTCCGAACCTGCTGACATCAATCAGTTATTTCCCTTGCAATGCCCAGATCACAGAGCAAACATGACCTCACGGAGCGGGGGAAACCCGCTGATTCAAAGGGAGGTTCCGATGGCCAGCGCGAAGAAGAACCTGATCGAGACGGAAGTCCGGAAGAGCCTGGGCGGCGGTCGCATCGACCTGATCCTCCGCTGGCGCGAGGCCGGGACCCACTGGCGCCGCATCCAGGGCGAGACCTACCGGATCGCCGGCCGCGTCTGCGAGGCCAGCGAGACCGAGCGGTGGGTGGTCGATGCGGACGTCGGGTGCGGATGCATCGGCCGGGGGATGCTCGCGACGCTGGTCACGCTGGAACTGGCCGAGGCCGACGCGGGTGAGCAGGCCCGGGCCGAGGCCCTGCTCCGCAAGCTCGCCACGGACATCAAGGGCTGAGGGGGGCACGATGCGCGCCACGCACGAGGTCCAGGTCTGGAACCACAAGGGGTCGCGACGAACCCGCTGGTACCCCTGCGGGGTGACCGGGCGCCACCCGGCCCCGCGCTCGTTCGCGGACGCCGGGCACGCCGGCGACTGGTTCGACGTCCGTATGCGCGACGGGACGGTCTACGAGCTCTGCAACCCCGAATGCGTGCGCGCCAGGACCAAGGGATGACGCGGCCGGGCAGACCCGGGGGTGGTCCCCGGAGCGCCCGCCGCTTGATGGAGGACCACATGAGCACGAAGCACGGGCCGAAGGGCAAGGGCAAGACGATCCAGGGCAAGGCGGCGACGAAGAGCAAGCGGGTCGCGAAGTCGGCCACGCTCCCCGAAGCGGTCGCGGACGACGCGGCGAGCACCGAGGCCGACGCCCCGGCCAGCGACGACACCCCCGCGGGCGCCGACGTTCCGTTCGAGGATGCCGCGCCGATCGAGGAGACCCCCGAGGCCGCGCCCGCCCCGAAGCGGACGCGCGACATGAGCATCGAGGACCTGCGCGCCGAGTACCTCCGGGTGATCGGGCGCGAGACCGGGTCCACCGACCGCCGCTACCTGATGTGGAAACTGTCGGAAGCGGCCAAGGGAAAGATCACGGTCGGAGCGATCGAGAAGCGTGCCCCCCGCGACAAGAGCCACGTGCAAGTGCTGCCCCTCGGGATGGAGCGCACCGTGGTCGCGAAGCTCGACGCGGCGTGGAAAGCGCTCGGGTTCAAGAGCCGCATGGCCTTCCTGCGCGATGCGATGGTCGCCTACCTGCGTGAACAGGAAGGGGCCGAGGCGAACGCCGCCGCCGATGCGATCGAGGCCGAGGGGTTCTGAGGGCCCCTCGTGCGCCTGGCGAACATTCCCCTCTCTACGCGACCCTCAGGAAACCGCAGTTCACCCGGGGCCTTCGACCAGCAGCGCCTCCTGCTCCAGTTTCCGATCCACATCCAGCATCGCGCGGGCCAGTTCTTGAAGCGGCGCCGCGGGTTCTGCGTTCCATGCCTGGAGGCGTGCCCGATCGCGAATCGTCAATGGAACAGCGGCCACGTGTGACAGGGCCGTGGGTTCCATTCGCCAGGTCTCGACCCGCACCTCCCTGGAGACGTTCGCGACCAGCGCTGCGAGGTCCCGAAAAATGGCAAGGCCCCCGGGGTCGATGTCACCCCAGTGCCGAATCTGCCGGATTCGCCCCGTCCGTATCAACAGTTCCAGCCAACGTCGCTCGGCCCGTCCAAGGAAGCCCGACGTGAAAACAAGGATGCGCCCAAGGGCCTCCCCCCGGAACGACAGCGTTTCGAAGGGGGTCAGGTTCTCGATGGTCAGGATCTCGTCGGCATCCACGTCGATGTCCGCCGCCCCGGACAGCACCGGCTCTGGGATAGCGGTCCAGGGAACACTGGCCATCCCGTCGATGACGCGCCCCTGGAACCGGATCCGAAAAGGCCCCGTGGTCAGGACGGCTGCCGTATGGTCCCGGACGATCGAGTCCAGTGGAAGATCGAACGCTGCCTCGATCTCGGCCCGGTAGTCGCCCACCCGGACAACCTTCGTGCCTCCCAGCGCCCGCTGCACCAACGTCCGGGCCGGGACTGGCAGGGCCTCTGGCTGTGCGGCCATCTCGCTCAGCGCGTCGATCAGCCGGCGCGCCCTGTCCGCCCGGATTTCCGCGGCGCGCGGGTCGTAGCCGACAATCTCGCGGAGGCGTGCCTCGGCGCCGCCCGCCATCCGCAACTGGTACGGCCGGAAATCGCCGGCCCCGTCCCGCCGTTCCGCGACCTCGACGAGCCCCGCGTCGATCAACGCGCGGGCGGTTCGTTCCACGTCGATACGGTCCGCCCCATCCGCCACCATGCCGGCCAGGGATTCCCACCGCATGATGGTCCCGGCCAGCAGGCGCCGGCCCAGCCGCCTGGCAATCTCGGTCTGGCGACCGGTCAGCACGATCTCGATCGCGCCGTCCGGCCCCACGCACCGCCATCGCCGTTCAGGCATTCGACCGCTCCACGTAGCTGCACTTCACCCGCGGGGCCAGCGGCGCATCGTCCCCACCCAGCGTCTTCGAACAGGTCAGAACCGCCTGGAGCCAGGCACCGCACCGCGAGATTTCGCTGTTGGACGGCATGCTGATCAGGTACTGGGCACCCGTGGCCGCCAGGAATGTGCCGAGTTACCGGATCTTGTTGGAGTCGGACGCCGAGAACGGCTCGTCCACCAGGAAGAAGCCGGGGCCGCCTCCGTCCCGTCCCTCGATGGCGCTCATCGCCATCAGGATCGACAGCGCCGCCTTCTCGCCCCCCGAAAGGGCCGGCGAATCGTATGGCACCACGGCCTTGTCGCCCACACCGACCATCAGGGTCACGTCGAAGCGCCCATCCGTACGCTCGGTCAGGCTGCCCTCGACCCGGAACCGGATCCGCTCCGCCTCGGCCTTCAGGCGGTCGAAGTACACCTTGAACCGCTTCCTCGTGAACCGCCGGTACTGCTCGTGAGCCGCCTCCACCTTGGAGCGGTCCGCCTCGGCCTGCTCCTCCAGCCGGGCGAGTTCCGCCCGCACGTCCTCCACCTGGCGCTCCAGGGTCCGGACGTTGCCGGGTAGCGATTCGTCTCGATCCACCTCGCTGTAGCTCTGGATTTCCTCCTGGTCGCCGCGGATCAGGTCCTCGATCACCTCCGGCGCCTTCTCGCGGGACACCGTCTCGACCCCCGCGGCGAACGACGAATCCGCCGATGCCAGGTCCTCCCGGATCCGGTCCGCCCGGCGCACGGCCTCCGCGATGTCGCTGGCAAGTTTCTCGGCCTGGGCCCGCGCGTTCTCCGCCTCGACCCGGAGCTGGGCCGCTCGTTGTGCCTCGTTATCCGCGGCCTGGTTCAGGTTCGCGATTTCTCCCGCGAGCCGTTGGCACTCCTGAGTGGTCGCCTTCCACTGATCGTCCAGGTCACTGGCATCCTTCCGGATCCCGGCCCGCTGCTTCTCCAGCGCCTTGACCTCGGCCACTCGCCGCGCGTGATCGGCTCGCCGGGATTCCCACTCCCTCCGGGCGCGCTCCTCGCCGGCCTCCTTTTCGAGCAACCGGGCCCTCGCGGACTGCTCGTCGCGTTCCCGGACGAGTTCCCGCGTCCGGATCTCGATGGTGTCCATTTCTTGCCGGATCTTCCGCTTCCGCTCCTCCAGGGCCGCGCGGCCCAGGAAGAACCGGTCGGTTCCCCGGTGGATGCCGCCCAACCGGTCCAGCACGAACCCGTCCGGTGCCACCCGCGCCCCCGGCTCCCGGAAGGTGTCCCCGATCGCCTCGTCCGCCGCCAGCCTGCGCACCCATCGCAGCAGGCGAACCACCAGCCCCTCGTATCCGGGATCCTTCACCCGTACGGCATCCAGGAACGGGTGCTCGCCGGTCGCCGGCCGCCGCGCACGGACGTCCGGAGCGAGCACGTAGAACGGGAATCGTTCCCTTCGCGCGACCGCGACCACGCGCGCGAATGCGGTCACGTCGGGCACCGCGATGGCAAAGCGCAGATCGCCCAGGAAGCTCTCGATGGCCACGCGGTCCTTCTCGTCCAGCGCGTCCGCGTCCAGCAGGTCCGCCATCAGCATGTGCTCGGTGACGCCCTCGAGCCGCAGAGCCTCCTGGAAGCGGCTCACCGCGTCCGGAGGTCGCAGGCTCCCCTTCTCGGCCGACGCCAGCTCCGATTCCAGCGAACTTCTCGTGTCCGCGAAATCCCGGATCTGGGCCTCCCGTCGTCCCGCCTCGGCGCGCGCGTCCTCGGCGCCCGATTCCAGGGTACCGATATCCCGCGCCGGCAGGCCCTCGGCCGCCTTGCGAAGCCGCTCCAGCGAATCGAGTTCCGCCTTGGCTGCGGCCCATGCCTCGCCGACCTGCCGATCCTCCTCGGACTTCGCGGCCCGCTGTTCGTCGATCCGCCTCGTCTCCCGGTCCGTCTCGCCCCATTTCTGGGCTGCCTGGACCCGCTGCTCGCGTTTCTCCCGCGCGCGGCGATCCGCTTCGACCGCCTCGTTTTCCTTCGCGCTGGCGTGGTCCTGGAACCCCTGGTGCCTCGCCAGCAGGACCCGGCACCGTGCCAGGGGCAGCGCCAGTTCGTTCACTTCCAGTCGCCGCCTCACCCGGAGGTACCGGAGGTGGTTTTCCAGCCGCGCCCTCAGCCCGTCGTGCCGCTTCCGGCGCTCCTCCAGTTCGACGCCCCGAGCCTCGTACTCGCGCCGGGTTCTCTCGTAGTCCTGCTTCAGGCGCTCCCACTCCGCCAGGGCGTCCCGGCACCCGATGATGTCGTAGAGCAGGTCGAATACCTCGGACGGGCTGCGGCGGCAGAACGACGCCACTTCGTGCTGCGGCGTGCAGATCAGGCTCCGGAAGCTCCGTCCCAGGCCCAGCTGGTCCAGCCGGTCCGTGTAGTCGGACAGGCGTTCGAAGGGGCGTGCCGTCACGCCCCGGGCCAGGGGCGACGTGTCGCCGTCCAGGATGTACCAGCGCCGCTCGTACCCGTCGTCGGTCGCCCGCGCGACCATCGCCAGGCTGACCCGATCCGATTCGAAGCCGCCGCCCAGCGCGTCGAACGGCCGGACGCGGGTCGCCGGGTCGGGATGGTTCGACGCCACCAGCCGCACCATCGCGAATGGGCCTCCGCGAGCCCGCAGATAGAAGTCGATGGACCGATCCGCGCCGATGCGGCTGGCGCCCAGCGCGACCTTGATGGCGTCCAGGATCGCCGTCTTGCCCGATCCGTTCTCGCCGGTCAGGAGGTTCACACCGTCCCGCAGCACCAGGATCTGGTTCTCCTGGATGTCCCAGTTCAGCAGTTCGATGCGTTCCAGCCTGAACATCACCCGACCTCCGCGGCGTCCTGCGCCGCCGTCACCAGGGGGCCCGCCCCTCGCCGCGCGATGCCCACGACGTGCTCCTCCATGCGCAGGGGATCCACCAGGACGAAGAGCGCCGGGCCTGCCCGGACCGGCCCCGTCGCGCCCTCCTGCCGCACGAAGCGGTGCTTTCGCAGCACGGACAGCATCCCCTTGACGCCCCGTTCACTGTACTGCTGGCCGAACTCGGCCAGCACCTCCTCGAACGCCACCGAGGGCGTCTCGTCGCGCGGATCCGGCTCGTCCCCGAAGTCGAGTGCTCGCTGGCGTCGCCCGGGCAGCGCGTCGGGTTCCTCCTCGCGCCGCGCCGCCTCGACCTGGCGGTAGACCAACTGCACCCACAGCCAGATCAGCATGCGGAGGTGGTGGGCCTGAAGGTCCCCGCCGCGTGGCAGGCCGACCGCCGCCGACTCCACCCCCCGGTCCACCCGCACCCCCCAGTGGCCCAGGAACTGCTCCAGCCTCCACCCGACCGCGGCCAGTCTCTCGCGGACCGCCGCCAGCAATGCCGAGTCCGCGATCAGGTCCTGCCGCACCTGCTGGTGGTCCGGGTCGTCCGGGTCCAGCACCCCGACGCGCAGCAGCAGGTGTGCGATGGCCGCCGCCCGCTCATCCATCCGTGCATCCTCCTTCCGCGATGCGCCGCAGCCGGACGTCTGTGTGGATTCCCTTGCCGGGGACTCGCGCCAGCACGCCCAGGCGCCGCAACGCCTCGATCGCCTCTTCGGGGTCCAGGTCCCGCCAGGCCTCCGGGTCCGCCGCCGGGGTCTCGGGTGCCAGCACGACCCCATCCACATCGATGCCCCCGCGCGACTGCCCCTCCAACCGGGCCAGCAGGTTCAGCAGGAACACCGCGTCCGCGAAGTCCGACGCCTGCGCATCGATCCAGGCCGAGGACGTCACGGCATCCCCCGGAGCGAGATCCTTCGACAGCCCACGCAGGGCCGCCCGCAGCCTCGCGACCGGGTCCACGTCTTCCAGGCGCAAGGCTTCCACGCGCGGCTCCGAAGGCGCCTCGTAGACGAATGCCTCCCGCGCCGTCCGCGCCGCGATGCGCGACGTCAGCGACCGCGTGATCGCGACCTCCGTCGAGAACGCCACGACCGGCCAGGGAAGCGCCACCGCGCCGCTCGCCACCGCGGACAGCACCTCCCCGTCCGAGGCCCCCATCACCGCGTCGCAGAGCGCCGTGAGGCTGTAGCCCGCGCCGGCCGTCTCCAGCGTCTTCAGATTCCATTCCGCCAGGCGGTCCTGGAGCCCCTTGTGGGCCCGCAGGATCGTCTGCATCGCCTCGTGGATCCGGACAATCCGCTCGAAAAGCGCCGGCGTCTGCTGGAACCGTTCCTCCAGCGCCTTCAGCACCTCTTCCACGTGCTCCAGTTGCGTTCGGACTTCCACGCGGGAGAATCGGATCAACTCGCGGTGTTGGCCCACCCGAAGCGTCTCGCTGGCCCGTTCCGCCACCGCCTCGGTCTGCGCCAGCAGCAGCCCCAGCAGGCGCGTTTCGCTTCCCGCGTCCACGGCGGCACCGAAGCGAACCGTCTCCGCGGCGCGAATCAGCAGGTTCGCGGAGCCCTGGCCCGCGAACCCCGCAGCCCGTAGCACGGACAGAAAGTAGTGGCCGAGTGGGCTGACGCGGTAGGTCCGATCCACGTCCCGCAGTTCCAGCCAGCCGCCGTCGTGCAGGGACGTCACGATCGCGTCCAGACGGTCGGCCGCGATGGAGCGGTTCAGCGATCGGATCCGTTCCCGCGAGAAACGCCCCTCCGCGCGTGCCATTTGAAACAGGACGACCAACTTCAACGGCGTCGCGGCGCCGGTGGTCGAGAAGAGCGAGCGGGCCAGCCGGGCGACGACCAGGATCCCCTCGGCCTCCTCCAGGCCGTCCACGTGCTCCGGAGACACCCCCGGCGCCAGCCATTCCCGCAGTTCGTGTCCGTAGTCGTCTTCTTCCACGCGAGCAACCGGTTCGACGCCGCGAATCATATCCCGGGGCAGCGACATCGGGAACCGCACCGTTCCCGGCCGACACGCGCGGATCGCCTTTGTGCGAAGCACGTCTTCCGTGCTGCGAACCGGTTGCGCAATGTCCCACCCGGGTGCTACGTTCCCATTTCGAATCCCTTTCGCAGCCGGAGGTCGTGTCCGTGGGCGACGTGCAGTCCTTCCTGGAACGGTGGCTCGGCAGTGCCGGCTCGGAACGCGCCAACGCGCAGCCCTTCCTGACCGACCTGTGCGACCTCCTCGGCGTGCCGCGCCCGCTGACCGGGGGCCCGGGCTTCGACGACTACCGCTTCGAGAAGCCGGTCGAGATCCACCACAAGGACGGCCACGTCAGCACCGAGCGCATCGATTTCTACAAGAAGGGTTGCTTCGTGCTGGAGGCCAAGCAGGCCCTGGCGCCCGGGGATCCCCGCCCGGGTCCGCACCGCGACAACCCGCGCGCCTGGCTCGACCTCATGGAGCGTGCGTTCGGCCAGGCCCTCAACTATGCCAACTACCTGCCCGAGGGCCGCCCGCCCTTCCTGCTGACCTGCGACGTGGGCCACTGCTTCGAGGTCTGGTCAGGCTTCAACGGCGATTTCGGCCGCTACGGCTCCCGGCGCACCATTCCCCTTTCGGACCTCGCCCGGCCCGATGTCCGGGAATTCCTCGCCGCGATCTTCACCGACCCCTGGTCGCTCGACCCTTCCCGACGCGCCGCCCGTGCCACCCGCGAGGTTGCCGCACGGCTCGCGGAACTGGCCGTCTCCCTGGAGGCGGACGGCACCGCGCCGCAGGTGGTGGCGCGCTTCCTGATGCGGTGCCTCTTCACGATGTTCGCGGAGGACATCGGGCTTCTCGACGACCGCCTGTTCACCGCGACGCTCCGGGACGTCTGGCTGCCCCATCCCGAGCGTTTCCCGGCGGGCATCGAGTCCCTCTGGAAGGAGATGGACCGTGGCGGTATGTATGGCCCCCACGCCATCCGCCGCTTCAACGGCGGCCTCTTCCGCGAGGTCCACGCCCTTCCGCTGAACGCCGGGCAGTTGCAGCGCCTCCTGGACGCGGCGGTCTGCGACTGGTCCGACGTCGAGCCCGCGATCTTCGGCACCCTGCTCGAACGCGCGCTGAACAAGGCAGAACGCCATCGCCTGGGCGCGCACTTCACCCCCCGGGAGTACATTGAGCGCCTGGTCCGGCCCACGGTCATCGAGCCCCTGCGCGCCGAGTGGGACGCCGTGCAGGCCGCGGCCCGCCAAGTCATGAACCCGGACGAGGGCGAGCCCGGGCCGGCGCAGCGAAAGGCGACGGCGAAACTGCTGCGCGACTTCCTCCAGCGCCTCTGCTCGGTCCGGGTCCTGGACCCTGCCTGCGGCACCGGCAACTTCCTGTACGTCACCTTCGACCTGCTGAAGGGGCTCGAGGCCGAGGTACTGCGGGAACTCCACGACCTGGGTGACACGCAGATCGCGCTGGAACTCGCCGGCGTCCGAGTCGTGCCCGAGCAGTTCCTGGGTATCGAGGTCAACCCCCGCGCCCAGGCCATCGCGGACCTGGTGCTGTGGCTCGGCTACCTCCAGTGGACCCGGCGGGTCGGCATGTCGATCCCCGACCCCGTGCTGAAGGACGGGCGCAACATCGACTGCCGCGATGCCGTCCTCGCATACGACGAGCAGCGCCTGCGCCTGGACGAGAACGGGCGCCCCATGTCCGTCTGGGACCGGAAGACCCGCAAGAAGCACGCGGTCACCGACGAGGACGTCCCGGACGCCTCGAGCCAGATGCCCCTCTACGACTACGTCCATCCCCGGCAGGCGGAATGGCCCGAGGCCGACTTCGTGGTCAGCAACCCGCCATTCATCGGCAAGGCCCGCCGCCGAACCGCGCTGGGCGACGGCTACCTGGACGCATTGACCCGGGCCTGGCCCGACGTGCCCGCGGGCGTGGACTACGTGATGTACTGGTGGGCCAAGGCGGCGTCGTTGCTGGCGCAGGGAAGGCTGCGACGGTTGGGCTTCATCACCACGAACAGCATCACCCAGGCATTGAACCGCCGGGTCGTCGCGGACGTGCTGAGGAAGAACCCGGGTCTCGGGATCCAGTTCGCGGTCCCGGACCACCCGTGGGTCGATTCCGAGTCCGGTGCCGCCGTCCGGATCGCGCTCACGGTGGTCGGTCCGAGCGGCGAGCACCCCCCGGTCCTCGCCCGGGTCACGGACGAACGCTCCATCGGGCACGACGCGGTCGACGTCTCCCTGGGGATCACGACGGGACGCGTGATCGGGCCGGACCTGTCGGTCGCCCAGAACCTGACCGAGGTCCGACCCCTGGCCGCGAACCAGGGGCTCGCCACGGTCGGCCTGGTACTGTTCGGGAAGGGATTCGTGATCGACGACAACCAGGCGGCCCACTTCGAGCCCGAGGTCATCCACCCCTACCTGAACGCTCGCGACCTGCTCCAAGGCAGCCGGGGCGTGTCGGTCATCGACCTGTACCCGATGGACGAGGACGAGGCCCGCACGAAGGCGCCCAGGGCGTTCCAGCACGTCTTCGACCGGGTGCGGCCCGAGCGCCTCCAGATCCGCGACCCGGGCAGCCGCCGGAATTGGTGGCGGTTCGGCCGGGACAAGCCGGAACTGCGGGCCGCCCTGTCCGGGCTGTCGCGATACATCGTCACGGCGGAAGTTGCGAAGCACCGGATCTTCGCGTTCCTGGGTACGGAGGTGCGACCGGACCACACGCTGATCGCGATTGCGTCGGACGACCCGTGGATTCTGGGAGTCCTGTCCAGTCGTTTCCACACCGTGTGGTCGTTGGCAGCCGGCGGTACGCTCGAAGACCGGCCTCGATACAACCGCACCCTCTGCTTCGATCCCTTCCCCTTCCCCGACGCGACGGAAGCGCAGCGCGACCGCATCCGCTCGCTCGGAGAGACGCTCGACGCCCATCGAAGGAAGGTTCTCGGCGACCGGCCGGACGCGTCCCTGACCGGCCTCTACAACTCGCTGGAGAGGGTCCGGGAGGCCGAGACCGGAGGCCCGCCTCTGACCGACAAGGAACGGGCGTTCCACGATGCCGCGCTGGTCGGGGTGCTGCGGTCGATCCACCAGTCCCTCGACGAGGCCGTGGCCGATGCCTACGGCTGGCCCGCGGATCTCCCGGAAGCCGACGTCCTCGATCGCCTGGTCGTCCTGAATGCGTCCCGCCGCCGCGAGGAGGCCGATGGCACGATCCGCTGGCTGCGCCCGGACCTCCAGAAGGTCCGCGCAGGCCTCGCGGTCCAGCCAGAACTGGACGGGTTCGGCGGGAAGGATGTGACCGATGTCCCGCGCGCCGAGCCCCGGGCTGCCCCCTGGCCGAAAGATCGATACGAGCAGATCAAGGCGATTCGCGACCTGATCGCCTCGCGCCCCGGGACCTACACCGCCCCGGAGGTCGTCGCGGCGTTCCCGTCCGCACCGCTGGCCGCGGTCCGACGCCACTTGGAGATGCTCGAGCGGATCGGGTTCCTCGCGGGCTACGGCGACGGGTCGGGCCGGCGGTGGCAGGCGGGGGGGTGACGGCGCGGATACCGATGCTCGAGCCCGACCGTGTTTCGAGGAGGACGGCAATGGCGGACCGGACCCACGACCTTCAAGGCTTGATTCGCGAGCGCATCCTGGCGCGGCACAGGCAGTTGCTGGACGCCGGCGAACTGCTCCCGAAGGCCCGCCTGGATGCCTGCTTCGCGCGGTTCCGCGACAGGTTCGGGCCGGACGTGCTGGCGGCGCTGGACGGTCGCGCGCTGCTGGAGACGATGCACGGCCATGGCAACAAGGACAGCCTGGTCTACTGGCTGGAGTTCAAGGACGACGAGGAGTTCCCGGCCGAATTCGGCAGCATTGCGGGCGGGTCCGCGCTGAAGTTCGGGCTATACCGGCGCAAGGAAACCGGGGCCTGGACCGTGGGGAGTTCGCGCGAGCAGCGCGAAATTTCCGAGGAGGAGGCCATCGCCATCGCGAGGCGCCATCGGGACCAGTTCCTGGCCGGCGTTCGACTGCTCGAACAACTGCCCGACGGCGCCGGCGAAGAGGACTACGCCCGCCTGCAGCAGGCGATGCAGGAACAGGCGCCCGAAGTGGCCGAGTCGGCCTGGGGGCACAAGTACTTCTCGCTGCTGTTCCCCACGAAGCTCGACGACTTCCACAATCCCGACTACCAGCGGTTCCACCTGATCAAGGAACTCCAGCCGCCCCCCGCGGCGCCGGGCCGGTACACGGCAGCCCACCCCTTCCTGGCACTGGCCCGCCAACTGGACCTGCCGGTGAACCACCTGACGGGCACCTTCAACGCGCTCCACGGTCGGCCGCATCGCTACTGGCGCGTGGGGACGTCGGACGACATGCGCGCCCCGCGCAACCAGTGGAAGCCCATGCTGGCAGGGCGATACGTGGCCATCGGCTGGAACGAACTGGGAGACCTGTCCGACCTGACCCCGGACCAGGCGGCGAAGAACCGCCTGAAGGAACTCTACGCGAAGCGGTTCCCGAACATCCCGCAGCAGGTGGGGAAGAAGACCAACGAAATCTTCAATTTCTGCCTCAACATCACCGAGGGCGACTATGTGATCGCGTGCGACGGCATGGCGGTCCTCGGCATCGGCCGGGTCGCAGGCCCCTACCGGCACGACGAGAAGGCTCCTTTCGTCCACCAGCGCCCGGTGGAATGGCTCGACCTGGAGGAATGGAAGTACCCGATCAAGGAAGGCCTGCTGACGACCGTCCACGAGTTGAGCGACGCCCAGAACCTCCTCGCCATCGAGCGGCACCTGCTGGAGCGACGGGCGGGACCGGTGAAGAAGAAGGAAGACCGTTTCGTGAAGGACGGGTTCCAGGTTCCCGTCTTCTCGGGACGCATCAGCGAGATCCACCAGGTCCTGGAGCGCAAGCGCCAGGTCATCCTCTATGGCCCTCCCGGGACGGGCAAGACCTACTGGGCGGTCAGGGCATCGAGGGAACTGGCGGCGGGCCACGCCTTCGGAAAGGGCTTCGACCAGCTTTCGCAGGACCAGAAGGACCAGATCCTGGACCCTCGGGGCCAGAAGGGCCTCGTACGGATCTGCAGTTTCCACCCGGCCTACGGGTACGAGGACTTCCTCGAGGGATGGCGGCCGGTCGGCGGGAACGGGGACGCCCCCCGTTTCCAGTTGATCGACGGGGTCTTCAAGCGACTCTGCACCGACGCGGCGGGTCGGAACGAACGCTTCTACCTGGTCATCGACGAGATCAACCGCGGCGACATCCCCCGGATCTTCGGGGAACTGCTGACCCTGCTGGAACCCGACAAGCGCGACAGGATGAAGGCCGTGCTGCCCCTGTCCGGCGCCGTATTCACGGTCCCCGCCAACGTCTACGTGATCGGCACCATGAACACCGCCGATCGCTCGATCGCGCTGCTGGACACGGCGCTGCGGCGGCGATTCGGTTTTATCGAGTTGATGCCTGACGCATCGGTCCTGGGCACAGCGGCCGTCGAGGGCATCCCCCTCGGGGCCTGGATGGACGCGATGAACCGCAAGATCCGAGAGCACCTTGGCGCGGACGGTCGAAACCTCCAGATCGGCCACTCCTACTTCATGGACCCGGCCACCCAGCGGCCCATCACCGACCTGAACCAGTTCGGCCGCGTGCTGAACGAGGACGTCCTGCCCCTGCTGGCCGAGTACTTCTATGGCCACTTCGACAAGCTCGAGGCGGTGCTGGGCCCGCAGTTCGTGGACCGCCAGAACTTCCGGTTCCGCGAGGAACTCTTCCGCGCCCCGGACAAGCTCCTCCAGGCCGTGAACGCTCTCGACCCGTCCATCTCGACATCCAGGGCCGCGGTGGCGGCAGAGGCCGACGAGGTCGCCGCGAGGGAGGAGGATGCCGAGGAGGGCCCGGGCGAGCCGGATGCCGCACCTCCCGCGACGGGTGGCGACGGCGCTTCGGGGGCGAACGGATGAACGGTTCCTGCACCGAGGTCGTGCTGTCCGAGTGGACTTGCGCGACACCGGACACCCACCCGGAACTGCGCGGACTTTCGTTTGACGACCACCCCCGTGCCCGCGAAGCCGCGAGGCGACTGGCCGACAGGGACCGAGTCGATATCCTCGAACTGCGGTCCGGGCTCTCCATCGAGACCAATTCCCATGTCGGCACGATCCGCCTCGGACCGGTCCGGATCGCGATCCGCCCGAAGATCCGGGGAGGCCGGTTGTTGCGGCTGCTTCGCTACGCCTTCGGTCTGCGGGATCTCGGCCTGGTGGCCGAAGTCGACGATGCTCTGCTCGAGCGGCTGGAGTTCCAGGATGTCCTGATCCTCCAGTTGGAGAGCGAGGCCGAGGAACTGATCCGGCGGGGCCTCCGTCGGCAGCACGTTCCCGTCGATGAATGGCGGGCCGACCCCCGGGGACGGCTCGTCTTCGCCGCCCTTGCACGTTCGGGGCGTCCCGGCGAGACGCGCCTTCCCTGTCACCACTTCGACCGAAGCGCCGACACGGTTTTGAACCGCGTCCTGCTGGCAGGACTGCGGACGGCGACCGGCCTCGCGCAGGACCCCGTGCTGGCCGGACGGGTCCGACATCTTTCCGGCCTGCTTCAGGACCAGGTGGCACCGATCCGCCTCGACGACGCGGTGCTGGGCCGATGCCGTCACGGGATGGACCGGCTGACCCGGGCCTACGAGCCCGCGATCCGATTGATTGAGGCCCTCCTGGACAAACAGGGAGCAACCCCGGAGGGCCAGGTGTCGGACGTTCCCCTGGCTGGCTTCCTGTTCGACATGAACACCTTCTTCGAACGCCTGCTGGACCGCTTCCTATCTGAGAACCTGCCGGACTGCGAGGTCCGGCTGCAGCATCGGTTGACCGAGATGTTCCTGTGGGAGATCTCCGAAAGCAGGACCCGCCGCAGGCCGCCGTCCCCCAGGCCGGACTACGTCGTCATCCCCCGCGCCCGGCCGGGGCGCCTGGCCGTCCTTGACGCGAAGTACCGCGACCTCGGGACGACATCGCTGCCACGGGAGATGCTCTACCAACTGGCGATGTACTCGTTCTGCCACGGGGCCGGGAACCATTCGACCATCCTGTACCCGTCCATGCGTGAACCGACGCCTGGCACGGTGGCCGAGGAGCGGCTCCTAATCCGCGATCCGGTCACGGGCAACGAGATTTCGCAGTTGACCCTTCGCGGCGTGCCCATTCCACGGCTGGCGGAACTGGTGGTCGACCGATTCGGCGAGAGGGCCGTCGAGCGCGAGCGGCAGGCTTTGGCGCGGGCGCTGGCGTTCGGTCAGGAGGCGGGCCTGCGAATGATCCCCGCGTAGGACCGCGCATGCCGTGGCAATAGATCTCGAAGGATCGCAATCGCTTCCTCCGCATTGTCGAACCCATGCACGCAGTCGCCCTCGTCGTCCTCGTAACGGATTCGAGCGTCCACCCGCTGGTCGGCCAGACGGCCACTCCACCCCTGCCCTCGGTACGCGAGAACGAGCCGGCGCATCTGCCACGCCATCGCGATCTCGGTCAGGGTGCCCGCCCCTCCTCCGATGGCGATCAGGGCGTCGGCGTGGGCGACGAGGATGTTGCGCGCTACGTCCAATCCGGTCGGAATCACGACGTCCACGAACGGATTAGCCTCCTGCGGATCGTGGCCTGGCAGGATTCCGACGATCGCGCCATCCTTCCAGGCGGCCGATGCGCGCCCCCCCCGGCAGGCGGCCTCCATGACGCCGCCGAGCCCTCCGGTGACCAGCCGGTAGCCATGGTCAACAAGCAGGCGCCCGACCTCTTGCGCCACGTTCAACTCGACCGACTCCGCGCCGATACCGGCATCGCCAGCGACCGCGATCAGTTTCGGACGAGCCCCGGTGTCCAACGGTTGATTCATCGTACTGCCTCCACGTAGAGGGTCCCCAGACGCCGGTCATCGGAATCGGTTTCGGTGCAGAAGGCAGAACGATGCGCGTCCCCGAAGCCGATCGTGTGCAACAAGTTGTGCAGGGACGCTTCGTCGTACGCCCACCTGTGCTCGTTCAACCGGTCGCGGAAATGGAAGTTCACGTGCTCCAAGGGCGTAACGACCCAGCCCGGGTGCCAACGTTCCTTTGCAAGCCGGAAGTACTCGTCGTCACCGCCACGCGCGTAGGCGTCGAGAACCATCCCGGTGTCCGGCACGCCCAAGCGAAGTCGCCCGCCCGGCCGCAGGACCCGGTAGCATTCGCGCAGAAATCCCGTGGCATGCCCGGGGTAGTCCAGGTGCTCCAGGAAGTGCTCGGCAAACACCCTGGCTGCCGAACCGGTCGCGAACGGCAGCGGCTCGCGGAGGTCGATGCGAACATCTGCGCCGCGCCGGAGGTCGACGTTCACCCACCCTTCTAGGCGCCGACGCCCGCAACCAAGATGGAGTTGCAGTTCACCGAGCCTCGGGCCGAGTGCTGCGGCCAGCCACCCGCCGACATGCACGACGTTGGCGGCCAGCTCGCGTCGGAGATTCCGAAGCGCTTCCCGCGTTCCGGTCGTCACCACCTTCATGGCGTTCCTCCCCGGGCGAACTGCTCGAGCGTATCCCAGTCCAGAACGAGGCCGCCCAGGTACGGGACGTGGACCGTTCGGATCCCGAAGAGCGAAGCCGCCATCGCGATGATCAAGAAGTCGTGCGTGACGGCGAGGATTCTGGACGACCTGTCTCGGCGAAGGTCGCGCAACGAGGAGAGGACGCGCCTGGCAACGACGGCGTGCGGAACCAGAATCCCCGACGGGATGGAGCCTTCCAGCCATCCGAGAACCGTCCCCTTCCAGCCCAGGCTCGCCTTCAGCGCCTCATAGCGCTCCCCGTCCAAACGGAAGTCCTGGTCCAGAACCTCGCAGACTTGGATGGACGCGAGCGGCCTAGCGAGACCCGACGCAATCGATTCCGCAGTCTGTACACAGCGTCCGATCGGGCTCGACAGGATCTCCTCCATGTCGGCCACGCCCTCGCCGAAGCATCGGGCCTGCGCGATGCCGCCGGGCGTGAGCGCCATGGCATCGCGGTCCGCGCGGGCCAACCCTGCCAGCGACGGGCGTTCAGCGTGGCGGATCAGGGTCAGGAACCCCTCGTGGCGCGGCGAGGCGACCATCCGCTCGATGAGTTCTTGGGAAGTGAAGACGTGATCGGTGGCAGGCGCGCGTCCCGTTCGATCGGTTTCCCGTCCCTGGCCGTTCCCGGGCTGGGAAGCGTCGATGGGGCTTCGCGAAACGATCCTCGCGATCTCGGCCTCGCGTCTGTCGCGGTCGCGGCCCTTGCCCACGCCCGAAGGCTCGTACAGGTACAGGGCCTCGGACAGATGAAC
>CALJUR010000114.1 GCA_937975765.1 uncultured Myxococcales bacterium
CCACCGAGATCTACACTCTTTCCCTACACGACGCTCTTCCGATCTTGCCCAAGGAGGTCCGTCAGCGCACGGACGCCCTGGACGCCCTGGGCAACACCACGGCCGCGACCGGCAAGGGCTTCGCAATCGGTTCGGCCGCCCTGACGGCGATGGCCCTGCTGGCCGGGTACATCGAGGAGGTGCGCATCTGGATCGGCCGCATGGCCGAGAACCCGAACATCGGTGAGGCCGGGTACTACGTCCAGGGTCCCTTCCTGTTCTTCAAGGGGCGTACTGCCGAGGCCACGCCCCAGGTCGCTGCGAAGGCCGCCGAACTGAAGCTGGCCGTCCTGGGCACCTACGACGCCACGATGGCCAACTTCATGAGCGCCTTCGACGTGACCCTGATGAACCCGGCGGTCCTGTGCGGCCTGTTCCTGGGCGCGATGATGGTCGTGTTCTTCAGCGCCCTGACCATCAAGGCCGTCGGCCGGGCCGCCGGTTCCATGGTCGAGGAAGTCCGCCGCCAGTTCTCCGAGCGCCCCGGGATCATGGCGGGCACCGAGAAGCCCGACTACGCCCGGTGTGTCGCCATTTCCACGGCGGGCGCCCAGCGCGAGATGATCGTCCCGTCCCTGCTGGCCATCATCGTCCCGATCGTCACCGGCCTGATCTTCGGCGTCGGCGGCGTCATGGGCCTGCTGGTGGGCGGCCTGTCGACCGGTTTCGTGGTCGCGATCATGCTGAACAACGCGGGCGGCGCCTGGGACAACGCCAAGAAGTTCATCGAGAAGGGCAACTACGGCGGCAAGGGTTCCCAGGCCCACAAGGCCGGTGTGGTCGGCGACACCGTCGGCGATCCCTTCAAGGACACCACCGGCCCCTCCCTGAACATCCTGATCAAGCTGATGTCCATGGTGTCGGTCGTCTTCGCCGGCGTCATCATCGCCTTCGGCGGCCTGTTCGGCTGATCCCGTTCTTCATGGCCCCGGTTTCAGGCCAGGCCCAGCGCGGCGAGGTCGCGGCGGGCGAGATCGGTCCAGCCGCGGTTGGCGGCGGGATTGGCCGGGCTGGGGTGGGCGATGCGGCCGAACGCGACGGGAAGGCCGGCGAGGGCCTCGCGGGCGCGGTTCTCGGCGAAGGCCCCGATGCCGACCACGAAGCGGGGGGCCAGGGCCTGGACGAGGTCCCGCAGGGCGCGGTCGCAGGCGGCCTGCAGGGGCATGCGTTCAGCGACGGGCAACGCGTCGGGCGTGCGGTTGCGGCCGGACGCCTCCAGGAACATCAGGGGGCAGTAGTTCGCCACGAAGAAGCGATCGAAGAACGCGTCGGGCGTGCCGTACGCCTCCTTCGCGAACCCCCACAGGCGCAGGCCGCTGACCTCGGTGCGCGGGCACGCCAGGCCCTGGATCGGGCGCTTCGGGTGCATGGCCGCCGGCCGTCCTACGGGGACGTCGATGCCCAGCCAGTCCCGCACGAACGGCACCGCGCCGAAGGGAACCCCGGTCTGCGCCATGCCGAACGGGCCGGGGTTCATGCCCAGAAGGATCGCGGGGACTCCGGACCGGGCATACCTGCGGCAGTAGGCGTCCCAGCCGGGCCGCGCGTAGTCCAGCGGGTCGTAGACGTACGCGGTCGGGGGCGCGAAGGACAGGCGCCGCAGGTCGATTTCCAGGCGGTCGGTGATCGAGGCGATCGAATCGGCGGCAGGGGGCACGGGCACCTCCGGGAAACAGGGCGGCCATCGCGGGCCGCTCGGGGGTCAGGCCTCGGGCAGCAGGAACGGCGGGACCTCGTTGGTCTGGGACAGGTCCCGGAAGACCTCGACCGCGCCGCGCGGGTGCTGGCCGGGCCCGTCCAGCGGGAAGGTGCGGATCTCCACGTACAGTCGCCGGTCGTCCCGGTGCCGCAGGAACAGGCGCTCGGTCCGGGGGCGGCCGTCGGCCAGGCACGCGGCCAGGGGGCAGTCCGACTTGCACAGCAGGCGCCCGTGCCGGTCGCAGTGCTCCAGCAGCCCTTCGCGACAACGCCGGCCCATCACCTCGGCCGCCTTCCAGCCGGTGATGCGCTCGGCTCCGCGGCTCCAGAAGAGGATGGTGCGGTGCTGGTCGGTGATGTACACCCCTTCGTCCAGCGTGTGCACCAGGCGCAGCATCTCGTCGCGATCCAGGTCGAAGCGGGAATCCATCCGTTCTCCGGGAAAGGGTTCGCCCGATCCTAGCGGCGAAGGCGGGACGCGGGAAGGGGATTCGCGATAACCGTGATGCCACGCCTGGGACAGTTGGACCCGCTCGGAGTCGAAGGCCGGGACGGTCAGGCGGGACGCGCCTCCCCCTGGAGTCGAGAACGACGGCACTCCGTGAAGGGGTCCAGCGGGGAGGCCGACTCCGCTCCGGGCCCCCCCCGCCCCATCCCGAGTGGAGCGGGGCCTTCGCCTCCGCCGGAGCTACCGCGACCGCGACGTGCAAGTTCTGCCGGAGTGACGCGCAGCGCCTCGCCTGCCCGCGCGGCTCGCGGCTTCACGCTCCGGCTCCGGTTCAGGCCCTCGCTCCACTTCGGGCGGGAGGCCAGGTCGCTTCGTCGGCCTCCCCGTCCGAACTCTTCGGCCTTTCCTCGATGCACCAGGAGCCGATCGGGGCCAGGGAAATCAGTGGCCGCCGGGGCCGTGCGCGCCGTAGAACTGCCCGGGGGAGATGCGGCCCTTGAAGACGCGGTAGATGAAGGCGGTATAGCCGATCACGATCGGCATGCCGACGCCGGCGATGACCAGCATGACGGTCAGGGTGCGCACGGACGACGAGGCGTTGTGGATCGTCATCGAGGCGCCCTCCAGGTCGATCGACGAGGGCACCAGGCGAGGGAACAGCGACAGGCCCGCCAGGCCGGTCTGGGCGGCGATGGCGGTGGAGGAGGCCAGGAACGCCTTGCCGTGCCCGCCCGAGCGCGACCAGACGGGGATGGCGACCATCGAGGCCAGGGCCAGGGCCAGCAGCAGGTAGAACAGCGGGTTGCCCAGCATCCCCGCGAACAGCCAGGGCGACACCAGCACCGAGGCCATCGTGGCCAGCACCCACAGCGCGACCCAGGCGATCCACAGGCGCGGCGCCAGGCGGCCGGAACGTTCCGCCACCACGCCGTCCGCCTTGAACGCCAGGTACAGCGCGCCGTGCGTCAGGAACATCGCCAGCCCCGTCACGCCGACCAGCAGCGCATACGGGTTCAGCAGGCCGAGGAAGGACCCCTGCCACAGGAAGCCGCCGGAAGCGTCGCGCGCGATGGGCAGGCCCGCCAGCACGTTGCCCACCGCCACGCCATACAGCAGCGCCGGGACCAGGCTGCCCAGCCCGAAGGACCAGTCCCAGAGGCTTCGCCACGCCGGGGAATCGACCTTGTGCCGGAACTCGAAGGACACCGCGCGGAAGATCAGGGCCGCCAGCAGAAGCATGAAGGCGAGGTAGAATCCGCTGAAGACGGTCGCGTACACCGGCGGGAAGGCCGCGAACAGCGCGCCGCCGGCCGTCAGCAGCCAGACCTCGTTGCCGTCCCAGACCGGGGCGATGACGTCCATGTGCTGGCCGCGCCGGGCGGGGTCGCGCTCGAACAGCGACAGCATGCCGACACCCAGGTCGAAGCCGTCGAGGATGGCGTACCCGATCAGAAGCACACCGAACAGCAGGAACCAGGTCCCCTGCAAGGTCACGAGGTCCATCACGCCACCTCCCCGGCCGGGTCCGGCCCGTGGTTCGCCTCGCGGACCAGCAGGAACAGGTACAGCCCCAGCAGGGCCAGGTAGATGAGGCCGAACAGCACGATCGAGAACAGCAGTTCGGGAACGCCCACGGTCACGGACACCGAGTCCGCGGTGCGCAGCAGCCGGTACACGGTCCAGGGCTGGCGCCCCACCTCGGCGGCGACCCAGCCGAACTGGCAGGCCGCCAGCGGCAGCCAGCTGACCGCCAGGACCAGCCCGTGATACCAGCGAGCCCCGTCCATGCGGCGCCTCCACATCAGGAAGACGCCCAGGGCCGTCACCGCGACGAACAGGCCGCCCAGCAGGACCATGTTGTGGAACGACACGAACGTGATCCACAGCGGCGGGACCTGGTCGGGCGGGAAGGCGTCGATGCCCTTCACCTCGGCATCGAAGTCCCCGTAGGACAGGAAGGACGCCAGGCCGGGGATCTCGATGGCGGCGCGCAGCCGGGGGGGCGGGCCGGCGTCGGGCAGGGCGAACAGGGCCAGCGGGGCGCTCCTCTGGGAGGTGTAGATGCCCTCGATGGCGGCCAGTTTCTCGGGCTGGTCGCGTGCCACCTGCCGGCCGTGAAGGTCGCCGGTGGGGAAGGCGGAAATCACGGAGAACGCGAGGCCCGCGACGATTCCCAGGCGCAGGGCCCTGGGAGCCACGTCGCCGCCGTTGCCGCGAAGCAGCAGGTAGGCCGACACCCCGGCCATGAAGAAGGCGCCGGTGACCAGGGCCGCGGACATCGTGTGGAAGAACCGGACCCACATCGACGGGTTGAAGACCGCGTCGGAGAACGACGTCAGGACCGCCCTGCCCCCCTGGACCTCGAAGCCCGTGGGGGTCTGCTGCCAGGAGTTGGCGACCAGGATCCAGAACGCCGAGATCGTCGCGCCCAGGGCGACCATCAGTGCCGAGAACCAGTGCACGCCCTTCGAGACCCGCCCCCGGCCGAACAGGTACAGGCCCAGGAAGCCCGACTCCAGGAAGAAGGCGAAGACGCCCTCGGCGGCCAGGGGTGCGCCGAAGATGTCCCCGACGAACGTCGAGTAGCGCGCCCAGTTCGTGCCGAACTGGAACTCCATCACGATGCCGGTCGCGACGCCCACGGCGAACGTCAGCGCCAGCATCTTCGCGAAGAAGCGGCCCATCCGGACGTACGTGTCGTTCGCGGTGCGCCAGCCCAGCGTCTCGACCAGGACCAGCATCCATCCCAGGCCGATCGAGATCGGCGGGAACAGGAAGTGGAAGCCGATGGTCATCGCGAACTGGAACCGGGCCAGGAAGGTCGCATCCATGCCGCATCCCCCGGGGAATCACGAACCGTGAAGGACAGCCGTCGGGGGGATCAGAATACGGAACGACAGGCGTGTCAAGACAATCGGAGAATGGATATCCGAGATGATGGTGGCGATTGCCAACGGTTGACGTCGCCGCTCCCGAGGGGCATTGTCGTATCCGTCCATCGGAGGTCTGTCATGGAACCCAGCCTTCAGGAACTCTACGCCCCGGATTCCACCTGTTTCGGGTGCGGTCCGGCGAACGCGAAGGGGCTTCGGATCCGCAGCTTTCCCGAAGGCGACGGCTGCGTGTGCGACTTCGTGCCCGAACCGCACCACGACGCCTTCCCGGGGGTGCTGAACGGCGGGATCATCGGGACGCTGTTCGACTGCCACATGAACTGGACGGCGGCTTACCACCTGATGAGGGCGAACGGCCTGGCGAAGGTGCCCGGGACCGTGACGGCGGAGTTCGCCGTGAAGCTGAAGCGGCCGACGCCTTCGCGGGGCGGGGTCCGGATCCGGGCGCATGTCGTCGAGGCCGGCGCGGATCGGGCGGCGGTCGAGGCCGTCATGGAGGCCGGCGGGCAGGTCACGGCCACCTGCCGGGCGGTCTTCGTGGCCGTCAAGGAGGGACACCCGGCGTTCCAGCGCTGGTGAGTCCCGGCGCCGGAAGGAGGCGACGATGGACCGTTTCCCCGCGGGTGCCCGGGCGGTCCTGGGGATGCTGTCCCTGGCGGCGGCCGTGGCGGGATGCGAAGGTGGCGGCACCTCGCAGGGCCTGCCGGCGGTGCCCCGGGCCCTGGACCTCTCCCGCTGGGACCCGTCCTTCTACCGCGAATCCGAGGTCCCGCTGGACGGCGAGTGGCGGTTTCGCAAGGACCCGGACGGGACGGGAGGCGTCCTGGGCCTGGCCAGTCCGGGGGCGGAGTCCAGGTACGGCGGCACGATCGTGGTGCCCTTCCCCTGGCAGTCCCGCCTGTCGGGGCTGGAGCCGCTGCCGGCGCGATACGCGAAGGGCGGGTCCGAGGCCGGGCTGCAGACCTACCGCGGAACGGCCTGGTATGCGCGGACGGTCGAGGTTCCGGCGACCTGGACCGCAAGCGATCGACGGGAGATCCGGTTCGGGGCGGTCGACTGGAAGGCCCGCGTCTACGTGGACGGGCAACTGGCCGCAACCCACGAAGGCGGGTACGACCCGTTCCGGGTGGACGTGACCGCGGCGGCCCTCCCCGGGGGCTCCTTCTTCCTGGCGGTCGAGGTGGAGGATCCGTGCGACGGGGATCCGTCCGTGCTGAACGGATTGCAGGGAGGGGCCTGGTACACGTGCGCCGGCGGCATCTGGCAGGAGGTCGCGCTGGTGTCGCATCCCGCGACGCACGTGGCGTCCGTGCGGGACGTGCCCGGTGACTCCGCGGGGGAGATGGCCACGCGGGTGACGGTCCGGGGGGAGGAGGGCGAAGCCACGGTCCGCGTCACGTGGGCCTGCATGGAAGGGTGCCCCAAGCCCTGCGGCCCTTCGGCGGTCGAGGCGACGGTGGCGGTGACGCCGGAGGGGGGAACGGCGGACCTTCGGCTGGAAATGCCCGCGGAGGACGAGTGGTCGGCGGAATCCCCGTGCCTGGCGGGACGGACGATCGAGGTGACGGACGCCGCCGGCGTCACGGACGTCGTGCGGGGCTACCTGGGGACCCGTCGCATCCGGGCCGCGGCGGTCCCGGGCATCGACGAATCGGCAGCGGCCCAGCCCTACGGTGGGATCCTCGTCAACGACCGGCTGGTATACGTGCGGGCCGCGATGGACCCCGGATACCACCCCGAGGGCATCGTCCGGTTCCCCTCGCCCGAGGTGCGGCAGGAGGACCTCGCGTTCCTGAAGCGGGCGGGATTCAACGCGGTGCGCCTGCTGGTCAAGGCGGAGGAACCGCGCTTCTTCGCGATGGCGGACGCGATGGGGCTGTACGTCATCCACGCCCTGCCGTCGCCGTCGCCTTCCGCCCCGTCCGCCCCCGGGGCCCCCTGGAACGATGCGTGGGACCGGCTGCTGGAGGCCGTCATCGCCCGCGACGCCAACCATCCGTCGATCCTCTGGTGGGTGCTGTTCCACCAGGCCTGGGGCCTCTCGACGCCGGGCTTCTGGAAGAGCGCGGATGGGGTCGGGTTCGTGCGTCAGCGATACCTGCGGGCGAAGGCGCTGGACCCGACGCGGCCGGTGGAGGACAACTCGGCCACGCTGTACGACGGGCATGCGGAATCGGACCTGGCGACCTGGCAGGCCGGCACGTCGGACATCCCGTTCCTCGAGGAGATCGTGGCGCTGCTGGAGTCCGGCATGGCCGGAGGCGGCGCCGCGCTGCTGTTCGGCAGCGGGTCGTGGTCGGGACAGCCGTGGATCAATACCGGCTTCGGCGGCCCGTCGGCCGGCGACGCGATCGGGGACAACGCCTTCCTGGTGCACGGACAGATGAACGTGCTGCGACGTCACTCCGCACTGACCGGGTACGTTCTCCGCCAGGCCTACGACGTCGAGTGGGGACACGACGGCCTGCAGACGTACGACCGGCGCCCCAAGGATCTGGGCCTGGACGAGATGGGCCTGTCGCTGGCCGACCTGTTCGGGGAGGCCTACCTGGTGATGGGACAGGTGCCGGTCCTGGCCGCCAACCCCGGCGCGGACATCGCGGTCCCGGCCGGCCTGTCGACCCCCGTCACCGTCGGCGCGACGACCCTGGAGTACGAACTGCGCCTGCGCGACGGCACGAAGGTGCAGGGAGGAAGCATCGCGGCGACGCGCTGCGGGCCGGGATACACGGCCCTGGGCGATGTCGCGATGACCCTGCCGCAAGGCAACCAGGTGTACGTGCTGGCGGCGCGGGTGATGGAAGGCACGCGGGTCGCGGCGCGGAACGCGCTGTACGTGGTCGCGGACGACGGGACCATGTCCGGGACGACGCCGACGGTCTCGCTGGACGGCTGGAGCGGCTGGATCGACAACGGGACCGGGGGATGCGTCCAGGGGGCCTGCTGGTGCGACGGCAACTGCTCGATCACGTACTCGCTGTGGGGGCTGGGATCCGGACGGAAGCGGCTGAAACTGGTCGCCGAGATGGCCTCGCACGAGCCGGAGCCGCAGCAGACCGACGACCGCCCCTACCCCTCCCGGCTGGACGTCGAACTGTACGGGGAGATCGTGGGGTCCGTGCCGCTGCCCGATGCGCCGAACGACCATCGCGGCGTGCTGTCGCTGCTGAACTCCTGGCCGGCGCTGCGCGGGGCGTATGGCCGGAGGGTGGAGGTCGACCTGGGAACCCGGCAGGTGAACGAATCCTTCACCATCCGTCTGCGGGGGATCGGGGGGGGACTGACGGTCTTCGGACGGAAGGGCGGCCGCCTCCTGGAGACGCCTCGGATCGAGGTCGAGGACGCCGGCTAGGAACCGGGCTTCGACACGGGCGCCGGGGGAATTCCACGCCGCGCGTCGATCCAGCGGCCGATCCCGACCGAGGCCACCAGCACGCCGCTCCAGCACAGGCCCAGGACCCCGATGTGGGCCAGTTCGGGCAGGACGCTCGAAAGGTCCCCGGTCGCGGTGGCCACGGTGCGCAGCGCCTTCAGGGCCGGGGTCAGCGGCAGGGTCGCCGCCGCCGCCTGTACCCAGGCGGGCATCTGGTCCGTCGGCCACGCGTAGCCCGAGGCCATGAACGACGGGGTGGACAGGAACATCAGCAGCAGGAAGGCATCGAATCGGTCCTTCGCCAGCCGGGCGAACGTGGCGCTCATCGGCATCGCGACCAGCGTCAGCAGAGCGAACAGGCCGAACAGCGCCCGGCCGTTCACGACCGTCCAGCCGGCCAGGGGGTACATCCCGAAGACCAGGATCGCGCTGCCGGACAGGTAGAACGGCAGGTGGGCCAGGGCCCGGCCGGCCAGGTCGGCCAGCGCGTGCCGCCCGTGTCCGCGGCGCAGCCCCCGTTCGGCGGCCAGCCCGAACGACACCATCAGCCCGATCAGGACGATCTGCTGGACGACGACCGCGTAGACGCCGCTGATCAGGAAGTCGCCATACCCGAAACCGGGCCGGTACAGAACGCGGTCTTCGCGGACCACGGGCATCACCCGGGCCTCCGCCAGGGCGGTCGTCATGCCCCGCTCCAGGAAGAAGCGCCGTCCCAGGGTCTCGTTGTGCGCCTGCACCACGCCGGACAGGCCGGGCATTCCCGCGGCGTACGTCAGCAGGTTGGCGCTGTCGACCCAGACCGGCAGGCGCGCGGTTTCGTGGTGCTTGATGCGCTGCGAGTAGTCGGGGGGGATCCACAGCAGCATCTCGGCCTCGCCGCGACGAACCGCAGCCAGCCCCTCGGCCACGTCGGCCGGACGGCCGGTGACCGCGACCTCCTGGGTGGCATCCAGATCCAGTTGCAGTTGCCGGGACAGGGCCGATCGGTCGTCATCGACGACCAGGACGGGGCGCTGGACGGCGACGTTGGCCGAATACAGCCAGGCCATGATCAGCGGGTAGACGATCGGCACGCCCAGCAGGACCAGCAACGTGGCTCGCCCGGGCCCGGCGAGGAATCGCGCCTCGTCCAGGGCGTTGCGCAGGATCACGCGAAACGCGCTCACGTCGGCCTCCCGGGGCGTGCGTGGCGGCACGCCGACGCCGCGACCCCGCGCCGCAACCCGAAGGAGGCCGCGGCCACGGCGGCGAACAGGGTCCCCTGCCGCGCGAACATCGCCAGGTACCGGGACAACTCGTCGAAGCCCGACTGCGAATGCAGCAGCACCTGCATCCCCTTCGCGAACGGCGTGAACGGCACGTACGCCGAGAACGCCTGCAGCAGCGGCGGGAACGCGTCGGTAGGCCACGTGATGCCGGACAGCATCATCGACATCATGCCCACGACGATCGCGACCTCGACGGAGGCCAGTGGGCTCTTCAGCACGCCGATGACCGCGACCGTCGCCAGCAGGTCCGTCGCCACCAGGCAGGCCACGAACAGCAGCGTCCAGCCCGGTCCGGAGGCCGGCACGATCGACAGCGGTCGCAGCCACGCGTAGGCCAGCACCATTCCCAGCCCCGTGCATGCCAGGAAGGCGGCCGTCATCGCCCCGGCGACGCCCATCGCGTCCCCGGGGCGATTCCCGGGCAGGAAGACCGACAGCCCGACCAGCAGGACGAGGACGTGGAAGACGAAGAAGAGGATGCCGGGCGCGACGTACACGCCATAGTTGCACGAGGGGTTGCGGATCGGCCGCTCGTCGATGGCGATCGGAACCGCCTGCGCCACCGACCGGTCCTTGCGCGCGCCCTGCTTCCGCAGCGTGGTGACCTGCACGCCGGCGGATACCTGGCCGATCGCCTTGGCCAGCGCCTTGTACGCGTTCCTGCCGACCAGGATGTTGGCGCCGTCCACGGCGACCAGCACCGCCGCCTCGCGGCCCTTCTTCAGGTCCTCGGACAGCCCTGCCGGGATGACGACGAACGCCCCCAGGCGCCCGTCGGCCAGCCGCTCCCACGCCTCGTCGATCGTGGCCGGAGTCTCGGCGATGGCCACCTCTCGCGGCGCGGACATCGACGACCACAGCGCCCGCGAGACCCTGGACTGGTCCAGGTCGAGGATCGCCGTGGGGATCGCGGTCACGACCAGGTTCGCGTAGACCTGGACAGCCACGAAGGAGAACGCCAGGGCCAGCCCGACCATCATCCGCATGCGGCGATCGGCCACCAGGAGCCGCCCGAATCCCAGGAACCCGCGTCCCCAGGCACCCATGGCAACCTACCCCCGCGACCAGCGGACCGTCATGCCCGGGCGCAATCCGTCGACCTTCGTCACCGGGCGCGCCTTCACCTCGAACGTCTTCAGGTCGTAGGAATCCCTGGCGTTGGTGGCCTTCCACGTGGCGAAATCGCCCATCGCCGCGATCGAGAAGACCTCGAAGTCGACGGGGTGGCCCAGCGCGGGCACGTCCGCCGTCAGCCGGGACCCGGTCCTCAGATCCTTCAGGAGGTCCTCGCGCACCGCGAAGGTCGCCCAGGGCTCGTCCAGGGTCACGATGGTCAGGATGGGATAGCCGGTGGCGGCCAGTTCGCCCGGGTGCAGCAGGACCTTCGACACCTCGCCGTCGACCGGGGCGACCTGCCCGCGCTCCCTGCCGTAGGACTGGACCTCGGCCAGCGTGCCTTCCGCCTGCCGGACCAGCGCCTGCAGGGCCTCGATCTCCTCGGTGCGGGCGCCCTCTCGGACCATGTTGTTGCGGGCCTCGGCGATCTCCATCTGGTCCTTCGCGGCCTGGTACTTGAACTCGACCTCGTCGAACGCGGCCTGGCTGACGCTGCCTTCCTTGACCAGCAGGGCCAGGCGGTCGTGCATCTTCCGGGCCAGTTCGAACTGGTGCCGGGCGGCCTCCATCGCCTTGAGCGCCTGCTCCTTCTCCTGCCGGCGCGCGCCGTTCTGCGCCAGCGTCAGCCGGGCCTTCGCGGCGTCGATCGCGGAGTTCACCTGCGCGATCTTCGCGTCGATCTCCTCGCTCTCCAGCACCACCAGCGGCTGGCCCTTCCCGACGCGGTCGCCCTCGCGCACCTTCAGTTCCTTCACCCGCGCCGGGATCTTCGAGGCCACGTCGATTTCCGTGGCGTCGATCAGCCCAGTCAGGACCTTCGGGGCCTGGTCCCTGCCCCCGGAACCGCAGCCCGCCAGCGCCAGGAACGCAAGCAGCACCCCGGCCACCCTTCCCCCGTCCACGCGCATCCCTGCCTCCATGGGGAATTCCCCCGCCCGCGCCTCAGGCGCAGATGCCGTCCAGCACCATCCTCACGGCGTGCTCCCGGAACTGCCGGGTGCGGCCGGGGTGCGTCGGGTCGGCGCCCACCAGCGAGGCGCCCAGGCGATCGCGGAACCAGCCGCTGCACAGGTGCGCGACGGTCGCGACCACCAGGGGCCCGTCCAGGTCCTTGCGAAATACGCCTGTCTCGACCCCCTTCCGGAGGATCGCGTGCAGGTCCTCCAGCCCCCGGGACATCGCCTCGTCGCGCCGCGGGCCGGGTCGCCGTCCGTCGTTCAGGCTCTCCCACGCCAGCAGGCGGACCACCCCGGGGTTCGAGTCCAGGAAATCCACGTAGCGACGGATCACCTCGGCCGCCTGGCGGCGCGGGTCCATGTCGGGGTCCAGGTTCCCGCGGGTGGCCTCGACCAGGCGGCCGATGCAACCCTGGAGCACCTCGCACCACAGGCCGACCTTGTCCTGGAAGTAGGCGTAGATCATGCGCTTGTTCACGTCGGCGAGGCCGGCCACCTCGTCGATCCGCGCCCCGTCGAACCCCTTCCGCACGAACGTCTTCTCGGCTGCGTCCAGCAGCAGCCGCCGGGTAGTGTCCCGATCGCGACGCCGGCGGCCTTCCAGCGGTCCTTCCATGGCCAGGCCTCCGCAAGTAACCGGATGGTTACCAACGACCCGGCGCGAATGGTCTGCCTCGTGACGCGCCGTGTCAAGAGGGGATCTTGCGCAACGGGGGGCGGGATTGGTACCTTCCCGGGCAGGGAGGAATCGCCGATGAAGCGGATGATGGTCGCGACGGTCCTGTGTGCCTTCCTGCCGGCCGTGGCCGGGTGCGGGGGCGACGCGTCCGCGAAGGACGATGCGGGACTGCCGGATGCGGCGCCCGACGTGGCGTGGGATGCCGAGGCTCCGGCGGACGTGCCCGGGGACGCGGAACCCGTCGAGGAGACGGTTTCCGAGGTCGCCGAGGAGACGGCCGGCGACGTGCAGGTCGATCCGGGGAAGGATGGCGCAAGCGGGCTGTCGCTGGAGGACGCGATCGTCCTGATCGAGAAGAGGTGGACCGGGCCCGCGGGCGACGTGCGCGGGGCCGGGGACTTCCTGCCGATCCTGGGCGACCGGGGGCGATTCGTGCGGGTGTCGGAGTGCGGGGACGTGGGCGTCCTGTTCCGCGACGTGCTGAAGAACGGCGACGGGACCTGGGAAACCGCGGTCGTGCTGCAGGTGTTCTCCGCACAGGGCTCGTCCGAGCCGCCCCGGGAGTACCTGGCCAGCGCCTCGAACGCCGCCGCGCCGCTGCCGCTGGACGGGACCCTGACGTTCGCGTCGAAGGCCGACGGGTGCAAGCCCCGGGTGTGGCGGGCCTCGGACACGCGACCGGGCCTGGACCTGTGGAGCCGCGGATCGGACGGCACCTGGAAGGCGCTGGACATGCCGCTGGGCTTCGAGAAGTTGCTGGGGGCCGCGACGACCTCGATCGCGCTGGTCCACGCCGACTCGGATCGGGATGGCACGGTGCACCTGCTGCTGGACGCCGCGGCGGCCAACGGGAAGTCGGCGCGGTTCCACGCCTGGCCGGAGGAAGGCGAGTTCAGGACGATCGAGGTCCCTCCCTTCCCGCAGGACCTTGCCTGCCCGGCGATCGCCTTCGACACGGCGGGCACCGGCGGCGAGGCGCGGCTGTTCGCTGCGTGCCTGCGACAGGGCGGGCTGTACTACGCCGGGGTGCAGGACGGGCAGTGGGTGACCGAGGCGGTGGCCTCGCCGAAGGAGGGCGAGGAATTCGCCGGCGACCTGCTGGGGCTTTCGATCGGTTCCTACGGCCTCCCGGTGATCGCCTTTGCCCGCCGGTTCGTCGTCGAGGGCGGCCTGGCGACGTGGTCCCGGATGGAGGTCGCCACCCGGTCCCACGATGGCGACTGGGGAATCGAGACCGTGGCCGAGCGGCGCGACGAGCCGACCGGGGCAGGCCTGGCCATGACGGGGCAGTGGCCGCAGGTGTTCCTGCAGAGTTCGGGAGGCGGCGAGGCGACCTTCGCCGACCTGGTAGACGTGAAGGGCGAACTGGGGACCAGCGTGCAGACTCTGGTCGCGGTGCGTCCCCGGGTCGCATCGCGCGGCCCGGACGGGTGGGCGCTGCAGACCCTGTTCCGGCAGCCGATCCAGGCGCAGGACGGTCGCCGTCGCGACCTGTACGGCGCGACCCAGCTGGCGGCCTCGCCGGACGGGAAGCACCTGGGCTTCCTGGTGCGGGAGAGGGAACGACCCGCGGACGCGGCCTCGGGCGACGACGTCGAGTCGACGTTCCGGCTGGTCCTGGTGCGGGCGACGCGCTGATGCGTGCCGGTCCGCGGGAACGCGGCGACTGCGGTAGAATCGGATTCACGACCCGGGCCGGAGAACCCATGCGACCAGGGACCCCCTCCTGCCTCGCCCTCGCCTGCTGCCTGGCGCTGGCTTGCGCCTCCGACCGGACCGCGGATGACGAGGACGCCGCCATGGACGCCGGGGACGCCGCCACGGACGACGAGGCAGGCGCCGAGGCGACGGATGGCCCGGCGGACGGCCCCGGGTTCGAGGCTGCGGACGACGGGACGGAGGCCGCGGACCCGATCGGGGACGGGGTCGGCGACGACGTGCGGGACGCACCGGGGGATGCGGACCCCGGGGCCGGGGACTCCGACGCTCGGGACGAGGGCCCCGGAGACCTGCCCGCGCCCCCGCCCTCCTGCTGCCGGACGGACGCCGACTGCGACGCGTTCGCGCCGGTGTGCGCCAGGCCGCCCGGATGGACGCTGTCCGGCTTCGGCGTGTGCACCACGGTCCCCGGCAAGGGACGCTGCTGGACGGGCGAGGACTGCGGGGTCGGCCAGGAGTGCCACGGCGCCGGGCTGTGCGCCTGCCAGGCGGACTGCGACCTGGCGTACGCCGGCACCGGCGTGTGCGCCCCGGTCGGCTCGGCGTGCGCGCCCCTGGACCCCGCCTGGGTGCTGGAGACGTGCGACGCCGCGTCGGTGTGGGTGTTCGACGGCCAGGGATGCGTGCAGACCTGCCCGGGGTGCTGCGGCTGCCAGCCCTTCTGCGACCTCGTATTCAAGACGCAGGAGCAATGCGCCTCGGCCTGCCAGCAGTCTCCCGCCTCGTGTCCCGGGGGGATCGCCGCTGCCGCCGAGGGGCCCTTCGCCTGGCTGTTCGACGACGCCCCGCCCGGCGCCTGCCCCCGCATCGCCCCCCTGCCCTCCCCGTGCCGGACCGACGCGGACTGCCCGGTGGCGTCGCCCACGGGACGCGCCGGCGGGAGGTGCGTCTTCGGTTCCTGCGTGGAGTGCGCCTCGACCGCGGACTGCGCCGGCGATGTCCTGTGCAAGATGGGGCGGTGCCAGGTTCCGGACGTCCTCGGCTGCCCCGAGCCGATCCTGCACGACTACCCGCAGGGCTGCGGCGGCACCGTGATGTCCGACCGGAACTGCGCCGTGTTCTTCTGCGACACCGTGTTCATCCACGTGTGCAACCAGGATGACGACTGCACCCTCCTGGACGACCATCCCTACCTGCACTGCGCGAACAGCCGATGCGCGCTGTGCAGGTCGGACGACGACTGCCAGCAGATGCACCCGGGTGCCACCTGCCAGACGCCCGGAATCTGCCTGGACCCCGACCAGATCGGAAGAGCGTCGTGTAGGGAAAGAGTGTAGATCTCGGTGG
>CALJUR010000115.1 GCA_937975765.1 uncultured Myxococcales bacterium
AGCGCAGATCTGCAACGGCCGGAACCCGAGCGGCGATTCCCCGACAGGCTCCTAGGGCCATCGCGTCCCGATCCGTTCCCAGCGGTCGCCGGTACCCGGCCCGGGCGACCACAGGACCACCTCGGGCCGTCCCAGCAGGTCGGACAGCGCCACCGGCCCCCGTTGGCGGGAGTCGGCGGCGTCCGCGGTGGAACGGTTGTCGGCCAGCAGGAACACGCTCCCCTCGTCCACGACCGCCCGCACGGGGGCCATCGACACGCCGCGCCGGAAGAACACCAGGTGCTCCGACTCGTCGAAGCGCTCCCGCCAGGCGCGCAGGTTCTTCGCCTCCGGGGCGCCCTCCCCGGCGGCAGGCAGCGCCAGTTCGCCCAGGTCGTCGGCCGCCACCTCGATCCCGTTGCGGCGCACCGAGGGGCCGCTGACCTCCAGCAGGTCGCCCCCCACCGCGACGACGCGGGCCACGACGACCCCTTTCGGCGTGCGCGCGGCGACCAGTTCGCCCGCCTCCGGCGGGTGGGCCACGAAGTCCGCACGCCGCACCAGCACTTGCTCGCCAGGCAGGAGCCCGGGCCACAGGCCGTGGTCCGGGATGGTCACGAACGTCACGGATCGCGACAGGGCCGCCACCGCCAGGCCCGCCAGCACCGCGTAGACCAGGACGCCCGCGACGGCCCGGGTGCCACGGGGGGGCAAGGTCGGGGTCCCCGGCACCAGCCACAGCAGCAGTTGAACCGCGATGTACAGCACGCCCAGCGCAAGGAATGCCCGGCGAGGATCCAGTTCCAGCAGCGCGACCGCCGCGGCCATCAGCGACGGAAGGAAGGCCCAGGCGAGGATCGCGTTCCAGCCCTCCGAGCGGCGGCCCAGCCACAGCATCCCCGAGCCGGGCAGCACCAGGTCCATCAGCCGGCCCAGCAGCGTGGCGGTGCGTGCGGTCACGACGCCCTCCCGATCGCGGCGGTCGGGCACCAGTCCCGGAAGGGGCAGTCGCCGCAGGCCGGGCGCGCCCGGCAGGTGTGCTTGGCGTGGGCCACGATCTGGGCGTGGAAATCGTTGTAGAGGGCGGTGTCGCGGGGCAGTGCCGACTCGAACGCCGCGCGGAGGACGTCGTAGTCCGCCAGCGGGTCCAGCAGCCCCAGGCGCCCGAACAGCCGGCGGGTGTAGGCGTCGATCACGAACACCGGCAGGCCGACGGCGTACAGCAGGATCGAATCGGCCGTCTCCCGTCCCACCCCGGGGACCGCCAGCAGGTCCGATCGCAGCCGGGCGGGGTCGTCCGTGGGCAGGCGGGCCGGGTCGCCCTCCGCGCGGTCGTCCAGGAATCGCACCAGGTGGTGCAGCCGTCGTGCCTTCACGTTGAAATAGCCGGCCGGGCGCAGCATCGTCGCCAGCCGGTCCGGCGGCAGGTCCAGAAGCGCCCGCGCCGCGAGGACGTTCGCGGCCTTCAGGTTCGCGATGGCACGCTCGACGTTGATCCAGGCGGTGTTCTGGGTCAGGACGGCGCCGACGGCCACCTCGAACGGGGTCTCTCCCGGCCACCAGTGCTGGTGGCCACGCAGCCGGAACAGCGTGTCGTAGACCTCGGCGGCGCGGTCCCGGAACCGCCGGTCGTCGCCCGCAAGGACGGGGCGGGGGGCGGGGCGCGCCGTCATCGCTCGCCTCCCGCATCGCGGGGGCCGCAGGTCGACACGGCGCCCGCGGCCAGGTGCTCCATCATCCTCTCGGCCCGCAGCGGCAGGGTCGACAGCGTCACCACCGTGGCGCCCTCCTCCTGCTGCACCTCCAGGTCGCCCTCGGACCAGGCCAGGATGGCCCCCAGCACCGATTCCTCCAGGCCGGGAACCGGGTGGCCGGGCCGCAGCCGGTCGCGCAGGCCCTGCAGCCAGTCGGACAGCGCCAGTCGCGCCGCGGTATCGCCCTCGAAACGGAGCGTCGTGGAGGCCAGCCCTCCGGGGCCCTCCTCGGCCCAGAAGCGCAGGGAGATCCCGTTGCAGAGGCCCTGCGGCGCCAGCGCGGCCACGCAGGAGGGGAGCGCCGCCCCCGAGACGGGCCGGTCGCGATCGTCCAGGGCGGAGAAGGCCGGATCGGGCTCCGCATCCTCCGGGTCGGGGCCCGACAGCCGGCACGATCGCGGCAGGGAGGCCGGTTTCCACCAGGGTCCGGGCTCGTCGCCGGGGCAGGCCGCGCGGGGCTCGATCGCCGCCCATGCCCGGCCGGCCGGACCCGCCGACATCACCCAGGCCTTCGCCTGCAGGTCCGTCGCGGTGTTCCGCGAGTCGGCGATCCTCCGGCCCAGGCGGGACGCCGGGTCGGCGCGCAGCGCGAACGTCGCGCCCGTCGCCACGGTCGCCCGGGCCGACGGTGCGTCCGCCGGCCGGCTCCACAGCCAGCCGGCCAGCGCGACCGCCGCCGCGAACACGAGGAACACGCCGGCAACCACGGCCTTCGCCAGCCCCTGTTCGCCCGACCGGCGCAGCGCCCCGCCCGCCCAGGCGAAGGCCGTGCCGACGAAGTACAACGCGCACAGCGGCACGGCCATCAGCAACTGGGACAGCGGGTCCGGCGGCGTGAAGATCGCGCCGACGACGAACGACAGGAGCACGAAGTACCGCGACAGTTTCAGGAACTTCCGGGCGGTCAGCAGCCCCAGCGCCGCCACGAAGAACATGATCAGCGGCATCTCGAAGACCAGCCCGAAGATCAGGAGGAAGGTCGTCGTCAGGCTGAAGGTCTTCTCGACCGTCGGCAGCAGCGAGATGCCGCCCGTGCCCACGGTCATGTCCACCAGGAACTCCACGACCATCGGCAGGAAGACGAAGTAGCAGAACGCGATTCCCAGCAGGAAGAAGGCCGAGACCAGCAGCACCACGGGCAGCACTACCCGCCGCTCGCGCTCCAGCAGGCCGGGCGCCACGAAGGCCCACAACTGGTAGAAGACATACGGGATGGCCAGCACCAGCGCGCCGACCAGCGACGCCTGCAGGTACACGACGATCGTCTCGGTCACCTGCAGGGCCTGAAGCTGGTAGATGCCGTGGTTCCGCAGACCCTCCATCATCGGCCGGGCCAGGATGTCGAAAAGCTGCTGGTGGAATCCCCAGGCGACGAAGAAGGCGATCAGGATCGCCAGCACCGAACGGAACAGGCGGTTGCGCAACTCGCCCAGGTGCTCGGTGAAGGTCATCGGCCGGTCGTTCATCGCCACGCCCTACGCGGGGTTCTGGCCCGACCCGGTGTCCTCGGTCGGGACGGGCTGGCCGGGGGTCGAGGTCCCGGGCCCGGCCGGCTGGGTGCCCGCCTGCAATTCGGCGGGCGGGGGGGGTGCGGCCGGTGCGGCACCGGACGGGGGCAGGTGGGAGGCCTGGGTCGCCTGGGCGGCCTGGGTGGCCCGGGGGGACGGGGGCGAGGACGGGGTGTCGTCGTCCAGGCTGTTCATCGCCTTGCGGAAATCCCGCAGGCTCTTGCCCAGGCCCTTGGCGATCTCGGGCAGTTTGTTCGGGCCCAGCACCAGCAGGGCGACCACCAGGACGACCAGGATTTCCGTCCACCCGACGCCGAACATCCGTACCCCCGGCCTCCTCGCACGACGGCAGGTTAGCAGACGGCCCGCGCCCGCGCAAGGCGTGGGGCCTCCAGGGCTTCCGCTGCCTTCCTGAAACGGATGGCGTCCCGCCCCGATGGAACGGGCGAAGGAGGTCGGGATGGAAGCGACATGCCTGCTGGTTACCTTGGACGGATATCGGACGAGGCGGCTGATGGTCGGAGTCGAGCCCGTGGCGGTCCCGTGGGCGCCGGGGTGCCGTGCCAGGGGAGAAGGCGGGGGAATCCGGCTGGCGGGCTCGGGCCTCCCGGGGGACGCCCGCCTGGTCCCGGGCGCCGTGGCCACGATCGGGGGGCGGCGGACGTCCTGCCTCCGCGTGCAGGGCGGGCCGGCGGGTGCGGAGGTCGGGCTGGGCGACGTGCTGGTGGGTGCCTCCGAGGCGCTGGTCCGGGCCTTCCACCTGGCGTGCTGCGCGGCCGGCTCGCCCGACCCGGTGCTGGTCCTGGGCGAGTCGGGCACGGGGAAGGACCTGCTGGCGCGGGCGATCCACGACCTGGGCGGCGTCTCCCGTCCCTTCGTGGCGCTGAACCTTGCGGCGATCCCCCGGGACCTGGCCGAGGCCGAACTGTTCGGGTGGGCGCGCGGGGCCTTCACCGGCGCCGCGGCCTCGCGGGCCGGTGCGTTCGAGTCGGCCTCGGGCGGGACCTTGTTCCTGGACGAGGTGGCCGAGGCGCCGGTGGCGGTGCAGGCCAAGCTGCTGCGGTCGGTGGAGGACGGGGTCGTGACGCGGCTGGGCACCAACCGCCCCCTGGCGCACCGGTCGCGGCTGGTCGCGGCAACCCACCAGGACCCCTCGATGTCGGTCGCCCGGGGCACGCTGCGCCTGGACCTGCTGCAGCGGCTGGCCTGCCTGGTGATCCGGCTGCCCCCGCTGCGCGAGCGGCCCGAGGACCTGGCCGCGATCGTCCGGCGCCTGTGCCGCGGCGCGACCCGGCAGGCCGGTCCTTCCCCGGAGGTCGTTGCCGAGCTGGCGGGGTACGGGTGGCCCGGGAACGTGCGCGAACTGCGCAACGTGATCCGGCGGGCCGAGACGCTGGCGGGCGACGGGCCTCTGCGGCCCGGGACCGTGCGCGAGTCGATCGAGGCCGGGCACCTGGGCGTCGCCTCGTGCCACGGGTTGGACTACGGCGTCCCCGGACGGGCCGACCGGCGGCGACAGATCGAGGAGAGCGGCCTGCCGCGATCGACCTTCTACTACCGGCTGAAGCGCGGCCGGATCCCCGGCCCGGTCGTCGCGGTGGACGAGGCGTCCCCGTCGTGGCCGGCGCCGCGTCTCACCAGCGGTTCAGGCTGAAACGGATCGGGATCAGGAACTCGCGATTCCCGGCCGGCGGCGGGGGCAGGTCGCCCACCCGGGCGGCGGTCGACAGCGCCGCCCGGTCCAGTTCGGGCCAGTCGGACGGGGACTCGACGGACGTGGAGGCGACGCGGCCGTCGGCCTCGACCTGCACCTTCAGGACCACCATCCCGTCCCGCTCCTTGCGACGGGCGGACTCGGGGAACCGCTTGACGGCGTCGAAGCGCCGCTGGATCTCGATGACGTACCGGTCCAGGGCGTCGGCGGTGCGCGACGGCCCACCGGAACCGCCGACGCCGTCGCCGGTTCCGGTCCCCGGGCGGCCGCCGACCCCGGAAGGGGCCGTGTCCCCGCCCGTCCCCGCGACCTGCGTGCCCGACCCCTCCCCGTTGCCACCGACGGCCTGGCCGGCTGGCCCCGGCCCGGCACCCGTCCCTTCCGCCTCGTCGGCGGCCGCCGGGCCGGGCGACGGCGCCGGGTCCCGCGGGGCGGGGATCGGGGCCTTCTCCCCGTCGGGCGGGGGATCGATGACCGGCTCGACGCGTCGCGACCGCGGCCTGGGGACCGCGGCGATCGGGTCCGGGCGCGCCCCTTCGGGCTCGGGGTCCACCCGGGGGGCGGCCGCCTCCGGGACGGCGACCCGGGGAAGCCGATCGACCATCCGCAGCGGGATCCGCTGGCGGTCCTGCAGGTCGGTCGCGGTCGCGGGCAGCAGGAACAGCAGGCCGGCCAGGACCCCGTGCGCCGCCAGGCTGAGGGCCAGGGCTGCCCCGCCCCGGGATGCCCGTCCGGCGGCCCGCGGGGCTTCCGCCTTCGATGCCTTCCTGTCGCGCGTGCTGCCCACGATCCTCCCCGGGGTGCGATCCCGGATCCCGACTCCCTGGACGGGTCCATCGAGTCTGCTATCATACCGGACCATGGCGCGCATCGAATTCAACGAGTCGTCCGGGCGGACACGGCGCTTCGAGATTCCCGAGACCAGCGCGGGGGTGGTGATCGGGCGCAGCCCCGCGTCCAACTGCGTGATCGCGAACCACTCCGTCGGCCGCAGCCACGGGCGGATCTCGTTCGAGGACGGGGGGTACGTCTACCGGGACCTGGGCAGCGTGAACGGGTCGTACGTGAACGACGTGAAGGTCTCGGGCCTGGTCCGGCTGTCCGACGGGGACGCGATCGTCATGGGCGAGGTCGGCATCCGCTTCGTGGCGGAACCGTCGGCCCCGCCGGCTGCCCGCAGCCCCTCCGCGCGCGAGGACGTCGCCGTCCGGACGATGGTCGAGCCGGGCGCCCCCGGCACCACGGCCGAGGCGCCGAAGCCCCCGCCCAGGCCCGCGCCGAAGCCCGAACCGCCTCCCCCGCCTCCCCGTTCCGTCCCGCCGGTCACGCGCCCGCCGGCCGAAGGCGAGATGGCCGGCAACCCGACGATGCGGGGCCGGCCGGACGAACTGGCGCGCACCGTGACCGAGCAGGAGGAGGAGATCCGGCACCTGCGGGGGCTGATCGCCGACGGCGAGCGGCGGGTCAAGGACGCCGAGTCCCGCGCCTCGATGGCCACGTCCAGCCTGGAGAGCATGCACGGGAAGTACCTGGACATGCGCGACCAGGTCTCGCACCTGCAGTCCCAGCTGGAGCAGGCCCGGTCGGAGGGATCGGACCACGAGGCCGAGGCCGCCGAGTTGCGGGAGAAGGTCGCCGCGCTGGGCGCCCAGGTCGAGGCCGTCCGCGGACGCACGGGCCAGCACGCCGAGGAGATCGGGACGCTGAAGGTCAAGTTGACCGAAAGGGACCGCGAGATAGAGCGCCTGCGCCGCGAACTGGACGGGCGGGAGTACGACCTGAAGGCGGCGCGGGAGGAGAACGAGCGCCTGGAAGAGTACTGCCAGAGCGATTCGGGTCGACAGCAGGAACTGGAGCGCAAGGTCCGCAACCTCGAGGCGGTCATCGAGGAGAACCGCAACCTGATCGCCGAGCACCGGCGCGGCCTGGAGGAGAAGGACCGCGAGTTGCGCCAGGTCCGGCTGGGTGTGGGCATCGCGGACCTCGAACAGGAGAAGCAGCGGCTGCTGGACGACTACCACAAGAAGAGCCGCGAACTGGACGAGATCCGGACCACGGTCGCGACGCTGCACGCGGAGACCGCCTCGCTGAAGGGCGAGCGGGACGACCTTCAGGCGAGGCTGCGTTCGCAGGAAGAGGCCGCCAAGGTCCGTCGCAGCGAGCGCGAGGACATCTCGGACCACCCGGAGTACCGCGCGAAGGCCCGGGAAGCCGAGACGCTGGCCGAATCCGTCCGCGTGCTGGCCGCCGACCTGGAGGCCGCAAGGCGCGAGATGGCCGACCTGCCCGAGCAGGAGGCCCGCCTGTCCGTGGAGGCTGCGACCGCGACGGAGAAGGCCAGGACGCTGTCCGCGAAGGTCGAGGAACTGCAGGCCGAACTGGCCCGTCGCCCGACGGCCGTGGCCGCGCCCGTGGCCGCGCCGATCGACCTGGCCGGGCCGCTGTCGCAGGTGGCCGTGGCCGTGGACGCGCTGTCCGACTGCCTGGTCGTGCTGGGCGCGGCGTTGAAGGACGCCTCTGCCGTGCTGGACGCGCTGGACCCGGACAGCCTCCCCCCGGAGGCCCAGGCCGCGATGGGGACCGGACACCCCCGCGAGCTGTCCGACGCGCTGCGGGACGTCCGCCGCATGCTGACCGAGGATCTCGAGGCTCTGCGCGCGGCCTGGGATGCCGCGCGCCCCCTTTGGCAGCCGGGCTCCTGACGGCTGGGGGAGAACCCATGCGAACCGGCGTCTCCAGTTCCCAGGAAATCACCGACCTGATCAAGGCGGCCTACCCGCTGCTGTACGTCGTGTCGCCCGAGGAGGAGCGCGTCGAACTGCGGCTGCGCGAGATCGGGCGGGACCGCGGCCGCAAGCTGGTCACGTGGTCGGTCACCGAGGGCTTCCGGGAGGAGGGCAACACCCTCTCGAAGGACGTCAAGGATCCGATCCGCGCGCTGGAGAACGTCGAGGGATACGAGGACCACGCGATCTTCGTGCTGCGGGACTTCCACCCCTACCTGACCGACCCGACCATCGTGCGCCGGCTGCGCGACCTGTGCCGGTCCTTCGCGAACAACGCGCGGTACAAGAAGCACCTGGTCCTGCTGTCCCCCGTCTTCAAGGCCCCGCTGGAACTGGAGAAGGACATGGCGGTGGTCGACTTCGACCTGCCGGCCGCCGACGAGATCGAGACCGTCGTGGAACGCACCCTGGCGTCGGTGCCGATGTCCGCCCGGCCCGGAATCGCGATGCTGAAGGACCCGACCCAGAAGAAGCGGGTGGTGGACGCCGCGCTGGGCCTGACCGAGAGCGAGATCTCGTACGTGCTGTCGAAGGCCCTGGTCCGCAAGAAGGACTTCGACATCGCGACGATCCTGGCCGAGAAGAAGCACATCATCCGCAAGTCGGGCATCCTGGAGTTCTTCGAGACCGACGCCCAGTGGAACGACGTGGGCGGCCTGGAGGTGCTGAAGGACTGGCTGAAGAAGCGGCAGGCGGCCTTCACGCAGGAGGCCCGCGACTTCGGCCTGCCCATCCCGAAGGGCATCCTGCTGATCGGCGTGCCCGGCTGCGGCAAGTCGCTGACGGCCAAGGCGGTGTCCGGCCTGTGGCAGATGCCGCTGCTGCGCCTGGACGTGGGCAAGGTGTTCAGCAGCCTGGTCGGCTCGTCCGAGGAGAACATCCGGCGCGCCATCCGCACCGCCGAGGCGGTCGCCCCGTCGATCCTCTGGCTGGACGAGATCGAGAAGGGCTTCTCGGGCACGAAGTCGTCGGGCGAGTCGGACGCCGGCACCACGGCGCGCGTCTTCGCGTCCTTCATCACGTGGCTGCAGGAGAAGACCACGCCGGTCTTCGTCATCGCCACCGCGAACGACGTGTCGATGCTGCCGCCCGAACTGCTGCGCAAGGGCCGCTTCGACGAGATCTTCTTCGTGGACCTGCCGTCCGCGTCCGAGCGGGGCGACATCTTCCGGATCCAGGTGGACAAGCTGAACCGCCGCAGCCGCGTGCAGCGGGACCCGGCCGTCTTCGACGTGCCCGAGATCGTGGCGCGCACGCAGGCGTTCAGCGGGGCCGAGATCGAGCAGTCGGTCATCTCGGCGCTGTACGACGCCTTCGACCGGCAGGGCGACCTGACGACCGAGGGCCTGCTGAGGAGCGTCGGCGAGATGGTCCCGCTGGCGTTCACCATGAAGGAGAAGATCGACGGCATGCGCGAGTGGGCCGATGGCCGCGCCCGCAAGGCCTCCCTGGGGGCCGACGAGGCGCCCGAGGTTCCGGTGTCGCGCATCGAGATCTGAGGCTTCGAGGCGAGGGCGGATGTCCCACTTCACCACGGTCCAGACGAAGATCCACGACGTCGTCATGCTGAGGCAGATCCTCAAGGACCTCGGGTACGCGTTCACCGAGGCGAAGGAGGGCGAGAAACTGCGCGTCCGGGGCTACCAGAAGCAGACGGCCGAGGCCGACCTGGTGATCCACGCCAGCCGGACCTACGACATCGGCGTCCGGGTCACCCCCAAGGGGGTCACCTTCATCGCCGACTGGTGGGGCGTGGAGACGACGCGCGGCGTGGACGAGCAGCAGTTCGTCCGGCTGGTCACCCAGCGGTACGCCCAGGCGAAGGTCAAGAAGGAACTGCAGAAACGGGGCTACACGCTGGCGGTGGAGGAGACCACGGCCGACCAGTCGATCCACATCAAGGTGCGCAAGTTCTAGGAGGCTCCGGATGGGTCACGAGATCGACATCGAGATCAAGCCGGACGGGACGTTCTCGTTCGGCGTGAAGGGCGTCAAGGGTCGCAAGTGCAAGGACATCACGAAGTTCCTGGAGGAACTGGGCCAGACCCTCGCCTCCGAGAACACGTCCGAGTTCTACCAGGAGGAGGTCGTCGAGACCCAGGCGACCCACGAGCACATCCGGGTGGAGAAGAAGTAGTGCCCCCCTTCGTCCTCGCGGTCGAGCGCCTGTCCGCGCGGCTCGCCCGCCGATGGACCGCACCGATCGGCCCGGAGCGCTTCACCGGGCTGCCCACGATGGAGGACCTGCCGCTGTACCAGGCGGCCCGGGCGCTGTTCCGGCGGACCGGGAAGGCGAGGGTCCGCACCTGGGTCCAGCGGGTGGTCGAGCGGCCCGACGGCATCGACGCGCAACTGGAGGAGAAGGTCCCGCAGTTCTTCCTGCGGAACATCGCGCGCGCCGAGCGCGAACTGGACGACGCGATGCCGTTCGACGTGACGGCCACCCGGGATCGCGAGGCGGAACGGCAACTGGCCGAACTGCGCGGCCTGCGCTACCGTCCGCCCGCCCTGCTGAAGCGATGGAACCTGGACGAGGTGATCTGGCTGAGGGCCCTTCTGAAACGGCTGCTGTACCAGGAGGACTGGCGACGGCGCTTCGGCCGGGAACTGAAGGAGACGGTGCGCGGCCCGCTGTTCAAGTACGACCCGGACCGGCAGGACGCCGCGAAGGACCGTCCCCTGTAGGGCGGGGGCCCCGTCCTACAGGCCCTTGCAGGTCTTCTTCAGCTTCTTCAGGGCCGCCTTCGCCTGCTCGGCCGCCTCGGTCTTCTTCTCGAGGTCGGACAGGTACAGGTAGACCCCGCCCGCCTTCCGGCAGTCCCCCTGTTTCAGCAGGCAGTCGGCGATGCGCAGCAGGGACTTGCCGACGGGCGCGTCCTTCCGGTCCTTGTACCGGTCGTGCACCCGCTGGAACTCCTTGACCGCCTGGCCCCACTTGCCTTCCTTGAAGAACGATTCGCCGACCAGGTACTGGGCCTCCCCGGCACGTGGTTCGTCGGGGAAGGTCTCCAGGAACCGGCGCAGGAGCCCGCGCGCCTGCGCCCCGTCCCCCTTGGCCACGGCCTCGCGCGCCGCCGCCAGCAGCCCGTCGCGATCCCCGGCCAGGGCCGGGGCGATCGGCACGATCGGGGCGCCCAGGCCGTCCAGCGCCTTCTTGATCGCGTCGATGTCCTCCTGGGCCTTGCCCAGGCCCCAGGCGTGCTCCTCGTCCACGCCCTTCAGGCGGGCCATGTCCTGCTTCAGGGAGTCGACGTCGGCGCCCAGGTTGGCGCCGCCCTTCCGCAGCGCGTCGGTCGCGTCGGCCAGTTCCTGGCGCACCGACTCCATCCGGTCGCGGTCGGACCGCTGCTCGGTCGCCAGTTGCTCCTTCTCCTGCTCCAGCGTCCTGACGCGGGCCTCCAGGCCCCCGACCGTGTCGTTGAACTTCCACATCGTCACGCACCCTGACGACGCCAGCAGCATCGGGAGCAGGACGAGGAACGGCACCTTCATGCGCTGGTTCGGCATGTTTTCACCGACGGGGCCGGCAGGCGGCCCGGGAGGAGGAGGGGGATAGGAGGACGAACGTCACCGTCACGGCATCTTGATGTCCACGCGGCGGTTCCGCGACCAGCAGGACTCCGAGGCGTCCGAGCACGACGGGCGCTCCTCGCCGTAGGAGATGGACTTCGCCTGGTTCTTCTTCAGGCCCAGGTTCAGCAGGAACTTCCGGGCCGCCTCGGCGCGCCGGGTGCCCAGGGCCATGTTGTACTCGTCCGAGCCGCGCTCGTCGCAGTTGCCCTCGACGGCCACGGTCGTCTTCGGGGCCAGGCCGCGCTTCTGGATGCAGGCGTAGCCGGCGTTCAGGGTGTCGCGCGCGTCCGAGCGGATGGCCGACTCGTCGAAGTCGAAGTAGATCGAGTCCGGCTGGCAGATGTCCTCGATGCACTTGCCGCCCTCGCACTTCTTGCCCTCGGGGCACGGCTTGCCGGCATCGCACTCCGCGTCCGGCACGCAGGAGCCCTGGACGCACTTGAAGCTGGCGCCGCAGTCCGCCGCCTCCAGGCACCGGGCGCACGTGCCGCGATCGGCGCCGGGCAGCTTGTAGCACTTGCCGTTGTCCTTGCAGTTCGCGTCCGAGACGCAGCAGTCGCCCAGGCCGCCGGCCGGAACCTGGCAGGTATAGTCACCGCCGCAGAACGCGCACGGCCCCTTGTCCTTGCAGTGGGCGTCGACCGCGCAGTCGCGGCAGAGCTTGTCCACGCAGAACTGGTTGTGATCCTTGCAGTGCTTGTCCTCGTCGCAGTTCGGGTACTTCGGGCCGCAGGCCGCGAAGGCGAACGTGGACACGATGGCCAGGGTCGCAAGGACGGTGCCGGTTCCGAAGCGCATGGGATCCTCCTGTTACAAAACCCGGGTGCTCGGGTGACGATGCATTCTCGAGCGCGAACCGAATTTACGACCGGTGCCTCGAAGTGTCAATCCCGTTCCCCCCTTCCCGGGGTGGTGACTGCCTCGCGCAGGGTCTCGTCGGGGAGCCTCGTGGCGTCTTCTTGTCCCGGGCCCCTGCCTGCGCCTACAATCGCCCTGATCCGTCCGTCCGGGGGAAGGGATGCGGTTCGTGCCGGTCATTGCGGCGTGCTGCGGAATGGCGATGGCCGGGGCCGGCTGCGGCGGCCAGGTCGCCCTGCTGCGCACCGAGGTCGACGGCCTGAAGGCCCGGATCTCCGAACTGGACCGTGCCGCCGTGGCCCAGCGGCAGAGGACGGCCGCCCTGGACGACCGGCTGCTGCTGCTGCAGGACCAGGTCGACACCCAGCGTCTCGCGGCATCGCGCGTCGGTCCCGCCCCGTCGGTCCCGTCCACCCTCGCCGCCGCGACCCCGGCGCCCTCCGCGGCCGCGTCCGCCCCGGCGAACCCGTCGGTCCCGGTCGCGGCCACGATCCGGCTGCCCGGCCCGCCCGACCTTCCGACGGTGCGGCTGACCCCGTCCGGGCCGGACGACGACGCGGGCGACGACGCGGGCGACGCGGGGTCCTACGAGCCGGCCAGCCGCAGCCTGCGGGAAGGGCGGGGCGTGCGGACGCCGGACCAGATGGACGATGTCTATTCCACGCTGGACGACGAGGGACGCGTGGTCGGCGAGCGTCCGGTTGCCCGGTCGGCGTCCCGGTCCGCCCCCGGCACGGCCAGCGTGCGCCCCGTCCCGAAGGGCGAGGCGACGCCGCCGGAAGGGTCCGCGGAGGCCGTTCCCCTGGCCGCCTACCGTGCCGCCTACGAGTCCTACCAGCAGGGCCGCGTGGACGAGGCGCTGGCCGCGTTTCGCGTGTTCGCGAAGCAGTACCCGAAGCACCCGTACGCGGACAACGCGCAGTACTGGGTCGGGGAGTGCATGTACGATCGCCGGGACTGGGAGAACGCCCGGCGCGAGTTCATGCGCGTCGTGACCGAGCACCCGGACGGCAACAAGGTTCCCGACGCGATGGTCAAGGTCGGGCTGTGCGCCCAGCGGATGCAGCAGCCCGACGAGGCTCGGCGGATGTACGACTCGGTGATGCTGACGTTCCCGGAGAGCCCGGCGGCGGCCGTCGCGATGAGGCTGCTGGGCGAGATGCCGTGAGACCTTGCGCGGCCGCGGCGCCTCGTGCGCCGGAGCGGCCCGGGAGGAAGAGGATGCTTCGTAGGACCCTCTCGATGACGGTGCCTGGGGCCCTGGCGACCCTGTTGCTGGCCGTCGCGGCCGTCGCGCTGCCGGCACCCGCCTCCGCGCAGGGGGCGATCCAGGTCAGCGGCGGCAGCACCGGCGAGATGAACGTCTACATCGCCGAGGAGGGCGACACCCTCTGGGACATCGCCGACCGGTTCTTCAGCGAGCCGGACTACTGGCCGACGCTGTGGTCGTTCAACCCCCAGATCACCAACCCGAACTGGATCTTCCCGGGCGACCAGGTCTTCCTGGTGCCGCCCCAGCCGAAGGGCCCCGAGCAGCAGCAGGGATTCCAGGTCACCGAGTCGCGGTACTCCGCCGCCCCGCGGGTGGAACTGGCCCTGGGGCGCCGCGTCGGCTTCGTGACCGAGGACGAGTTCAAGGGCTCGGGGGTGATGCAGAACTCCCGGGAAGAGAAGGTGATGCTCAGCGAGACCGACGAGGCGTACATCCGCTTCGAGACGCAGCGCCGCATCAAGCCCGGCGACCTGTTCCTGATCTACCGCACGATCGGCAAGGCCAAGCACCCGGTCACCGGCAAGAAGATGGGCTACCAGGTCCGGTACCTGGGCGTGGCGAAGGTCACCTCCACGGACTCCAAGCTGAACAAGTCCGTGCTGCTGACCACCTTCGAGGAGATCGAGCGCGGGGACCGCGTGGCGCCGTTCGCGCCGCTGCAGCGCCAGGTGCCCCCGGTCAAGAACGCCAGCGCCGTGGCGGGCAACGTGGTGCTGACGTTCGACGACGTCCCCTACCTGGGCGAGTTCCACTACGTGGTGGTCGACCGCGGTACCAGCGACGGCGTGCAGGCAGGCAACCGGTTCGTGGTCCGCGAGAAGGGCGACGGCGTGCCGAGGTTCAACCCGTCCGAGAAGAAGCGCAAGGATTTTCCGGAGGAGATCTACGGGGAGATCCTGGTGATCGAGGCCGGCGAGAAGACGTCGCTGGGCATCGTCAGCTATACCAACCGCGAGTTCGAGGTCGGCGCTCCCGTGGACATGCTGGCCGGCTACTGAAGCCGTTCTCCCGGGCATTTGCATCCCCCATTCCGCGGCGTTACCATTTTCCTACCGGTTCTGGGGGGCAACATGACCAGGCACAAGGGACAGGACGTCCACGGCGGCATCCAGGTCGAGGCCGAGCGGGCGCGACGGTACGAGGCCCACCTCTCCATCCTGCTGGTCAACGTCGACGGGTTGGGGATGGTGAACGACCGGCTGGGCAAGGCAGCCGGGGACTACGTGCTGGACGAGATCTCGCAGTTGATCCGCCGCCAGACGCGATCGATCGACGTCGTGGGGCGCTGGGATCGCGAGGATTTCATCGTCCTGTCGGTGGACAAGAACGCCTTCGGTTCGGTGGTGATGGCCGAGAAATTGCGGCGCATCATCGCCGACCACGCCTTCGAATGGCAGGGCAAGCCGGTGCGGGTCACGGTCAGCGTGGGCGTGTCGCGCGGCGTGCCGTCGGACGAGGCGCAGATCGACGCGCTGATCGACGCGGCTCGCACCGCGGTGCTCCGCGCGAAGGCCGCCGGGCGCAACCGGATCGAGTACGCGGGCGGCGCGGCCGAGCTGAGCCTGCCGCCGACCCCCTAGATCAGCCGCACCTCTCCGCGGCTTCCAGCAGCACCCGCGCGGCCTGGACCGGGTCCGGTGCACCCAGCACGGCGGAGATCGTCGCGATCCCGGCCGCGCCGGTGCCCGCCAGGAGGCCCGCATTGCCGGTGCGGATCCCCCCCAGGGCGACGACCGGGATCGGGCTGGCCGCGACGGCGCGGCGCAGGGCGTCGATGCCCACGGGCGGGCCGTAGGGGCGCTTGGAGGGCGTGTCGAAGACCGGGCCGAAGACCGCGAAGTCGGCGTCGCCCGGGCACAGCGCGGCCAGTTCGGCCGGCGAGTGCGTGGAGACCGCGACCAGGCCGTCGTAGGCGCCGCGGACGTCCGCGGGGGGCATGCCGAAGGTGGACAGGTGGACCCCGGCCGCGCCCGCCGCGATCGCCAGGTCGAACCGCTCGTTCACCAGCACCGGGGCGCCGTGTGCGGCCAGCCGGGCGACCAGCGCCCGGGCCAGCGCGATCACGTCGCGGGGAGGAAGGTCCTTCTCCCGCACCTGGACGGCCAGCGAGCCCGGCGGCAGCGCGTCGGCGACGCGACCGGCGATGTCCAGCAGGGCGGGGATGCCGCCGCAGGCCTTCCGGTCGGTGATCAGGTACAGGTGCGGGGCGGGGCGCGTCATGCCGGGACGGTCCTACTCGATGAGGTCGGACGTCGGGCTGGAGGCGTTCGCGTGGGCCTTCCGCGGGATGCGGCCCGACAGGTACGCCAGCCGGCCCGCCTCGACGGCCAGCCGCATCGCCTTCGCCATCGCCACCGGGTCGCGCGCGCCGGCGATGGCGGTGTTCATCAGCACGCCGTCGCAGCCCAGTTCCAGCGCCACGGCCGCGTCCGAGGCGGTGCCTACGCCGGCGTCCACCAGCACGGGGACCTTCGCCTGATCGAGGATCAGCCGGATATTGTGCGGGTTGCGGATGCCCAGGCCGGATCCGATCGGCGCGGCCAGCGGCATCACGGCGGCGCACCCGATCTCCTCCAGGCGCCTGGCGGTGATCGGGTCGTCGTTGGTGTACGGCAGCACGACGAAGCCCTCGGCGATCAGCACCTTCGCGGCCTCCAGCAGCCCGACCACGTCCGGGAACAGGGTCTTCGGGTCGCCGATGACCTCCAGCTTGACCATCGGGCCCAGGCCCAGTTCGCGGGCCAGCCGGCAGGTGCGGATGGCGTCCTCGGCCGTGTAGCAGCCCGCGGTGTTGGGCAGGATGGTCATGCCGGGCGGGATCGCGGCGAAGAACGATCCCGCGCCCCGCTGGGACAGGTCCACCCGCCGCACCGCGACCGTCACGATCTCGGACCCGGACTCGACCAGCGCGGCGTTCATCGTGCCGAAGTCCGCGTACTTGCCGGTGCCGACGATCAGCCGCGAGCGGTACTCGTGGCCGGCCAGGACCAGGGGACGATCCGTCATGTTCAGCCTCCTCCGACCAGGGTCACGACCTCGACCCGGTCGCCCTCGTGCAGGAAGTGCAGGGCGTGGCGGGCCCGGGGGATCACGTCGCGGTTGACCTCGACGGCCACCGGCCCGGGCGGCAGGCCCAGGGCGGCCAGCAGGTCCCGGACCGTCGCGCCCTCCGGCACCTCGCGTTCCTTCCCGTTGACCCGCAGGGTCATGCGGCACCCGTTCGCGCGGCCCGATCGGCCGCATCCCTTGACGCCGGTGGCAGTCTCGTCCCCGGGCCGGTCGTTGTCAAGGCGGCCGGGACCCGCGTCCGGATGCGCGGGCCGCGTCACATCGGCTGGCACTGGCAGGCGTGCGAACCGTTCATCCAGCACGGGTCCCAGGGGATTCGCCGCCTGCCTCCAGGGGCAGGCCCGCCACGCGCCATTCCACGACGCCGTCCGCGCATCGCAGGGCCTCGTAGCCGGACGTTCGCAGCAGGTGCACGGCGCGGTCCGCGAGACGGCAGTACACCCCCCTGCAGAACGCCACGATCGGACGACCCCGGGGCAGTTCCTCCATCCGTCGTTCCAGTTCCTCGACCGGGATCGACAAGGCGCCCTTCAGGTGACCGCTCGCGAACTCCTCGGGGGGGCGGACGTCGATGACCACGACCCGGTCCTTTTCGAGAAGCCCGGCCAGGCTTTCGGCGGTCAATCCCTCGTCCTCGGTCGTCCCGGGGGGGGTGGAAGGACCGGAGGGATGCGCCTGGGCGAACCGACGAAGGTCGGCCCAGAAGGCACCGACGCCGTCGTCCTTCAAGGCGTACACCGCCCGCCTTCCCAGCCGGACGCGATCCACCAGCCCCGCGGACCGGAGGCGGCCCAGGTGGTGGGAGATGTTCTTCAGGGGCAGCCCGCAGACCCTTGCCAGCGAATCCACGGTCCGGGCCCCCTGGGCCAGGGCCTCGATGATCTCCAGGCGCACCGGGTCCGCGAAACTCCGGGCGACCTCGGCCACCCGTCCGTATCCCTCCAGGGACTTGTTTTCGGCCACCCGGGAGTCCCGCGTCTCGCCCATCCGGATCCCCCTCACGCCATCGCCGTCGTGGCGGCCTCGACAATGGCGTTGCGTGCCGGGAAGAAGGTCTGCCAGGGCTGGGCCGAGTAGCTGAACGCCGCCAGGTCCGAAACCGACGCCCCCATCTGGATGGCGAAGGTCAGCAGGTCGATGCGCTCGGCCACGGCCTCGGTCCCGATGACCTGCGCTCCCACCAGCCGCCCGGTATCCTGCACGAACACCAGCTTGACCTTGACGTGGCCCGGGTCGGGCATCATCGGGAAGCGTGCCGTGGTGCCGGAGATGCTGGAACCGACCTTCAGCCCTCGGGCGCGCGCGAAGGTCTCGGTGAAGCCGGTACCGCCGATCCGCAAGGTGCCCACCACCGTGGCCGCCCCGTTGAAGAACCCCGGGTAGGAGACCTTCTCGCCCAGGATGTCCCGCGCCGCCACCTTGGCCATGGGAACGGCGTTCGTGGCAAGTTTGCCCCCGATGGGCTTCCCGTCAATCCCGGAGATCCCGGATACGCAGTCCCCCGCCGCCCAGACGCCGGGCACGGAGGTCCGCATTCGCGCATCGACCGCCAGGCCATCCGGCCCCTGCTCGAAGCCGCACCCCGCCAGGAAGCCGATGTCCGGCTGCATCCCGACCGCGATCACCACGAAATCCCGCCGGGGGTCGAGGACGATGCGTTCGCCTTCTCCCAGGAGGACGGCCCGGACGGCCGGTTCGCCTTCCAGCGCCTCGACGGTCCGGTCCAGGTGGACGGTCACGCCCAGGTTCCGGATCTCGTTCATCGGGGCCTCGGCCATGTCCGGGTCCAGGAGCTGGGGCAGCAGGTGGGCGCGCATCTCCACCAGGTGGATCTCCAGGCCCAGCGAGGCGTAGACGACGGCCTGCTCGATGCCGATGGCGCCCGAACCGACGACCACGACCTTCTGCCGCCCCGGCCCCGTCGGCCTGCCGGTGCCGGGGGCATCGCAGTCGGCGAAGGGCGCGAGGCGCTCGATGATCCGGCGGGCATCCTGGGCCGTCTTCACGGTGAAGACGTTTCGCGCGTGGATGCCGGGGATCCGCGGTCGCAGCGGGATGGCGCCGGTGGTGATCAGCAGGCGTTCGTAGGACAGGCTTCGCCCGTCCTCCAGGAGGACCCGGCGGGCCGCCAGGTCCAGGGACCGGGCGGTCGCGCGAACCAGTTCGGCCCCGGTCTCGGTGACCAGTTCGTCCTTCTTGAAGGTCTTTTCCAGCGGGAAGAGGCCCTCGATGGCGTAGGGGATCGCGCAGTAGACCATCGAGTGCTCCTCCGGCCGAAGCACGACCACGCGCCAGTCGGGCCGGGCCGTCTTCACGATCCTCGATGCCTGGATTCCCGCCGGGCCTCCGCCGAGGATGACCAGATCCGCCGTCCGGGATTCGTGCCCATGTTCCATGAGGGGTCGCTCCATGTCGGGGGTGAATATCCAACATTCCAACGAACGTTGGATTATCTATCCCTCTGGGACCGTGCCGTCAATGGAGTCCGGCAGGACGACAGTGATTTGCGCGTGTTCGAAACGGGACGGGCGCCGGGGCCGGGTCAGGCCCCCGGGGACTCCAGGTCGCGGCAGCAGCGGAAGCCCATGGCCGAGATGTTCGTGTACAGGCCGTCGCAGCGGTGCAGGGTCCGGGAGTCGCTGCAGTTGTAGGCCCCCCCCTTGAACGAGTAGGTGTACCGGGACGGATCGCCGGGGGCCAGGGGGTCCGGGATGGCCACCAACTCCCAGACGTTGCCCGTGATGTCGAAGGCGCCGTACTCGTCGACGCAGCCGGGCATGTAGCCGGTCGGCCGGGCCGTGAAGTACCCGCCGCACCCGCTGCCGTAGGTCCCGTCCGGCCCGAACAGGAAGCAGCCGGGGTAGGGGCAGGTCGCGGACCCCCAGCAGTGAGGGGGCCGCGTGTCGCCCGTTCCCTGGTACTCCCGGCAGTCGCAGTACGTGTCGATTCCGTTGCACGTCGCCGGGTCGTAGTCGTTGCCGTAGACGTAGGCCAGTCCCTGCGATCCCTGGCAGGCCTGCAGGATCTCCGTGACCAGGCACAGGCGCTTGCCCGCCGCCGTGCAGGCCAGTTGCGCCTCCGTCACCGACGCGATCGGGAACCAGGGGAGCGCCCCGGAGCGGCTGACGGCGATCGACGAGTCGACGCCCCGCGACGAGGCGGTGGCGTCCGGCCTCGAAGCCTCGTAGCGGTCGATGCAGAACCGGTCCTCGACGGGGACCATGTCGGAGGGACAGGAGCACAGGGGGACCGGGCCCGGCCGGCAGGTGCCGGACAGGCAGCGATCGTCCCCCGTGCAGGGGTCGTGGTCGTCGCACGGGGTGCCGTCCGGCGCGGCGGCCTCGGCGCAGTCCCCCGTGGCCGGGACGCAGGTCGAGACCCGGCAGGGATCGTCGGGCTGCCTGCAAACGATCGCGGTCGTAGGGTCCTCGACGCACGAGTAGGGCAGGTGCCCGGTGTCGCAGACCAGCATGCCGTCGCAGCGATCGCCGTCCTCGTAGGGCACGCAGTCCAGGTCCGAGCGGCACTGGCAGGCGTCCTCGACGGGCAGGCACGCGCCCTCCACGCAGCAGTCCCCGATCGTGCAGGGATCGGAATCGTCGCAGGGCGTGCCCTCTGCCACGGGCTGTTCGCCGCATGCGCCCGTCGGGGGGTCGCACGAGGCCGCGAGGCATTCCCCGGGCGGGTCGGGACATTCGATCACCGTCCCCGGTTTCACCACGCAGGCATAGGGAACGACACTGCGATCGCAGAACAGCGAGCCGTTGCAGAGGTCCCCGTCGTCGGGACAGTCGCCGTCCTCCTGGCAGGCACAGAGGTTCGTGCCCGGCAGGCACGCCCCCGACACGCAGGCGTCCGGGGTGGTGCAGGGGTTGCCGTCGTCGCACGGCGTCCCGTCCTGCGCCGCCGTGTGGGTGCAACCGGTGCCGGGGACGCAGCGGTCGTCGGTGCAGGGGTCCGCGTCGGCGCAGTCCAGCATGGCGCCGACCGGCTCGCAGGTGCCCGCGAGGCAGAGGTCGTCCAGCGTGCAGGGGTCCCCGTCTTCGCAGGGGATGCCGTTCTCCCCGGGCACGAACGAACAGCGGCCGTCCGTTCCGCAGGCAGCGCGCTGGCAGGGGGGCGCAGGTCCCAGGATCTGCGCGCACCCTTCGTCGGAGAGGCAGCCGGCATCCGGGGGAGGGCCCGGGTCGGAGGCGGCATCCCCCGGATCGACGCCGTCCGCGACCGTTTCGGCGCCCCCGGGATCGGACGGGCCCGGGTCTCCCGGGTCCGGAAGCGGGCCGAGGTCGGGGTCCAGGCAGCCGCTTTCCCGGGTCTCGTCGCCTTCCTCCGGGGCATCGGGTTCCCCCGGATCGTTCCAGGGGTCCGTCGTCCCGGGATCCGTTGTCCCGGGGTCCGGGGCCACCGTCTCGGATGCGTCGGGCAGGTCCGGCGCGACCCCGGTGTCCCCGTCCCCTGCGCCGCCGCAGGCGACGGCCAGGCTGGCCAGGGGCACCGCCATCGCCACGAACGCGATCCGGTGCGGCAATGAGGCCCTTCCCTCCATGGCTTCCTCCTGTCGCCGCTGCGGGCTGTTTCCAGGAGAACGGTATCGGATCCGGTACGGAGGGTCCAGGGTCCGTCGCCCGGATCGGCGGCGAATTCTCCCCCGGGGTTGTGCAGGGTCGAAGCGTGCCTACAGTATGCCGGTGACGCGCGGCGGGTCCCCGGGGTCCCGTCTGCCGGGTGTGGGTGAAACGCACGAAGGAGGTTCCATGCGGAACGTGGTGATCATCGGGTCGGGCCCGGCCGGGCTGACGGCCGCCATCTACACGGCGCGGGCGGGGCTGCAGCCCCTGGTGCTGGAGGGCGTCCATCCGGGCGGCCAGTTGACCCAGACCACGGAGATCGAGAACTTCCCCGGCTTCCCGGAGGGCGTCCAGGGACCGGAACTGATGGACAAGATGCGCGAGCAGGCCCAGCGCTTCGGCGCGGAGACGGTGTTCGCGACCGCCTCGAAGGTCGATTTCAGCCGGCGCCCCTTCCGGGTGCAGGTGGACGAGGCGGAGTGGGTCGAGGCGGCCACCGTCATCCTGGCCACCGGCGCGTCCGCCCAGTACCTGGGCCTGCCGTCCGAGCAGCGCCTGATCGGCCACGGAGTGTCGGCGTGCGCGACCTGCGACGGCTTCTTCTTCAAGGGGAAGGAGATCGCGGTCGTGGGCGGCGGCGACACCGCGCTGGAGGAGGCGACGTTCCTGACCCGGTTCGCCTCGAAGGTGACCGTCATCCATCGCCGGGACCGGTTGCGCGGCAGCAAGGCCATGCAGGAGCGCGCCTTCGAGAACCCGAAGATCGCCTTCCGCTGGAACGCGGTGGTCGAGGAGGTGCTGACGCAGACCGGCCACGAGGTCGTCGGGCTGCGGCTGCGCGACACGAAGACCGGGGAAGCCTCGGACCTGCCGGTGCAGGGGCTGTTCCTGGGCATCGGCCACAAGCCGAACACCGGGGTGTTCCAGGGACACGTGGAACTGGACTCCCAGGGGTACATCCTCACGAAGCGCCACACCGAGACGTCGGTGCCCGGGGTGTTCGCGTGCGGGGACGCCGTGGACACGCGGTACCGGCAGGCCATCACGGCCGCCGGGACGGGCTGCGCCGCGGCGATCGACTGCGAGAAGTTCCTGGAGGAGCACCCCGCGTGAAACGCCGGGCGAATCCCGCCGCACCCCGGGCCGGACGGGCCGACTGGGACCGCCTGGTCGGGACGCTGTCCGCCTGGCGGGCGGGCTTCGATCCGCCCTCGGTCACGAAGATCGCCGGGCCGCGTCCCGACCCGTTCCGCGTGCTGGTGGCGACGATCCTCAGCCTGCGGACCCAGGATCCGGTGACCGAGGCCGCCGCGGACCGGCTGTTCCGCCTGGCCGACACGCCCGCCGCGCTGGCCGCGATGGACGTCGAAGCCATCGCCGCCGCCATCCGCCCCGTCAACTTCTACCCGACGAAGGCCGCCCGGCTGAAGGCCCTGTCGCGCCGGCTGGTCGACGAGTTCGGGGGGGCGGTGCCCCCGGACCTGGACGTGCTGCTGACCTTCGACGGCGTTGGCCGGAAGACCGCGAACCTGGTGATGACCGAGGGGTTCGACCTGCCGGGACTGTGCGTCGACACCCACGTGCACCGCATTCCGAACCGGCTGGGCTGGATCGCCACGAAGGACCCGCACGAGACCGAGATGCGGCTGCGCAAGGCGATGCCGCAGCGCCACTGGAAGCCGATCAACGCGCTGCTGGTGACCTTCGGCCAGCGCGTCTGCCGGCCGACCTCCCCCCGCTGCTCGGAGTGCCCGCTGGCGGACCGGTGCGCCCGGGTCGGCGTGAACCGCAGCCGGTGACCCCGCCTCGTCCGGCCCTTCCGGTCCTACTGCGCCGAGATCGTGACGGAGACCTGCCGGGGGCCGGGGACGGATGCGTTGTAGTAGTCCTTGATCGCGAAGTAGTAGTAGCCCGAGTAGGACGCGTCGACCTGCGCGGCGGGCAGGGACTCGTCGACGGGGAGATACGCGGCCATCGTCCAGTTGGAGAACAGGAATTCGCGGTTCGGCCCGCGCTCGGATCGCGGGGCCGCCGAGATCCCGAACTGGACCGTCGAGGGACCGGTGACCTGCAGCCGGTACGACGTCCCGCCCGCGATCGGGAAGTGGAAGACGTAGTACTCGTCCTTCGTGGACGCGGGCAGGTCGATCGTCGTCGTGCCCAGGGACAGCAGTCGCCCGCCGTCCGAGACCTGGAAGTACCCCGACGCGCCGCCGCCGGTGACGCCGACCGCGACGTACTTCGTCCCGGTCGCGCCGGCCTCGAACGCCAGCATGCCGCTTTCGGGGGTCTGCAGGTCGAAGGACGACGGCGACACGGACGGGGTGCTGCCGACATACCCGTGCAGGATGGGAGCCAGCGGCGAGATCGAGTACACCTGCCCGGCCTCGGCCGGGAACGAGAACACCTTCCACTGGCCGTCCGCGAGGCTGAACTCGCCGGTCGCGCCGCTGTTCACCTCGATCGGCACGACGGGGCCCGGGTCGAAACCGGGGTCGGACGTGTCGGGGACATCGGCCGGGGCCGGATCCTCGCCGGGGTCTGCCGTGTCCGGGACATCGGCCGCGAGGACGTCCTCGCCGGGGTCTGCCGCCTCTTCCGGCAGGGTGTCCGCGAGGTCCGGCGTGTCCTCCGGTGCCGCGCCATCGTCCCCCGCGCCGGGGTCGGCCGTGTCGGGCCCCTCGTCCGCCGCAGGCACTTCCGCGTCCCCGACCGGGATCTCGGCGACGGCCTCCGCGGGGACGTCCGGCTGCACGACGTCGCCCGTGCCTTCGTCGGAGCCGCAGCCGGCGGCCGCGACGGCCAGCCACGCGCACGCCGGCAAGGCCAGCCACAAGACGCGACGGTTCTTTTCCATGCCTGATCCTCCCTGTCCTGCCTGTGCCCCGCTAGGGTAACGCGTTCGGGGCCAAAGGAAGAAACGCGCGGCTCCGCCATGCGGACGGCACCGGGACACCTGCCGCCGATGCCGGCCCGGAGCGCCCCCGGATCACCTTGACTTTTCCCCCTTGCCCGATAGGATGGCGCCGGCTTTTTCCAGCACCGATAGGGAGGCGATGACATGGCGAATGCCCGGAAGAAGGTCGTGATCGTGGGCGCCGCGGGGCGCGATTTCCACAACTTCAACTGCGTGTACCGCGACAACGATGCGTACGATGTCGTGGCGTTTACCGCGGCCCAGATCCCGGACATCGCCGGGCGCCGCTACCCGGCCGTGCTGGCCGGACGCCTGTACCCGGAAGGCATCCCGATCGTCGAGGAGGCCGAGCTGGAGTCCCTGATCGCCCGGCACGACGTCGACGACGTCGTTTTCTCCTACTCCGACGTGTCGCACCAGACCGTGATGGAGATCGGCAGCCGCGCGATGGCCGCCGGCGCCAACTACGTGCTGCTGGGCTCGCGCCCGACGATGCTGCCGTCCGTGAAGCCCGTCATCGCGGTCTGCGCCGTCCGCACCGGCTGCGGCAAGTCGCAGACGTCGCGGTTCGTGGCCGAGGCCCTGCGGAAGCTGGGCAAGAAGGTCGCGGTGGTCCGGCACCCGATGCCCTACGGCGACCTGGCCGAGCAGGCCGTCCAGCGCTTCGCGACCATCGACGACCTCGTGAAGCACAAGTGCACGATCGAGGAGCGGGAGGAGTACGAGCCGCACATCGAGACCGGCTCGATCGTCTTCGCGGGCGTCGACTACCACGCCATCCTGAAGGCCGCCGAGGCCGAGGCGGACGTGATCCTGTGGGACGGCGGCAACAACGACATGCCGTTCTACAAGCCGGACCTGCACATCACCGTGACGGACCCGCTGCGGCCCGGCCACGAGACGACGTTCTACCCGGGCATGGCCAACCTGCTGATGGGCGACGTGATCGTCATCAACAAGGTCGACTCCGCCACGCCCGAGGCGCTGGCGACGGTCAAGGCCTCCATCGCGAAGTGGAACCCGAAGGCGAAGGTCGTCGAGGCCGAGTCCACGGTGACGCTGGATCGCCCGATGGACCTGAAGGGCAAGCGCGTGCTGGTCGTCGAGGACGGCCCGACGCTGACCCACGGCGGCATGCCGATCGGCGCGGGCTTCGTGCTGGCCCAGCGTGCCGGCGCGGTGCTGGTGGACCCGACGGTCCACGCGGTCGGCTCGATCGTCGCGACGTACGCCAAGTACCCGCACTGCAAGCAGATCCTGCCGGCCATGGGCTACGGCGAGAAGCAGGTCGCCGAACTGGCCGAGACCATCCGGAACACCCCTGCGGACGTCGTGCTGGTCGGCACCCCGATCGACCTGTCCCGGCTGATCCGGGACGACAAGCCGATGGTCCGCGTGCGCTACGACCTGAAGCCGGTGGCCGGCCCGTCGCTGGCGGACATGGTCGTCCAGGCGGTCGGGGCCTGACGCGTCCCGTCCCTTCCCAGGAGGCCCCATGAGCACGATCGACAACTTCGTCGCCCTGCAGGATGACTTCGACCACCTGGTCCGCACGCTGGACACGGCGCTGCTGATCGAGCATGTCCGGCGCCTGGACCCGATGGCATTCGCGAGGCACTTCAAAGGCTACCGGCCCCAGATGCTGGGACGCAAGCGCATCGTCGAGGCGCTGCGCTTCGAGGTGTTCCAGAAGCGGAACGAGACGGTCGCCGAGATCCTGATCCTGCTGTGGAACCAGGTCCACCGCGACCTGTACCAGGCCATGCTGGCCCTCGTGCGGACGATCCGCGAGGACGTCGAGAACATCGAGCGGATCGAGGACGCGAAGGCGAACGACTTCGTCGACGAGCTGCTGCTGAAGTTCGACAAGCAGGACATCCACGCCTGTGTCCGGCTGAACGAGGTCCGCTTCTCGCCCGAGTTGATCCAGGCGCGCTTCGGCGGGAACCCCGCGCCGACCCAGCCGGACACGGAGGGTGGGGTCGCGCCTGCGCCGGCGGGCGAGGCCGAGGCGGAGTGAGGATTGCGGAGCGATGATGTCCGGAATGGCGCCGGGCTTACCCGGGGATTCGGGACCCGGATTCCGGTATGGGGCGGGGAGGAGAACCTCTCCGGCGCTTGAAAAAAAACGTTGACACCAGCCGCATCCATTTCGGATAATCGGTTGGCGGATTTCTGGAGGGGTATCCATGGCCTCGAGACTGCCCACCTTCAAGAAGCGGGTCCAGGACTTCCTGTCCAGCGAGGAGGGGAAGATCACCCGCGGTCAGGCAGCGGCGATCGGTTCGTTCCTGTTGATGGCGGGCACCAGCGGCCACGCTCTCGCTTCCGGCGCCGCCGGCGCAGGCGAGCAGGGCCCGGCCGCCGACCTGGGCGTCGAGCAGCACTGCTCGCACGGGTCGCATGGCTCGCACGGGTCGCATGGCTCGCACGGGTCGCACGGCTCCCACGGCTCGCACGGGTCGCACGGCTCCCACG
>CALJUR010000116.1 GCA_937975765.1 uncultured Myxococcales bacterium
GGCCTCAACACCCCGTCGATCCTACGCTTGGACTATTTCCCGACAGGCTCCTAGTAGTTCGCGAAGATGTCGAAGTAGACGGTCGTGTAGTTGTTCCCTTCCGACGAGAAGTCGAAGAACGGGAACCGGAAGGACTTGTTGTCGGCGGTCTTGGCCGGCTGCGCGGAGGACAGGCCCAGCGAGAAGCCGAAGTGCTCCCAGGGCTGGTAGGTGATGTCCAGCACGCCGTAGGTCCGGTCGCGCTGGCCTCGGCCCTCCTTCGCGTTCGGGGACGACTGCTCGTCCTTCGGGATGCTGAGGTAGGTCCAGGAGTTCTGGATGGCCAACTGCAGCGTGATCGACCACTCGTCCGTGATGATGAACGAGCCGGTCAGCGCGTTGTAGACCGAGTAGGAGATGTTGTTGTCGTCGCCGTTGATGACCTCGCCGCCGCCCACGTCCTCGTTGCCACGCAGGCGGGACAGGGCGATCTGGCTGCCGGTGATGGTCGGCTGGGCGGTCTTGTTCCAGTTCTTGTTGAACCGGAACATGTAGTCCACCAGCACGTGGCTGCCGAACATGCGGGTCAGGTTGAGGCCGGCTGCCGTGGACAGGTACAGGTTGCGGTAGCGGCTCTCGTAGGAGGTCGGCGCGCCCAGGCGGAGGTAGGGGGAGATGCCGATGCCCAGGCCGGGGATCTTGTACACGTTGCTGTACTTCAGGTTCAGGATCAGGTCGGACGGCATGACCTGCCGCTTCGTCGTGGTGGACGTCTGGTAGGACGTCGTCAGTTCGCCCGTCAGCGCGAAGCTGAGCTCGGCGAAGAACTTGTCGGTGAAGTAGTAGCGGGGCCGCAACTGCAGCGTCCAGCCGTAGTAGGGGTTGCGCGCGTACTTGTCGGCGACGAAGGTGCCGATGCCCAGCGACTGCTCCAGCAGGACGTTCACGCCGAACGGCGACTTCCGCTTGCCGCCGGAAGCCGCGCCGGTCAATTGCAGCACCGAGTCGGGAATCGCCTCTTCCCTCTTCTTGTCGCCGTCGGCCTTGGCGGCCTCGGGGGTCGCCGGCGCGGTCACGGCCGGGGCCTCCGCGGTCGCGGCCGGGGCCTCCGCGGTCACGGCAGGGGTTTCCGCCGGGGCCGGAACCGGCTCCTCCGCAAACGCGGCGGGCGCGAAGCACAGGAGCGCGAGCGCGGCGAACGTTCTGGAAGCATTGACCATCGCTGACCTCACCCCTCGAAACGGGCCAAAATCCGGCGAATCATACCGGGAACCCCCGGACGGGGCAACCGGTATTTCCGGTGTCCCGGAAAGGCCCCTCCAGCAAGAATCATGCGCGCTTCGAACCCGATCCCGGGCGGTCCTGCAGTGCGGCCCGGGGCATCCATCGGCGCGCCGGGCCGACCCCGGACCGGGGAATCCACGAACGTCCTCCCGCCCGGCGCGTGCCCGGGGGGCGCCTTCACGCCGTCAGGATCGTGACGCCTTCCGCCGGGCCGACAGCCACAGAAGGCCCAGGCCCCCGATGGCGACCGCGAACCACAGGGTCGCCAGCCGGATCAGCAGCGTCGAGGCCACTGCCAGGGCGTCGCCGGTGGCGGGATCCACGCCGGGGAAGCCCTGGGCGGCCAGCATCACCGCCAGGGTCGCCTCGGTTGCCAGCAGTCCCCCCGGCAGGAAGGACAGCGCCCCGGCCAGCGTGCCGACCGCGTAGATGAACGTTGCGGGGGCCAGGCCCAGGGCGCCGTCGGGGAACGCCCGCACCACCACGAACAGGCCCGCCGCCTCGGCGAACCAGGCCAGCATGCCCAGCAGGATCCCGGCGATCATCGGCGCGGGCGCCCACAGGCGGCGCTGGGCCTCGCGGGCCTCCTCGAACGCGGCCTGGGGCAGCTTCCTGCGGGCCAGCAGCGCGAAGGCCCTGAAGGTCAGGCGTGTCCCGGGGCCCGTGGCCAGCACCAGGAACATCGCGGCCGTCAGTCCCGCGCCGGCCAGCAGCACGCCCGGACTGCCCAGGCCCAGCGACAGCCCCGCGCCGGCCAGCGCCAGCACGGCGACCAGGTCCGCCAGCCGCTCGGTCACGACCACCGGGAACGACCGCGCCGCCGACACCCCGGCACCGTCGCGCAGCAGCAGGGCCTTCAGCAGTTCGCCCAGCTTGCCCGGGGTGACCGACATCGCCAGGCCCGACGCGAACACCCCGGCCGAGTAGCCGGCCGGGATCCGGATGCCGGTGGCGCGCAGGTAGACCTGCCAGCGGAGGAAGCGCAGGCCATAGTTGCCCAGGGACAGCAGCAGGACCGGCACCATCCAGGCCCAGGCAAAGGAGGAAGCCGCGTCTCCCAGCCGGTCCACGTCGGCCCACAGCCCGAAAGCCAGGAAGGTCAACAGGCCCAGGCCCAGGCCGATGCCCATGCGGGACAGCCAGTGCGGCGCGGCGCCGGGGGAAGCGTCGCCGAGCGAGGGAGGGAGGTCAGCGGGCAGGGGCAACGGCATCCTCCCCGGCCGGCGGCGCGGCCCGCGATGCCTCGTACGCGTCGGCGGCGGCCGTGGCCTCCGACGCGATCCGCGCGGCGTCGGCCGGCGTCGCGCCGAAGGGGCCCTTCCAGCCCGGGTGGGCGGCAGCGAAGGCCTCCGCCTCCTTCGCCAGCGAGCGGAGGGCAGCGGCCTGGTCCTGCGAGCCCGCGGACAGCGCCTGCCCGCCCGGGGCCAGCCCCAGGCGCGCCACCCGGAGGGCCAGCCAGGCCGCGTCGGCATCGCCCGGGGCCGCCTTCGACAGTTTCGCCAGAACCCCGGCGGCCACCGCCGGCCCCCTCTCCTTCGGATCCGCGGCCAGTGCCGCCAGGGCGCCGCGCACCAGCACCCGCGGGTCGTCCGGGGCCACGCGCGCCAGGTCGTCGTAGACCGCGACCAGTCCCTCCGGGCCGTCAGACTCCAGCACCCGCCGGTCCAGCCGGTCGAACGCCTCGGGGTGCTTCAGTTCCAGCGGCGACAGCGCGACCTTCGTCCCCGGGCCGGGCGCCTCGGGCAGGGGCAGAACCTCGCGGCCGCGGCCGCACGCGGCCAGGGCCAGCAGCGACAGGAGCAACCGCGCGCCGACGAATCCCGAACGCAGGTTCACCGATCCACTCCTTCACGAAAGGCAGGGCCGCACGATCCCGGCCTGCCGGCGCGACTCCTGCAGCACATCCCTCAGCCAGCCCGGTCCCTCGACCCGGCTGACCTGGCCGCGGCCGGCCGCCGCCCGGGCGGATACCGCGTCGATCACCCGCATCCCCGTCCCCGGCTCGGGCAGGTCGCCGCAGACTTCCGCCAGCGGCACCAGCACGAACGGGCGCTGCATCCGGCGCGGGTGCGGCACGACCAGGTCGGGTCCCGGGAGGACGTCGTTCCCGAAGTACAGCACGTCCACGTCCAGCGGCCGCGCGTCCCCCTGCGACCCGGTGCGTCCCATCGCCCGCTCGATCGCCTTGACGCGGACCAGCACGTCGATGGCGGAAAGGGTCGTGCGCACGCGGATCACCGCGTTCAGGAACTCGCCCCCGGCCGCGGCCACCGGCGCGCTGGCGTACAGCGACGACGCGGCCTCGACGACCAGGTCGCCCGCCGCCGCCAGCCGCCGTACCCCCTCGCGCAGCCTCTCCCGCCGGTCGCCCAGGTTCGACCCCAGGGCCAGCAAGGATACGCACCCGCCGCGCGCACGCGTGTTTGACAGGTCCCGGGCCATCGCTTACGATTCCGCCGCCTTGAGCGGGCCGCGACGAAACTAGCCGTTCGCCGTCCCGCCGTCAACCTGGGAGGTATCCCGTGCAGTCCAATGGCGCCAACCACAAGGTCCGTGACATCGCCCTGGCCCCCGAGGGCCTGAAGAAGCTGGAGTGGGCCGAGTCCCGCATGCCGGTGCTGATGGCCCTGCGAAAGAAGTATTCCGAGACGAAGCCCCTGAAGGGTCACCGGATCGCCGGCTGCCTGCACGTCACCAAGGAGACGGCGGTCCTGGTCCGCACGCTGGTGGCCGCGGGCGCCGAGGTGGCCTGGTCCGGCTGCAACCCGCTGTCCACCCAGGACGACGTGGCGGCGGCGCTGGCCGCCGAGGGCGTGCCGATCTTCGCCTGGCGGGGCCTGTCCCGCGAGGAGTTCTACTGGTGCATCCGGCAGACCATCGAGATGCATCCGAACCTGACGCTGGACGACGGTGCGGACCTGATCCACACGTTCCACAAGGAGTACCCGGACCGCTGCCCGCAGATCACCGGCGGCACCGAGGAGACGACCACCGGCGTGCACCGGCTGCGCGCGATGGCCGCGGCCGGCGCCCTGAAGTACCCGGTCATCGCGGTCAACGACGCCGAGACGAAGTGGGACTTCGACAACGTGTACGGCACGGGCCAGTCGTCGATCGACGGCATCGTGCGCTCGACCGCCGTGCTGCTGGCCGGCAAGGTGTTCGTGGTCGCCGGCTACGGCCACTGCGGCAAGGGGTGCGCGCTGCGTGCCCGCGGCATGGGCGCCCGCGTCCTGGTCACCGAGGTCGACCCGATCGCCGCGCTGAAGGCCAACCTGGACGGCTTCGACGTGGTGCGGATGGACGAGGCGGCGCGGCGCGGCGACATCTTCATCACGGCGACCGGCATGAAGGACGTCATCGTCGGCCGGCACTTCGAGTGGATGAAGGACGGCGCGATCGTCTGCAACACCGGCCACTACGACTGCGAGATCAACCTCGAGCAGCTGGAAGGCTACAAGGTCGGCAAGCGCGAGATCCGGTCGAACAACGAGGAGTACGTCACCCCGGACGGCCGGCGGCTGTTCGTGCTGGCGCAGGGGCGGCTGGTGAACCTGGCCGGCGCCGAAGGCCACCCGTCGGAAGTGATGGACATGTCCTTCGCGAACCAGTTCCTGTCGATGCTGCGGCTGGCGCGCGAGGGCCGGGGGCTGGAGCACAGGGTCTACGACATCCCGCCGTCGCAGGACCAGGAGATCGCGGCGCTGAAGCTGGCGACGCTGGGCATCGAGCTGGACGTCCTGACCGAGGATCAGATCCGCTACCGCGACGCGTACGAGGCAGGAACCTGATCGGGACCGGTCGCCCTTCCTCGACGGCGGATGGCGGGGCGCGGGGCGTCGTTCAGTGCTTCCGAGGCGACCCCGGCTGCGTCGGGAGTTTCCGTCGGAAACCCGTCGACTCCGCCTCCGTGCCCGGGCGGGAGCAGGCGGGGGACAGGGCCCCCGCCCTACAGCGCCACGGCGGACCCAGGCCGCCGTGGCGGACGCGCGTGCATCGGATCCGCTTCGCGTTCCGTTGACGCGTGTCGGCAGTGATTGAATCGAGAGGTTGACCATGGCCAAGAACATCACGACCCGCGAGAAGGATTACAACCAGTGGTACCTGGACGTCATCGCCGCCGCCGAACTGGCCGACTACGCGCCGGTCCGCGGCTGCATGGTGATCCGCCCGCTGGGATACAGCCTGTGGGAGGCCTTCCAGCGCGAACTGGACCGCCGCTTCAAGGCGCTGGGCCACGTGAACGCGTACTTCCCCCTGTTCATCCCCGAGTCCTTCCTGCACAAGGAGGCCGAGCACGTCGAGGGCTTCGCGCCGGAGTGCGCGGTCGTGACGCACGGCGGCGGCGAGAGGCTGGAGGAGCCCCTGGTCGTCCGGCCGACGTCCGAAACCATCATCGGGCACATGTACGCGCAGTGGATCCATTCGTGGCGCGACCTGCCCGTGCTGATCAACCAGTGGGCGAACGTCGTCCGCTGGGAGCGCCGCACGCGCCTGTTCCTGCGCACGATGGAATTCCTGTGGCAGGAGGGGCACACCGCGCACGAGTCGGCCGAGGAGGCCGAGGAAGAGACGATGCGGATGCTGGAGTGCTACCGGCAGTTCGCGGAGGACGTGCTGGCGGTGCCGGTGCTGGTGGGCCGCAAGACGGACTCCGAGAAGTTCGCAGGTGCCGTGCGGACCTACTGCATCGAGGGCATGATGCAGGACGGCAAGGCGCTGCAGATGGGCACCTCGCACAACCTGGGCCAGAACTTCGCGAAGGCCTTCGACATCCGGTTCGAGGGGCGCGACCAGGTGCTGCAGAACGCGTGGACGACGTCCTGGGGCGTCAGCACGCGGCTGATCGGCGCGATGATCATGGCGCACAGCGACGACGAGGGCCTGGTGCTGCCGCCGAAGGTGGCGCCCACCCTGGCCGCCGTGATCCCGATCTTCAAGACCGAGGACGAGAAGGCGAAGGTGCTGGCGTTCGCGCGCAAGGCGCTGGCGGGCCTGCTGGGCGAGGAGGAGGTCGCGGCGGCGGACCGGCGCTTCGGCGCGGGCCAGGTGCTGCAGTTCTTCTACAACCCCCTGACGTCGCAGGCCGTCGTGCTGGACCAGCGCGACACGATGCGCCCGGGCGAGAAGCACTACTTCTGGGAGCAGCGCGGGACGCCGCTGCGGATCGAGATCGGGCCGCGCGACTGCGATTCCGGGCAGGTGGTCGTGAAGTCGCGGCTGGACGGCGGCAAGGAGTTCCTGCCGGTCGCGAACCTGACCCGCGCCTACGTCGACGCGAAGCTTCTCGGCATCCAGAAGGGGCTGTTCGAACGCGCGAAGGCATTCCGGGACGCGAACGTCCGGCCGGTGGCCTCGTACGACGAACTGAAGGCCTACTTCGCGAACGGCGGCCGCGGCTTCCTGCGCGGGTACTTCCTGCCCGACAAGGAGGTCGAGGCGCAGATCAAGGCCGACACCAAGGTCACCGTCCGATGCATCCCGTTCGACCAGGACGGGACGCCCGGCACCTGCATCTACAGCGGCAGGCCCACCGACACCCAGGTCGTCTTCGGGATCGCGTACTAGCCGGTCCCCGGTCCCGGGGGGTTGACACCGGCGCCAATCGCCTTGAAGATTCCAACCATGGACAGGAATTTTCAAGGCGGAACGGTTCCCCGCGACAGCCATCTCCGTCGCATCCTGGACCTGCTGGAACGCAGCCCGATCGTGGTGTTGCTGGGCGCGCGGCAGGTCGGCAAGACCACCCTGGCGCGCCAGGTGGCGGAGCGGGGGGCAGTCCCGGCGACCTTCTTCGACCTGGAGGACCCGGTCGATGCCGCCCGCCTGGAGGAGCCGTCCCTGGCTCTCCGGGACCTGCGGGGCCTGGTGGTCCTGGACGAGGTCCAGCGGCGCCACGACCTGTTCCCGCTGCTGCGGGTCCTGGCCGATCGCCCGGGCACGCCCGCGCGATTCCTGCTGCTGGGGAGCGCCTCGCCGCTGCTGGTCCGCAACGTCTCGGAGAGCCTGGCCGGGCGGGCGGCCTTCCACGAGCTTCCCGGCTTCGACCTCGACGAGGTGGGCCCGGCGCAACTGCAGCGACTGTGGCTGCGTGGCGGGTTTCCACGATCGTTCCTGGCGGGTTCCGACCGTGCCGCCGCCGACTGGCGGGCCGACTTCGTGAGGACCTACCTGGAAAGGGACGTGCCCCAGTTGGGCCTGTCGATCCCGGCCGCGACGCTGCGCCGGTTCTGGACCATGCTGGCCCACGTGCACGGCCAGGTCTGGAACGCTTCGGCGCTGGGACGGTCGCTGGGCGTCTCGGACACGACCGTGGGACGGTACCTGGACGTCCTGAGCGGGACGTACCTGGCCCGACGGCTGGCGCCCTGGCACGAGAACCTGAACAAGCGCCAGGTGAAGTCGCCGAAGGTGTACCTTGCGGACCCGGGCCTGCTGCACTCGCTGCTGGGGCTGGAGACCATGGAAGACCTCCTGTCCCACCCGCGGCTGGGCGCGTCGTGGGAGGGGTTCGCGATCGGCCTGGCGGCGGCGCGCCTGGGGGCCCGGCCCCAGGAGTGCCACTTCTGGGCGACGCACGCCGGGGCCGAACTGGAGCTGCTGGTGGTGCGCGGCAGGCGGCGCCTGGGATTCGAGGTGAAGCGGACGGACGCCCCGCGGGTGACGCCCTCGATGAGGGTGGCGCTGGCGGACCTGGGGCTGGAGCGGCTGGACGTGCTGCACGCCGGGGATCGGACCTTCCCGCTGGCGGACCGCATCCGGGCGGTTTCCCTGGCCCGGTTGCGGGAGGACGTGGAACCGTTGTAGCTGCCCGGACCCCGGAACTGCCGGACGACCGGGCCAGCGGAGGTGCACATGCGGTGCGTGAGGGCGGGGAGTGGGCTGGGCGCGGCGTTCGCGGCGGGAATGCTGGCCCTCGGGATGGCGGCGGGCTGCGGGGATACCGGCGGCGGGCCGTCGATCGTGACGGACGCCCCGGGCGACCTGCAGGCGGACGCGATCGACGCGGCCGGCGAGGGGATCGCCGCGGACACGGGGGAGATTCCGGAAGGCGACCTGCCGGGCGGCGACGTCGCGACGGACGGGGAGGGAGACGTTCCCGGGGACGCGGCGGGGGACGCGACGGAGGACGCCCGCCCGGTGCCGGATGCGGTGGACCCGGCGCTGGCGGTCCTCCTGCAGCAGATCCTGGACGAGTACGTCGTCTTCAGCGGCGACCCGGGCATCGCCTTCGCGGTGCGGGACGGCGACCAGAGGGCCTGGTCGGGCACCGCGGGCCTGGCCGACGTTGTCGCGGGCGCGCCCGTCACGGACGACAGCCGCTTCCGAGTCGGCAGCAACACCAAGCCGATCGTGGCCACCTGGATCCTGCAACTGGCGGAGGAGGGCAAGGTCGAACTGGATGCGCCGCTGACGGACTACCTGCCGGAGTACCCGCAGTGGTCCGCCATCACCGTTCGCCACCTGCTGGGCATGCAGTCCGGCATCCCCGAGTACATCGTCAAGCCCGACCTGCTGGCGCAGTTGCTGGGCGGCACGAACCCGGTTTTCGCGCCCGTCGACCTGCTGGTCTTCGTCCAGGACGACCCGCTGGACTTCGCGCCGGGCACGGGCGGGGCCTACTCGAATTCCAACTGGATCCTGCTGGGCCTGATCGGCGAGAAGGCGTCCGGCCGGTCGGCACGCGACGAGATCCGGGACCGGCTGCTGGCGCCCCTGGGCCTGGAACACACCTACCTCGAGCAGGCCGGCGACGACGCGACGAACCTCGTGCACGGCTACATGGACCTGTCCGTGCTGGTGCCGCTGCTGCAGTTGCCCTCGGCGATCTTCCTGCTGGTCCCCGGGGAACTGTACCTGCCGGGCACCCAGACCATCGACGCGAACTCGCTGATGCAGCCGTCCGCGACCTGGACGGCGGGTGCCATCGTGTCCACGCCCTCGGACCTGGCGACCTTCCAGCGGGCGCTGCAGCGCGGCGAGTTGCTGGGGCGCGACATGCTGGCGCAAATGCGGGAGTGGCACCCCATCCAGTTGCTGGGGGGCAGCGTCGATTACGGCCTGGGCCTGATGCGCCTGCCGACGGTCCTGGGCGACCTGTACGGGCACGGCGGCCTGAACTTCGGCTTCCACGTCGAGACGTACTACTCGCCCGACCTGGACGCCTCCTTCTGCCACATGCACAACTTCCTGCCGGCCCAGACCGCGGCGGTGACCACCGAGGTCCTGGCGGCCTTCCTGGCCGACGGCGCGGACCCGCTGCCCGCGTGCGACGTGCCCGAGGGCTTCTTCGGCGAGACGCCGGTGGACGCGCCGGTGATGAAGGTCCTGTTCAAGGGCCCGGTGGGCGAAAAGGACAAGCCCCTGGAGCAGCAGCCCGGCATGTCCAGCACCTGGGCGACGCTGGGGACGTCCTGGGTGCGGCTGTTCGGGTTCGACCGGGTGGGGATCTACTCGGGGGCGACGCTGTCCACCGCCGGCCTGCAGGAGTACGTGACGATGACCTCCTGGGGCCGCGGGGACAGCGGCGACAACAGCCTGCGACAGATGTTCTGGAGCGTGCGTACCGGCCTGCTGAAGCGCGGAGGCACGGACGGGGTGATCGAACTGGCCGCTTCGGACGCCTACTCGGCGGGCGCGCTGCTGATGGACTACGACCTGGACGCGAACATGAAGGTCACGAAGGGGTGCATCGTGGCCGTGACCGACCTGTCGAAGGACGCACGGATCTTCGCCTGCGAAGGAGCCGCGACGGAGGTGAAGCCCGGGGCGACGCTGCGCCTGGCCGGCCGCCTGCCGCTGGTCACGGACACTGCCGTCATCGATGCCGTCGCCGCGAACCTCCAGATGACCCGCTGCTCCTGCTACGACGCCTCCCAGCAGCCCGTGGCCTGCCCCGAGGAATCCTTGCCCCGGCCTGGAAAAACCCATTGACATCCGCGCCTCCCGGCCTACAATAATCCCCCGCTGCGGGCCTGGCCCGGGCGAGGGAAGGGGATCTTTCCGCCGGGCTGGAAATGCCCGGCCTTGCACGGGAAACGAAGATGAAGAGGACGTACCAGCCCAGCAGGATCAAGCGGCTGCGCACGCACGGGTTCCGGGCGCGCATGGCCACCCGGAACGGCCGCAAGGTGCTGGCCCGGCGCCGCTCCAAGGGCCGCAAGGTCCTGGTGCCCACGATCCCCGGGAAGTGACGCCGAGGCCGATCGGCCGGGGGAAGAGCGGGTGCCGGCGTTCGGAAGGACGAGCCGGATCCTGGCGAGCCGGGACTTCGACCGCGTGATGCGGCGGGGTCGGCGGGCTCACAGTCGCAACCTCATCCTTTTCCTGGCGAAAGGCGAAGGCGAGGGCCCGAGGCTGGGCCTGGCCGTCGGGCGCAAGGTCGGTCCCGCCGTGTGCCGCAACCGGTGGAAACGCTTGTTGCGGGCGGCGTTCCGCCTTTCGTTGAAGGATCGGCTGCCCCCCGTGGACCTGGTGGTCGTCGTCAAGTCGGCCCCGGTCCCCGAAGGAGCGTCCCGCGGAGGTGGCCCGGTGCAGCCACCCGGGGACCGCGTCCGGCGGGTCGCCCCGGGCCTGGCCGCCGTCGAACAGGAGTTGCGGGATGCCCTCCTCCGGCTGGAAGCGTTTCCTCGCGAGGGCGATGCGGGTTCCCGCTGAGGCCCTGGCGCTGCTGGTCGGCCTGTACCGCATCCTCGTCTCGCCCCTGCTTCCGCCTGCCTGCCGATTCCAGCCGACCTGTTCCGAATACATGCAGACCGCGCTGCGGACCCACGGCCTCCTGCGGGGGCTGTACCTGGGGACCCGCAGGCTGCTGAGGTGCCATCCGGGGCACCCGGGCGGATACGACCCGGTGCCGGGAACCCACGAGGGGTGAGATCGACGATGAGGACGCTTGTCCGCCTGCCCGTGTTCGCGATGCTCATGGCGCTCCTGGCGACGGCGCCCCTGCCGGCCCGGGCCGACCAGCCCCTTGCGCCGCTGCCCGGCGAGGAGGTCATCGAACTGATCGGCTACGGCCGCTCGGTCGCCGGGATCTCGACGGTCCAGGGCGCCCTGCGGTCGTTCCTGCTGACGGACCCGCAGTTCGCGCAGGCCGGGCGCGGCGAGGTGAAGGGCCCGGTCCAGCCCCCCGCCGAGAAGCGCGCGGCGGGCCCGCTGGACATGGTCAGCACCTGGGACCCCCAGTTCTACCCGCTGTCGCTGAACTTCGAGGAACTGCGGGGCCCCGAGGTGGTCCGCGTCCTGAAGCGCGACCCGTCGCACGCCACGGTCCAGGGCGACCTGTGGGGGACCTTCGCCAGGGACCCCGTCTTCAAGGTCGTGGCCCGCACCCCCACCTCGGTCACGATGGTGTGGCCCGATCCCGACACCGACACGTCGACCGTGTTCATCGAAAGGAAGTACCACCTGGCCGACGACTACCGCATCGAGGCCTCGGTCCGGATCGTCAACGTGGGCGAGGGCACCGTCACGGGCCGGATGCGCCTGATGATCCCGGCGTGGGAACCCGCCGTCGGCGGGGGCGGCGGCTGCGGCCAGTCGATGTTCACGGCCCCGCCGGACCTGAAGGAGGCCGTCTGCTACGCCGGCGGCGAACTGGAGAAGAAGACCCGCGAGAAGTTGATCGAGACGGCGAACTTCGAGGGGACCGGCGCGGTCGGCTTCGCGGGCATCAACTCCCGGTACTTCCTGATGGCCGTGATGCCGGCGGCGGACCTGCCGTCCCAGTGCCTGGCGGCGGGCGACCGGTCGGGCGTGCTGAACACCCTGCTGCAATGGGGCGACACCGAGGGCAAGCCCTTCACCATCAAGGCCGGCGCCGGGTCCTGCCTGCCCGACTGGCTGCTGCCGACGGGGGATTTCGCAGGGCGCATCCCGTGCGGCCAGGCCGAGGCGCTGCTGGGCCTGTCGGGGGGCGAGGACATCGTCGCGATCGACAAGGTCTCCACCGAGGGCAAGGGTGCCGAGGCCGTGGCCGCGAAGAAGGCGCTGCTGGCGCGGCGCGCGCGCACCTTCGCGTTCACGGCGTTCGCCGGCCCCAAGGACTTCGACGCGCTGAAGGCCGCGGGACCCGGACTGGACGACACCATCGACTTCTGGGTGCTGGGCATCCTGGCCAAGCCCATGCTGTGGCTGATGCGCCTGTCGTACTCGGTGATCCCGTCGTGGGTCGTGGCCATCCTGCTGCTGACCTTGATCGTCAAGCTGCTGACGCTGTACTGGACGCAGAAGAGCATGGTCCAGATGCGGCGGATGGCTGAACTGAAGCCGAAGATCGAGGCCCTGAAGGAGAAGTACAAGGACGACCGGACCGGCCTGAACCAGGCCACGATGGACCTGTACAAGCGCGAGAAGGTCAACCCGATGGGCGGCTGCCTGCCGATGCTGCTGCAAATGCCGATCTGGATCGCCCTGTACCGCACGATCTACGGCGCCGTGGACCTGTACCAGGCGCCCCTGGGCCTGTGGATCCACGACCTGTCGGCCCACGACCCCTACTTCGTTCTTCCCGTGCTGCTGGGCGTCCTGACGTTCCTGCAGCAGAAGATGACCCCGACGGCGGGCGACCCCGCGCAGGCGAAGATGATGCTGTGGATGATGCCGATCATGTTCACGGTGTTCATGCTCTTCCTGCCGTCCGGGCTGGTGTTCTACATCCTGGTCAATACCCTGCTGTCCCTGGGCCACCAGTTCTGGATGAACCGGCAACTGAAGCCGGCCGTGGCCAAGGCAGGGTAGGACCAGCCGGAGGGATGCGATGAAGGAAGCGGAATTCGAGGGCCGGTCGGAGGAGGAGGCCCTGCTGAAGGCCTCGCAGGAACTGGGCGTCAACATCGCGGACATGACCTGGGAGGTCGTATCGCACGAGTCAGGGATCTTCGGGCTGTTCGGCAAGCAGGTGCGGATCCGGGTGCGCGTGCCCGAGAACGCGGCCCAGCTGGTCTACCGGAAGGAGTACGTGCCCGGGCCCGGCGATACCGGCCTGCGGCGGTCGATGGGCGGCGAGGGGGCGCAGGAGGCCCCGGCGGCCCGGCCCGAGAGGGCGGAACGCGAGGCGGGCGAGGCAGGCGAGGAGGCCCCGGCGGGGACCCCGGAGATCAAGGGACCGCGCGCGAAGGAGGTCCTGGAAGGCCTGCTGCAGCGGCTGGAGATCGAGGCCGAGGTGTCGGTTCGCGAGACGGATCAGGAGATCCTGCTGAACATCCGTGCGACCGGCGGCGACGACGTCGCGGGGAAGGACGGCGAACTGCTGTCGGCCATGCAGTTCCTGGTGAACAAGATCGTCAACCGGTTCCCTGAGGGCCGCAAACTGGTGCTGCTGGACACCGAGGGCTTCCGCAACAAGCGCGAGGAGGTCCTTGGAGAACTGGCGAGGAAGATGGGCGAGAAGGCGATCGCCACGCGCAAGGTGGTGCGGCTGAGCCCGATGAACGCGCAGGACCGGCGCCTGGTCCACATGGCCCTGAAGGAGGTCCCCGGCCTGCAGACCCGCAGCGAGGGCGAGGGCTCGTTCCGCTGCCTGCTGATCGTCCCCGACGGCTTCGCGGCGCGGCGCTAGGGTCCCGGCGCCGCCTGTGCCGCCCCGGTCGCGCATCCCCGTCCCACCAGCCTCGACACCGGCACGACGTCCACGCTTCGCCCCGGGTCGGTCGCGAAACGTCGCAGGGCCTCGATCGTCGCCGCCCGCGGGTGCCCGATGGCGATCGCGCAGCCCTTCGCCCGGGCCGCGGCCTGGAGGGCCTGGAGCATCCCGGCGATGTCCGCCGGGTCGTCGCTGTGGTCCAGGAAGACGGCGCGGCGGATGGCGGGGACGCCCTCGGCGACGGCCACCTCCTCGGCGATGGTGCCCGGGTCGGTCCGGCTGTCCAGGAAGAACAGGCCCCGGGACTTCAGCACCTGCGCGAACGGCCGCATCGCGTCGTACGAGCGGGTGAAGGCCGAACCCATGTGGTTGTTGGCGCCGATCGCCCCCGGGACCCGCGCCAGGGCCAGCCGGGCCGCGTCGCGGATGGCGGGGGCGTCCATCGAGGTCATCAGGGTGCCCGGCGGGACCGGCAGGCCGGGCTCGGCCGGTTCCATGGGCACGTGGGCCAGCACGTCGCGGCCCAGTTCGGACAGCGAGCGTGCCACGAAGCCGGCCTCGGCGGCGGTGGGAAGCACCGCGAACGACAGCGGCAGCGGGATCTCCAGGAACGGGCGCACCTGGTCCAGCGAGTCGCCCATGTCGTCGATCACGATGGCCACCCAGGGGCGGTCGGCGGCCGGGTCGGGGAAGGCGTGCCGGTGTGCGGGGGGACGGCTGGTCGCGACGGCGGGCGCGGCGGGCCGGGGCCGGGGGACCGTCGCGCAGCCCGGCAGGGCGATGAAAAGCAACAGCAGCAGCGGCGGCAGGTGCCTCACGCGGGACCTCATCGGGCCAGGTAGGGCCGCGGGTCGACCGCCACGGCCTCCCGGCGCAACTCGAAGTACAGCCGGGCGCCCTTGTCCCCGGGGGCCGGCTCCACCTGTCCCAGCAGGTCGCCCTCGTGCACGACCGCCCCTTCCCGCGCCTGCACCCCGGACAGGCCGCCATACACCGTGAACCAGCCCGACGCGTGGTCCAGCAGCACGGTGGCCCCCAGGCCCCGCATGTGGCCCGTCCAGGCGACCCGGCCGAACGCCACCGCGCGGACGTTGCGGGGCTGGGACGACGGGAACTCCAGGGTCAGGCCCGGGTGCGGGGTCCGGGTCTTGAAGACGGCGTGCACGACGTCGCCGAAGGGCACCACGACCCGGGCGCCGGCCAGGGGGGACTTGACCCGGCCCCGCAAGCGCTGGAAGTCGATCGGCCCCGGGCGCGTGCCCTTGCGGGCCTGGATCGTCCGGACCAGTTCCCGCTGCGAGGCATCCAGTTCGGCCGCGTGCTTCGCCTGCAGCGCGCGGTCGCGGTCCAGGGCGTGCAGCAGGGCCCGGCGCAGCGCGACCTCCTCGTCCAGGCGCTCCCGTGCCTCGCGCGCCGACACCGCCAGTGCGTGGGCCGACGCCCGCTCGATGCCGGCCCGGAATCCCGCCGTCTCGGCCGCCGCCACCGCGTCCGCCATCGCCTTCGCATCGGCGGCCTGCCGGGCGGTCAGGCGCGACAGCAGCGCCGCCCGGCGCGACAGTTCCTCGTCGCCGCCCAGCAGCACCTGCACCGCGGCAGACCCGAACGGCTCGGCCGCCCGCAGCATGCGCATCGTGGAGTCCAGCCGCCCGCGTGCCAGCGCTTCCCGGGCCCGCGCCTCCTCCAGCGCCTGCCGGGCCTGGGACAGCCGCGCCTCGGCCGCGCAACGCTGGGCCTCGGCCGACCGCGCCCGGGTCTCGTACCGGCGGGCCTCGAAGACGGCCGTGTCCAGCGTGTCCAGCACGGACATCTCGGCCCGCAGCAGGTCCGGAAGCGAACGGGGAGGGGCATCGCGCGGGGCATCGGACGCCAGGGCGGAGACGGCCAGCAGGAGCAGCAGGGGCAGCGGCACGGCGGCGGCCCCGCGCGGCCGAAGTCGGCTCACGCCTCCCTCCTGGCGGTGGCGATGAAGGTGCCGGCGACGCCCACCACGGTGCCTCCCGCGACGGCCAGGGGCAGCACCAGGCCGGGCCAGGTCGGAAGCCGGACCGCGACGTCGAACTCGGCCGCCAGCCAGGCGTTCACCGCCCCCGACACCAGCAGCGCCGCCAGCGCGCCCAGCACCATGCCCGACACGCCCTGGAAGATGCCCTGGACCAGGATGGGCGACCGGACGAAGGTGTCGGTGGCGCCCAGCAGGCGCAGGATGGAGATCTCGTCCCGGCGGCGTTCCATCGTGCGGGTCAGCGTGCCGACCACGAAGAACAGCGTGCCGACCAGCAGCAGCACCGCCAGCATCGTGACGACCGTCCGCAGGAACCCCACGGCGGCGCCCAGCGCGCGCAGCCGGCCGGCCCCCACCGGGGGCTCGGCGACGACGTCCACGCCGGAAAGCGCGCGCAGGAAGGCCGCCAGTTCCGTGACCCCGCCGGTCCCTCCCGCACCGGCGCGGAAGGTCACGTCCAGCCCGTGCTGGCCGGGCACCGCCTCGGGGGGCATCGACGCGGCCAGGTCCTTCGGCAGCAGGTCGGTGTTGCGGGCCCGGTCCTGTTCGCGGGTGACGTACTGCACCGCCTCGACGTCCGGCCGGGCCCCGATGCGCGCCATCAGGTCCTTCACGCGGTCCGCAGGCACCTCGTCCTTCAGGTACACCAGCACCTTCGCGCTGCGGCCCGCCCGGTCCAGCACCTGCACGGCCAGGGAACCGAACGACGCGGACAGCACGACCAGGCAGCCCGCGACCGCCAGCGACAGGATGCAGGCAGCCGTCTGGCCGGGCGACACGACCAGGCCCTTCAGCCCCTGGCCCAGCAGGTGCAGAGACTGCCGCGCCGCGATGCGGAGGGCGATCATCCGGCAGCCTCCCGAACGGGACGGGGCGCGGCATCGTGCGTGCGCTGCACGGGGACCGGGCGGTCCTCGATCACCATCCCGCGGTTCAGCAGGATCGTGCGCCGCGGGCAGGCGTCCAGCAGGAAGCGGTCGTGCGTGGCCATGACGACCGTCGTTCCCTTCGAGTTCAGTTCCTCGAAGAGACGGACGATCTCGTTGGACAACTCCCAGTCCAGGTTGCCCGTCGGCTCGTCCGCCAGGATCAGCGCCGGATGCATCACCAGGGCGCGCCCGATGGCCACGCGCTGCTGCTCGCCGCCCGAAAGCATGCTGGGGTAGTGATGGGCGTAACGGTCGATGTCCAGGTCGTACAGGGTGTTCGCCACGCGCCGCCGGATGTCGCGCCGGGACAGGCCCAGCACGTGCAGGCCGACGGCCACGTTCTCGGCCACGGTGCGGTCCGGAAGCAGCCGGAAGTCCTGGAAGACGACCCCGATGTTCCGGCGAAGGTACGGGATGGCGGAGGACCGCAGCGCCCGCAGGTTCCGGCCGAAGGCCAGCACGTCGCCCCGCGACGCGACCTCCATCCTCAGCAGCAGCCGCAGCAGGGTGGTCTTGCCCGCGCCGGACGGACCCGAAAGGAAGACGAACTCGCCCTCCTCGACGTCGAACGTGACGTCGCTCAGCGCCTCGATCCCGCCGGGGTAGGACTTGGACACGCCGTGCAGCGAGATCAACGGCATCGAGGGCAGCGCCTCCGTGAACGGTTCACCCGGGGCCGATCCGGCAGCCCGTCTCGCGGGCCGGCCTAGGATAGCAGATGACCCCGGAGTCTGGTATATTCCCGCGGCCTTCCCGGGGGGTGGGGTCCGTGCAGCGATTCGTCCAGATGCTTCGTCGGGCGCGGGTGCCGCTGCTGCTGTTCGCGGGCAGCGCGCTGGTGCTGGGCCTGTTCTCGTGGAACAACATCCTGGAACCGTCGCGGCACTTCCACTTCCTGGACCTGGCCAACAGTTTCCTGCACGGACGGCTGGACACCGACACGCCCAGGCGCTTCCGCGGCCAGAAGGAGCGCCCGGACGACCCGCAGGGCCTTCAGGCCGCCGTGGACCGCCACCTGACCGAGGGAAACGGCAAGGCGGTCGGGTGGAACGACTGGGCGTCGCTGCGGGTCATCAAGCTGACCGACGGCACCTGGGTCAAGGGGGTCTTCCCCTGGTCCGACCAGCAGGGCGACCAGAAGAACAGGTTCCGCGAACTGGACGGGACGATGCGCATCATCGACCCCGAACTGGACATCGCCAGGGACTGCGGAACGCCGCCCCACCGCTGCGACGAGACGCTGTACTACGTGTCGTTCCCGCCGTTCCCCGCCGTCGCGATGATGCCGGCCTTCCTGATCTGGGGATACGATGTCAACGACGTGCTGTTCACGGTGCTGAACGCGGCGCTGAACGCGGTGCTGATCCTGCTGTTGCTGGAGTACCTTCGCACGCGGGGCCTGTCGGCGCGGACTACCCGCGAGAACGTCCTGCTGGCGATCCTGTTCACGTTCGGCACCGTGAACCTGTTCTCGGCCATCCGCGGCGAGGTCTGGTTCAGCGCCCTGATCGTGGGCATCTCGCTGCACGTCGCCTACATCCTGCTGAGCGTCGAGGCGCGCTACCCGTTCTGGGCCGGCCTGATGCTGGGCCTGGGCATGGCGACGCGTACGCCGATCGCCTTCGCCGCGCCCTTCTTCGCGCTGGAGATGCTGCGGGACGGCGACCGGATGCGGTGGCCGGGGTGGGGGACGTTCCTGCGCAAGGGCCTCCTGTTCGCGGCCCCGGTGCTGGCGATCGGCTTCGCGCTGATGGCATACAACCACGCGCGGTTCGAGTCGTTCGGCGAGTTCGGGCACACCTTCCTGGCGAACGGCACCCGCGCCTCGATCCGCGACCACGGGCTGTTCTCGTGGTGGTTCCTGAAGGCGAACCTGGGCGCGGCCTTCACGAACCCGCCGGTGTTCGACGGCTTCCCGCCCTTCATCCACGTCACGCGCCACGGCCTGGGCATGGTGTGGACCACGCCGGTGCTGATCTTCCTGCTGTACCCGAAGACCTGGAGCACGTTCGCCCGCAACCTGCTGGTCACCTGCTGCATCGTGGCGATCCCGGACCTGTTCTACCAGAACACCGGCTGGGCCCAGTTCGGGTACCGGTTCGGGCTGGACTTCATGCCGTACCTGCTGGTGCTGCTGGCGGTGTGCGGGCGGAAGTTCGGCCGCGCGTTCACCGTGGCCTTCGTGCTGTCGATCCTGATGAACGCGCTGGGCGCCGTCACCTTCGACCGCATGGGCATGTTCTACTACGACTAGCCGCCAGGACGACGCTTCGCGCGGCCTGGCGGGGCTCGCGTGCTGCGGACGGTCGGGTGCCCGCAGCAGACGTTCGCCATGCGGGACGCCGGCGACATCTCGTCACAGATAGGGCGAAAAGAGCTTGACGAACGCGTTGCGCAGGCGCACCACGACGGGCTCGTCCTTCAGGCTGCGCAGCGTGACCCGATCCGACTGGCCGCGGTAGTGGTTCACGTACTCCTGCACCCGCCTGGCCAGCGCGGGGGAGTACGCCTCGACGTTGAACTCGAAGTTCAGCCGGAACGAGCGGGCGTCCAGGTTCGAGGACCCGAACATCACCCACTGCCCGTCCACCAGCACCAGCTTGGCGTGCACGAACTCGGGCAGGATCTCGTACACCTCGACCCCGGCCTGGACCAGTTCCCACAGGTAGGCACGGGCGGCCCACGACATGAAGCGGTGGTCGGCACGGCGCGGCAGCAGCAGGCGCACCCGGACCCCCGAACGGCTGGCGGTTCGCAGCGCCTCCAGGATGGCCTTGTCCGGGATGAAGTAGGGCGTCATCAGGTCCACGCGGGCCCGGGCCGTCCGCAGCGCGCCCAGCAGCAGGGAATGCAGCCGTCCCAGCGTCCGGTCGGGGCCGGAGGAGATGCCGCGGGCCACCACGTCCCCGGCGGGCTTCAGGCCCGGGAACCAGTTCGGCCCCTTCAGCACCTCGCCGGTGACCAGTTCCCAGTCCTCGGCGAACGTGGCCGACAGATGGGCGACGACCGGGCCCTCCAGCCGGAAGTGGCAATCGCTGGATCGCGGGTGCCGGTCCCCTTCCGGCGTGCAGTGCCGCGCGCTGACGTTCAGGCCCCCGGTGAAGCCGACCCGGCCGTCCGCGACCAGGATCTTCCGGTGGTTGCGCAGGTTCAGGCCGGGATGCTTCAGGAAGCGGCCCTGCGGCCAGAACGACACGACGCGGCCGCCGGTGGCCATCATGCTGCGGCGGAGGCGGGGGCCCATGCCGGAGGCGCCGATGCCGTCCACCAGCACGCGGACCTGCACGCCTCGCCGGGCGGCGTCGCGCAGGGCCGTCTCGAAGCGCGCCGCCACGTCGTCGTCGTCGAAGATGTAGGAGGCGATGCCCAGGCTGTGGCGCGCTTCCTGGATGGCGGCCAGCATCGCGGGGTAGGTCTGGTCGCCGTTGACCAGCAGCTCCACCTTGTTGCCGTTCACCAGCGGGTACCGGGCCACGGCGTCCCCGACGCGTCGCAGCGGCTCCAGTTCGGCCGGGACCTGGATCGGGCCGGCATCCTTCAGGGAGCCCTGCCGGAGGCGGCGGCGGGCCTTCCGGGCGATCCGGTTGATCCCGAACGCCCAGTAGAACAGCGGGCCGATCACCGGCACGCCGATGATCACGATCCACAGCGCCGCGGCGTAGGGCTCGCGCTTGTTCAGCAGGACGTGGACGAAGGCGGTGGGGGCCAGCAGGACGTGGAAGGCCAGCAGGAACAGTTTCGCCGTCTCGAAGAGGCCCATCGTCGCCCGCGCCAGCATGCCCGGACCCCGACGGTAGCACGGACGGTGCCCCCCGGACAGCCCCGGGGACGCGGGCCCGAGACCGGGGGAAGCGCCCTGCTCCCGTCCGGACCGTTCGCGGTACACTTGCCCGGGTGCCCCGGGGAGGAGCCGTGTCCCGCGTCCTCGTCGTTTCGATCGTCGTTCTCGCGACGCTGGCGTCGCCCGTCCTGCCCGCGCAGGAGTTCCAGCCGCCGACCTCGTCGTACCGGCCCGCCGGCGAGGCGTTCCCGTTCGGCGCGGCGCTTCAGGGGGTACGGATCGCGATCAGCCCCGGCCACGGCTGGCTGATCGAGGACGGCTCGTTCCAGCGGTCCCGCTGGAAGTGGACGCTGTGCGGGTCGTGCGAGGGACTGGTCGAGGATCTCCTGACCTCCGAGATCTGCCAGGACCACCTGGTGCCGCTGCTGAGGCAGGCGGGCGCGCAGGTGTTCGTGCCCCGGGAACTGGACCGGCAGGAGTCCGAGGTCGTGGTGGACGATGGCGACCCCGGCTACGCGGAGGTCGGTCCCTGGCAGGCGGGCACCTTGGCCGGGCTGGGGTACGCCGGGGACTACCGGGCGCTGCCGGCGTCCGGGGGGGGCGAAGCCTTCTGGACGCTGCAGGTGCCGTCCGAGGGCGACTACTGGGTCCAGGTCCGGCACGCTGCCGGGACGAACCGCTGCCCCGACACGCGCTTCCGTGTGGAGCACGCCGGGGGCGCCACGGACTTCGTGGTAGACCAGCGGGACGACGGGTCGGCGTGGATCTACCTGGGACGCTTCCGGTTCGGGAAGGGCCCCGCGACGGTGGCCGTGCAGCCGCCCCCGTCCGGCAACTGCTACGCCATCGCAGACGCCGTCCGGATCGGGGGAGGGGTCGATCGGGACACCGGGCTGCCCCGCTGGCAGATGGCGGCGCTGCACTGGCTGTCATTCGACGGGATGCCCGGGACCTCGGCCTACAACGACGTGACGGTGCGACCCGCGTGGGCCAACGCGATCGGGGCCGGGGTGTACGTGTCGCTGCACGCCAACGCCGGGGGGGATCAGACCTCCTCCGGGACCTCCACCTACCGGCACAACTGCGGCACCGGCGTCCGCTGGGACACGCTGGACCCGGCCCTGTGCGACCAGCCCGCGGGCAGCGCCGATCTCCAGGCGGCCATCCAGGCGCGGATCGTGCGGGACGTGCGGGCGGAGTGGGAGCCCGGCTGGCACGACGGCGGGAACCTGGTCGCGAACTTCGGCGAACTGCGGTCGCTGGACGGCATCCCGGGGGCGCTGATCGAGTCGGCGTTCTTCGACGGGGTGCTGCCCGGGGCGGGGAACCAGTACTCCGACAACCGCAGCCTGCACGACCCCCGCTTCCGCCGCGTGCTGTCCCGGGCGGTGGTGCGGGCGCTGCAGGAGGTCCTGGCGCCGGGGCGGCCCTTCCCGCCCGAGCCGCCGACGCACCTGGTGCTGCGCGGGACCGGCGCGGGGACGCTGCGGGCGTCGTGGCGCACGGCGGAGGGGGCTCAGGCCTACCGGGTGTACGTTGCCCGGGACGGGCGCGGGTTCGATTCGGGGACGGTCGCGCAGGGGACCTCCCTGGACGTGACGGGCGGGGTGCCGGGGCAGGTCGTGGTCGTGCGCGTGACCTCGCTGAACGGCGGGGGCGAATCCCCGGCTTCGGAGGCGGCGGGGGCGCGGCTGCGGCCCGACGGGGGACCGGCGGACGTGCTGGTCGTCAACGGCTTCGACCGGCTGGACGCGTGGGTGCGGGAGGATCGCAATCACCACGACTACGCGGTCGAACACGGTCTGGCGATCGCCGCGGCGGACGAGGGAGCCTGGGGCTTCGACGGGGCGGCCAACGAGGCCGTCCTGGACGGGGACGTGGCGCTTGCGGGCTACCGGGTGGCCGACTGGATCCTGGGACGCGAATCGACCGAGGCCGAGACCTTCTCGGACGCCGAGCAGGCCATGGTGGCCTCGTTCCTGGACGGCGGGGGATGCCTGCTGGCCACCGGGACGGAGGTCGCCTGGGACCTGGGCGCCACGGGGAGCCCGTCGGACGCGGCGTTCCTGGCCGACCGCCTGGGCGCGGTCTTCGCGGAGGACGACGCCGGGACGCGGCAGGTCGGCGCGGCGGCGTCGGGGCCCCTGGCGGGCGTCGGGCCGCTGGCCTTCGACGACGGGACCGGCACGACCTACGATGCGGCCTATCCCGACGTGCTGGAGGCCGCACCCGGGGCGTCGGCGGTGCTGTGGTACGCGGGGGGCGCCCTGGCCGGCGTCGCCCGCGAGGCGGTGCCGGGGCGATCCATGCTGCTGGGCTTCCCCCTGGAGACGGTGCAGGACGCCGTCGGAAGGACCCGGCTGATGCAGGCGATGCTGGCGTTCTGCGGCCGGCCGACGCCGGCCGGGGCCGGGGACGACGCGGGCGGGCCGGATGCGGCGGGCGACGAAGGGGGCCTGGGCGATGCGCCCCTCGGCATCGAGGACGTGGCCGTCCTGGCGGACCTGGCGATCCCGGACGGGGGCCTGCGCGATTTCGCCGACGCGGAGGAGGAGGACCGGCCGGCCTCGCCGGACGCCGGGCCGGAGGAGTCGGCGACGGCAGACCCGTCCCCCGGCATGGATGCCGCGGACGCCCCGGGAAGGCACGGGGGAGGGTGCGCGGCGGGGGCCCCTGCGGCCGCGCCGGCAACGGGACTGCTGCTGGCGGTGCTGCTGGCGGGGTTCCTGGCGTCGGGAAGGGCGGGGCGCCGCTCGAGTCGGCGTCGCGCGGGGCCGGGCGGGGTCAGCGCCCCCCCAGCGTGAGGCACAGGTCGTCGGCGTTCGGCTCCTCGTCGCGGCACGGCCCGTCGACGCCGTCGGGGCCCGAGGACTGCAGCGAGTAGACCTTCTGGTCCAGCCGGAAACGCACCCGGTAGGGGTTGTCCCACGGGTCCAGCAGCGGGGTCCCGGCCTGGGGCGTGCCGCTGGCGCCCAGCACCAGGTAGTCCGTCCCCTCGGTCGGGCGCAGGGCGCCGCTCTCGAAGCCCACGAACCTCCCTCCCTGCACCAGTCGCGTCCGCAGGTCCGTCATCGCGGTCTCGGCCGTCGTGATGCGGAACTGCTGCAGCGCCCACGGTACCAGCGCCAGGACGCCCGCGGCCAGGACCGCGTACAGCACGATCCTTCCCGCCGGGCGGGGAGGCCGATCCACCTTCGTCTTCGCGGGCACCGGCCGGTTGGAGGGCCGGGGCGCCATCGTGCCGCCC
>CALJUR010000117.1 GCA_937975765.1 uncultured Myxococcales bacterium
CCGCGTCGGTCACGAAGTAGGGGGAGCTGTAGCCGCGGTCGAACTGCATGCCCTCCACGGTGTCCAGCGTCGTCTCCATCGACTTCGCCTCTTCCACCGTGATGACGCCGTCCTTGCCGACCTTTTCCATCGCCTGCGCGATGATCTCGCCGATCGTCTCGTCGTTGTTCGCGGAGATGGTGCCGACCTGGGCGATCTCCTTGAAGTCCTGCGTGTGCTTCGAGATGACCTTCAGTTCGTCCACGACGACCTTGACGGCCTTGTCGATGCCCCGCTTGATGTCCATCGGGCCGTGGCCGGCCGCGACCATCTTCACGCCCTCGCGGTAGATGGCCTGCGCCAGGACGGTGGCCGTGGTGGTGCCGTCACCGGCCTCGTCCGAGGCCTTGGACGCCACTTCCTTGACCATCTGGGCGCCGATGTTCTCGAACTTGTCCTTCAACTCCACTTCCTTGGCGACCGTCACGCCGTCCTTGGTGACGGTGGGCGATCCCCAGGACTTCTCGATGACGACGTTGCGGCCGCGCGGGCCCAGGGTGACCTTGACGGTGTCCGCGAGCACGTTGACGCCCTTCAGGATGCGGGCGCGGGCGGCCTCGCCGAAGACCAGTTCCTTCGCTGCCATGTTCCATCCTCCGTTCTTTCAGGCGTCAGTCCAGGATCGCCAGGATGTCGTCCTCGCGCAGGATGATGTGCTCCTCGCCGTCGATCTTCACTTCGCTGCCGGCGTACTTGCCGAACAGGATCTTGTCGCCGGCCTTGACCGCGGGGGCGCGCAGGTTGCCGTTCTCGAACGTCTTGCCGGGGCCGACCGCGATCACGCGACCTTCCTGGGGCTTCTCCTTCGCGGTGTCGGGGATGATGATCCCGCCCGCGGTCTTCTCTTCATGCTCCAGCCGCTTGACCAGAACCCGATCCTGCAGGGGCTTCACGTTCATTTCCTTCCTCCTGATGGCAGTGCCGCCAACCCAGGGGCACGGCACCCAACGGCCGGCCCGATCCAGCCCGCGCGGCGTCGGAACGCCCGCGGGGCCTCTTCCGAGCCTCAATGGGTAATCACGCTTTGCGGAAGCGCAAGGGGAGCAGTTTCGCCAGCCCGTGCCGTTCCGGTTCGGCCGCCCCCTCGGCGCCGGGGGCCAGGGCCGCACCGGGGGCGCGCGCCAGGGCCAGGGCCGAGACGTCTCGGCTGGCGCCCACGACGGGCAGGACCACGTCCAGCAGGGCCTGGCGCATCTCGGCCACCGACGAGAACCGGTCCTTGGGTTCGCGCGCGAGGGCCTTGTGCACGACGGCCTCGACGGGCTCGGGGATCTCGGGGTTCAGCGTGCCGATGCGGTAGGTCGGGATCGGCTTGTCGGACAGCAGGTAGTGCACGTACGAGTCCGGCGACGTGTCCTTCAGGTGCAGGGCACGCACGCCGCACAGGACCTCGTAGGCCACGGCGCCCAGGCTGTAGATGTCCGACAGGTCGCTGGTGGTGCCGGTCTTCGCCGTCTCGGGCGCGATGAACGGCGGGCTGCCGACCGACAGCGGCCGCGACGGGCTGACGACGGGGTCCTTCTCGTAGGCCGCCCGGGCGCTGCCGAGGTCCAGCATGCGGACCTTGACCCCGACGCCGGGGACCTGTTCCAGCACGATGTTGCCGGTCTTGATGTCGCGGTGGACGATGTCGCGAGCGTGCAGTTCGGCGACGGAATCGAACACCGCGTCCAGCACCAGCGCGGCGTTGGCCAGGGGCAGGGGGCCGGACTCGCGGATGGTGGCGTCCAGCGTCCGCCCGACGACCAGCTCCATCGCGAAGTACGGAAGGCCGGCCGGCGTGGTGCCGGTCCGCAGGATCCGGGGGAAGCACGGGCTGCGCAGCAGGGCCAGGAAGGCGGCCTCCCGCTTCAGCCCCGCCACCGCCGCGGCCTGGTCGCCGTGCATGGCGTGCAGGACCTTCAGCGCCACCTTGCGACGGCCGACGCTCAGTTGCTCCGCCAGGTAGATCCGCCCGAAACCTCCGAAGCCGATCTGGCGGACGACCTTGAAGTCGTCGCCCAGGATGGTATCCAGCAGTGGGTCGATCTCGTTCACGGGAAGTAGTCTACGACCGACCCTCCCCGATTCGCAACCCGCGGACCGGCCGGCGGGGATCCCGGCCGTCCGGCGTCCATTGACGGGCCCCGGCCCCGTGGTCTATTCTCCCCGCCCGATGGGTACGCTTACCTACAAGGATGCCGGGGTCGACGCTGACGCGCAGGATCACTTCGCGGACGCCATCGGCCGAATGGTCTCGGGCAGCCGGGGGCCCGAGGTGGTCGCGGGGATCGGCGGTTTCGCGGCGGCGGTGGCGCCGGACTTCACGGGGATGGAACGTCCCCTGCTGGTGTCCGGCACCGACGGCGTCGGCACGAAGCTGAAACTGGCCTTCGCGACGGGGATCCACAACACGGTCGGCATCGACCTCGTCGCCATGTGCGCGAACGACGTGCTGACCACCGGGGCGCGGCCGCTGTTCTTCCTGGACTACTTCGGCACGGGCCGGCTGCAGCCGGGCGTCGCGCTGCAGGTCGTGGAAGGCATCGTGGAAGGCTGCCGCCAGGCGGGGTGCTCGCTGGTGGGCGGTGAGACGGCCGAACTGCCGGGTTTCTACGCGCCGGGCGAATACGACCTGGCGGGCTTCTGCGTGGGCCTGGTGGACCAGCCAAGGATGCTGACCGGCGCCGCGTGCCGCGAGGGCGACGTGCTGATCGGCCTGGCCTCGTCGGGCGTGCACAGCAACGGGTTCTCGCTGGTCCGCCGCGTCGTCGAAGCCCGCGGGCTTTCGCTGATGCGGACCTACGAGGGGTTCGACCGCACGCTGGGCGAGATCCTCTTGGCCCCGACCGTCATGTACGTCAACGCGTGGAAGGCCCTCCAGGGGCGCTTCGACGTGCACGCCATGGCCCACATCACCGGCGGCGGTATCGACGGCAACCTGCCCCGCGTGATCCCGGAAGGACTGCACCCCGTGCTGGTGCGCGCCTCCATCCCGACCCCGCCCATCTACGCGTTCCTGCAGGGCGTGGGCGGCGAACCGCGCATCGCCGACCACGAGATGTGGTCCGTGTTCAACATGGGCTGCGGCTACATCTTCGCCGTCCCGCCCGCGGATGCCGAGGGGGCGCTGAAGGCCCTGGCGGACGCCGGCTACACGTCGTTCCGGATCGGCCACCTGGCCGCCGGCGCAGGCCCCGTGGAGTGGAAGTGAGCCAGCCCCGACGCGTCCCGATCGCCATCCTCGTGTCCGGCCGCGGAACCAACATGGTCGCGCTGGTCCGGGCCGCGCAGGAGGGGCGCCTGCATGCCGACGTCCGAGTCGTCCTTTCCAACAAGGCGGACGCCGCGGGGCTGCAGCACGCGGCCGGACTGGGCGTGCCGACCCTGGTGATGAGCCACAAGGACTACGCCAGCCGCGAGGCGTTCGACCAGGCGATGGCGGACGCGCTGGCGCAGCGGGGCGTCGAGTACGTCGCCCTGGCGGGGTTCATGCGGGTGCTGACCCCGGTCTTCCTGAACCGGTTCCCGCGCCGCGTCGTGAACATCCACCCGGCGCTGCTGCCGTCGTTCCCGGGCGTCCACGCCCAGCGGCAGGCGCTGGAGTACGGCGCGAAGGTGTCGGGCTGTACCGTGCACTTCGTGGACGAGGGCACCGACACCGGCCCGGTGATCGCGCAGGTCGCGGTGCCGGTGCACGACGGGGACGACGAGGACGCCCTGTCCGCGCGGATCCTGGAGAACGAGAACCGCCTGTACCCGCAGGCGCTGGATGACGTGCTGTGCGGCCGGTTGCTCATCGAGGGCCGGCGCGTGGTCCGCGTCCCGGAGGCGAGCCCATGCTGAGGTCTTCGTACGACGTCGTGATCGTCGGGACGGACCTCCCTGCCCTGGTGTTCGGGGCGATGGCCGCCAAGAAGGGCTACCGCGTCCTGGTGCTGGGCCACGGCGGCAAGGACAACATCTACGACTTCGAGGGGTTCCATTTCGTCCGGCGCCCGCACCTGCTGTTCGGGTTCGCGGATTCCAACCCGCTGCGGGAAGTCTTCCGCGAACTGGCGCTGGCGCCCGAGATGCGCAACCTGCCGCGCCCGATGGCGCCCACCGCCAGCCTGGTGCTGCCCGACGCCCGCGTCGAGATCACCCACATGAAGGGGATCCTCGAGGAGGAGGTCGGGCGCGAGTTCCCGGGCCGCATCGACGCCTTCCGCGAGTTCGTGCGCCGCATCGGCGATGTCGAGAAGGTGCTGGAGCCGATCCTGCGCGACACCCCGACCCTGCCGCCCGGGACGATCCGCGAGTTCTTCGCGTACCGCGGCTACCGCAAGGAACTGGCCGGGCTGCTGGCCGACCCGGCGACCGACGCGCTGGCCCCGCTGGGCGACGACCCGCGCCTGCGCGCCTTCTTCGCGGCGCCGCTGGCCCTGATGTCGGGCGTGGCGGAACCGTGGCGCTGCCCGCTGCCGTTCGTGCGGCTGTCCAACCACCTGCTGCGCAGCCTGCACTACGTGGAATGGGGCCTGGACGCCCTGAAGAACCTGTTCCTGGACCGCATCCGGAACAATTCGGGCGACGTGCGGCCCGCGGACTCGGTGGACATGCTGGTGGTGCGGCGCGGCCGGGTGCGCGAGGTCGAGATCCTGGCCCGCGAGGAGGCCATCGGCGTCGGCATGCTGGTGGTGGGCACCGATCTGGGCCCCGTGCTGGACCTGGTCCCGGTCGGGGCGGCGAAGAAGCGGTATCGCGCGAAAGTCGAGAAATGCCGGCCGTCGCACCTGATGGTCACGGTCAACGTGGGGGCCCGGCGGGCCGTGCTGCCCGAGGGCATGGCGCAGACCGCGTTCGTCGTCGGCGACCCGGCGAAGCCCCTCGAGGGCGGCAACCTGCTGGTCGTGCAGAGCGACCCCGCGATGCCGCCGTCCGACGCGCTGGACCCCGAGAAGACCACCATCGCGGTCGCGGGCCTGCTGCCTGCGGATCGCTTCGACGGCAAGCCGGCCACGCTGGCCGCCTTCGGGCGCGAACTGCTGTCGGGCCTGAAGCCCCTGCTGCCCTTCCTGGACCAGCACCTGGTGGCGACCTCGGTATCGTCGGTCGGCATCCACCCGAAGTCGGGCGACCCGATCGTGGACCGGGCGGGCCTGGTGCCCGTCTATCCGAACGTCCTGCCGCGCAGCCTGGACCTGGCGACCTGGCCGGTGCGGACCGCGTACGGGAACATCCTGCACCTGGGCGACGGCACGGCCGGCCCGCTGGGGTTCGAGGGGTCCTTCGTCGCCGCCTTCGAGGCGTTCGCCCTGCTGAAGAAGAAGATCCCCCTGAAGAGCGGGGTTTAGGCGATGGCCGCGGAGAGGTTCGCGAGGCTTGGCACCCTGCTGCTGGCCGCCGCGACGGCGCTCATCCCGGCCGCGCAGGCACGCGCCGACCTCCCCAAGTCCCCTCCCCCGCCCGCCCCGGACATCACGCTGTCCACCGCCGCCCCGGAGACCGCCGCGCCCGTGCCGGGCCTGGGCCTGCGGGAAGCGCTGGACCGGGCGCTGCGTCAGTCGTCGCTGATCGAGGCGGCGCGCGCCAGCACCGCCGTGTTCGCGGCCAGGCTGGACGCGGCCGAGGCGATTCAGTACCCGCGCCTGAAGATGGACACCCTGATCGCGCCGATGCCGGCCCACCGGGGCAACCCGATTCAGGGCCACACGGACATGAGCGACTGGGGCGTCATCCTTTACGGCGAACTGTCCGGGTACCAGCCCCTGTACACGTTCGGGAAGATCGAGCACCTCCTGAAGGCGTCGAGGCTGGGCGTCGAGGTCGGGAAGGCCCAGGAGGCCATCGCGCGCGCCGAGGTCCGGTACAAGGTCCTGAAGGGGTTCTTCGGGCTGTCGCTGGCGCGCGAACTGCACGCCGTGATGGACGAGGGACGCGGCTACTTCGACAAGGCCAAGCGGCACGTCCGGTCGCTGAAGCAGGCGGACGACCCGTCGTTCGACCCGGTCGACGAGATGAAGATCCGGGTCTATGACGCGCAACTCCTGTCGCGCGAACTGGAAGTGGCGCGGCTGTCGGCCCTGGCACTGGCCAGCCTGCGTCAGTCGATCGGCGAGAATCCCCAGGCCGGCCCCGGGATCGCGACGTCCGCGCCCCAGCCGCTGGTCCCGCTGCGCGAAGTCACGATGGAACAGGCGATCCAGGCCGCCGTCGACGCGCGGCCCGAACTGGTCGCGCTGCGCACCGGAGTCCAGGCGCGCTCCGAGGAGGCCAAGGCACGCTACTGGGCGATGTACCCGGACATCGTGCTGGCCGGGAAGTTCTCGATCACGTACAACAACAACGCCGACCACCAGCCCAGCCCGTTCGCGTACAACCCCTACAACGGCTGGAACCTGGGAGGCGGCCTGGCCCTGCGCTGGGACCTGGACCTGGGGAAGAAGCTGGGCGAATGGCGCGAGGCGAAGGCGAACCGCCGCAAGCTGGTCGCGGACCTGGACGAGGCCGAAAGGAACGTGCGGCTGGAGGTCGAGAAGCTGTACCGCGAGATGGCCGACGCGCGCTCCCTGGTGGGCGCGCAGCAGGACGCGATGAAGGCGGCGCGCGGGTGGGTCGTGTCGAAACTGGACCTGTACGAGAACGACCTGGCGACGCTGCGGGACGTGCTGGACGGGCTGATGCCGTTCTTCCAGGCCCGGCTGGACCTGCTGAAGGCGATCCACGACTACGACGTGTCGGTGGCGGCGCTGGAACGCGCGACGGGGCTGGAACTGGTCCCGCTGGACGCGCCGCCGGCTGGCAATGCCGCCGACCCCCCGCGAGAATAGCCCCCGGGAGCCGTCGTCGAAGGCGGCCGCAACGGACCCGGGGGCGGTCCCCGGGGATCCCCGGAAACGAGGTGAACGCGATGAGGGACGTGACGAATCGACGGTGGAACCTGGCCCTGTGCACGCTGGCGTTGCTGGTGGCGGCGCCCGCGTCGGCCTCGGGCGCGAACCCGGCCGACCCGCTGGACTTCGTGAAGGCGCGGTACGCGGAACTGAACGAGATCGTGGCGAAGTACCCCGAGAAGGCCCGGATGCAGCAGGGCATCCGCGACGTGATGGAGACGCTGGTCGACTACCCCGAACTGTCCCGGCGGACGCTGGCCGACCAGTGGGGCAAACTGAAGAAGAAGGAGCAGGCCGAGTTCGTCGCCGAGTTCAAGAAGATGATCCAGCGGTCGTACGTGAAGCGCTTCGACGCCGGCAGGAAGTTCACGATCGACTACACCGGCGAGAAGAGGATCGATGCCGAAGGGAACGTGACGGTGCCGTCCGTCATCCGGTCGGGCCGGTCGGAGGCGAAGGTCGAGTACGTGCTGCGCCCGCGCGGCGGAAGCTGGCTGGCCTTCGACGTGGTGATCGACGACGTCAGCATGATCCGCAACTACCGCAAGCAGTTCCACGACATCCTGGCCAGGGACGGTTTCCCGGGCCTGATGGACCGGCTGCGCAGGAAGAACGCCAAGTCCGAGGAGTGACGCGGCACGGCCCGCGCCCTGCCCCGCCGCACGTTCCCCCGGCGACCCGCGAACCTCCCCACGCCCCTCCCCTTCCTTCCGTTTTCCGGCCGTCCCTGGTAGAACAATCGCGTCCCCTCTGGCGGATGCGGCGAAGGCGAACACGACGGAGGTTGCCGTGCTGGAGCCCCTGTTCTTCCCGAAGAGCCTGCTGATCGTCGGCGTGTCCCCGAAGCCCGGCAACCTGGGCCGGAACATCGTGTCGAACCTGATGGCGTTCCAGTTCCAGGGCGAACTGCACCTGCTGGGGCGCGAGCCGGGGGCGGTGCTGGGCCACCGCGTCGTCACCCGGTTCGACGAGCTGCCGGACGGGATCGACCTGGCGCTGATGATCACGCCCGCCGCCAGCATCCCGGGCTACCTGGAGGAGTGCGGCCGGAAGGGCATCCGGCACGTGGTGATCGAGAGCGCCGGGTTCAGGGAGATGGGGGAGCAGGGAAAGGCGCTGGGGGACGAGGTGCTGGCCGTCGCGCGGCGGCACGGCATCCGGTTCCAGGGGCCGAACTGCCTGGGCATGTCGTCGTTCGGGATCGGCATGTTCACGATCTTCCTGGAGTGTCCGAACTTCTGGCGCCCGGGGCCGGTGGCGATCGCGGCGCAGTCGGGCGGCGTGGGCGTGACGTACCTGTTCAACATGGCCTCCGAGAACATCGGGGTGTCGCACTTCGTGTCGCTGGGCAACAAGATGGACCTGGACGAGACGGACTTCCTGCTGGCGCTGGCCGCGGACGACCGCAACCAGGTCATCTCGATGTACCTGGAGGGCGTGGGGCGCGGACGCGAGTTCTTCGAGGCGCTGCGGGCCTGCGACAAGCCGGTGCTGATCCAGCGGGCGGGCGGGTCGGCCGAGGGGACGGCGGCGGCGTTTTCGCACACGGCGGCGCTGGCGGCGGACGACGCGGTGCTGACGGCGGCGATCCGGCAGGCCGGCGCTCTGCGGGTGCTGGACACCGACGACATGATCACGCAGGTGAAGGGCTTCCTGATGCCGCCGATGAAGGGGCCGCGGGTGGCCGTGATCTCGCGATCGGGCGGGCACGCCGTCATCGGGGCGGACTGCGCGGCGGCCAACGGGTTCGCGCTGCCGCCGCTGCCGGAATCGTTCCTGAAGAAGTACCTGGAACTGCACTCGTCCGCGGTGATCCAGCCGCGCAACCCGCTGGACCTGGGCGACCTGTTCGACTTCGACATCTACGCCCAGTTGATGGAGATGGCGGCGGCGCACCCGGACTTCGACGCGGTGGTCCTGTCGCACGTGTACGTGGCCGACGCGCGACGCCACGGGTCGCGGCGGCTGGTGACGAAGGCCGAGGAACTGGCGCGGCAGTACGGCAAGCCGATCGCGGTCGTGCTGTTCAGCGACGCGCAGGAACTGGCCGAACTGAAGAAGCTGAACACCTACCCGTTCTTCACCTCGATGGAGCAGGCGTTCACGGCGCTGGCCGCGTCGCAGAAGAACGTGGCCCGCAAGGAGCGGCGGTCGCGCAAGGAGGAATGCGTGCCGTCGCCGGCGGCGTGCGCGGCGGCCGGGAAGGTGGCGGGGCTGAAGGCGGCCGGCCGGACGACGCTGCTGGCCGAGGGGTTCGAGGTAGCGCAGGCGGCCGGGATCGCGGTGGCGCCGTGGGTGACGGCGCGCGAGGCGGCGGACCTGGCGGCGGTGGCGTCGTTCCCGGTGGCGGCGAAGGTGCTGTCGCGCAAGGCCGTGCACAAGACCGAGGCGGGCGGCGTGGCGCTGGGGATCGCGGACGCGGCGGGGCTGCGCGAGGTGTTCGACGACTTCGCGGCGCGGTTTTCGCCGTTCGGGGAAGGCGAAGGCGTGCTGGTGCAGGCGATGGCGGAACCGGGCGTCGAGATGATCGTGGGCGGCCTGCGGGACCCGGTGTTCGGGCCGCTGGTGATGGTGGGCCTGGGCGGCGTGCTGGTCGAGGTGCTGAAGGACACGGCGATCCGGCTGGCGCCGATCTCGCGGGACGAGGCGCGCGACATGGTGGCCGAACTGCGCGGGGCGCGGATCCTTCAGGGCGTGCGGGGGCGGCCGGCGGCGGACGTCGAGGCCCTGGTGGACGTCGTGAAGGCCGTGGGCGACCTGATGGCCGCCTGCCCGGACGTGCGCGAGATTGACCTGAACCCCGTCCTGGTGCATTCCTCGGGCCGCGGCGTCACGGCCGTCGACGTGCGGATCGCGCTGTAGCGGCCGCGCCTTCACCTCCTGGCGGGAGAACCGGATGGATCGCAACGAGGCGGAACGGGAGATCCGGCGCCTGCGGGCCGAGGTCGAGCACCACAACGACCTCTACTACCGCAGGGACGCACCCGAGATCAGCGACTTCGACTACGACCGGCTGTTCCGGCAGTTGCAGGACCTGGAGGCGGCCTTCCCCGACCTGCGGGCCCCGGACTCGCCCACGCAGCGCGTCGGAGCCGCGCCGGCGGAACAGTTCGAGCAGGTGCGGCACCGGATCCCGATGCTGTCGCTGCAGAACGCGATGGACGAGGACGAACTGCGGGCGTTCGACGAGCGCGTGCGGAAGTTCCTGGGGCGCGACGAGCCCGTCACGTACGTGATCGAGCCGAAGTTCGACGGGCTGTCGGCGGAACTGGTCTTCGAGGACGGCGTGCTGGTGGCGGGGTCCACGCGGGGCGACGGCACGACCGGCGAGGACGTGACCGCGAACCTGCGCACGGTGCGGGCGATCCCGCTGCGCCTGCGCGCGCCGGCGGCGCACGGGGACCTGTTCGCGACGGCCGCGATGCCCCGGCTGCTGGAGGTGCGGGGCGAGGTCTACATGCCCATCGAGCGGTTCGAGGCGATGAACCGCGACCGGGCGGCGCGCGGGGAGGCGACCTTCGCGAACCCGCGCAACGCGGCGGCCGGGGGGCTGCGGCAGTTGGACCCCAAGGTGACGGCGACGCGCCCGCTGGCGTTCTACGCGTACGCGATCGGCGCGACGGACGGGTTCGCGGCGACGTCCCAGTGGGACCTGCTGGAACGGCTGCGCGGGTTCGGGTTCCCGGTGACGGACCTGGCCCGGCGCGTGCGCGGCATCGAGGCGGTCATCGCGGAGTACCGGCGGCTGGGCGAGGCGCGCGATTCCCTGCCGTTCGAGATCGACGGCACCGTGGTCAAGGTGGACGACTTCCGGCTGCAGGCCGAACTGGGCGAGGTGTCGCGCAGCCCGCGGTGGGCCATCGCGTTCAAGTTCCCGCCGCGGCGCGAGGTGACGCGCGTCGTCGGGATCGTGGAACAGGTGGGGCGCACCGGGACGCTGACGCCGGTGGCGGAACTGGAGCCGGTGCGGGTGGCGGGCGTGATGGTGTCGCGGGCCACGCTGCACAACGAGGACGAGCTGCGGCGCAAGGACGTGCGCGTGGGCGACACGGTCGAGGTGCAGCGCGCGGGCGACGTGATCCCCGAGGTGGTGCAGGTGCGGCTGGACCTGCGGCCCGAGAGCTTGCAGCCGTACGCGATGCGGACGACCTGCCCGGCATGCGGCGGGCCCGTGGTGCGCGAGGAGGGCGAGACGGCACGCCGCTGCGTGAACGCGTCGTGCCCGGCGCAATTGCGGGAGCACCTGATCCACTTCGCGTCCAAGCGGGCGATGGACATCGAACACCTGGGCGACCGGCTGGCCGACCAGCTGGTCGATCGCGGCCTGGCGAAGACGGTCGCGGACGTGTACGGGCTGAAACTGGAGGACGTGGCGGCGCTGGACCGGATGGCCGGGAAATCCGCGAAGAACCTGGTCGACGCGATCGACGCGTCGAGGGCGCGGCCGCTGGCGCGGCTGCTGAACGCGCTGGGCATCCGGCAGGTGGGCGAGTCGCTGGCGCGGTCGCTGGCGGCGCGCTTCCACACGATGGACGCGCTGGCCGAGGCGGCGACGACGGCGGTCCCGGAGGGCGGCGAGGACCCGCTGGCCCAGGTCGAGGACGTCGGGCCGGTGGTGGCGACCAGCATCCGGGACTGGTTCGCGCAGGAGGCGAACCGCGACCTGCTGCGGCGGCTGGCCGAGACGGGCGTGCGGATGACGCACGAGGCGAGCGGCGAGGCGGTCGATCCGCGGTTCGCGGGGAAGACGTTCGTGTTCACCGGCACGCTTTCGAAGATGTCGCGCGACCAGGCCCAGGCGCGGGTCGTCGAGCGGGGCGGCAAGGCGGCGGGGTCCGTGTCGCGCAAGACCGACTACGTGGTGGCGGGCGGCGACGCCGGGTCGAAACTGGACAAGGCGCGCGAGTTCGGCGTGGCGGTGCTGACCGAGGACGAGTTCCTGGCGATGCTGGAGCCGGGGCCCGGGGTTCAGTAGATCTGCACCAGTTCCGTCCCCGGGTAGTAGTGCCGCAGGATCTGTTCAAAGGGGATGCCGGCGTTGGCCATGCCGATGGCGCCCACCTGGCACATCCCGACGCCGTGCCCGAAGCCCGCGCCCGTGAAGGCGAAGGCGCGCGTGCCCTCGCGGACCTCCTCCGCCACGAACAGCGACGACCGCAGCCCGCCCAGCGCCTTGCGGATGCGCAGTTCGGGCGACAGCGTCACCGTCGCCTTCGTGCCCGCCACCTCCAGTCGCGTGATCCGGCCCGACACGCCGCGTTCCAGCACCTTCAGCGACCGCACTTCGCCCACGTCGGTGCCGGTCTGCTCCCGGATGCCGGCGCGCATGTCGGCGACGGCGACCACCTTCCGCCACCGGAAGGACTCCTTGCCGTACTTCGTTCCGCCGCAGTACACGCGGGGCGGCGGCGACTGCACGAACCGCCGCACCGCCTCCTCGGTCCGATCGCCGTCGTAGACCTTCGTGCCGTCGGGGGCGTCAGGCACGCCCTTCAGGTAGTCGTGGCCGGACCCCTGCCAGACCGCGCCGCCCGACTCCGTGTGCCCGCCGCAGTTCGCGCCGTAGACCGTGTCCGCCAGCGCCCCACCCGCGAACAGCATGCGGCCGCGCGTGTCGTCCACCGCCCGGCTGGTCCGCGGATCCTCGCGCGTCAGGCCCTTGTACACCTGGCAGTGCACGTCGGCGCAGACCATGTACGGGTCGGCCGTGTGCCGGTTGCCCAGCTTCGCGAACATCTCGCCGCGCGCGCAGGTGGCCTGCGACCGCAGTGCGTCGGGCGGCGCGTCCACGTAGATTTCCGACGGCACCAGCCCCTTCAGCAGCGTCTCGCCGTCGACCGCGTTGACGGCGGCCAGTTTCCCGTTGCGGTCGGGGGTCAGCACCAGCCGCCCGCGGTAGGTGCGATCCTCGCGACCGTGCCACGCGAAGCCCTTGCCGAACTCGACCTGGCGGATCGTGAAGGGCCGGTTGTCGGCCGGCTGGACCATCACCAGGCCCGGGAAGGACATCGCGGCCTCGACGCCCGTGCAGGCGACCTGCACCGTGCCTCGCGGACGGTCCACGACCTCCTCGAAGATCTCCAGCGTGGACAGGCCGGTCTTCGCCGCCAGTTCGTCGCGGCGGGTCCGCGCCTTCTCCATCGTGTCGTGCGGGGCGTCCTCGACCAGCGTCGAGGTCCGGTTGTCCAGCACGCGCCCGTAGAATCCGAAGATGCTGCCCCGCTGGAACGCCCGCAGCGCCAGGCCGCGCGCCTCCCACGATGCCTTCTCCTTGCGGTTCGCGTCCAGGTCGCGGGCCGGCAGGCGCGACACCGCCACCCAGTACCGGATGCGGGCCGGAACGCCGTCGTCCAGCCGTGCCGTGCAGGCCGTGCGCCCCTTGCCGACGCGGATGGACGGGCCGCCCACGCCCTCGGGCAGGAAGTCCAGCGGGCCGTCGCTGTTGAACGCGACGCGGTCCTCGCCTTCCACCAGGCCGACCGTCACGATCGGCACGTTGTCCTTCGTGAACAGGAACTTCGTCTGGTACAGCAGCGCCGTGCGGTCGCGCCGCGTGAAGTCCTCGCCTTCCTGTTCCTGGGCGAAGGCTGGGGACGCGACCAGCAGCACGGACAGGCACCCGATCGTTCGCATGCAGTCCTTCCCGTTCGACGATGGGAGGTCGTGGCGTTCCATGTCCCCACGATCCTGCCCGCAACCCCGGCAGGCGTCAACGCGACGATCGTCGCGTTCCAATTCGGGGACAGTCACCATTATTGGGGGGATAACTTCCCGTTCCTGCTATCATCCGCGGCGTCCAACCCTGGGCGTGACCGCCCCCCGCACCTCGCGCGGAGCGGAAGATGAACGTCGCGTACCGGTTCCTGCGGGTCTTCATGGGGATGGCGGTCCTGGCGATGCTGGCCGCCGGGACAGCCGGCTGCGGCGGTGGCGGCGGCAAGGACGACGTCGTGGACCTCGCGGCAGACGAGTCGGACGTTGCCGACGCGGCCGACGAAACCGCGGCGGAAATGCCCCCGGCCGACACGCCGCAGGAAACCGCGCCCGGCGACGAAGGCCCCGGCGATGCCGCCGAGGCCGACGCCTCCCCCTACGAGGACGGCGCGACCGCGGTGGTCATCTCGTCCGCGTCCCAGTTGATGCAGGGGCCCATCGCGACCGGGACCGTCGGGGACATCCTGCTGAAGAACCGGTACGTGCGCTTCATCGTGCGGACCCAGCCGCTGGGCTTGTACAACCCCTTCGGCGGCGACCTGGTGGACGCCGACATCGTGCGCGAGGCCGGCGACGAGGGCCACGAGCAGTACCTGGATGGTCGCACTGGTCCTGGTGCGTTCAGGCCTGGGCCCGGACCACGCCTTCCGTCTGGTCCAGGAAGCTCGCGGCTGCCCGGTTCCCGATACCATCGAGCAGCGCGACTGGGTGGCCGCCACATGCCAGGGGCAGGCCGCCTCGGTCGTCGGTGTTCGGGAACCCTCGTCGTCCCGCAAGGCCTGACGTTCCCCGCTCGCCTCGGTTCCCGGCCTTGGCGACGTACGGGCAGGCTTCCGGGCGCGGCAGCAGGGGCCTGACCGTAGTGCCGCACTGCGACACCCGATCTGCTTGTTCGAAGATTTGTTCCCAATGAGCGGTTCCGATGGCCTACGCCGCGCCGAGGTGGAAGTGGCGGGTGGGGCCGGAGTCGTAGGCGACCAGGACGCCGATGCGTTCCAGCATGTCCAGGTGGCGGCACAGAACGGGAGCCCCACTGGTCCTTCGGGTACGACGCGATGGGAGGGGAAGCAGGAAGGAAGTGTTTGGCGAGAGGGTCACGGGTCAGGGCTCGGCCCGGCTCAAGTCCGCCGCCGCAGAGGCAATCGAACTGTCGAAACAGTGGCGATCTTCGAAGCCTTTCATCATGCCTTGAGGAGCCAGTTTCCGAGCCAATTTCCGGGCCCCCTTCCAATCACCCTTCTCTGCCAGACGAATTACGCGCAGCCAGATTGAGTTGGCAATAGGCGGAGGCATGTCGTGAAGCCCGTCGAGAGGCCAGTCATTGCAACTTGCGAGCGCCATCTTGATCCTCCGGCGGCCAGTAGGCATCGACCTTGTTGTACCATGGGGCGTCGGTGAACTGATACACGCCATCGAGGTAGTAGTCGAAGCCGCGCCGGGACTGGACGAGAAGGGGCGTTCCTGACAGACTAGGCCCGCGTTTGGCGGATCGGGGAGGATCCGATGAAGGTCGCGGTCATCGGCGGCGGTTCCACCTACACGCCCGAGCTGCTGGAGGGCCTGATCCAGCGCCGCGTCGAACTGGGCCTGACCGAGGTCGTCCTCCAGGACATCGACCCCGACCGCCTGGGCCCCGTCGCCGCCTTCTGCCGCCGCATGGCCGACGCGGCCGGCGCGTCGATTCCCGTCCGCGACACCCTGGACCTGGACGACGCCCTGCGCGGCGCCGCGTTCGTCGTCACGCAGATCCGCGTCGGCGGCCAGCAGGCCCGCCACCGCGACGAGACCGTCCCGTTGCGCCACGGCTGCATCGGCCAGGAGACCACCGGCGCCGGCGGCTTTGCCAAGGCCGTCCGCACCATCCCCGTGATCCTGGACATCGCGCAACACGTCCGCGAACAGGCCCCCGGCGCGTGGGTCATCAACTTCACCAACCCCAGCGGCATCGTCACCGAGGCCCTGCTGCGGCATGGCGGCGTCCGCTGCGTCGGCCTGTGCAACATCCCCACCGAGATGCGCATGGAGGCCGCCAAGGCCCTCGGCGCCCCCGCCGAGGCCGTCGAACTGGACTGGGTCGGCCTGAACCACCTGGGCTGGGTCCGCGGCCTGCGCGTCGCCGGCTCCGACGTCTTCGAGGCCGTGCTGGCCGCCTTCACCGGCCAGGGCGGCCCCGCCAACATCCCGAAGATCGACGTCGGCGAGGACCTCGTCGCCGCGCTGCACGCCATCCCGACGTGGTACCTGCGCTACTACTACGCGACCGAGGCCGTGCTGGCGGAACTGCACGCCCAGGAGAAGACGCGCGCCCAGGTCGTGATGGACCTGGAACAGCGCCTGTTCGCGATCTACCGGGACGAGGCGCAGCACGAAAAGCCCGCCCTGCTGGCCGAGCGCGGAGGCGCCTGGTACAGCCGCGCCGCGATCGACGTGATGGCCGCGCTGCTGTCGCCGCGCCCGCAGGTGCAGATCGTGAACGTCCTGAACCGCGGCGCCGTGCCCGGACTGCCCGACGACGCGTCGGTCGAGATCCCGACGGAGTTGTCCGCGTTCGGCGCACGGCCCCTGCCGCAGGCGCCGGTCCCCGAGGAGATGTTCGGCCTGATGCGCCAGGTCAAGGCGTACGAACGGCTGACGATCGAGGCCGCGACGACGCGATCGCGGCACAAGGCGTTCGCGGCGCTGGTCGCGAACCCGCTGGTCCGCACCGCGGAGAAGGCGAGAGCGATCCTGGCGGACATCGTCGCAAACGGCGATTTCGCCCCGGTCGACTGAGCACCAAGGAGGATTCCCATGGACGAGAAGCTGGCCCTGTTCGGTGGCACCCCGGTTCGCAGCGAGCCCTTCAGCGCGTGGCCGCATTTCGACGACCGCGAACGCCAGTACCTGATGAAGGCGCTCGAGTCCCGCAACTGGGGCGGGTACCCGTTCCCCAGCATGCTGGCCGAGCGCTTCGGCCGGAAGTTCGCGAAGGCCCACGGCGCCAACTTCGGCGTCCCCTGCGCGAACGGCTCGGTATCGATGGAGATCGCGCTGCAGGCGATGGGCATCCAGGCGGGCGACGAGGTCATCGTCCCGGCGTACACCTTCGCGGCGACCGCGACATGCGCGATCCGCACGAACGCGGTGCCGGTCTTCGTGGACGTCGAGGCGCGCAACTACTGCATGGACCCGGCGCTGGTCGAGGCGGCCATCACCCCGAAGACCCGCGCGATCATCCCCGTGCACCTGGGGTCGTCGATCGCGGACATGGACCGCATCCTCGAGATCGCGAAGAAGCACGGCCTGGTCGTCATCGAGGACTGCGCGCACGCCCACGGCGCCCAGTGGCGCGGCATGGGCGTCGGCAGCATGGGCGACTTCGGGTCGTTCAGCCTGCAGTCGTCCAAGTTGATGACCAGCGGCGAGGGCGGCGTGCTGACGGTCAAGGACGACGTGATGCGGCAGAAGGTGATGTCGCTGATCAACTGCGGCCGCAAGGAACCGGGCTACGACGGCTTCGAGGAGCAGTTGTTCGGCGGGAACTTCCGCATGAGCGAACTGCAGATCGCGGTGGCGCTGGCGCAGACCGAGCGCCTGGAGGAGGTCACCGACAAGCGCGCGAAGATGCACGCGTACTTCAAGGAGACGCTGCACGCCCAGGTCGCCGGCCTGCGCGTGCTGGACACCGACCCGCGCGTGACGCGGCTGCACTGCTACCAGACGATCATGCGGTACGACCCGCAGGCGTTCGCGGGCGTGCACCGGGACCGCGTGCTGGAGGCGCTGGCGGCGGAAGGCGTGCACTTCCACGGCGACTTCTACGAGCCGCTGTACAAGATCGAGATCATGAACGCGAAGTCGTCGCGCTGGCCGATGCTGCGCGAACGGTACGGCGAGGGCATCCTGGGCCACGCGGACCTCTGCTGCCCGGTGACCGAGAAGGCCGCGTACCACGAGTCGGTCTGGATGCACTACCCGTACCTGTCGGGCACGCAGAAGGACGTGGACGACGTGGTCGCCGCGATCGTCAAGGTGCAGAAGAACGCGGCGGATCTGCGGAAGTAGCCGCGGGATCCGGGAGGCGGGGCCTGGCCTGATGTAGGGCGGGGCCCCCGTGCCCCGCCACAGGGCGTCCGTCCGAAGGCAGGGAATCGCGAGTTCAAGCGGGCGGGGAACGGGGCCCGCAATGCGATGGCGGGGGACGGGGCCCGCAATGCGATGGCGGGGGACGGGGCCCCCGCCCTACAGGGGTGTCAAGACGCCGCGTCGATCGCAAGACGCGGGCGTCAGCCGGGGATTCAGGGAGGTGAGCATGGCGGCGAAGTTCGGCGTGGGACTGGTCGGATCGGGGTTCATCAGCAAGACGCACCTGGACGCGCTGCGCACGATCCCGGACGTGGAGGTCGTGGCCATCGCGGACGTGGCGGTCGAGAAGGCGAAGGAGTTCGCGGCGGCCAACAACGTGCCGCGCGTGTACCCGTCGCACCAGGCGATGCTGGAGGATCGGGCCGTCCAGGCAATCGTGGTCGGCATCCCGAACTGCTTCCACCACGACGTCACGATGGACGCCCTGAACGCGGGCCGCCACGTGATCTGCGAGAAGCCGCTGGCGCTGACCCTGGAGCACGCGCAGGAGATGATCGCCACCGCGAAGGCGAAGGGGCTGGTGCTGGGCTACGCCGAGGAACTGTCCTACGTCCCGAAGTTCCTGAAGGCCCGCGACCTGATGAAGTCGGGCGGCATCGGCAAGCCGTACCTGCTGCGCCAGTGCGAGAAGCACGCGGGCCCCTACAGCCCGTGGTTCTGGAAGCCGGAACAGGCGGGCGGCGGCATCCTGATGGACATGGGCTGCCACAGCATCGAGTGCATCCGGTACCTGCTGGGCAAGCCGAGGGTGCAGTGGGTGCAGGCCCACATGGGGACCTACCTGCACAACGAGATCACGGTCGAGGAGGACTTCAGCCTGGTCCTGATGGGCTTCGAGGACGGCACGATCGGGCAGGCCGAGTCGTCCTGGGCGCTGAAGGGCGGCATGGACAGCACCCTGGAGGTTTTCGGCACGAAGGGCGTCGTGTACGCCGACCTGCTGAAGGGGATGGGGCTGCGCGCGTTTTCCGAGAAGGGGTTCAAGGACCTGGACGAACCGAACAAGGGCTGGCTGTATCCCGACTACGACTGGCTGTGGAACAACGGGTACCCGCAGGAGGACCGCAACTTCATCGACTGCATGCGCAACGGCGGCACCCCCGAGGAGTCCGGCGAGGACGGGCTGGCCGTGCTGGAGATCATGCTGGCCGCGTACCACTCGGCGGGCACCGGCCACAAGGTCCACCTGCCCTTCCGCCCGAAGGGCCTGAAGGTCCCCCCCGTGGACCTGTGGATCCACCCCCAGCCCGGCCTCGGCGACGGCCCGATTCCCTGACCCCCCGCCCTCCCCTCCCGCGACCTCCGGATCCGCTTCCCGACGCGTTGCGCCAACGTGCGGAATCGCACGCCAAGCCTTGCTGAACAACCTTCTTCTTGACGCTTCCCATGGCCGATCGATTGTGCTACTGTCCGTCCACCTGAATTCCGGGTGGGTGTTCATGGACCCGAAGGACAGGACTCCCGTTGAAGTTCCCGGGCAGGACCGGGGCGGGGAGCGCCACCAGGGCAAGCGCCGCTCGCGCACGATTGCCGCGCGCCGGCTGAACAAGGTCGATTTCTCCGACGGCCTCGCCTACGAAGAGGAACTGGAGGCCTTCCGGCCCGTGACGCGCGCCGACTGCGTGGACGGCCCCCGTCCCTGCCCCTGGATCTCGTGCAAGTACCACCTGTACCTGGACGTGAACCCGCGTACGGGTTCCATCAAGTTGAACTTCCCGGACATCGAGCCGTGGGAGATGGTGCACTCGTGCGTCCTGGACATCGCGGACCGCGGGCCCGTCACCCTGGAGGATGTGGGTCGAATCATGAACCTGACTCGCGAGCGCATCCGGCAGTTGGAGGCCTCGGCATCCACCAAGATCCGCGGCACCCGGCTGGCCCAGGAGTACAGCGACTTCGTGGTCGAGCGTCCGGGGAAGTCCTCGCAGGGCCGTCCACCGGTCGCCGGTCCGGGACCGGGCGGCCGCGGCGAGGAGGATGGCGAGGACGCCGACTGACCGCTTCTCGCCGATCCCGGTCCGGGGAACGCCCAACCCCTGAACCTTTCTTGAATCGCGCCCCGTCGTCCTCTAGACTTTTTCGGGTCGCGACCGGAGGTGCCCGTGCTGCGCAAGCCCCTCACCCGTGGATTCGGATGGACCTGCCTGCTGGCCGCCTTCGGACTGGCATGCTCCGGGAGCCCGTCGCACGAGGGGGACGACCCCGGGGTCACTCCCGACGTGCCGCAGGATGTCAGCATCGAGGCGATGGACGTCGTCATCCCCGTCGACCGGGGTCCGGAGGACGTGGGCGCGACCGGGGATGACGGGATCGAGGAGGAGGCCGTCGCGGACGCGTTGCCGGACGAAGGGGCGGACGGCGAGGTGATCGAACCGGGAACCCCCGGCGCGCCCTGCGAACAGGACTCCGACTGCAACACCAACTACTGCATCGAGACCCCCGACGGGATGCGGTGCGCGGCCCCGTGCGTGGACACCTGCCCCGGCCGCTCGCAGTGCGTGCAGGTCCAGCCGGCCCCCGACCCGCTGTTCATCTGCGTCTACGCCGAGGCCCGCCTGTGCCGCCCGTGCTACCACGACATCGAGTGCGTGGTGGAGTACGCGCCCGGCGTCGCGGGATGCATCGCGTCCGATGCCGGCGGGTACTGCGGGACCCCCTGCGAAAAGGACGAGGACTGCGCCGGCGGGTACGGATGCGTCCTGGCGACGTCCACCGACGGCGTCGTCGCAAAGCAGTGCCGCCTGCCGGAGGGCGAGTGCCAGTGCACGGATCGGTGGGTCCGGCAGGACCTGTCCACGTACTGCATCACCAGCAACGAGAACGGCAGTTGCCGTGGCCTCCGCACCTGCACCGAGGCGGGACCGCTGGACGAGTGCACCGCCAGGATCCCCGCCGCCGAGTCCTGCAACCGGATCGACGACGACTGCAACGGCACCACTGACGACGTCGCGGCCCTGCCGTGCATGAACTCGAACGCCTTCGGTTCGTGCCCCGGCACGACGGGCTGCCAGAACGGCCAGGACGCCTGCCTGGGCACGCCGGCGTCTCCGGAAATCTGCAACGGGATCGACGACAACTGCGCCGGCGGCACCGACGAGGAAGGCGCGCAGGGCTGCCGCAACTACTACCGGGACGAGGACCTGGACAACTACGGCGTCACCACCGACTCCAAGTGCCTGTGCGGGCCCACGGCCCCGTACCGGACCACGCTGCCGGGCGACTGCAGCGACACCGACCCGGACGCGAACCCCCTTCAGGCCGAGGCCTGCAACGGCAAGGACGACAACTGCAAGGACGGGATCGACGAGGCGGGAGCCTCGGGCTGCGAGACGTACTACCGCGACGGGGACGGGGACGACTACGGCCTCTCGACGGATTCGCGCTGCCTGTGCCTGCCGGCCGAGCCCTACTCGGCCTCGCTGGGCGGGGACTGCAACGACCTGGACCGGGACGTCCACCCGAACACGGCGGAGGTCTGCAACGGGAAGGACGACAACTGCGACCGGTTGACGGACCCGGAGAACTCGCCGGGATGCACGCAGTTCTACTACGACGGCGACGGCGACGGGTACGGGACGCGGTTGAAGGCGGGCAAGTGCCTGTGCGCCCCGGACTACGCGACGAAGTACACCTCGCAGACGAACACCGACTGCCGGGACGACGACGTGCAGATCAACCCCGGCAAGCTGGAGGTCTGCGGCGACGGCATCGACAACAACTGCAACGACGCGATCGACGAGAACGGCGCCCAGGGCTGCCAGAACCACTGGATGGACCTGGACGGCGACACCTACGGCGGCGGGACGCCGGTCTGCTCGTGCGCGAAGGAGGCGCCGTACACCGCGGACGTGGGCGGGGACTGCGCGGACCAGGACGCGTCCCGGAACCCCGGCGTCAAGGAGAAGTGCGGCGACGCGATCGACAACGACTGCGACACCCTGACCGACGAGGAGGGTGGGACCGGCTGCCAGGATCGGTGGTTCGACGGGGACAAGGACGGGTACGGCGACGGCGACCCGAAGTGCCTTTGCGCGCCCTCGGGCTGGTACACGGCCCCGGCGGCCGGCGACTGCGACGACCTGGACCCGCTGCTGAACCCGGGTGCGACCGAGGAGTGCGACGGGCTGGACAACGACTGCGACACCCAGACCGACGAGGAAGGCGCCCTGGGATGCTCGACGTGGTTCCTGGACTCCGACCGCGACGGGTACGGGGCGCGAGGCAGCGGGCGCTGCATGTGCGCCAAGACGGGCCTGTACGACTCGGCGAACGGGCTGGACTGCGCGGACGGCGACGCGACGATCAACCCCGGCGCACGGGAGGTCTGCGACCCCCTGAACGTCGACGAGAACTGCAACGACCTGGCCAACGAGGAAGGGGCCCTGACCTGCAAGGACCACTACTATGACGGCGATCGCGACGGGTACGGGTCGGACAGCCGGGACCCGCGGTGCCTCTGCGCGGCGGACGGCAAGTACGACACGCTGGTCGGGGGGGACTGCGACGACACGACCACGGCAATCAAGCCGAACCAGGTCGAGATCTGCGAACCGGCCGGCGTGACGCCGCGCGACGACAACTGCAACGGGCTGCTGAACGAGGAGAACGCCATCGCGTGCGGCCTGTACTATTACGACTACGACCGCGACGGCCACGGCACGCCGGACAAGGCCGCCCGGTGCTACTGCACGGGGGGGAACACGGCGCTGCGATACGACAGCCCGTACAACGACGACTGCAACGACTTCCAGAACACCATCTCGGGCGGGCTGCCGGAGCTGTGCCAAGACGGGTTCGACAACGACTGCGACGGCTTCACGGACGAGGAGAACGCCTCCGGGTGCTCGCGGTTCTACAAGGACGTGGACGGCGACGGGTACGGCCTGACGAACGACTTCAAGTGCCTGTGCGCCGCGGATGCCTCGGGTGCGTACACCGCGCCGGATCCGGAGGACTGCGACGACACGAACAACGCGATCCACCCGGGCGGCACCTGGTGCAGCAAGGACGGCGACTGCGACGGGTCGCCACTGGACGCCGGCGAGGAGTGCGACGACGGCAACCTGGTCAACTGGGACGGGTGCAGCAGTTGCCGGATCAGCGAGTTCCAGGTCGGCACGACGACGGCCAACGACCAGTGGTACCCGTCCGTGGCGGCGCTGAACGGAGGGGGGTACGTGGTGGCGTTCAGGACCACCCGGCTGCTGACGGGCGAGGACGTCGCGCTGCGCCTGGTCAACGCGGACGGCACGCCCGTCGGGACCAGCGAGATCACCGCGAACACGACGACTTCCAACGACCAGCAGTCGCCCTCGGCGGCCCCGCTGGCCGACGGCGGCTTCGTGGTGACCTGGGAGTCGGCGGGCCAGGACATGGGCGGCTGGGGCGTGTACGGCCAGCGCTTCACCGCGACCGGGACGAAGAACGGGGGCGAGTTCCTGGTGAACGCCACGACCTCCTCGGACCAGCGGGTCAGTTCGGTCGGATCGTTCGCGGACGGGCGCGTCGTGGTCGCGTGGCAGTCCTTCCTGCAGGACGGGAACGACTGGGGCGTGTTCGCGCGACGTGTCCGGACCGACGGCCTGGGAGACGGCGCCGAGATCCCGGTCAACGTGACGACCCTCGGCGGGCAGGATCTGCCCGCGCTGGCGGCGCTGTCCGACGGCCGGTTCATCGTGGCGTGGCGCGGCCTGGTGGACCGGGGTGGCGGTGTGACCGACACGGACGTCTTCATGCGCCGGTTCAAGGCCGACGGGACGGCGGACGGCACCGAGGTCGTCGTGTCGCAGACCACGGCGAACGACCAGTCGTATCCTTCGATCTCGCTGGCCGGCAGCGACTCGTACGTGATCGCCTGGCAGAGCGCGGCCCAGGACGGATCGGGCACGGGCATCTACGCGCGGCGGTTCGCGCTGGACGGCACCCCGCTGGCCGGCGAGTTCCGGGTGAACACGTACTCTGCCGCCGACCAGGGCGACCCCACGGTCAGCGGCACCGCCGACGGCCGGTTCGTCATCGCCTGGCGTTCGGACCTGCAGGACCTGGACGCCGGCGGCGTCTTCGTCCAGCGGTACCTGTCCGGCGGCGCGGCCAGCAAGGCCGAGTTCCGGGCCAACACCTACACCGCCAACGAGCAGGCGCAACCCTCGATCGCGGCCGGCGCGAACGGCTTCCTGGTCGGCTGGGCCTCGAACAACCAGGACGGGGCCGGGTTCGGGGCCTTCGCGCGCCGGTTCGACTGGTAGGGCGGCTTCCCGGGAACCCAGGGACGAGGGAAGGGACGAACGGGCTACTTGCGGGCGGCGCGGGGCCGACCGGCCTTCGCGCGCGGCGTGGCCGGAGCGGGCTCGGTCGCCTTCGGGGCGGGCTGCGGTTTCGGCACGGGCTGCGGCTTCGCGGCTTCCTTCGCGGCGGCCTTCGCAGCGGCCTGGGCCTCGGCAGCCGCCGCCTGCTGTTTCGCCAGTTCGTCCTTCAGGCGCGCGACCTCGGCGTCCAGGTTCTTGACCACCACGCGCAGGGACGACAGTTCGTCGCGGGTGACCAGTTCCAGCGTGCGGGCCACCAGCTTGACCTGCGACTCGATGTTCTGGCGCATGTCCGCCTGGAGGTTCAGAGCCTGGGTCAGCAGGGCCTGCACCTTCTCGTCCGACAGGACCTTCAGGGCCACTGGCGAGAAGCGTTCGAGCACGGCCTTCATCACGACGTCCCGCCACAGTTCCAGGACCATGGGTTCCTCCTTCTCCGGCAACGGTGTCCGATTCTTGACGATGAGGGGTGCAAAGTCAATCCTGGCCGGCCAGGCGCGCCTTCATCCAGGCCCGGGCATCGGGGGGCAGCCGGACCAGGGACAGTTCGATCTCGTCGGCCTCGATCATGGGATACCGGCCGTAGGGTCGGTTGGCGAAACGGGTCCTGGCCAGCACGCGCGCACCGGGCACCTCGCTCAGCAGCACGCAGGCAGGATGCCGTGCACCATCGTCGGTGCGGTAGCAGTCCAGATCCTGGAAGAAGACGAAGGGACCCTTGAGGGCAGGGTCGGCGGCCAGCCACTCCCGGATCCCCTTCGCCACGCGGGGCCGTCCCTCCAGGCGGGGCAGCAGCGCGAACAACTGGTCGGTCCGGGAGATCCCCAGGACCCGGTCCGCCGCGACCAGTTCGCCACCCTCCGAGCGGACGCGGTGATCGGCCAGCAGGACGGCCGCGTCCGGGGGCACCAGCGCGAGGGACTGGCGCAGGAAGGTGAAGCGACGCTGCTCGTTGAAATCGACGTCCGCCAGGATGGCCCGGTGGGTGGCCAGCGGCGACAGGCAGGCCAGTACGGCCGCCGCGGTGGCCAGCCTTCGCCAGGACCGGGGCGCCACCGGGACCCTGTCCAGCAGCCGACCGGCCCCCAGGCCGACCGCGACGAGATCGGAAGAGCACACGTCTGAACTCCAGTCACCGAATACGA
>CALJUR010000118.1 GCA_937975765.1 uncultured Myxococcales bacterium
ACCTTCAGGGTCAGCTTGCCGTCCACGTCCAGGAACTCGTCGATCGGGACATAGCCTTCGCTCTTGTACCCGATGTCGATCAGCGCCCAGTCCTTCTCGATCTTCACGACGGTGCCGCCGACGATCTCGCCGTCACGCACCTCCGCATGATCGTACTGGGCCACGAGAGCCGCGAAATCGTCTTCCGCGACAGCCACCGGCGTTCCCGCCACGTCCTGGTTCACCTGATCCGTCATAGACCTCCCTCTTGCGCCCGCCCCACTGCAAACTTCCGACCGACCCCCTGCGGGCATTCCCATCCACTATCCGTGGAGTTGGGAGGCGGATTGTAGGCAGGCAGGGGGCGGAAGTCAATTGTTGATTGGAGTACGGACACCGGCAACGTCGGCGGCTCCGAAAACAGGGCCAGCCTCCGATTTCCTACGACCGGAATCCGGGCCGATCCCGGGCGTCGGGAGTTGCAGGCATGCAGGTCTGCGCAGGAAAAATGGGAGGCTGTCCCTATTTCTCGTGCTATTTCTCGTGCCCCGCCTGATACGGGAAGTTCGCCTTTTCGCGCCCGATCGTGGTCTTGTCGCCGTGGCCGGACCAGACCACGGTGTCGTCCGGCAGCGTGAACAGGCGCTCGCGGATCGACCGCAGCAGCACGTCCCAGTCGCCGCCCCACAGGTCCGTGCGGCCCACGCCGTCCCGGAACAGGGTGTCGCCGCTGACCAGCACGGCCGGCTGCCCGCGGTGCAGCAGCCCGATCCCGCCTGGCGAGTGCCCCGGCAGCGCGATCACCTCGACCTTCGAGTCCCCGAACGCCAGCACGTCGCCCGCGAGCAGCAGCACCTCCGGGTCCGCCCCCGAGGTCACGCCCAGCGACGCGGCGACGCCCGGCCCCATCAGGGAGTCCACCTGACGCTGCAGGTTGCGCCACAGCGGCAGGTCGTCGGGATGCAGCGCGTTCTTCACGCCCAGCCGGGCGGCCAGCGCCACCGACTGCAGGCAGTGGTCCATGTGCGCGTGGGTGTGCACCAGCATCACCGGCTTCACCCCCAGCGCCTGGATCCTCTGGTACGCGGCCTCGGCATCCCCGCCCGCGTCCACCACCAGCGCCTCCCTCGTCCGTTCGTCCTCCAGGATCAGGCCGTTCGTCTCGAACGGGCCCAGGGGGACCCGGTGCACCTTCATGGGAACCTCCCTCCGGTCGCGAGTATGGTCGATTCGGCGAGCGCGAGTGTCAATGGAAGGGGGTCGCGGAGGAGGACGGCGGCGGCCGGGGGCTACTTCTTCCCCTTCTTCTTCGCCTTCTCCTTCAGTTTCGGCACCGGGGACTGTTTGCCGATCAGGTCGTCCACGGGCTCGTCGGGCCCGGCCTCCGCGGGTTCCTGGGCCGCCTTGATCAGCGGGTTCAGGCCCGACTCCACCGCCCTGCGCTTGCCGATCGCGGCCCGGATGGGGGCGTCCTTGTCCTTCAGCGCCCAGCGGATCATCACGGTCTGGAACTGGCGCGTGAAGTCCCGCATCTCCAGGCCGACCGGCCCCGCGTCGGTCCACTCGGCGTGGTCCACGCGCGTCTTCTTCGCGTCCCCGTACTCGACCGTGGCGGCGTTGCCATACGTGGCCTGCAGCGCGGCGAACGCGGCCTCGCGCGACGGGTCCTGCGGCGTCTGGATCATCTTGTAGAAGACGCCGTTGGTGAAGAACAGGTAGAACCGGGCGTTGCCCTCCCGCACCAGGACCATCTCCTCGCCGGCGCCGTTCTGGAACTCGTCCTGAAGGATCGATACGTTCCAGCCCGTCTGCGTGCCGTCGAAGACGATCTTCGACGCCCGGATGTCGTCGATCTCCTTCTGCATCTCGCGGCCCAGCCGGTCGCGATCCCGCACGTCCAGCGTGTCGCGGATCTGCGCGCCGTACCGGTCCTGCACGCGCCGGACCATCACCTCAAGGACCTGGTCGCGGGTGCCGCCGAACGGCAGGCCCTTGAACGACGGGTCCAGCCGCGCCGGCAGCAGGCCCTCCTCGGCCCGGGCCCCGAACGGCACCAGCACCACCATCAACGCGGCCAGCGACCACCAGAAAGCACGCCTCATGATGACCTCCCGTCGCCAGGGGTCCGGCAGCGCGACGTCCGCGCCCGGATGGCCCGCTTGGATTTCGTCCGAACGCAGATATTCTATGCCCCACCCCTTCCCGCTGGCAAGCCCACGAATCCCGGACGGATCCGCCGCCTGTTCCCCCCGCCGCGAGGGCTGGTAGGATCCGCACGTCGAACCGGGGGAACCACCGTGCTGGATCGCATCTTCGGGCTGCGGAAGGCGGGCGCCACGCCGGGCCGCGAACTGCTGGGCGGGCTGACGACCTTCGTCACCGTCGCCTACATCATCGTCGTCAACCCGGCCATCCTGGAGGCGGCGGGCATCCCGCGCGGGCCGTCCATGGTGGCGACCATCCTGACCGCGTTCGTCGGTACGCTGCTGATGGGCGTGTACGCGAACCGCCCGTTCGCCGTGGCGCCCTACATGGGCGAGAACGCCTTCGTCGCGTTCACCGTCGTGAAGGTGCTGGGATTTTCGTGGCAGACGGCCCTGGGCGCCATCTTCCTGGGCGGCGTGCTGTTCGTGCTGCTGACGGTGTCGGGGCTGCGGCAGGCGCTAGCCGACGCCATCCCGCGGTCGCTGAAGCACGCCTTCGCGGTCGGCATCGGGCTGTTCCTGGCCTTCATCGGGCTGAACGACATGGGCGTCGTGTCGATGGGCGTGCCCGGGGCGCCGGTGCGGCTGGGCGACGTGGCAGCGCCGGGGACGCTGATCGCGATCGCGACGTTCGTGGGGATGGCCCTGCTGCAGATGAAGCGCGTCCCGGGGGCGATCCTGATCGCGATCGGGGGCGGCACCGCGGCGGCCTTCCTGGCCGGGGTGGCGCCGCTGCCGGAGGCGGTGGTGTCGATGCCGCCGTCGATCGGGCCGATCCTGGCGCAGATGGACCTGCAGGCCGCGACCTCGCTGGGCTTCCTGAACGTGGTGCTGGTCGTGTTCGTGATGGACTTCGTGGACACGATGGGGACGCTGCTGGGGGTTTCGGCCCGCGCGGGTTTCCTGGACAAGGACGGCAACCTGCCGCAGATCGAGCGCCCGATGCTGGTGGACGCGGTGACCACGACCCTGGCGGCGGTGCTGGGGACCACGACGGCCGGGGCCTACATCGAGAGCGCGGCCGGCGTCGAGGCGGGGGGACGGACCGGGCTGGTGGCGGTGGTGTGCGCGTTCCTGTTCCTGGCCGCGCTGTTCTTCGCGCCGGTGCTGACGGCGGTGCCCCCCGCGGCCTACGGGCCCGCGCTGGTGCTGGTCGGGCTGATGATGACGTCGTCGATCGTGCAGGTTCCGTTCGACCGCCTGGAGGAGTGGGTGCCCGCCTTCGCGGTCATCGTGCTGATGTCGTTCACCTACAACATCGGCGTGGGCATGACGGCGGGGTTCGTGCTGCACCCGGTGTTCATGGCTGTGGCCGGGAGGGTGCGCGAGGTTCGGGCCGGGATGTGGGTGCTGTGCGCCCTTTCGGTCGCTTTCTACGTCTTTTTCCCGGGTTGACACGCTCTCGCGCCCCCGCCTAGAGTAGCGAGGTTCCTGCGGACACTGGGGAGGATGACATGAAGCGCAGCCTGATCGCGTTCCTGGGGACGGTCCTGTTGGCGTCGACGGCGTGGGCGGGCCCCCGGGAGGACATCGCCGAGGAGGCGTGGGTCGTCATCGAGAAGGCCACCCGCAGCGGCGACATGACGGCGCGAGCCCGGGCGGCCGAGGTGCTGGGGCAGGTCCCCGGCAAGGACGTCGCGCCATACGTCAAGGAGGCGCTGCTGGACCCGCAGTGGGCGGTGCGCCGCGCCGCGTTCAAGACGCTGGTGGCCTTGAAGGACCCGCAGGGCAAGACCCGGATCGCCGAGGCGCTGAAGGACCCCTCGGTCCCGGTCGAGGAGGAGGCGTACGACCTGGTGTCGCCGTTCCCGGCCGCCGAGGGGCTGGCGATGCTGCTGGACGCGGCGACGACGGCCGCGAATCCGAACCGCGAGAAGGTGGTCAAGGCGGCGGTCGCGCGCGGGCCCGAGGCGGCGCTGCCGCTGTTCTCGGCCGGGCTGGCGAAGGGGGACGCCCTGTTCGCCAGGCACCTGAAGGACTTCCAGGGGCCCGACCGGGTCGCGATGGCCGCGCTGCTGGCGAAGGACAAGAACGCGGCGGTGGTCGCGGCGGCGCTGGCGTGGGCGGCCGAGGACGACGTCCCGGTGCCGGCGGCCCTGCTGAAGCCGCTGGTGAAGTCGAAGGACGAGTCGCTGAGGATGGCCGCGGCGGAACTGCTGGCCCGCCAGGGCGACGCCTCGGCGATGGCGACGCTGCTGCCCCTGGCGGACAAGGACGCGGCGTCCCAGGCGCGGTTCCTGAAGGCCGCCGCCGCCGCGCCGTCGGCCGACGTGCTGCCCCGCCTGAAGAAGTACCTGGCGCCCGAGACGCCCGAGGACCTGCTGATCCAGGTGTACCAAGCGTTCGCCGCGTCGAAGGACGAGAGCCTGCGCGCCCGCGTCGAGTCCGACCTGACGTCCACTCTGGCGCCGCGCCGGGCCGCCGCGACGCGCGCCTACGGTCGCCTGAAGGGCAACCTGGCGCTGCCGCGCCTGCACGAACTGCTGGGCGACGGCAATCCCACCATCCGCAAGTTGGCGGCCGAGGCGCTGGGCGAACTGGCGCAGGCCGAATCGGTCCAGTACATCGAGCGCGCGGTCCGGGACGTGAACCGCGACGCGCGGCTGGCCGTCGTGACGGCCCTGTCGAGGATCCGCGACAAGTCGGTGGTGCCGGTGGCCTCCTACCTGGTGTACGAGACGGACCCCGAGATCCGGCGCCTGGCGATCCTGGCCGTGTGCAACGCGAACCACGAGTCGGCGCTGCCCGTGCTTCGGATCAGCCTGGAGGACCGCGACCCGGGCGTTCGCGGCCCGGTGTTCCTGGCCATGGGCCGGCTGGACATGAAGCAGGCGACGGAGGTGTTCGGGTCGGTGCTGCCCGGTCTGTCGGCGGACACCCTGATGGCGCTGCCCGAGGTGTTCAAGGCCGAGGCCATCCCGCTGCTGCGCAAGGCGGCGGACTCGGACCGGGCGTGGGCACGCGCGGCGGCGCTGAAGGCGTCGGCGCTGCTGCCCGACCAGGAGATGGCGTTCCTGAAGGACGTGGCCGCGGGGTCGTCGTTCGGCGACACGCGGCAGGCGGCGCTGGCGCGGCTGGCGGCCCGGGCGTGCCCGGACACGCTGGCGATCGCGGACGGGCGGCTGGCGGACACGGTCCCCGAGGTGCGGATCGCGGCGCTGCAGGTGCTGGCGGCGTGCGGGGGCGACGACACGCTGATCCAGGTCAGGCGCGCGCTGCAGGACCCCGAGGAGACGGTGCGGGTGGCCGCGGCCAAGGCGATGCTGGCCTACCCGAAGAAGGGGGCCAGGCCGGCCCCGGCGACCGCGAAGGGCAAGGCGAAGAAGTAGTCCCCGCGGACTCCGGCCCCGACTCCCGCTACAATGCATCGGCTGCCCGCGAACCGGGCATGGGAGCACCCCCGACCCAGGACGACCCGGTGATGACCGCTTCCCGACGGCCCACGCGGGCCTTCCTGTTCGACGTCGACGGCACCCTCATCCGGGCGGGCGGGGCGGGCAAGGACGCCTTCGTTGCCGCCTGGCAGCAGGTCTTCCCGCAGCCCCACGCGTTCGACGCCTTCCGGTTCGACGGCTGCACGGACCCGGGCATCCTCGCGGACGGCGCGCGTGCGGCCCTGGGCCGCGACGCCACGCCGGCCGAGACCGAGGCCTTCTTCGCGACCTACCTGGACCTGCTGCCCCGGATCATCGACGGCGCCGAGCGGTACCGGGTGCTGCCGGGGATTCCGCAGGTGCTGGAGGGGCTGGCGGCCCGGCCGGACTGCGTCCTGGGGCTGTGCACGGGCAACCTGGAGGCGGGCGCGCGCGTCAAGCTGGAACGCGGCGGCCTGAACCGCTTCTTCGCGTTCGGCGGGTTCGGATCCGACTCGATGGACCGCGCCGCGCTGACCCGCGTCGCCTGGAGGCGGGCCGAGGCGATGGCCGGGGGTCCCGTCGAGGCCTGGGTGATCGGCGACAGCCCGCGGGACTACGCGGCGGCGAAGGCGAACGGGCTGCCGGTGGCGCTGGTGGCGACGGGGGGTACGGACCCGGCGGCCCTGGCGGCGCTTCGGCCCGACCTGCTGTTCCCGTCGTTCGAGGACTGGGAGGCGGGGCTGGCGCGGCTGCTGGGGCTGGGCGACGGCCTGCGGTGCGGCAGCCGGGACGTGGCGCGCGCGGCCCGGGTGGTGCGGGAGGGCGGCGTCCTCGTGTACCCGACGGAGACCCTGTACGGCCTGGGAGGCGACGGCCTGGACCCCGCCCCGGCGATGCGGATCCGGTCGATCAAGGGCGCCCGCGAGACGCCGTTCCTGCTGCTGTGCGCGGATGCCGACGCCGCGTTCTCGCTGGCGGCCCAGGTTCCGGACACCGCGCGCGTGCTGGCCGACGCCTTCTGGCCCGGGCCGCTGACGATGGTCCTGCCCGCCCGTCCCGGACTGCCGGACACGGTGGTCGGCCGCCACGGGACGGTGGCCGTCCGGGTCGATTCGAACCCCTTCTGCCGCGCGCTGTGCCGGGCGATCGAGGGGCCGCTGCTGTCCACCAGCGCGAACCGGACCGGCCAGCCTCCGCCGTCGCGAAGCCAGGACGTCGAACCCTTCGTCGTCGGGGCCAGCGACCTGTTCGTGACCCGCCGCCGGCCGCTGGTCGGCCGGCCCTCGACCCTGGTCGCGGTGACGGGCGCCGTCGTGGACATGCTGCGTCCCGGGGCCGTGCCGGAGGGGGCGATCCGCGCGGCCGTCGAACTGCGCGTGCCTGGAGGTGGCCTTTGATCCACGTGGACCCGATGTACGCCGCGACGGACCTGGACCTGCTGCCCCGGGCCTGCCCGGACTGCCCCCGGGTGGCCGCGCGCCTGAAGGCGGTGCCCGAGGACTTCCAGGTCGAAGAGATCCCGGCCTACGCGCCTTCCGGGCACGGCGCCCACCTGTTCCTGTGGGTCGAGAAGCGGGACGTGTCGGGGGGGGACCTGCTGAAGCGGGTCGCCGCCGAACTGGCGATCCCGCCGGCCGACGTGGGATCGGCCGGCACCAAGGACCGCCGGGCCGTGACGCGCCAGTGGCTGTCGGTGCCGGCCGAGTGCGAGGATCGCCTGCAGTGGCTGCAGCAGGTCCAGGGCGTCCGCGTGCTGCGGTTGGAGCGGCACGAGAACAAGTTGCGGACCGGCCACCTGTGGGGCAACCGGTTCTCGATCCTGCTGCGGGACGCGGACCCCGCGTTGCTGGACGCCCTGCGGCAGACCGCCCGGCAGATCGCCGCGACCGGGTTCCCGAACTTCTTCGGGTCGCAGCGGTTCGGCGGGACGAAGGACACGCTGCGCATCGGGCTGGCCCGGCTGGACCCCTCGACGGACCCGGCCGTCGCGCCGCCGGACCGCCGCCTGGGCCACTTCGAGCGTCGCATGACGGTGTCGGCCGTGCAGTCCGCCCTGTTCAACCGGGCCCTGCAGATCCGCATGGAGCGGGGCCTGCACGCGACCGTGTTGCCGGGCGACGTGCTGCAGAAGACCGCGACCGGCGGCCTGTTCACGTCGTCGGAGCCGTCGGTGGACCAGCCCCGGCTGGACGCCGGCGAGGTGCGCCTGACGGGGCCGGTGTGGGGCCACAAGATGATGTCCGCCCGGGGCGAGGCCCTGGCCCTGGAGCGGGCCGTGCTGGACGAGGCGGGCCTGGACCCGTCCGCGTTCAAGGTGTTCGCGAAACTGGCCGAGGGCACGCGGCGCGCCCTGTTCGTGCGGCCCGAGGACCTGGACATCCAGCCCGATCCCGACGGCCTGCGGGTGTCGTTCGGCCTGCCGAAGGGGTGCTACGCGACCGTCCTGATGCGCGAGTTCCTGACGCCCGAGGCGGCCCGCCAGGTGGACGCCCCCTGATCCGCCCCCCCGATCTCCCCCGCCCCGCCGGCACCCGTTTCCACTTCCATGCGTCGTCCGCTTGGCCCTTCCTGCGCGTCCGATCCAAGATCCAGACCGGAAGCCGTCACTGGAGGTCCCCATGCGTCTGTCCATCCTGTCCTTCCTGGCCGCCAGCGCGGCGACGGCGCTGCTGGCCCTGCCCTCGGCGCATGCCGACGAGGGGGCGACGCCCGACCCGGCCCCGGCCGCGTCGGCCCAGAAGCCCGCGCCGCCCCTCCCGTCCTCCCGGAAGACCTTCACCACCCAGGGCGGCACCACGATGGATCCGGGGCGCAACGCCGTCGAGGCCGCGATCGGCTGGCCCGGCGTACGGCTGGGGGGCCGCATCCCGCTGAAGACCGGCTTCGAGGTCGGGCCGTACGTGACCTTCTCGTACTGGAACGACCTGCTGGACAAGAAGGCGACGCTGGGCAACTCGCTGGGGTGCCTGGTGAAGGTCCACCTGGTGGACAAGGGCAATTTCCAGTTGGCCGTGCAGGGCGACCCGTCATTCACGCTGGAGTACTGGCCCGACGGCACCAAGCTGGGCTGGCAGATCGGCTTCCCGGAGATCCTGATGTCCTACGAGATCACGCGGGGGTTCGACCTGGACTTCGGGTTCAAGTTCCCGCTGTCGCTGGTCTTCGATTCGGACTACCAGGTCGAGATCCGGCTGCCGCTGCTGCTGGGCATGGGCGTCGAGGTCGAACTGGACAAGGACTTGAGCCTGTTCGCCGGGTTCAACATCGGCCCGAACTTCCGGTTCGCGAAGGAGCAGCCCACGGTGATCAGCAAGAACCGGCAGGGATACGAGATCCGCGACTGGAACAACATGAAGGGCGGAAACCGGACCGGCGCCTACCTGGACGTGATGGTCGGCATCGCCTACAAGATCCCGGAGTAGCCCCGCCCGCCTCCCGGCCGCCCCCTACCGACGCCGCAGGTTCTTCCGGCACCAGGTCTCCACGTCCGCCAGGTCGTCCAGCAGCGGCGCGGGCGGCAGGCTGCGCAGGAACACCGGGCCGTACTTCCGGCGCCGCAGCCGCACGTCCAGCACCGCCACGACGCCCTTGTCCGAGCGGCGGCGCACCAGGCGCCCGAAGCCCTGCCGCAGCCGGATGACCGCCAGCGGGACCTGGTAGTCCTGGAACTTGTTCCCCCCCGCCGCCTCGACCGCGTCGCCGCGCGCCGACATCAACGGGTCGTCGGGGGGGTCGAACGGCAGCCGGTCGATGATCACGCAGGACAGCGCGTCCCCGGCGACGTCCACGCCTTCCCAGAAGGTCGCGGTGCCGAACAGGCAGGCGTGCGGGGTGGACTTGAACTGCCGCACCAGCGCATCCCGCGGCATCTCGCCCTGGGCCAGCACGGGCCACGCCAGCCGGGGCCGCAGCGCCGCCGCCGACCGCTGCAGCGCCTGGTGGCTGGTGAACAGCACGAACGCCCGGCCCTTCGTCGCGTTCAGCAGCCTTTCCACCTCGGTGTCGAACGCATCCGGGTAGGCGTCGGTGCCGGGCTCGGGCATCCCGGCCGGCACGTACAACACGGCCTGCCGCGCGTAGTCGAACGGCGACGCCAGGACCACCTCGTCGGCCCCTTCCGGGATACCCAGCCGCGTCCGCACGAAGGCCGTGGTGCCGTCCACGGTCAGGGTGGCCGACGTCAGCACGATCGGCCGCCCGGTCAGGAAGACCCGTTCGCGCAGCGCATCCGACACGTCGATCGGCAGCGCCGACAGCGTCCCCGACGAGGCGCCCTTGCGGTCCGCCAGCCGCACCACGCCCGCGTCCGCGCCCGACATCACCTCGGCCAGCACCTGCCTCGCCTCCATCGCGCGCCCCGGCAGGTCGGAGTCGCGCTCCAGCGAATCCGCGATCTCGTGGGCCTGCACGGCGACGCCCTCCAGGTCCAGGTCCAGCAGGTGCCACGCCTTCTGCGCCTCGACCGGCACCCGTACCGGGTCCACCCGCCCGCGCCCCTCGCGCGGCAGCAGCAGCCTCAGGACGCTGCCGAAGCCCTCCGGCAGGCGGGCCGCCGACGCCGCCAGCATCCGTCCCGCCGCGGGGTCCGGCGCCGCCTGGGCCAGCGCCTGCGTGTCCCGCGCCAGTTCGGCCACCTGCGCGCTGTTCAGCGACATCCCGAAGTACTCGGTGGCGACGTCCTCCAGGCCGTGCGCCTCGTCCAGGATCACGGTCGCGTCCGGCGGCAGGAAGGCCCCGCCCTCCGCATCGCCCAGGACCAGGTCCGCGAAGAACAGGTGGTGGTTCGTCACGACGACGTCCGCCTCCTGCGCCCGGGCCCGTGCCTGGTACAGGAAGCACGTCTGGAAATGCGGGCACTGCCGCCCGGCGCAGCCCTCGGCGTGGCAGCCCAGCCGGCGGACCAGCGGGTGCCCTTCCGGCAGGTCGTGCAGTTCCGCGAAGTCGCCCTCGACGGTACCGCGGGACCAGGTGCGCAGCCGCCCGACGGTGCGGCGGTGCGACGCGTCGTCGAACAGGCCGGGGGACGACCAGGCGGATTCCAGCCGGGCCCGGCACAGGTAGTTCGCCCGCCCCTTCAGCACGGTGGACGAGAAGTGCACCCCCAGGCAGTCGGCCAGGAACGGCACCTCCTTGCCGCGGATCTGCTCCATCAGCGCCTTGGTGCCGGTCGCGACGACGACCTTGCGGCCCGACAGGATCGCCGGCGCCAGGTAGGCCAGGGTCTTGCCGACGCCCGTTCCCGCCTCGACCAGGCAGACGTCCACCTGCGCGATGGCCCGCGCGACGGCCTCGCCCATGCTCTCCTGCTCGGGGCGGTGCTCCCAGCCCGGCAGGTGGCGGGCGAGGAGGCCCCGGGGGCCGAACACGTCGGGGATGGGATCGGGACTGCGGGCGGGCACCATCGACCTCCGCGACGCCGGAAGGGTAGCACGGGACGGTTGACGCGATCGGGCGTTCCGGGGATGCTGCGGCGGTCACGCAGGAGGTCCCATGACCGCCGCACCCGAACGAAAGGGCTTCTTCCGGCGCTTCCCGGGCAACTTCTGGGTCGTCATCCTGATGGAGTTCTTCGAGCGCGGCTCGTACTACGGCGTCATGTCCGTGCTGGCGCTGTACCTGGGAGACACGGCGCGCGGCGGCGTGCTGGGCCTGCCCGAGCACTCGGTCGGAAGCCTGCTGGGCATCATCACGCCGATGCTGTACTTCCTGCCGATCCTCAGCGGCGCGCTGGCCGAGCGGTTCGGGTATCGCCGGATGCTGGTGGTCGCCTTCGCGCTGCTGGCCACGGGGTACGCCTGCATCCCGCTGGCGGGAGACGAGGCGACCGTCTTCGCCGCGCTGCTGGTGATGGCGCTGGGGGCCGGCACCTTCAAGCCCATCCCGTCCGGCACCATCGCGCGCGTCACGGACGCGTCGAACTCCACCCAGGCCTTCGGCATCTTCTACTGGACCATCAACCTGGGCGCGTTCCTGGTGCCGCTGTTCCTGGTGGGGTACCTGAAGGCGATCTCCTGGGACTACGTCTTCGTGATGGCGGCGTGCGGCACGGGCCTGATGCTGCTGCCGGTGCTGGCGCTGTTCCGCGAACCGCCCAAGCCCGAGAACCGGAAGTCGATCGGCGAGGTCCTGGCCGGCGCGGCGCTGGTGCTGCGCGACTGGCGGTTCGTGCTGATGATCGTGATCTACTCGGGGTTCTGGATCCTGTACTTCCAGATGTTCCACACGGTGCTGTGGTACCTGAAGGACTTCGTGGACATGGCCCCGGTGGAAGCGGTGATCAACGGGCTGCTGTCGGCGGTCGGCGTCGGCATCGCGTTCCGGTTCGACGTCGAGCACGTCACGGTGATCAACGCGGGCACGATCATCCTGCTGCAACTGGTGGTGTCGCGGCTGGTCGCCAACACCCGCGCGCTGCCGACGATGGTCGCGGGCATCGCGCTGGCGACGTGCGGCATGGGGCTGCTGGCGTTCTCCAGCCAGGCGTGGTTCTTCCTGGCGGGCATCTTCGTCTTCTCGATCGGCGAGATGACGACGCACCCGAAGTTCATCAGTTACGTGGGCCTGATCGCGCCGGACGACAAGAAGGCGCTGTACATGGGCTACATGTTCCTGTACGGCGTGCTGGGCAGCAGCATCGGCGGCTTCGTGGGCGGGTACGGGTACGAACTGTTCGTGAAGCAGCGCAACGACCCGCAGACGCTGTGGCTGCTGTTCAGCGGCATCGGGGTGGCGACGATCTGCGGGCTGCTGCTGTTCGACCGGTTCGCGGCGCCGGCGAAGGCCGGGGCCCGCGCGGGACAGGCCGCAGCGTCGTAGGGCGGGGGCCCCGTCCCCCGCCAGACTCCCGCCGGAGCACGGAGGCGGAGTCGCCTCGGGCGCACCCAATGTAGGGCGGGGGCCCCGTCCCCCGCCATCAATCTTCTCCCGGAACTGGCGGGGCACGGGGGCCCCGCCCTACATCGCCTCAGCGCGCCTTGCGCGCGCCGCCCATCAGCCGGGCCAGCAGGTCGATCACCAGCGGCGCGGCGCCGGCACTGCCCCGCTTGATGCGGATCTCGGCCTGCGGCGTCTCCTTCAGGAAGGCGTCCAGTTCGCCGGGCTGGTAGCGGGCCGCGCCCTTCTTCAGGCGGTCCCACTGGAACTCGACCTTCAGTTCCAGGCGCTTCATGGCCTCGTGGCTGTCGGCCCCGCGCGCCACCAGCGCCTGCGCCGTTCGCAGCATCCGGACCTGCCGGACGATCTTGTAGAACAGCGGGATCGATCCGCCCCGGGGGTCCCGGGCGTCCTCCAGTTCGCGCAGCGCGACCTTGACCGCCTTCGCCAGGTTCCTTTCGGCCAGCGCGTCCTGCAGGTCCCACGGCGCGGGCCGGCGCGACCGCTGCACCAGGCCCACCAGGTCCGCCTCGGTGACGCGCCCACCGGGGCCGGCATACTCGGCCAGCAGCCCGATCGCCGTGTCGATCGCGGCCCGGTCGCCGCCCACCAGGTCCAGCAGCGCGTCCTGGGCCCGCGCGTCCAGCGCAATCCCGGCCTCGCGCGCCGCCTTCGAGATCAGCGCCTGGGCCTGCGCGTCCTTCAACTGGGCCGGCACGATCACGTGCCCGACCGCCGCGACCTTCGTCGCCAGCGCCCCCTTGCCCGCCTTGCCCTCGGCCACCAGCACCACGCGCAGGTGCGCCGGCGGCGCGTCCAGGAACGCCGCCAGTTGGGGGGGCAGCTTGGCCCCGCTGCCCACGCCGGTGAGGTAGGCGACGGACCCTTCGCCGAACAGCGGCACCTCCTGGGCCATCGCGCCCAGCCGCTCCCAGGCATCGGACTTCGCACCCTCGGCGTCCAGCCTCACGATCGCCACCGGCGAGGCCGTCTTCCGCATGTCCTCGGCGACCGCCTCCAGCACACCCTCGCGCACCGCGTCGTCGCCGCCGGCCACCAGGACCGCCGCGGACTTCCCGCCGGCTTGAAGCGCATGCCTCAGGTCCTCGACTTCCGGGATCGTCACGGGCAGGCCCCGTCCGGTTCGTGTCGCGCCCATCATCCTCGCGGACGGCGCGGCGGTCAATGCGGGCGGTCCCCCGTCGGGCGGCAATCCGGGATACAATCGCCGCGATCTTCAAACCGGAGTATCCCATGTTCGACCGTTTCACGCGGCGGTCCCTGCCCTCCCCTATGCTGGCCGGCGCCCTGCTGGCGGCGACGGTTCTGGCCGCCTGCGGCGGGTCGGGCTCGCACGACCTGTCGATGGAGAACCTGGGCCCCGACCCCGACCGCTTCCTGGAGCCCGCGCCGCAGGAGACCCTGGCGGTGATGTCCGGCCCGCCCGCCACGCCCGGCGGGCCCGCGGTGAACTGGAACTACCTGTGGACCGGCACGCAGAAGATCGGGGGGAAGACCTTCGGCGTCTACCTGGGCACCGAGCAGACCGCCACGCCCAACACGATCGAGATCGTGATGGACTACACGGGCGATTCCGTCACCATCGCGTCGTTCACCGTGGACGACTACGGGCTGGGCGACCCAGGCGTGCCGGACTTCGTCATCGACGGGCCGGTTCCGGTGAAGATTGACCTGGACGTGCCGGTGGGCAAGCCGCAGACGGTGACCGCCAGCGGCGCGCTGACGGTGGCGGGAGGCGAGCCGACGACGGGCACGGTGACCGCGACCTTCACGCTGGTGGACGACGACGCGACCGTGCAGACGGCCCAGGGCCCGATCGCCGGCACGAAGCACTACACGGCGACCTCCGATACCAACCCGCCCGTGACCGGCGAGGTCTGGATCCAGACCGGCGTGGGCATCGTCGCGGCGAAGTACGACTTCTTCCTGATCAGCCCGAACGGTCCGAAGACGTGGAACCTGGCGGACTTCCAGGCGGGCGGCGACGCGGGCGACGGGCGGCGCAAGGTCCGCCGGGACATCGCCATCGGCGCCGGCACCGGGGAATACCGCCTGGCCAGTCGCGACGCCGCCGGGGAGATCGACGCCGACAAGGACGTGCACGCGAAGATGCTGCTGGAGGCGCGCTGGGCGGACGAGGCGCGGGCGAAGACCGACGAGGCGCCGCCGGTGCACACGATGTTCGAGGGCGGGTGGGGCTACTTCCCCGAGGGCAGCATCGCCTGGCAACCCCTCCCCTTCAGCATCCTGAACCCGCACGAGAACGGCGCCGGGTACAAGTTCTGGTACAAGTTCGTGGACCAGGCCCTGAAGAACGAGAGGTTCCAGCCGAACGTCTACTCCATCCACGCGGACTGGAAGGGCGAGGACGGCGACACCGGCCAGGTGCGCCTGTCCGGCCTGATCAACTACAGGAAGTACACCCCTTAGAAAAATAGGGCCAGCCTCCAATTCTCTGCGCTCGGTTCCAGGCCGCTATCGAGACGCAAGTTCTCTGTAATTCCGGTATCTTTCGCGAGGAAAATCGGAGGCTGGCCCTGATTCGGTGCCCGGCCCGGTGCGCCTGTCGGAACTGATCAACTGCAAGAAGTACGTTCCCTGACCCGCCGCCGGAAGGCCTCGGGCAGCCCGTCGTACAGGTCGAAGCAGCCTGGCTGCTCGCCGGCGCCCCGGATGGCCGCCACGATGTCCCTCAGCGGCGTCTGCGTGATGACCCCGACGGGCTTCGGCAGGAACGGGCACGGCCGCACCTCGCCCAGCGGGTTGACGTACACGAACTGCTGGCCGCCCACGCAGCCGCGCCCCGCCTCCCAGACCACCGCGCTGTACGCGATCGGCCGGCCCCGGTTCGCCGCGCCGCGGTTGTTGCGGTCCATCAGCGACTCCAGGCGCTTCAGTTCGGCCGTCGTCAGCGGCGGCACGTCGTGCGTCGCGGCCCCGCCGATCCGGTGCGGCGGGAAGAAGTTGACGAAGTGCACGCCCAGCGACTGCAGGAAGGCCAGGTACGCATCGAAGCCCGCCTCTTCCAGCAGATCCGGCCCGACCATGCAGTCCACGCTGACGATCAGGCCCAGGTCCCGTGCGGCCGCGATGCAAGCGGTGGCATTCGCGAAGGCGTCCTTGTGGGACTTGGACTCGATGGCCCGGGCCGGGTCGGCAGAATCCAGCGACACCACCACGCCCAGCAGCCCCAGGTCCGCCAGCGGCGCCAGCGCCTCCCGGTCGCCCCCCCAACCCGACGTGACCAGCCAGGCATCGATGCCCGACTCGCGGGCGGCCCGCAGCAGCCGCGGCAGGTCGTCCTTCCGCATCATCGCCTCGCCGCCGGTCAGGAACACCGACGGCACCCGCATCGCGCCCAGGTCGCGGATCGCCGCCTCCAGCGCCTGGACCGGCACGACCTCCTCGCCGCGCAGTTCGTCCAGCGCGTAGCAGTGCCGGCACCGGTAGGGGCACCGCGACGACACCGACAGCAGGGCGAACACCAGCGGCGACATGCGGCGCGCGTTGAAGGACAGCACCTCCTCGAACAGGTAGTCCAGGAACCGCCGGTCGTCCAGCGGCGGCAGCGCGGACGCGGCGTACACGTGCCGCCCGCGCCGCACGTAGCGGTCGGCGCTGCCCTTCAGCAGGTTGCGGTTGTCGCGCAGGTAGGCGCGCAGTTCGCGCACGAAGCGGGACGGCCCCAGGCGTCGGATTCCCGCGAAGGCCACGCGGGCTGCCAGCCGGGCGTCGAACCACGCCTTGCCGGCCCCCGAAACGACCGTGACGGCCGGGTCCCGGTTCATGGCGCAGCCTCCGGCGCGCCCTCCTGCGACGAGGCGCCTGGCGCCCCACCCTCCCCCGCCCGCTCCTCCAGCATCCGCAGCGTCCCCGGGCTCAGCACGCGCAGTTCGCCCTGGTGCTGCCGGAACCACCCCAGCAGGAACGACGGGTCCCCGAAGAACTGGCAGTGCAGCCGTTCGCCGCGCAGGCCCGCCTGGCGGTGCCGGGCCCGTAGCGCCACGTACAGAGGGTCGTGAAGGAACAGGTCGCGCAGGTCGCGGTCCCGCACGTTGCTGGCAGCGTGCCCCACCGCGACGGCGGGGCACGGCGTGACCGTCCCGTCGTGCCACACCGCCATGCTGTAGACCCCGGCCGGGCAGGCGGTCAGGCGCTGCTCGAGACCCAGCAGGTCCATCACCGCGGCACGCCGCAGCCCGCGGTTCAGCGCCACGGTGCGGTCGTACAGCCCGTCCCGCCGAGCGTCGTCCAGCACCAGCGCCCGGTCCGACCGGACGTCCATCGGCACGTACGGCACGTAGGCGACCAGCCAGGCGCCGCGGTCCTCCAGCCACTTCAGGTACGCCGGCGACGTCACCTCGTCGTGGTTCGCATTCGACACCATCGTCGTCACGAACCACGGGATCCGCAGGTCCCGCAGCCGGCCCAGCAGCGCGTCCACGATCGCGAAGGTCCCGTCGCCCTTCCGGCGGTCGGTCGCCTCCTGGCGCCCGTCGATGTTCAGCACGGGCACGATGTTGCCGGCCCGCCGGATGCGCTGCAGGTGCGCCTCGGACACCCGCTTGCCCTCGGTGAACAGGAAGAAGGTCTGCCAGCGGTGCCGCGCCAGCAGGTCCAGGAAGGCGTCCGCGTCGTCCCGGTAGAAGGGGTCCGCGCCCATCAGGTAGAGGTTCGTCACGTCGATGGCCAGGGCCTGGTCGAACAGCCGGTCCAGGTCCGGGATCGCCAGCCGCGGCCCCCGCACCGCGAACCCGTTGAAGGTGCAGTTGGCGCAGGCGGCCCGGCACGCGACGTCGTCGACCACCTGCAGGGTCACCGGCATCCTCACGCCGTCCCGCCGATCCCGCAGCCGCGCGGGCAGCCACCGCCACGCCCGACGCGCCGCGACGCGCAGCATGGACGCCATCGCGTGCCGGTTGGCCGTGAACGTCCGCAGGAACAGGCGCACCAGGACGGGCGCCATGGAGGCGAGGTAGCGGGAGTCCACGGAGTACTGGCGGACGATCATTCCACACCTCTGGCGGGGGACAGGGCCCCTCGCCTGCGTTGGCGGGGCACGGGGGCCCCGCCCTACATGGGGGGACAGAACCCTCGCCTGCGTTGGCGGGGCACGGGGGCCCCGCCCTGCATGGGGGACCAGGCCCCCGCGCGCACCTCAGAAGATGTTGGGCGGCACCCTCCGGTACACGTAGTGCCGGTAGTGCAGGTTCACCACGAACGCGAACAGGTGCATGAACGGGCGCCGCAGGAACTCGCGCCGGAACAGCGTGCGCCGCAGGATGCTGCCCAGGCTGAAGACCTTGCGGTTCAGCCACCAGTACAGTTCCGTCAACGCCTCGGGCGTCACCTTCAGCGGCCGGTGCACCGCGGTGGACCCGTCGTACTTCTTCCAGTCCTCGGTCACCAGCCGGCCCTCGTCGCGCATCTGCTCGTACAGCGGCGTGCCCGGCATCGGGGTCAGGATGTAGAAGCGCGGGATCGGGATGCGCGCCCGCTCGACGAAGTCGTACGTGGCCCGGATCGACGCCTCGGTGTCGCCGTCGGTGCCGATCATCATCTCGGACGAGGGCATGATCCCGGCCTCGGTGATGCGATCCAGCAGCGCGGCGTGGTCGTCCACCTTCAGCCAGTCCTTGTTCAGCCGGTCCAGCCCCTCCTGGGTGATGCTCTCCAGCCCGAAGGACATCAGGTTGCAGCCGCTGCGCCGCACCTTGTCCAGCAGGCGCGGGTTGCGGGCCAGTTGCAGGCTGCACTGCGACGCCCACGTCATCTTCAGGGGCGTTACCGCATCGCACAGTTCCTCCAGGAAGCCCGGGTTCGACACGATGTTGTCGTCCAGCAGGTAGAACTTCCGGAAGCCGTGGTCCCGCACGACCCGGATGTCGCGCACCACCTCGTCCAGCGGCCGCGCCAGGTACCGCCCGCGATACAGGCACGCGATGCTGCAGAAGGAACACAGGTGCGGGCATCCGCGCCCCGCCTGCACGGGCAGCATGTCCCCGATCGGCTTCGCGGTCAGCAGGTCGTAGCGCGGCACCGGCAGCCCGTCGATGGCGGTGACCGGCTCGTCGTAGATCCGCGCGATGCGGCCCGTCTTCTCGAAGTCGTCCAGCAGGTGCGGGAAGGCGGTCTCGGCATCGCCCCGGACCACGGAATCGACATGCTCCAACGTGCGTTCCGGCACCAGGGAGGCCATGTACCCCCCCATGAACACCTTCTTGCCGCGCCGCCGGAACTCCTTCGCGATCTCGACGCCGCGCCAGATGGTGTAGCCCATGGTGCCGATGCCCACCAGGTCCACGTCGGCGTCGTAGTCGATCGCGTCCACCACCTCGATGCGCGCGTCGATCTCCCAGTGACGGGGTGCCAGCGCGGCCAGCAGCGGGAAGGCCAGGCCCGGCAGGAAGATGCGCCGCTGCTTGCACAGGCGCCCTCCCGCGTCGTACTGCGTGGGCTGGATCAGCATCAGTCGCGGCATCGGGCCCTCGCTTGCGCCAGCTTGCGCCGGTACTGGCGGTCGACCCGGAAGGTCCCCGCGGCCATCTTCCACAGCATCCGGGGCGGCTCCTTCAGGTGGTTCCACAGCACGTCGGTGCGGTACAGGGTACGCAGGTACAGCGCGATCAACTCCTCGTAGAACTCCGCCTCGTTCAGTTTCTGCGGCCGCAGCATCACGTGGGCAAGGTCCCACTTCGGGAAGTCCGACCGCGGCACCAGCAGGGTCGCCGGGTCGCACCGCACGCCGGTGCCGGGCAGCGGGGTCAGGGGCTGCAGGTTCACGAACTTCACCTTCAGTTCGCGCAGCCGCCGGCCGCAGGCGTGGAACTCCTGGCGCCCCCAGTTCGGCGGCAGGATGATCGTCGCGAAGCACTCCACGCCCAGGCGGTTCAGCACGGCCATCGCCGCGGCGTTGGTGGACGCGTCGATGCCCTTCTTGAACGCCTGCAGGTCGTCGTCCAGGAACGACTCGAAGCCCACGATCACCGTGCGCAGGCCGGCGTCCCGGAACGCCTGGATCACGTCGGGGTTGCCCGCGATGAAGTCGGCGCGGCCGTAGACCAGGTATCGCCGATCGATGCCGCGGGCGCGCACGCCCTGCACGAACGACATCACCCGTTCGCGGCTGACCAGGAAATCGTCGTCGACGATGTAGACCTCGCGCTGGGGGATGCGCTGCAGTTCGTCCAGCACGTCGGGCATCGGCCGTTCGCGGTACTTCCCCGTCGTGATCCGCCGGCAGAAGCAGAAGTTGCAGGTGTAGGGGCAGCCGAAGGCGGTCTTCAGCAGCGCGACGCGGTCGTGGAAGATGTAGAAGTACCGGTCGCGGTAGCGATCGACCAGGGCGCGTTCGGGACACGCGTAGGCGAAGTCCATCGGCGGCAGGGCGTCCGGGTCGCAGGCCTGGCCGGGCCGCAGCACGCCCGGGGGCAGGGGGGCGCCGTTCGCGACGTGGTCCAGCAGGCGCGGGAAGACCGTCACGGCGTTGCGCACCACCCGGAAATCGATCGCGGGGTCGTCCAGGTCCTCCGGGACCACCTCGCAGTGCACGCCGCCCACCATCGTGACGATCCGGTCCGACCGGACCTTCGCCCGTCGGCACGCGTCGATCATGGCCGGCACGTTCGTGATGTAGCCCGTCACGGCCAGCACGTCGGGGCGCTCGCGGGCCAGGAAGGCGTCGATGTCGTCCGCCTCCAGCGTCAGATCCAGCACGACCGGTTCGTGCCCGCCGGGCCGGCACAGGGCGCCCAGAACCTCCAGTTCCAGCGGTTCCACCAGCATCACGTGCTGCAGCCCGATCGTGTCCGGATCGGGGCGGGGGCGGACCAGCAGGACCTTCACTTCACGGCCTCCACCACCCGCAGGGCGGGAACCAGCGGGAACGTCGGCACGGGGCGCACGTTGTCCGGGTGCAGGCCGACAGCCCTCATCAGGCGCTCGATCTCGCGGACGGGGCGGTACTGCGCCGGGCCGGTCGTCAGTTTCACGACGCCCAGGAACGCCGCGTCCCACCAGGTCTCGGTGCAGGCCTGGGCCAGGATCAGGCGCGCCCCGGGTTCCATCAGGTCCCGGACGCCGGCCAGGAACGCCTCGGGGTCACGCGCGTACGGGAACGCATGCGTCGTGACCACCACCTCGTACTTCCGGTCGCAGGGCAGGTCCTCCACCTCGCCGTGCAGGTACCGGATCCGCTCGTGGAAGTAGTCCGTCCGGGCGCGCTGGATCATGGGCCAGGTCGGGTCGATGGCGGTGACGTGCGCCTCCGGCAGCGCGTTGGCGATCGCCATCGCCAGCTGCCCCACGCCGCACCCCACGTCCAGGACCCGGCGCGCCCCCGGACACGCCTCGACCACGCGCTGCAGCACCAGTTCGCGTGTCGGTTTCAGGCTGAACGGCTGCGCCACCAGATTCTCGTACCGGGGAGCCCAGAACTCCCATGCCGCCAGGTGCCAGTCCTTCATGATGCCCTCCCGAAATCAGGGACAGCCTCCAATTTTTCCCTTGCCGGATCCGTGCCTTTCGCGAACCCGCCCCCGTTTTCCCCCTCTTTCCACGCCCCATGGAAATCGGAGGCTGGCCCTCATTTTCGCCGTCCGGGCGTCACCGCCACCACAGCAGCCTCGCCAGGAACCCGATCCCCGTGCCGATCGCCCGGATCGTCGCACGGATCGCACCCAGACGTCCGTACCGGCGCCGCAAGGTCCGCGACGTGCCTGGGTGGAACCCGGGCAGCAGGTACAGCCAGAACAGCCACAGGTAGTACCGGGTCCGTCCCATGTGGCGAGGGGTCCGCGAGACGCGCAGAAGGTCGAAGCGCCATCCGCGAAGGCGCACCTCCTCGTCCGGCACCCCCGCCTCCCGGGCCAGGACCGTGCCGGGAAGCGCGGTCAGCGTGGAGAAGGTCGCGAAGGCGATGCCCCGGTCCTGCACGTACGCGGCCAGGCGTCGGAACTCGGCCACGGGCCAGTCGGGGTCCACCACGAACAGGGCGAAGACCTCGATGTCCAGCGCCCGGCATGCCTGGAGGCACGCGTCGTTGTCCGCCAGCCGCGCCCGCTTGTTGACCGCGGCCAGGGCGTCGTCGGTCACGAACTCGAAGCCGACGATCAGCCCGGCCAGCCCGGCGTCGCGCAGGCGCGCCATCACGTCGGGGTTGCGGGCCACGAAGTCCGCCGTGCCGTAGGCGACGAATCGCGTCGTCCGGTGCAGCCCCCGCGCCTGCACGAGATCGCAGAACTCCAGCACCCGCGCCGGCGACGTCAGGAAGTTGTCGTCCAGCAGGAACACGTTCGGCGCGCCGATCCCGGCGATCTCGTCCACCACCGCCGCCAGCGGCCGGGGCCCGTACCGCCCGCCGTGCTGTTCCGTGCAGAAGCAGAAGGCGCATCGTTCGGGACAGCCGAACGCCGTCTTCACCGACGCGCACCGGTCGAAGTACAGGTAGGAGTAGCGGCGCGGGTCGGCGCGGTACAGCACGCGGTCCGGCACGGGCAGCGCGGCCGGGTCCAGCGGAGGTACCGGGGGCGCGTCGAATGCGGGCGGGAAGGCGGCCCCCGGCACGTCGTCGAACGGCCGGCCGTCCGCCACGCGCGCCAGCACCTCCCGCACCCCGTTCAGCGCGTCGGCGAAGAACACCCCGTCGATCGCCGGGTCCGCGAAGTGCGACGGACACACCTCGGCGTGCGGCCCGCCCACGAAGACCCTGGGGGGACGCGCGAGGGCCTTCAGGTCGCGCGCGATCCGCAGCACGGCCGGCACGTTCGTCACGAAGGACGTCAGCAGGACGGCGTCGGCGCCCATCGCCCGGGCAACGCGCACCGGGTCGCGCCGGTCCGTCATCCCGTCCAGCAGCGTCACGTCGTGGTCGCCGGACAGCACCGTGTGCAGGTATTCGAGTTCCAGCGGCTCGCTGGTGATGAACGCCTGCATGGCGATGGTCTGCCGCGCGGGCCGCGGCTTGACCGCCAGGATGCGAAGGCGTCGAGGCATGACGAGGTCCATCTCCATCGATGGCGGGGGACGGGGTCCACCACCAGGTGCGCCCGAGACGACTCCGGCTCCGTCGAGAGTTTCCTTTGGAAACCCATCGACTCCGCCTCCGTGCTCGGGCGAGAACTTTTCACCTGCCATGGAACACGTGCGCGTCGGGCACCGTCCGGGGGTACTCCAGCCAGCGACGCCCGCGGCGCAGCATCCAGCGCGCCGTCCCCCACCGGTGCCACCCGAACAGCCGCGCCTCGTGCGCCCGCGCCCCCAGCCGCGCCTTCGGCACCTCGGCCGTCTGGCCCAGGTCCAGCCACGTCATCCCGTCCTCGATCGCCTCGCGCACGACGGCCGCCAGCAGGTTGAAGTACGACGCCCGCGGCCCCGCCATCGCGTAGTCCAGCCCCCCCAGGAAGAACCACCGGCGCGTGCCCTCGGTCGCGGCCACGTGCCACGCCAGCACACGCTCCCCGTCCCGGTGCACGGTCAGGTGGAACCCCTCCGGCAGCTCCCGGAAGAACGACGCCTGCAGCCGCTCCAGTTTCGCCGCGCTGCGCCGCCACACCTGCAGGTACAACGCGTGCAGCGCGTCGTCGAAGGTGCCGCACGGCCCGCGCCGCGACGCCACCCCAGCCCACCGTCGATCGTGCCGCAGCAGCCGCCGCCGGTAGTCCGACCGCAGCGCGCGGACGTACGCGTCCCAGTCCGCGAACGGCAGGTCCATCGCCATCGACGGCAGCGTCCGCCCGCACGCCGCGCCGGCCGGCCCCAGGTCCCCCGGCAGGTTCAGCCCGACCACCAGCCCCTTCAGGCGCGGCACGACCTCCGCCAGCAGCGCCCGCACCTCCCCGTCGTCCCCGATCGCCCCCGGGCACGACACCGACGCCGGCACGCCCACCATCCGCATCGTCAGCGGGCTTTTCAGCCCCAGGTACGTCAACAGGTCCAGCCGCAGGTCGTACGTCACGGCCCCGGCCCGGAGCCGCCCGTCGCGATGCCACTCCCAGTACCGCTGGTTGCAGGGATTGTGCGCCTCGCAGTGCGCCAGGAAGGCCCGCCGCTGGAACGGCGCCGTGCCCAGGCCGTCCCAGGCCGGGTCCAGGTCGGCCGCCGCCCCGATCTCGCGGAGGATCCCGATCACAGGTCCCCCTCGAAGATCGCGAATCGCCGGTGCACCTCCAGTTCCCGTCCGAACGCCTGCGCCAGCAGCTTCAGCGTCATCCCCAGGCTGCCCCGGTTCGACTCGAAGATGAACCCGCCCTCGCAGAACCTGTAGGGCCCCCGTTCGACCGCGCGGATCATCGCCAGGATCAGCGCCGCCGTGGGGTTCCCGCGCCGGTGCCCGGGCAGCACGCCGATCTCGGTCAGCCGCACCGTCCGGATCGGGTTCGCCCACCGGTACCGCAGCACGTCCGCCACGCCCAGCGCGCCCCCGTTCGGCTTCAGTTCGTTGAAGTCCGGGTACCACAGCAGGAAGCCCACCGGTTCCCCGTCCACCTCCGCGAACAGCAGGTTCTCGTCGCGGATCAGCCACCGGAACGGGTGGAACAGTTCGTAGTCCTCGTCGACGGTACGGTCCGCCCAGAACGGGTGGTCGCCGAAGCAGCGGTTGTTCAGGTCGGTGTAGATCGCCGTGTCGCGCCGCAGGTTCGCGCGGTCCAGCCGCCGCACCCGCACCGGGCCCGGGTCGAAGGTCGCCCCGAACGCGTGCGCGAAGTCGTAGAACGGCTGGTTGTCGAAGCGGTACGACACCATCCCGTGCGGCTTCATGCCCGCGAAGAAGTCCAGGTAGTACGCCGGCGTGTACGGCAGCCCGAAGACCGGCGGCTGGTCGAAGCACGACGCCAGGAACCCCGCGCCGTAGTTGACGTGCCCCCACAGCCCGGCGACCACGCCCGGCACGCCCGGAAACGCCCGCCGCGCCTCGTCCCGGATCGCCTCCTGTACCCCGTCCAGCCCCGGCAGCGCCTCGAAGAACGCCACCTGCACGTGCCCCGGCGCCTTCCGGTCGTGGATCAGCACCAGCCGGCCCGCGACCCGACCGCCGTCCATCACCAGGTACGGCCGCACCTCCGCGTGGGCATGGAAGGCCGACCGCCCGAACGCCAGCATCCGGACGATGTCGTCCTCGGTGGACCGGTGGCACGGGTTCCCGCGGTAGACCTGCTCCGCCACCGCGAAGAACGCGCGCCTGCCGCGCCGATCCGCGACCGGCGCCAGCGTCACCATCGGATCCCCGCTTCCTGCAAGGGAAAACAGACTATCGGAATCCGGGTGGCGGGTCAATTTGGAGGGGGCGGGCAGTCCAGCATCTCGAGTTCATCAATCCACCCCAAATAATATCGATGTCAAATCCATTTTCACCGTCTAAAATAGCAACATCCTCGGATGCACACGGAGCCTTTCATGGACCGTCACGCCATGAACCATTTGAAATCGTGGAAGAACAGCCCCAACCGCAAGCCGTTGGTCATCCGCGGGGCACGGCAGGTGGGCAAGTCCTACCTGGCGCGGGCCTTCGGGCGGGAGGCCTTCGAGGGCGTCGCCGAAGTCAACTTCGAGCGGGATCCGGACCTGGCGACGCTGTTTGCCTCCAACGACCCGACGAGGATCCTCCCGCTGCTGGAACTGCGCCTGAACCACCCGATCCGTCCGGGGCGCACGCTGTTGTTCCTGGACG
>CALJUR010000119.1 GCA_937975765.1 uncultured Myxococcales bacterium
GATCGTATTCGGTGACTGGAGTTCAGACGTGTGCTCTTCCGATCTACGGATGCCTCATTCCTCGACGTACCTGCCGATCACTCCGTCGATGTCGGCGCCGTTGGACATGGGGTCCCGGACGAAGGGCGCCCCGGTGTCCGGGTTGACGACCGTTGGTGCGGCGACCAGCTTGATATAGCGGAATCCCCCCTCGCGGATCGCCTGGGCCTCCCCGCCGTCCAACGGCATCCTGTCCAGGTCGAACGGATCGCCGCCCGCCGCGTCGTGATCGAAAGGGTCCACCGGGTTCGTGTCCACGTTGTACTTCACCGGGAAGCGTCCGGCGAACCCCGACCACAACTCCGGATTCGCGACGTACACCGTCTCGTCGTCCGCAAGGTAGTCATGGGGGAAGGCAACCCAGGTGATACCGTCCCGGGACAGCAGGACCACCATCAGGTCCATGAAGAACGTGCCCGAGCCCGACCCCACCTCGAACCCGTTCTCGAACACCACGAAATCCACGCCGGGCCCGTTGCGAACCATCGCTCCGCCCCAGGACAGCACGAGGTAGTTGTTCACACCCTCCTGGTATCCCAGGCTGAAGACGTCCATGCTCCCGGCATGCAGACCGGCGCCTCGAACGCCGTTGACCGCACGGTTGGCATCGGCGAACCCGGTCCCCGTGTTTCCGGGCGCATCCACCACCGTGGTTGCGGCGACTGGCGTCGGGTCCGGCGTGGCGGCAGTTTCCGCGGTCGTGTCCGTGGCCGATGGGATATCGGAGACGGGGTCGCAAGACGCTTCCGGGCATGGGTCGTCAGGCGCATCCAGGGCCGTGTCGTCGAAGAGCCACGGCTCATCCTCGTGGGCATCCGGTGTGCTGACCCATCCGTCGTGTTCTTCATTCGGCCCTTCCAGGTCCGAGCCGTCCGCGTCCTCTCCGGAATCAGCGGATTCATCCTGACCCGGATCCGCCGGCCCGGTTTCGGAGGCGGCGTCAGGGAGGTCCGGGGTGTTCGGGGACGCGTCCCGTGAGGCGGATGCCCCGCACCCGGCCGCGCCGATCACGAAGAAAGCCAACCCGATCCAAAGGTGTCTCATGCTGACCTCCGCCTGTCCGGGCTCCGTGGCCCGACCCACTCCACGTCACGGCTGCAGGGTCAGCGTGGACCAGGCGAAGCCGCCGCAGCCGGTGGTCGCCGGGTCGGTGGCGTCGGCTGCGGGGGTGTCCTTCGCGGCCTGCTGGGATGCGGCGGCGTAGGCGGTCTGGCAGAAGTAGAGCGTCGACTCGTGGACGGTCCAGTCCATGCGGCTCCACAGGCCCGGGTTGTAGGCGTTGGCGGCATCGTTCTGGGCCACCAGCCAGTTGCCGTCGTTGTCGTACTCCGCGATCTGGAAGACACCCGTGCCGTCCATCGTCCAGGTCTGCGACGTGACCTCGTGCGTCCCGCCCCAACCGTCCGTGTACTTCCCCTCGATCTCCAGAGGCGCGATCGGGAGATCGCTGTCGGGAGTGTCCGGCGTCACGTCCGCGACGGGAACGTCCTCCGTGGCCTCGGGCAGGTTCGTGTCCGCCACCGGGTTGTCCTGCGGGGGAAGATCCTCACCGGGAACGTCGTCCTGAACGGGCACATCTCCCGCCGTGTCGGGCTGGGCCATGTCGGCCCCCGGTCCAGGGTCATCGGCAACCGGCACGTCGCCTGACCCGTGGTCCGCCACCGCGTCGAGGGTATCCGTGGTGTCGTTCGAGGCCGAGCCGTCACAGCCCGCCATCGACAGGACTCCCGCCAGCACCAGGGCACTCGTGACCCACAGGTTTCCCGTTCGCGCCTTCATGGACCTGTCCCTCCCGTTCGGGCAGGGGTGCGGAGGGCCCGGTCACCGTCGATGAAATGGATTCGACAAATGAGGCGTGGGCCGCACCGCTTCCTCCCGAAACAGCGTGCGTCAGCAGACGGAGGCGAGTGTCCTGGCTCCCGGATCGTCCTCCCCCAGCCCTTCCCGGCATCACCCGACGCCAGTGGATCTGCTGGGTTCGTCCCCGGTTACAGTTGCGGGGGCAGCACCGGTGTTCCACCGGCTTCCTGCACCTGCCGTCCGGGAGTGGTTCTAGCCGGCTGCGGGTTGGCTGTCAAGAGGCTCGCTGCTCATTCGCGAGAGATTCCTGGCGCGGTGGGTGGTTCCGAGGCTTCAATGGCCCCCGTCCACAACATCTTGTTGTCATTTTCTGGCAGGCCGCTATATCTTGGGTTTCGTGCTGGTGTCCGGGAGGGATCCCGGGCCATGAGGGAACCCGGTGTGAATCCGGGGCTGCCCCGCAGCGGTCAGCGAGAACGACCTCCGCCAGACGCACTGGTCCCGGGCGGGACTGGGAAGCGGCGGACAGTAGGCAACCGGCCCCGTGCCGGCCTGCTCGCGAGCCCGAAGACCTGCCAGCACGCGGTCGTGGCCTCCGGGCCCGGCCGCGTCGTCCTGATCGCCTCGGGGGGAGGTGAGGGGTGGGTCCGCACGTCCGGCGCCGTCCTCGCTTGCTCCGTCGCATCGGGACCGTCTCGTGACGCAGGAGGCGCAGTCCATGTCCGTCCATCCGGTCGTTTCGCCCGCTCCCGAGTCCGAAAGCCCCGACCCGATCCTGGTCCCCGTTCCCCTGTTCCGGACGATCGTCAAGCGGGATGGCTCCCGGGAGGAGTTCGAGCCGGGCCGAATCGAGCGGGCCATCGCCCTGGCTGGCCGCGCGACGGGCGAATTCGATGCCCGGGAGGCCCGCCGCCTGGCCCGCCGCGTTCTGGTGATCGCCGCGGCCGGTGATCGGGCGGCTTCCGAGGATCCCACGGTCGAGGGGATCCAGGATCTGGTCGAGGAGATCCTGTTCGCCTCGCCCTACCGCCGGTCGGCGCGTTCCTACGTGGTCTATCGCGAGCAGCACCGGGCCATGCGCGAGATTCGGGACTCGGCCGACACGGACATGGTCGACTCGTACCTGGCCCAGTCGGACTGGCAGGTGGCCGAGAACGCCAACATGGCATTCAGCCTGCAGGGGCTGAACAACCACCTGGCCAGCCATGTGACCCGTCAGTACTGGCTGGAGCGCCTCTACCCCCCGGAGGTCCGCGAGGCCCACGAGTCCGGCGATCTGCACCTGCACGACCTGAACCTTCTGGCCGTGTACTGCGTCGGCTGGGACCTCGCCGACCTGCTGCGCGAGGGCTTCCGAGGCGCCAGCGGCAAGGCCGAGAGCGGGCCCGCCCGGCACTTCCGCAGCGCGCTGGGCCAGATGGCGAACTTCTTCTACACGCTCCAGGGAGAGGCCGCCGGTGCGCAGGCGTTCTCCAGCGTGGACACCTATCTGGCGCCGTTCATCGCCCGGGACGGCCTGGGATACGCCGAGGTCAAGCAGGCGCTGCAGGAGTGGGTCTTCAACCTGAACGTCGCCACCCGCGTGGGATTCCAGACGCCCTTCACGAACATCACGCTGGACTGGAACGTCCCGGCCCGCATCGCGGAGCAGCCCGTGCTGGTAGGCGGGACGTACGGACCGGAGACGTACGGCGAGTTCCAGGCGCAGATGGACCTGTTCAACCGGGCCTTCCTGGAGGTCATGATCGAGGGCGACGCCCGCGGACGGGTCTTCACCTTCCCGATCCCCACGTACAACATCACCGCGGATCTCGACTGGAACGACCCTCGCCTGGAGCCGCTGTGGAAGGCGACGGCCCGCTATGGCATCCCGTACTTCGCGAACTTCGTGAACTCGGCGCTGTCGCCGGACGACGCCCGCAGCATGTGCTGCCGCCTGCGGCTGGACATCCGTTCCCTGCGCCACCGGGGCGGGGGCCTGTTCGGCGCGAACCCCCTGACCGGGTCCATCGGTGTCGTGACGCTGAACCTTCCGCGCCTGGGCTACCTGTCCACCGAACGGTCCGACTTCCTGGACCGCCTGGACCGCCTGATGGATCTGGCGCGGGACAGCCTGCTGATCAAGCGCAAGGCTTTGGAGCGGTTCACCGAGTCGGGCCTGTACCCATACGCCCGTTTCTACCTGCGCGACATCCGCCAGCGCGACGGCGAATACTGGCACAACCACTTCTCGACCATCGGCCTGCTGGGGATGGACGAGGCGGCACGGCACCTGGTGGGCGAGGGGCTGGCCGGGGCGAAGGGGCGGGAATTCGGCCTGGAGGTTCTGGACCACATGCGCGAGCGCCTGGCCCTGTACCAGGAGCAGACCGGCACGCTGTTCAACCTGGAGGCAACCCCGGCCGAGGGCACCAGCTACCGCCTGGCGCTGCTGGACCGCCAGCGCTTCCCGGGAATGGAGGAGGCCCGCGGCCAGCAACCGGGCGAGGACGCGGGCTACACGAACTCGTCCCAGCCGCCCGTCGAGTCGTTCACGGACCCGTTCGACCTGCTGGACCACCAGGACGAGTTCCAGACGCGCTACACCGGCGGGACCGTCCTGCACTTCTGGCTCGGGGAGCAGGTCGATGATCCGGCGACGGTTCGCGAGTTCGTCAAGACGGTCTGTGCCGGATACGAGTTGCCGTACTTCACGCTCACCCCGACCTTTTCGGTCTGCCCGACCCACGGCTACCTGGCGGGCGAACGCCCCACGTGTCCGGAGTGCGACGCGGCGACCGAGGTCTATTCGCGCGTCGTCGGCTACCTCCGTCCCGTGAGCCAGTGGAACCGGGGGAAGCAGCAGGAATTCGCGCGACGGGCGCGGTACGACGGCGGGCTGGAGGGCCGGTGATCGCCGCCGTCCATCCCTGCTCCTTCGTGGACTTCCCCGGCCGGGTGGCCGCGGTGGCATTCACCCAGGGGTGCGACCTGCGCTGCCGATACTGCCACAACCCGGATCTCTGCCGGCCCCCGGCAACGCAGGGACCGGACCTCCGGCAGGAACTGATGGGACTGCTGGCCCGACGCCGCAACCGGTTGGGCGGGGTCGTGATCACGGGCGGCGAGCCGTCGATTCACCCGGGCCTGGCGGGGCTGCTGAGAGAAGCCCGCGACCTCGACTTCGCCACCAGCGGGTCGGTGATGACGATCAGCAGGACCGTGGCCGAGAGGAAGGTCGGTTCCATGGATCGCGTCTCCACTCGCGGGGGAATGGCGGCTGACGAGACGAGCATCCCGGAGTCGAATCATTCCGCCTTCAATCTGCGCGCCCCTCCCGCTGCGAAAGGGACTCGACAGGGAAACGTAGCACCCGGATGGGACATTGCGCAACCGATTCGTAGCCCGGGAGGACCGCTTCGAACAAGGCGATTTTCGTCGCTGGCCGGGTACGGTCGCGGTTCCCGATGTCGAGGTGCCGGGATATGATTCGCGACGCGGAACGGGGCTTGCGGGTGGACGATCCCGACTATGGACAGGAACTCCGCGAGGGGCTTGCGCCGGGCGTCGCGCCGGAGCATGTGGATGGGCTGGAGGAGGCCGAGGGGATCCTGCCCATTGCGAAGCTCGCCCGCTCGCTGTTTCCGACATCGAACGCCGCGACGGCGCTGAAACTGGTCGTACTGTTCCAGTTGGCGCGGGCGGACGGTCGGTTCAACCGGGAGCGGATCCGTTCGCTGAACCGGTCCATCGCCACGGATCGGCTGGATGCCATCGTGACGTCCCTGCACGACGGCGGCTGGCTGGAACTGCGGGACTTGGATCGGACCTATCGCGTCAGCCCCCTGGGCCACTACTTCCTGTCCGTGCTGCGGGCCGCGGGCTTCGCGGGGAAGGGCTCCGCGAACCTGCTGATCCGGGCTGCGGAGACGGTCCGGTTCGGCTCTGCGGTGGACGCTGGCAGCGAGACCCGGTTGCTCGGGCTCCTGCTGGCGCAGACCGAGGCCGTGGCGGACCGCGCCCGTGAGACGCTGCGGTTGGGACGGCCCCGCGACCTGATCCGGTTCTCCCGCGAGGAGGTCCGGTCGCAGCTCGAGCACGTGGACCAGGTGCTGCGGGCGCTTGAGGAACGCTTCCAGCAGTCGCCCGCCCTGTTCGATCGGATTGTCCGGATCCACGAGGCGATGCAGGTGATCCTGCGGGCTCACAAGGGGCTCCAGGACCGCCTGGCGGAATGGAACCTGAAGACGCTGGAGACGGCCGGTGCGGGCTACAGCCTCACAGCGTTGTGCGACGCGGTGATGGGGGCTTCGGACGCGGAGGTGCAGGAAGCCCGACAGCAGGTACGAGGTCTCTTCGAGGACTTCGCCGACGACGACTCCCACTTGCGGGAGAAGTTAGGAGAGTTGTTCGCAAGTCTCTACGTTCTGAGAACCGCTGACGTGACGGCCGCGGGATTTGAGGTCCAGGCAGTTCCCGGCGGTGTCAAGACCTTCGATTTGGCGGTGCGGACCTCAACCGGAGCGACTTTCGCCGTCGAAATCCTCAATGTCTTCCTCGATGACGAGCGGATGACTGACCCCCAGGGGCTCCATGCGTTTCTCGACGGTCGCGTTCAGCGGAAGGTGCGAGAGATACTTGGCGTGACCTTGCCGGCGACCGACCTCCCGTTTCCTCTACTGCTTGTGCTCTGGTTCAAGCGCGTAGAGACGATGGTTCGCTTCGCGGATGCCGTCGTCTCCAGGAACAGGCAGTTCGAGTTGCCACCCTGCGCTTTGATGCAGTTGGCAGACCCGGATGGGCGCAAGTGCTGGGACTTCGGTTCCATTGCGAGCCTTATTCGCCGGTACCCGACCTGACCTGGGGCGTTTCAACTCTTGACTTACCGCCAGGGCTCCTCGGCCGTCTCCTGTTTCGGCGAGCGCGCCCGCCCAAGGCCTTCTTCACGCGAGCCCGGAAGCAGTTAACCGCTCTCGCCCCGCTCTCCGCCCCCCGAGAGCACCCCGGGCGCTCTCCCCGCCGCCCGCGGTTGACAGATCCCGGCCGTCACCCTCGCCCCCGCCCCCGGAAACTCCCACAAGAATCCGTGCTTGTGCGCGGACCCCGGCGGACGCACCGATCCGTCGCCTGGACGATGTTCGCAATTTGGATTGGCTCCCTTTGCGTTGGCGAGGGCGAACAAGAGCAAGAGCGAGAGCGGGAGAGCGAGCCGCGTTCTGGCCGTCAGCCGGCCATATCGGCAATCTGCCTCTCGCCTTCCTCAGTCGATCGGTACAGATTCCCGTGGCCTTGCTGGACCGCGACGGGCGTTTTGGACGGCCATTGGACTTGTTGGACGTGTCCATAACTGTTTTGGCCGCGTCCATAAAGTTTGGAGCCTGGACATCACGCTCCCCGCATCACTCGCCTTGTGGAACGAGGACGCTGCGCTCGGCGAGCCTGGCCAGCACCCGTTTCGCGACGAGCGACGAGATGTCGAACGCACTATCGACACGGGCGAATCGGACTGACCCGGTGGGAGTTCGGCGGCGTCGCGGTACGGCTGAGATTCCGACCTTGCCGCGGACCGGCCAACGCGTCTAGAATACTCGCGGTTTCGTGCTCCCTGGAGTCCAGGATGCTGACGCGACTTTACGTGGACAACTTCAAGTGCCTGGTCGACTTCGACTTCAGGCCGCCGGACCCACTCACGCTGGTAGTTGGGCGCAACGGCGCCGGGAAGACCAGCGTCTTCGAAGTCCTTCTGTCCCTGGCCAACTTCGTTCGGGGGCGCACGGGTGTGTCCCTGTCGTTCCCTCCGTACCACCGTACGGCATGGATGGAGAAGGAACTCCAGCACTTCGAGATCGACGTGGGCGAGGGAAAGGATGGCTGGCGCTACAGCCTCATCCTCCAGCAGAACGAGGACCCCGACCGGGCTCGTGTTGCCGAGGAGCGCCTGACGACCGGGACCGGCTCCCCGCTCGTGGAAGTGAAGGGCGGCGAGGTCCAGTTCTGGTGGGACGACGGGAAGCGCGGTCCCAAATTCCCGGCCGACCCGACGCGATCGGGGCTGACCGTCGTCGCGGACCGCCCAAAGCTTCGTAAGGCTGCCCGTTTCCGCTCGTGGTTCTCGTCGGTCCAGATCGTGGCTCCCTACCCGAGCCTTGTGGAGTTGACCTCGCTGCGCGCTGACGCAGAGCTTTCACCCACCCTGAAGAACTTCCCTTCCTGGTATCGCTCTCTGGTGATGTCCTCGCCCGAGGTCGTAACGCCGCTCTTCCAGGAGCTTCGGAAGGTCGTGGATGGCTTCGACGCGATGACCCTGGATGGCGAGGGTGATCCACGGGTGCTCCGGGTCCAGCACAAGTTGGGCAAGAAGAGCTACCCGCTGAACTTCACGGACCTTTCCGATGGCCAGCGCGTCATGATCGCCCTCTACACGCTGGTGCATGCGCCCTGGAAGGCCGGTGGGTTGCTCTGCCTCGACGAGCCAGACAACTTCGTGACGCTGGCGGAGATCCAGCCGTTGCTCTTCCGGCTCCAGGATCTGGCCGTTGAGCGAGGAACGCAGGTGCTGCTGGTTTCTCACAACTCCGAGGTGATTGACTACCTTGGCCCAGATCGCGCGCGCCTGTTCCGTCGCGACGAAGGCGGGCCCGTGCAGGCTGTGCCGTTCGAGGCGCCCGCCAAGCTCGGAATGAATCCCTCCCAGGTGCTTGCGCGGGGGTGGGAGGAATGAAGCGCAGCGTTCGGCTCACCGTCCTCTGCGAGGACGCGATGCTCGCGAACTTCGTTCGCAACTGGCTCGGCTCCGCTGGAGTTGACGTCGGGCGCGACGTGCAGTTCGTGGTCGGTCCGACCGGGCGTGGCTGCGGCTCGAAGTTTGTCGCCGACAACTACCCCGAGGAGATGCGGAGGCTTCGCGCCAGGTCCCATGATCAGAACGTCGGGCTCGTTGCCGCCGTGGACGCCGACAATCTGACGGTTGCCAAACGAGCTGCGATCCTGGCTGCCACGCTCAAGGACGCAGGACGTGCACGCCGGGGGCCTCGCGAGCCAGTCGCCCACGTGATTCCGAAGCCGAACGTCGATGGCTGGATGGCCTTCTTGAGCGGTGGGGACGGCGACGAGACGGTCGATGGCAGCGACTACAAGCGCCTGACGCAACGACACCCCGATGCCGCGAAGCGTTGCCGGGATGCCGGCAGGGCCATGCCTCGCTGCTGCCGAGGCCAGTTCCAGACTGAGCACACCGTTCCCCCGTCGATCCGGACCGCCTGCCGCGAGTTCCGGCGTGCCGTCTGACCGGCTTGGTGCATGTCCTGGTACCTGCTTTCGCTCGCCGTCCATACCAGGCAACAACGGTGTCGCTACGGGGAGTCGCCGGGTTGACGATGGCAACCTTCCCCCCAGCAACCGCTTTCAGCGTATGGTGAAAACAGGTTCAGGAGTGAAAGACAGGGGGCAAGAGATCGCGAGCGGATAGATGCGCGACGCCCTGCGTCACCGCGCCCGGGGAGGTGATCCCCTCCATTGCGCAACGTGAACTGCTGCTCGACGACGGCCAATCGCAGGGGGCCCGGGCGCTATCGCAGGGGTTCGATGCCTTATCGCAGGGGTTCGGGCCGCAGGCAGCGCGGTTCCTCTAGCGATACTGGCCCTCGGAAGGAGAATCGCCCCCCGACCGCTTTTCCTGGAGGCGCTTGGCGAACTGCAGCCTTGCGGTGTCGATCTGCTTCGCCCGGGCCGCGTGCTTGGCAGCCTCCTTCCCGAAGCCCCACTTGGCGACGAGCGCCCACGCCTCCTCCTCCTGAGCGTCGTAGGCGGTCTTGCCTCCGGGAATGAGCCGGTGCTTCAGGCAGAGGTGCGCCAGTTCGTGCGCGACGCACGCGACGATGATGTTCCAGCCGACGAGTTCAAGGCGGGGCGAGAGGTACAGGACCACGGCGGACGGCCTGGTGAAGCCGGCCTTCGGAACGTGGATCCGGCCGTCCTGCACGGGCAAGGTGGGCTCCACGGGCCTCATCTCCCCCTGCGCGGTCACGGCGAACGGGTAAGCGATCCTGCAGGAGCGGGCCCGGCGCTTCACGGACGAGGAACTGCTGGACCGCCTGCGAGCCCTGCACCAGCGGCACGGGCGCGTCTCGGGAATCCTGATCGACGAGGACGACGGGACGCCCGGGGCCTCCGCGTACCAGAGCCGATTCGGGGGTCTCCTGCGGGCGTACCGGCTGATCGGGTACACGCCCGACATCGACTACTCGTTCCTCGAGGTCAACCGCCGCCTGCGCGAGAGGCATCAGATCGGAAGAGCACACGTCTGAACTCCAGTCACCGAATACGATAT
>CALJUR010000120.1 GCA_937975765.1 uncultured Myxococcales bacterium
CCGAGGTGCACCCGCGGCGCGACACGCCGATCGTGGCGATCCTGGCGCAGGCGGGCCTGTCGGCGGTGCTGCTGCTGACCGGATCGTTCAGTTTCCTGGTGACGGTGACGGGCGCGGTGATGATCCTGCTGTCCTGCGTGACCGTCGCCACGATCTTCGTGTTCCGGCGCCGGATGGGCCTGAAGCCCCGGGCCGCCATCCCGGGCTATCCCGTGACCCCGGTCGTGTTCCTGGCGGTGGGGGGGCTGGTGCTGGGCACCGGCATGGTGTCGGGCGGTCCCTGGTCCCTGGTCGGCCTGGCCGCGATGGTGGCGCTGGTGCTGGCCCAGCGGTTCGCGATGCGGGCCCGGCCCGGTGCCGCGGCGGTCGCGGGTGCGGACGACCCGGCGACGGCGGATGCGGGTCCCGGTGCGGGTGCAGACGACCCGGCGGCCGGGGCCCGTTCGTGCGGGGAGGCGTCGGATGAGGCGTGAGCGCGTTGCCGGGACGGGACTGGCCGGGTCGCCGGCCCCGCGATCTGCCCTGGCGCTGGCCAGCATCGTCGGCGTCGTCTCCCTGGCCTCCCCGTGCGTTCGCCCCGATCCTGGACCCGCAGCCGATTGTAGGGCGGGGGCCCCGTCCCCCGCCATCATGTTGCCGGGGGCCCCGTCCCCCGCCTCCGACCCCGACGTCCCGTCCTCCCCGGACACCCCCTGCGCAGCCGCCCCGGACGGCATGGCGTGCATCCCCGGCGGCCCCTTCCTGCGCGGTTCCGACACCGGCCCGGCGCACTCCCGGCCCGCCTCGCAGGTGACCGTCTCGACCTTCTACATGGACTTGAACGAAGTGACCGTCGCCGAGTACCGCGCCTGCATGAAGGCCGGGAAGTGCCCCGAGGCCGGCCCGCGGTACGTGGACTACGACCGGCCGCGCCAGCCCATCACCGGCGTCTCGTGGCACGACGCCGTGGCCTACTGCAAGGCGCACGGCAAGCACCTGCCCACCGAGGCCGAGTGGGAGAAGGCGGCGCGCGGCACCGACGGCCGCCTGTACTCCTGGGGCGACGAACCCATCACCTGCCAGCGCGCGGTCTACATGGACAAGTCCGGGCGATCGTGCGGCGTGCAGAAGAAACGCGGCGGCCACCCCGAGAAGGGCCGCCCGCTGGAGGTCGGATCGCGCCCGGCGGGCCTGTTCGGCCTGTTCGACATGATCGGCAACTCGTGGGAGTGGACCGCCGACTGGTACAGCGAGTCGTGGGCGGCGTGCGGCGCGGCCTGCCTGGGCACCGATCCGAGGGGGCCCTGCGACGGCCAGGACCCCTGCCCCGGCCACCGGAAGAAGGTCGTCCGCGGCGGGTCGTGGTACTGGCCCGCCGGGTACAACACGACCGTCTACCGGCGCCCGCACATCCCCGCGAACCAGCCGGAGTTCCACCACTTCGGGTTCCGCTGCGCGGCGTCGCCGCAGGAGGCGGCGGCCCTGGCGACGAAGGCAGGCACCCCCTGACGGAGGCATCCCCCATGGCCGACCTGCGCCTGTTCGAGAAGGACCCCTACGCGCCCATCGGCTACACCTACGAGGTGACGGACGTCCTGTACCGCGGGAAGAGCGAGTACCAGGAGTTCGCGGTCGTCACCAACCCGTTCTTCGGGCGGATGCTGATCCTGGACGGCGTGGTGCAACTGACCGAGCGCGACGAGTTCACCTACCACGAGATGCTGGCCCACGTGCCTCTGCACGCGATGGCGGCGCCCGAGACGGTCGTGGTGATCGGCGGCGGCGACGGCGGCATCATCCGCGAGGTGGTCAAGCACCCGTCGGTGCGGCAGGCCTACCTGGTGGACATCGACCCCGAGGTCACCCGCGTGTCGCGCGAGTACTTCCCGACGGTGGCCGCCGGCCTGGACGACCCGCGCGTCCTGCACTGCCCGATGGACGGCGCGAGGTTCCTGGACGAGTTCCAGGGGCAGGCCGACGCCATCCTGGTGGATTCGACCGACATCGTCGGCTTCGCGAAGACCCTGTTCACGCCGGACTTCTTCGGCCGCGCCCGCGCGATCCTGAAGCCGACCGGCGCCTTCGTGACGCTGTCGGAATCGCTGCACTTCCACTTCCCGATCGTGCGCGAGGTCCAGCAGGCGCTGCGCGCGTCGTTCCCGGTCGCGGACCTGTACACCGCCCCGATCGCGACGTACGCCGGCAACTGGTGGTGCTTCGCGGTCGGCACCAACGGCGCCTCGCTACGCGACCCGGTGCGCGACGCCGTCACGCCCACCCGCTACTACTGCGAAGACATCCACCGTTCCTGCTTCCTGCCGCCGTTCCTGTACGACCGCCTGATGGACCCGTCCCGGGACCGGTTCTGAAGGGCGGCGAGGGCGCCGGTTTGGTGTAGGATCGCCCGCGATGGACCCGGAACCCATAGGCATCTGCCCGAACTGCGGCCGGCGGACCGGCCCGACCGGCGACCCGTGCCCCGGCGACGTCTGCCACGACAAGGGGTACGCCTTCATCCCGCGCCCCTGGTACGACGCCGCGGTCGAGTTCGCCGCGAAGAAGCAGCGCCCGCTGGACCCGATGCTGGGCCGCAGCCTGGACCGCTACCTGCTGGCCGGCAAGCTGGGCGAGGGCGGCATGGGCGCGGTGTACCTGGCCCGTCAGCGCCCGCTGGACCGCGAGGTCGCGCTGAAGGTCATCTCGGGCCTGGAGATGACGCCGGCCACGATCGCCCGGTTCGAGCGCGAGGCGCGCGCCATCTCGCTGCTGGACCACCCGAACATCGTGAAACTGTACGACTACGGCGTGGGGCAACTGGAGTTCCGCGTCCCCTACATGGCCCTGGAGTATGTCCGTCACGGGCGCACGCTGCGGCGCGCGCTGGCGCAGATGCGGCAGGAGACGGGCGCGCCGATCCCCGGCGAGGTCGTGCGGTCGATCTTCGCGCAGGTGCTGCACGCGCTGCAGGCGGCGCACGCGGCCGGGATCGTCCACCGCGACATGAAACCCGACAACGTGATGCTGGCCCCGGTCGCCGGGAACCCCCACTTCGTCAAGGTGCTGGACTTCGGCCTGGCCAAGGCGGTCGAGGACGTGTCGGGGTTCGACGGGACGGTGTCGCGGACCGGGCAGTTCCTGGGGACGCCGTGCTACATGGCGCCGGAACAGGCGTCGCACCAGGCGCAGCACGACGTGGACGGGCGGTGCGACCTGTACGCCGTCGCGGTGATGGTGTTCGAGGTGTTCACCGGGGTGCGCCCGTTCGACGGCGAGTCGGCGCTGCAGGTGCTGGCCCGCAAGGTGGACCCGTCCTACCGGCCGCTGGACCTGCCGGCGGCGCAGGGGCTGCCCCGGCCGCTGCGGGTGTTCCTGGAACGCGGCATGGCGGCGGACCCCGGTGCGCGGTTCGCCGACGCCGCGCACATGCTGGCCGCGCTGGACGACGCGCTGTCGGGGCGCCGGACGACGGCGATGGGCATGGCGCAGGGCCGGCCGGGGTCGTCCGGGTCGTCGGGTTCGCGGCCCGCCACGCCGCCCAGCCCGGTCCCTGCCGAGGGCGAGGACCTGGAGACCACGCTGAACGTGCGGCGCGACCGGTTCGGGAGGGCGTTCGCCGGCGGATCGGGACGGGTGCCCGCGTCGCCGGGGGTCCCGGAGGCCACGGGGGACACCTTCCGGCAATTCGGCGGGGCGGGTGGCCGGCGGATCCTGTGGGTCCTGGTCACGCTGCTGGCGGCGGGGCTGCTGGTCGCGGGCGGCTGGATGGCGACGCGGGAGGACGCCGGGGCGGGCGCGCAGCCGGCGACGGAGGCCGGGCCGCCCGACCCCGCGGCGCCGGAACCCGCGGCACAGGCTCCCGCGGCGCCCGAGCCCGCGGCACAGACCCCCTCCGCGCCGGTTCCTGCTGCGCCGGTTGCCGTCCCCGCCCCGGTGGCCCAGCCTTCGACGGCCCCCGCGGTCCCGGCGGCGGCTCCGGCGCCGGCCCGCGCGCCCGACCCCGCGCCCGCTCCCGTCGGGAAACCGGCCCCGAAACCCGTCGCGAAGCCGCCGGCGAAGCCGAAACCCGCGCCGATCCCGGCCCCGGTCCCTGCCCCCAAGCCGAAACCCGCGCCCAAGCCGGAAGAAGCCTACCCCGAGCCGTGAACCGCCCCCCGGGCTCCGTTGTTTCCATTCACGACACCATTCATCGGATGTCGCGAATCCCGCAGGATGCCCTGTAATTGCTTGCTTTCTTCGTCAGAAGATTCTATTCATTCCACCATGGAAACCCGTCGTCCCCATGCGTTTCTCCGCGAGCGCCTGATCTCGCTGCTGGGCCGGGGCGGCCCGGCCAGCCCCTCCGACCTCGCGCGCCAGCTGGGGATCAGCCAGCCCACCTTCTGGCGGCTGGCGTCGTCGTTGCGCGGGCAGGTGCTGGCGTTCGGGCAGTCGCGCGCCCGCCGATACGCCCTGGCCCGGGAGATCCCGGGCGTGCGGCAGCCGATCCCGGTGTACGAGATCCGGCCCGCGGGCCGGAAACCTCGGCATTTCGGGGATCTGGTCGCCATCGGGGAGCGCGGCTTCCACATGGAGGCCGAAGGAAGTGGATCGGACTTCGAGGACCTCCCGTGGTTCCTGCAGAACCTGCGTCCCTCCGGAACCCTGGGGCGATGGGTGCCGGTGCGACACCCGGAACTCGGGCTTCCCGAGGACATCCGGCTGTGGACCGCGGACCACGTGATGCGGTTCGCGACCCGCTACGGATGGGACATGCCCGGCGCGTTCCTGGTCGGCGACGAGGCGTTCTCGCGCTTCCTGGACCAGGTGGACCATCCCGCGAACCTCGTCGACACGGCCGGCCGTGCGACGCGCTACCCGGCGATCGCGGAGGATCTGCTGTCCTTCGGGACCGCCGGATCCTCCGCGGCCGGCGAGCAGCCGAAGTTCCTGGCCACGAGGGATGACGGGGATCGGCGCACCCCGGTGCTGGTGAAGTTCTCGCCTCCGACCGGCGAGGCGGGCGGCCGGCGCGTCGCGGACCTCCTGGTCGCCGAGCAGGCCGCCCTGGCGATCCTCGGGAAGTTCGGATTCCCGGTTCCCGCAGCCGCGATCCTGGCCGGGGGGGACCGCGTCTTCCTGGAGGTCGAACGGTTCGATCGCGACGGGATCGCCCACCGATCGGGACAGGTGGCCCTGGAGTTCCTGGATGCCGAGTTCGTCGGTACCGGCTCTGTCGGCTGGACGGCCAGCGTGGAGGCCCTGGCCGCGAAGGGCGTCGTCCCCCGGGGCGAGGTGACCCGCGTGCGCTGGCTGGAGACGTTCGGCCGGTGGATCGGCAATACCGACATGCACTTCGGCAACCTGGCATTCCGGATGGAAGGCGTTTGCGTGACGACCCTGGTGCCGGTCCACGACATGCTGCCGATGTACTACCATCCCCGGCAGGGGGAACTGCCCCGGGGAGATCCCGTCCTGCCGCCCCCGGGGTCCGCGGTCGCGGACGTCGCGGGGTCGGTCCTGGAGGCCGCGGCGGAGTTCTGGGAGGGGTTGGCGGACGACCCCCGGCTGTCGGGGGCGTTTAGGGAGATCGCCATCCGGAACCGGGCCCGGATGGAAGGCCTCCGATCGCGCGTGCAGCACCTGCCCATCGCGGCCTCCCCCGGGGACAACGTGGGCGACCCGGGGGCCCTTCCCGGGCGCGGTTCGGGGTGATTCCGGTCGATGCCGGCCGTGGTACAGTTCGGGCCATCGGGAGGGTGATATGCACGCAGATTTCCGCCGCTTCCTGGCGGCCCTCGTGGCCGTGGCGATGCTGGTGCCGGCGGCGCCGATGGTGGCCGGAACGCCGAAGGACCAGGCGATGTCGCTGGCGAAGGCGGCGGTGGTGCTGCTGGAGCAGGGACGGCTGGACGCGGCGCTGGGCCTGTTCGAGCAGGCGTACGCGCTGGACCCGGCGCCGGTGCTGCTGGGGCACATGGCGAAGGTCTGGGACCGGAAGGGGGACCTGGGGAAGGCCCGGGACCTGTACGGGCAGTGGGCGGCGGCCGAGACGGACCCGGATCGGCAGGCCAAGGCGCGGGCGCGGCTGGACGAGGTGCTGGACCGGATGCCCGGGACGCTGGTGGTGACGGCGACCCCGGCCGGCGCGACGGTGACGGTGGACGGCCAGCCGGTGCCGGCCGGGAAGGCGGTGGAACTGAAGCGCGGCACCCACGAGGTCGCGGCGACGCTGAAGGGGCATGCGCCGGCGAACCGGACCGTCGAGGTCCAGGCCGGCGGGGAGACGCGGGTGGCGATGGTCCTGGACCCGCTGCCGGGGCGGATCGAGGTCCTGTGTTCGCAGCCCGGCGCGCGCGTGGCGGTGGACGGGAAGGACCCGCGGGACCTGCCGCTTCAGGCGCCCTTCGAGGTGGCGCCGGGACGGCACGAGGTCCGGGTGACGTCCGCGACCGCCCGGACGTGGATCCGGACCGTCGAGGTGGGACCGGGCCAGACGGTGAGAGTGAACGCCGAGATGGTGGCGCTGGCGCCGCCGGTGGCGAGGCCGATCCCTGCGCAGAACCTCGCCGCGCCGGCCAAGACGGGCATTTCCCCGTGGCCCTGGGTCGGGATCGGGACGGGCGCCGCGGCGCTGGTGGTGGGTGGCGTGATGAGCGGCCTGGCGTACCAGCAGCGCGGCCAGGTTTCGAACGCCACGCGAGACCAGGACCCCGCGGGCGGCGACGACCTCGTGACCGGCATGACGATGAAGGACGCCCAGTCGCACGTGGACCAGGCGAAGTCCTACGACATCGCCAGCTACGCGATGTACGGCGTGGGCGGCGCCGCGGTGTTGACCGGCGTGATCCTGTGGGCGGTCCAGTCCAAGGCCAAGTCCCGCGCGGCCACCGCCCCCCGCGAATCGCCGGCCGTCGGCCTGGCCCCGCTGCCCGGCGGCGCCGCCGTGGCCGTGTCGGGGGGGTTCTGATGGGACGATCCTTGCGCGCGCGTCTGACGAACCTCCGCGCCCTGCCGGCGACCGCCCGGGTGGCCGCCGGCATCGCCGTCCTGGTTTCGGCCCTGGGATTCGGCTGCTCGAACCCGATGGACGGCGTCCGGTTCGCGTGCGACCCGGCCGGTCCGGAGACGTGCGCGGAAGGATGGGTGTGCGTCCCGTTGCAGGGGATCCCGGACGTGTCCGGGGCCTGCGTGCGGAAGGGCGACGTGGAGATCCCGGGCGATCCCGGAACCCCGGAGATTCCGGACGAGTCGGTCCCACCGGACGTCGCCGATCCGGGCGTGCCGGACGAATCGCCAGAGGCCGAGGCGGACGCCTGCACGCCGTCCTGCGGCGCGCGGGAGTGCGGGGACGACGGGTGCGGGGGGAAGTGCGGGACCTGCGCGGACGGCGCGGAATGCTCGTCCGGCCAGTGCGTGTGCGTTCCCCTGGACTGCGATGACGGCAATCCGTGCACGAAGGACGAGTGCGGCGGAAAGGGGGCGTGCACGCACCCGTCGAAACCGGACGGGACCGGGTGCGGCGCCGGGAAATGCGAAGCGGGCTGGTTCGTGGCGTCGAAGTCCTGCCAATCGGGGGCCTGCACGGGGGGCGGGGCGTCGCAAGACTGCAACGACGCCAGGACCTGCACCCTGGACTCGTGCGACCCCGTGAAGGGGTGCGTCAACGAGTTGCAACAGGGCCACTGCCTGATCGGCGGGACGTGCTACGCGGAAGGCGATACGAAGCCTGGAGACGTCTGCCAGGAGTGCGCGACGGCGATGAGTACGACAGGGTGGTCCGCGGCGAGCAACGGGAAGGTTTGCGGAAGTGACATGGTCTGCGTGTCCGGTGGATGCGCCTCTGCGATGGTGCAGGTGCCGGGCGGAACATTCTGGCAAGGAGCGAACAAGGACGGGAGCCAGTGCCCGACGAACCAGAGCGACGCGTCGTCGTATAGCGACGAACTTCCCTGCCACCAGGTGAACGTGCCGGCGTTCTGGATCGACCGGTACGAGGTGACGGTGGACGCGTACGCGTCGTGCGTGGCGGACGGGGGTTGCACGGCGTCGACCGGGACGTCGTCGTACTGCAACCAGGGTAAGGTCGGGAAGGGTTCGCATCCGATGAACTGCATCACGTGGGTCCAGGCCGGGGAATACTGCGCGTGGGCGGGGAAGCGGTTGTGCAGCGAGTCGGAGTGGGAGAAGGCGTCGCGGGGTACGGACGGTCGGCTGTACCCGTGGGGGAACGAGACGGCGACGTGCCAGTACGCAGTGATGTACGAGGGCGGAAACGGCTGCGGGACGGATTCGACGATGGCGGTGGGGTCGAAGCCGAACGGTGTGAGCCCATACGGGGCGCAAGACATGAGCGGGAACGTTTGGGAGTGGGTGGAGGACGACTGGCACCCGAACTACACGGGTGCGCCGACGAATGGGAGCGCATGGATTGATACGCCTACCCGCGCATCCGACCGGGTCGGGCGGGGCGGCAGCTTCGCCGACTACGATGCCTGGCTCCTGCGCTCGTCGTACCGCGTCGACGACGACCCGGCGGGCGGCGACTACGACCTCGGCGCGCGCTGTTGCAGGTCGCCCTGATTTCTGCTGAACTGCTGTTCCGCTGTTCTGCTGGCGGCCTGTGGCTTTGGGCCGAACGGGGCGAAGGGGCCCCGCGAAGCAGGGGAAGGCCCCGGTCGGCCCCTGGGGCTCGTGCCCCTGGGGCTGATCCCGTTGTGGGGGCCCAGAGGGGCTTGCCCCCCTGGTGATCGCCGGAGGCGATCGCGATGGTCGAGATCCGGGTGCTGACGGTGCCGATGGACGCCCGGACCGGCCTGTTCGACGACAGCGCCCTGCGGGCGTACCTGGCCGATCGCGAGGTCGTGCGGGCGGAGCCTCACTTCTTCGACCAGGACGGGCGGCCCTGCTGCGGCGTGTATCTGGAGACGCGGCTGCGACAGGGGGCCGTCCTGGTTGAGCCACGGGGGCCTGCCGTCATGCAGCCGGCACCTTCCGACCCGGAGCGGGAGGCCTTCCGGCGGCTGCTGGCGGAACTGGACGAGTCGGAGCGGTCACGGTACGAAAGGCTCCTGCAGTGGCGCCGGGAGGCGGCCCGACGCGAGGGGGTGCCGCACTACGTGCTGCTGACGAACCGACAGGCGCTGGAACTGGCGCGTCGGGCCCCCCGGTCCCTGGAGGGCGTCGGACAGGTACGGGGAATCGGGCGGCGGCGCCTGCAGCAGCACGGCCGAGAGATCCTGGAGGTGATCCATGGCCCCGAGCCGGCCGGCGGGACCCGGCGACCTGATCCTGTTCGAGAAGTGGATGGACACCACGAAGTGGCTGTTCCAGCGGACCGAACGCTTCCCGAAACGCCTGCGACACAGCCTGACGGACCGGATCGACCTCTTGAGCCTGGGGATCCTGGAGGACGTGACGGGGGCGGCCTACCGGAAGGACCCGCGACCTGACCTGGCACAGGCCAACGACAAGTTGAACCGCCTCCGGGTGGTGCTGCGACTGGCCCACGAGATGGCCGTGCTGCCCCACGATCACTACAGGGAGGGGGCGCAGCGGCTGGCAGAGGCCGGCCGCTTGCTGGGGGGCTGGATCCGGAGCGGGCAGGGAACCCGTCCGGTCACCGTGGAAACCGAAGATGGCGCCGACCTATGAGGACGTGTGGCGATTCGAGTCGCTGCTGGCCGCGTTCCGGCGGGCCCGGCGGGCCAAGCGGGGCAAGGGCGGCGAGCCCGCCTTCTACCGCGATCTGGAGGACAACCTCATCGGGCTGTCGGACGGCCTCAGGACCCGGACCTTCCGGCCGGACCCGTACCGGTACTTCCGGCTGTGGAACAAGAAGGAACGCACCGTTTCCGAGGCGAGTTTCCGGGATCGCGTGGTCCACCACAGCCTCGTTGCCGCGCTGGAGCCGTCCTTCGAGGCGAGGTTCATCCGGCACAGTTACGCCTGCCGGAAGGGAAAGGGCATGCACCGGGCGATGGCCGAGGCGCGGCGGCTGGCGCGGCGGCTGCCCTGGTTCCTGAAACTGGACGTCCGCCACTACTTCGACCGGGTCTCGCACGACGTGCTGATGACGCTGCTGGCCCGCGAGATCCGGGACGAAGGAGTCCTGTGGCTCTGCGCGACGCTGCTGGAAGGGGCGTCGGTGCCGGGCACCGAGGGCGAGGCCCGGGGACTTCCCATCGGCAACCTGACGAGCCAGTTCTGGGCGAACGTCTATCTCGACGCGCTGGACCATCACGTGCGCGACGTGATTGGCTGCGGATCCTACCTCCGGTACATGGACGACATGGTCCTGTTCGACGAGCGAAAGGAGAGGCTCTGGGAACTGGCGGCGGCGATCGGGACGTTCTGCCGCGACACGCTGCGGCTGGAGTTGAAGACCGAGGCGACACGGGTCGCCCCGGTCATCGAGGGGGTGCCCTGGCTGGGATTCCGGGTGTTTCCGGGGACCACGCGGCTCGACCCGGCGGGGAAGAGGAGGTTCCTGAAGAAGATCACCGCCTCGTGGGAGCAGGCCTCGTTCAGACGAGGCGACGAGGATCGCCAGAAGGATCGGGCCGCGAGCCTCTGCGGCCACCTGCGACTCGGGGACACCCACGCATTCCGCTCGGTCGTCATCGCGGGGCTTGACCGGCAAGCGCCTGCGGGATGAGATCGCACCCGGGCGGCGGGGGACAGCGCATCCAACCGGGTCAAACGGGGCGGCAGCTTCGACAACGACGATGCCAGGAACCTGCGCTCGTCGAACCGCAACGACGACGACCCGGCGGACGACGACGACAACATCGGCGCGCGCTGTTGCAGCTCAAGGACAGGCCAGTCAGGCGGTTTCCAAGGATGCCGCCTCCGTGCGGAAGGTCCATGACCAGCCCCCCGCCGACCCGGGCCGGCGGATGCCGGACGAACAGGTTCCCGGCCGCGCCGGGTGTCCCCCGCCCCTTGCAGGGCGCGGGAGGCCCGGCGCGGCCCCCCCAGCCGGACGGGAAGGGATCGCAGGCGTGACCCTGTCCACGGCGCGCTCCCTGCAAGACGCACCTGCATTCGATAGGCTTATCGTTGTACGGAGGTATCGGCCATGGAAACGGTGACGGTCTCGACGAAGTACCAGGTGGTGATCCCGAAGGCCATCCGCGAGGAGATGCGGATCCGGCCGGGGCAGAAGGTCCAGGCCATCGGGTACGCCGGCCGGATCGAACTGATCCCCATCCGGGACGTGAAGCAACTGCGCGGCAGCCTGAAGGGAATGGACGCCAGCGACCCCCGCGGACTCCCTGAAGACCCTGACCTTCCAGGCGGCGTGAGGCCGGGCGGCCCGCCTACAGCGCCCGCCAGGGGACGGCCCAGGCGTGATCGGACACCTGCCGGACCGTGTCGCCGGCGTACAGCAGCAGGCCGGGGGCGCTGCGGGGATAGGTGTCGCGGAAGGCGGCCAGGCCGCGGGCGTCGTGGCCCGAGACCGCGGTGGCGGCCTTGACCTCGATCGGGTACAGGCGGCCGTCCATCTCCAGGACCAGGTCCACCTTGGCGCCGCCCCCGCTGCGCCAGTGGTAGCGGGCGGGCTCCATCGAGCGCCGCTGGCCATGCTTCACGACCGTCGTCACGACGAACGACTCGAACAGCGCCCCGAACAGCGGGTGGGCCGCCAGTCCCGGTGGCGACTGGATGCGCAGCAGCGTCGCGGCCAGGCCGGTGTCCGCGAGGTGGCCCTTCGGCCGCCGGGACAGGCGCTTGATCGCGTTCCCGTGATACGGGGGCAGTTCCATCCACTGGTAGCCGTGGGTCAGCAGGGCCAGCCAGTGCCGGGCGGTCGCGGGCGCGATCCCGATCTCGCGGCCCAGTTGCGACAGGTTCAATTCCTTCGCGGTCAGGGCGGCCGCCAGGCGCAGGAACCGGTCGAAGTCGGCCAGGTTCCGAACGTCGCCCAGGGTCCGGATGTCCCGTTCCAGATAGGTGGCCAGGTAGGAGTCGCAATACGGGGTCACCAGCGAATCCGGGGCGTCCAGCAGGCCGGGAAGGCTGCACCGCCACAGGAAGCGGGCCAGGCCCCCCTCCGGTTCGGGCCGCAGGGGCAGGTCCGGCGACAGGTCGCCGGGATGGTCCAGCCAGTCGCCGATGAAGTTCCCGGCCCGGTCGGCTTCGCCGGCCATCTCGGCGGGCGTCATCGAGGACAGGTGCAGGATCCCGACGCGCTCCGCCATGCTTTCGGACACGTCCTTCATCACGGCGAAGTGCTGCGAACCCGTCAGCAGGTAGCGCCCCGGCAGCGACTCCTGGTCCAGCCGTCGTTTCAGCGCAGGCAGCAGTTCCGGCGCGTACTGGATCTCGTCCAGGATCAGGGGGGGCGGGAAGTTCTTCAGGAACAGGTCGGGATCCCGCCGTGCCCCGTGCAGATCCTGCCGGGCGTCGAACAGGACGGTGCGGACTCCCGGGAAGCAGGCGGCCAGCAGGGAACTCTTGCCGACCTGCCGGGCGCCGACGACCAGGACCGCCTTGAAGAAGGAGGCATACTCGCGCAGCCGGGATTCGAGGTGGCGAGGACGGTAGTGCACGGAGTCCCCCGGGATGAAATTCCTTGCATATCAGCAAGTGAACTGCTGATTTGCGAGGGAATTCTGCCCCGTCGCGGCCCGTCCCGGAAGGGTGGCTCGCCTTGACCCGGCCCCGCCGCTTGCCGATTCCCTGTGACCGATGCATCCTATCGATGCCTATTGGAGATGCCTGCATGGGACGCCTGACGGTGCGGATCGACGATGCCTTGATGGAGGATGCCCGGGCGGCTCTGGGGACGCGCACCAAGCGCGACACGATGGAGGCCGCGCTGCGGGAAGTGGTGCGGCGCGCGCGCCTGCGGACGGTGCTGGAGCACCGGGGGAAGGTGGACCTGGGCTTCACTCGGGACGACCTGCTGCGCCGGAGGGAGCAGGCATGATCCTGGTGGACAGTTCATGCTGGGTCGAGTTCTACCGGCCGGGCGGGTCCCCCGCGATCCAGGCCGCCGTGGCGGAGGCCCTGGATTCGGGCGAGGCGGCGACCTGCGGCATCGTCGAGGTCGAGATCCTGGGCTTCATCGCGCGGCGCCGCGAGTTCCAGGTCGTGTCGGCCGACTTCCGAGCCTTGCACCGGCTGGAGACCTGCCTGGAGGACTTCGATCGTGCGGTGGCCCTGGGGCGGGACCTGCGGACCCGGGGCACGACGGCCCCGGCGACGGACCTGGTGATCGCCGCCGTCGCGCTGGGTAGGGACGCCTTGCTGCTGCATGCCGACCGGCACTTCGAGACGATTGCCCGGGTGGCGCCGTTGCGGCACCGGCACGTCGGGGGAACCACGGACCGTCAACCGGGTTGAACCCCGGATCGACGGGGTTCGCGCGCCTACCGCACGCACGTCCCGGAGGCCGAACAGGTGCAGCCCCGCCTGCAGTTGATCGCGGGCAGCGGGGCGAGGTCGCAGTCGGGATCGTAGGCGCCGCACTTGCAGTGGCAGCCGTCGCCGGAGTCGTAGTTCGCGGCGGGACACGTCCAGCCGGCCGGGACGTTCGGGCAGTCCACCGGGCAGGTGGCGTAGGATTCGCCGGTCGAGCACTTGCCGTCGCCGCAGACCGGCGGGCACAGGCGGGCGGTCGGGGCCGTCGCGCACACCGCCTCGATGGCCCGGAAGGCGTAGGTGCTGTCCTCGCCGCCGCACCCGTCCGCGGGGCAGACGTTCACGCGGTAGCACCGGGCCGCCGCGTCGTACACGTAGTCGGTCTCGCCCCGGACCAGGATGCCTTCCAGTTGGCCGGTCGTCGCGTCGTACACGCCCGACCCGGAGTTGCCGCCGAACGTGTCGGGGTTGCCCACGAAGTAGTCCAGCGTGGCCGCGCGCGGGTCCCGCACGACCGCGCCGTCCGCGATCTTGAGCGGCAGGCCCGACGGCACGCCGATCACCACCTGCGGGTCCGCCAGGCCGACCGCCGCGTGCGCGAGGTTCAGCGGGGCGGGCGCAAAGCGCGGCGTGGCCTTGCGGTCCAGCCGGATCACGGCGTAGTCCACCGTCGAGGTCTGCACCCGGGAGACGATGCCCGAGCAGCCGAACACGTCCGCGGAGGTGATCGTGGCGGGCTGGGTCGCCGAGTCCATCGCGTACCGGAACACGAACGAGGTGGCCAGGCAGGCCTTCTTCGTGGTGATGCAGTGGCCGGCGGTCAGCACCAGGTCGTCGTCGATCAGCGTGCCCGAACAGAAGGCCGCGGTCTTCTGGTCCGCGAAGGCCTGGCCGGGGCACAGGTTCTTGGACTGCTGCAGCGTGGAGCCCGCCAGCACCACGTTGTTCGGGTTCGACAGGTTCACCTTCGACTTCTGCACCAGGGCCACGGCCGACAGCATCGCGCGGTCCCGCCAGGCGGCGTCGGGGCAGGCGTAGACGTCCACCCGGTCGTCGTCGCCGTAGATGACGGGGGCCTGGAACGAGGACAGCGGTTCGTCCGGCACGTCGGCCGGGTCGCAGGAAAGCGGCACGGACAACGCCGCAAGCACCGGGAACCACGGCAGGAAACGACGCATGACACCCCCTGCCGGGCCGGGGGGAGACCCTTGTGCGGGTTCTTCCGGCCAGTCGATATCCATTCGAGAAGGAAGGCTACCCGGAATGCCGGTCGGCAGGAAGAGGGGCCGGATAGAATCGGGGCGGTTCCTATGGTGGCGGGAGCAGCGCGTCCAGGACCTCCTTCAGGCGGGGGAGGTCGTAGGGCTTGGGCAGGACCGCGTCGAACCCCCGGTTCCGGTAGTCGGACATCACCGCGTCGGCCGCGTAGCCGGACGAGACGACCGCCTTCAGGCCGGGCTGCGCCTGCCGGAGGCGCTGCAGGACCTCGACGCCCCCCGGGCCGCCGGGCATCGTCAGGTCCAGCAGGGCCAGGTCGTACGGCCGGCCCTCCGCGAGGGCCCGGCGGTGCTCCCGGATCGTCGATTCGCCGTCCGCGCACGGTGTCACGTGGCACCCGATGAACCGCAGCATCTCGTCGGCCACCTGCAGCACCCCGGGCTGGTCGTCCATCAGCAGCACGCGTCCCGAGGACGGCCGCGCGACCGCAGCCGACACCGGCGTCTGCACGGGCGTCCGCCGGGATCGGGGCAGGTCGATCCGCACCATCGTCCCCCGGCCGACGCGGGAATCGATGGCGATCCCGCCGCCGTGGCGCCGGACGATCGAGTGGACCGCGGCCAGTCCCAGGCCGTTGCCGTCGGGCTTGGTCGTGAAGAAGGGTTCGAAGATCCGCGACAGCCGCTCGGCGGGGATCCCGACGCCCTCGTCGGCCACCTCCAGGCGCACCCGGTCCTCCGGCAGCGGCGAGCCGTCGACGCCGGGCTGGCCGGCCGGGACGTTGCCGGCCCGCAAACGGACCACGCCCCCGCCCGGCATGGCCTGCACGGCGTTCAGCACGAGGTTGTGGACGACCTGGCCCATCTGCCCCGCGTCCGCCTCGGCCAGCCAGAGACCCGGTGCGGTGTCCACCTCGATCCGCGCGCTGGAACCCGCCCCCACGAAGGAGGCGGACTCCCGGACGACCTCCGCCAGGGACGTCGCGCGCAGGATCGGCGCCCCCCCGCGCGAGAAGGTCAGCAACTGGCGGGTCAGGCCCTGGGCCCGCTCGCACGCCCGGGACGCCTCGGCCAGCCGCCGCTCGACGGCCTCCGGGTCCCCGGCGTCCATCCGGGCCAGGTTCACGAACCCCGAGATGGCGGTCAGCAGGTTGTTGAAGTCGTGCGCGATGCCGCCGGCCAGGGACCCGATGGACTCGATCCGCTCGTTCTTCAGCAGTTCGCGCATGGGGCGCTGGTCCTGGACCACCACCGCCACGCCGATGGGGTCCCCGTCCCGGTCGGCCACCGCCGATCCGGACAGCAGCACCGGCACCTCGCCCCCCTCCCGGGTGGCCAGGACCGCCTCGATGCCCCTCCCCGGCGCGGTGCGACCCTGGAACTCCTTCACGGCCGCTCGCACCGGGTCCGGATCCTGCGCCAGCGTGTCGACCCCGCGCCCGACCAGTTCCCGCGGAGGGATTCCCAGCAGGCTCATCGACCGGTCGCTGGCCTGCAGGATGCGCCCCGTGCCGTCCAGCAGCAGCACCAGGTCCTGCATCCCGCCCAGGATGGCCCCGGCGGCCTGGGAGGGCGTCACCGCCATCAGGCGATGCCGCCGGATGGCCACGGCGTATCCCAGCACCCAGAACGTCGCCAGCAGGTGCGGCACGTGCGGGAAGATCGGCGCCCGGTGCAGCGGGTGCCAGGTCGCCGCCGCGACGTTCAACAGCGTGGTCGCCAGGCCCCCGCCGAGGATCCAGGCGGCCTGCCGGCGCTGGCGCCGCAGCGGGGCCCGTTGCCGCCACCAGGCCAGCACGACCAGCGCGGGGACGGCGTAGGCCGCGACCGCGAGGGCGACGGCGCCGCCCCACAGGGGAACCGCGCTGAAATCCCGGGCCCAGCCGGCCGGGGTCTGCACGATCACGATGGATTCGCCCGGCGGGAAAGTCGCGATCCGGCCGACCAGGACGGCCGCGGGCAGCAGGATCGGGATCAGCCATCCGGGCGAGGGCGGCCGGGGCAGGCACAACTCCAGCACCAGCCACAGGTGGAAGGCCACCACGCCGCCCCAGCAGGCACTGCCGGCGACGTGCCAGGGCCAGGCGGCGCGGGCGTCCGGCGCGTCGAAGAAGAAGGCCTGGGACAGGCTGAACCCCGCCAGCAGGGCCACGGGGACGAAGAACCTGCGGTTCAGGGGCAGGCCCAGGCCGCCCAGGGCCACCTTGCCCGCCAGGAAGGCGAAGAAGGCGGCCGCCAGGATCGACAGGAGCGACAGGAGGTTCATCGCGCCCCCTACGCCACGGTGCCGCCGTCGGGGACGTCCCGCAGTTCGGGCAGGCGGGACTCGGGCAAGTCGTTGCCGATCAGCGCGTTGGCGCCGATGACCGCGCCCGCGGGGATGGCCGTGCCCTTGCCGACGACCGTGATGCCGTCGGACAGGTGCGTGGGGAAGTGGTCGTTGCAGCCCCCGCGGGCGTCGGCACGGCCCACGCGGGCGCGGGCGCCGACCGTGACGTCCTTGTCCAGGATGGCCCGCTCGACGGAGGCCCCGGGGCCCACGTCCACGTCGTTCATCACGACGCTGTCCACGACGCGGGCGCCGCGGCCGACCCAGACGCCGGGCGACAGCACCGACCCGACCACCTCGCCCTCGATGACGCAGCCGCGGGAAACCAGGCTGCCGCGCACTTCCGCGCCGGGCAGCAGGCGCGCGGGGCCGTGGAAGACCTGGCCGCGGCCGGCGGGGTTGGTGCGGACCCGCCACGTCCGCAGGTCCAGGCCGGTCGAGGGGTCCAGGGCGTCCATGTTGGCCGACCAGTAGGACCCCAGCGTGCCCACGTCGCGCCAGTACCCCGAGAACCGGTGCGCCAGGATCTTCCGGCGGCCCAGCATCCCCGGGATCACGTGCGCGCCGAAGTCGAAGCGGCCTTCCGGGCAGTTGCGCAGCAGCTCGTCCAGCAGAACCTCGCGCCGGAACACGTAGATGCCCATGTTGGCCAGGTTCGACACGCGATCGGGGCTCTTTTCCACGAACCGCGTCACCCGGTCGGCACCGTCGGTCGTCATCACGCCGAACCGCGCCACGTCCTCCCAGGGCACCTCCATGGCGGCGATCGTCAGGTCGGCGCCCGACTCGCGGTGGCGCGCGATCATCGGCCGGAAGTCCATCGAGTAGATGTGGTCGCCGGACAGGATCAGCACGTCGCGCGGTTCCAGGTTCCGCAGCAGGCCGACGTTCTGGAAGACGGCGTCGGCGGTGCCGCGGTACCAGTCCGAGTGCGCCCGCCCCAGCGAGGGCGGCAGCACCTGCAGCGACGACCGGATGCCCGACAGGCCCCACGCCTCGCCGTCGCCCAGGTGTTCCATCAGCGACGTGGGCCGGTACTGGGTCAGCACGCCGACGTGCCGGATGTCGGACTGCATCGCGTTGGTCAGCGTGAAGTCGATGATGCGGAACATGCCCGCGAACGGCACCGCGGGCTTGGCGCGCCGGGCCGCGACCAGGTTCAGGCGGCTGCCGCGGCCGCCGGCCAGGACCAGGGCGACGACGTCCGTCTTCATCGGTTGCCCCCTCGCGAGCCCGTCGCCGCCGCCTGCGCGATCACGGCGCCCATCGGGACGGCCTCCCACGGGCCCACCTCGGCGCCCGCCTTCAGGATGCTGCCCTCGCCGATGGTCGCCCCCTTGCCGACCGAGACCAGCCGGTCCTCGCCGCACAGAAGCGCGCCTTCGCCGACGGTCACGTCCTTGTCCAGCACGGACCGGATCACGCGGGTGCCTGCCCGGATCGTGGTGCGGTTCAGGATCACCGAGTCCTCGACGACGGCGCCCTCCTCGACGGTGACCCACGGGAACAGCACGCTGCGGCGCACCCGGCCCGCGACCCGGCAGCCCGGCGCGACCAGGCTGCGCGACACGTCGGCCGAGGCCTCGAAACTCGCGGGAGGCGCGTCCCCGTAGCCGCCCGACTCGACGTTGGTCATCAGGCGGTCCACCGGCACGCCGATGCCCTTGCGGGTCAGCAGCCGCAGGTGCGCGTCGTGCCAGGCCGACAGCGGCCGCAGGTACTCCCAGCCGCCGCGGTGCAGGTAGCCGAACACCCGGCCGCCGTCCACCACGGACGGGATGACCTCGTTGTACAGGTGGAAGGTGGTGCCGACCTCGGCGTTGCGGCGGACGGCCTCCATCAGCACCTCGGTGCGGAAGCAGTAGACCGTCATCGACGCCAGGTCCGACGGCGGGTCGGCGGGCTTCTCGACGTACCGCGTGATTCGCCCGCCCTCGCCCATGACACCGATGCCGAACCGCGAGGGGCGGCCCACGTCCATCCGCTTGAAGGCCATCGTGACGTCCGCCTTCGTGCGCCTGTGCCTTTCGATCAGCGGGCCGTAGTTCATCCGGTACACGTGGTCGCCGGACAGCACCAGCACGTCGCGCGGCCGGTGGCGCCGCAGGAAGTGAAGGTTCTGGAAGACCGCGTCGGCCGTGCCCCGGTACCAGTCCAGTTCCTTCGTGCCCTCGTACGGGGGCAGGAAGGTCAGTTCGCGGTCGCGCCCGTTGTAGTCCCACGGGCGGCCGATGCCGACGTGATCCATCAGCGAGGCGGGCCGGTACTGGGACAGGATGCCGACCGCGTCGATGCCCGATTCGGACAGGTTGGTCAGCGGGAAATCGATGACGCGGTACAGCCCGCCGAAGGGCGCGGCGGCCATGCTGCGCCGGGACGTCAGGACGCCCATGGCATCCGCGCGTCCGCCTGCGAGAACGAGTGCGATGACGTCCTTCATGCGGGGCATCATAGCAGCGGCGGCGCCAAATCAGGGACAGCCACCATTATTGTGAGGGTAACTATTCGGATCGACTGCAATTCGCGGGCACGCGCCGGTCGGGCGGGTCCGGGTGGGTCAGTCCAGCACCCAGTCGATCGGTTCCGCGCGCAGGCCCAGCGCCTCGGCCACGGTGCGGTGCACCATCATGCCGGCGTGGGTGTTCAGGCCGGCGGCCAGCGACGGGTCGGACCGGACGGCGGCGGCCAGGCCCCGGTTCGCCAGCGCCACCACGTACCCGATCGTGACGTTGGTCAGCGCCAGCGTGGACGTGCGCGCGACGGCGCCGGGCATGTTCGGGACGCCGTAGTGCACGATGCCCGCGTGGACGTAGGTGGGGTTGCCGTGCGTGGTCGGGCGGATGGTCTCGATGCAGCCGCCCTGGTCCACCGACACGTCCACGATGGCGCTGCCGGACTCCATGCGGGCGACCAGGTCCGCGGGGACCACGATCGGCGTACGACGTCCCGGGCTGGCCACCGCGCCGACCAGCAGGTCGGACGACAGCACGTGGCGCTCGATGTTGGTGGCGTCGGCGAACAGGGTGTTGACGCGCCCCCCGAAGACCTCGTCCACGCGGGCCAGGCGGTCCAGGTCCACGTCCAGCACGAAGACGCGGGCCCCCATCCCGTCCGCGACGCGCGCGGCGTGGGTGCCCACGGTGCCGGCGCCCAGGATCGTGACGTTGCCGACCGGCACGCCCGTCACCCCGCCCAGCAGCACGCCCTTGCCGCCCGCGGCCGTGACCAGCAGTTGCGACCCGACCTGCACGGCCATGCGGCCCGCGATCTCGGACATCGGCCGCACGATCGGCCGCCGGTCGCCCGCCGCGACGGTCTCGTAGGCGATGGCGGTGACCTTCCGGTCCAGCAGCGCCTGCGCCAGGTCGGGCTGGGTGGCCAGGTGCATCGACGAGAACAGGACCTGGCCCTCGTGCAGGAACGGCACCTCGCCCTCGGTCGGGGCGTGGAACTTGACCAGCAGGTCGCACTGCCGGAAGACCTCCTCGTTCAGCAGCGCCACGCGGGCGCCGTGCGCGACGTACGTCTCGTCCGGGAAGCCCGCGGCCCGGCCCGCCCCGGCGGCGATCACGACCTGGTGGCCGTCCTTCGCCAGCCGCGAGCAGCCGGCGGGGGTCAGGCCGACCCGGTACTCCTGGTAGCGCACCTCCCTGGCGACGCCGACGATCATGGCGGACCTCCGATCCCCCGTGCGAGGGCGAGGATAGCAGAAGGCGCGCCGTGCGGTGGGGGCGAGGGCGTCGTCGCGGGTCCCGGCTCCCGTGGTATCCTTCGCCCGTCAATGGCGGCAGGGGCCCATGCGGTTCGCGGACGTCATCGGGAACGGCCACGTGAAGGACGTGCTGAGGCGCGCCGCGGACAAGGGGCGCGTGCCGCACGCCTGGATGTTCACGGGGCCGGACGGCGTCGGCAAGCGGACGATGGCGCTGGCGTTCCTGTCGTACCTGGTGTGCCGGGACCGGCGGGACGGGGACTCGTGCGGGGAATGCCGCCCGTGCCGGCAGGTGGCCCAGGGCGCCTTCGCGGACCTGCAGGTGCTGGCGCCGGACAAGGGCTACATCAAGATCGACCCGCTGCGCGAGGCGATGCCGCGGCTGTTCTACCCGGCGCTGACCGGGCCGTGGAAGTGCCTGCTGGTCGACGACGCCCACACGATGACGCCGGAAGCGGCCAACGCGGCGCTGAAGACGCTGGAGGAGCCGCCCTCGATGGTGATGTTCGTGCTGGTGACGCCCAGCCCGGACCTGCTGCCGCGCACGGTGCTGTCCCGGTGCTTCCAGGTGCCGTTCGGGCCGGTGCCGCCGGACGAGATCCAGCGGTTCCTCCAGGCCCGGGGGCGGGGCGGCGAGGACGCGGCGTCGGCGGCGGCGCTGTCGCGGGGCAGCCCGGGGCGGGCGCTGCAGTTCCTGGACAGCCCGATCCTGGCCGAGCGGGTGGAGTTCCTGTGCAGTTTCCTGGAGATGGCGGAAGCGGGGGCCGACGTGCGGCTGCAGTTCGCCGACCACGCCGGGGCGTCGAAGGAGGAGACGGCGGACCGGATGCTGCTGGTCGAGTCGGCGGCGCGGGACGTGCTGCGGGCCGCGTCGGGCCTGCCGGACGAGGCGCTGTCGAACCGCGACCTGGCGTACCGGATCCGGGGATTCGCCGACCGCGTGGGGCCGGACCGCGCCGTCGAGATGGCCACCGCCTGGCTGGACTGGGACGCCGCGCGCCGGTACGTGCCCGGCGTCCGCGCGACGATCGACCGGATGATGCTGGCCCTGCCGCCGCGCTGAGGTCGCATCGAGGGCGCCCGGGAAGAGGCCCGCTCCCCCGGTCCCGGCGCGCCCGGCGCTTGAACGCACCCCCGCCGTAAGGTATCCTTCCACCCCGCCGGAACCGTTGTGTTTCGCGGTCGAGGAGGACCCCCTGGAAGCGCCCCTTCCGCCTGTCCCGGACAGCGTCGATCGACCCGGGGACCTGGGCCGGCAGTTGCAGCGCATCCGCCACGTGCTGGACAAGCGCAAGTGGTGGACGCTCTCGACCCTGCTGCTGGTGCTGGCGGCGGTCGTGCTGGTCACGCAGCGCCAGCCGCGCATCTACCGGGCGACCTCGTCGGTCATCATCGAGGCGTCCCCGCCGCGGGTCCTGTCGGGCGTCAAGGACGTCGTCGAGCTGGGCTCGTCGAACTACTGGGCGTTGAGGGACTACTTCCAGACGCAGTACAAGGTCATCACGGGCCTGGAGGTGTGCGGGCGCGTGGCGGAGAAACTGGGCCTGGACCAGGACCCGGAGTTCCTGGGCGTCGCGCCGGGCGAGACGATCACGGACGAGGAGCGCGCCGAGCGCATCGCGAACAAGACGCCGGCGCGGACGCTGCAGTCGCGGCTGGCGATCGAGCCGGTGCGCGACAGCATGATGGTGCTGGTGCATGCCGAGGACCGCGACCCGCAGCGGGCGGCGGACCTGGCCAACGAGGTCGCGTTCGCGTACCGGGCGCAGAACATCGAGTACCGGCGGTCCGTGACCCAGGAGGCGAACGGCGACCTGCGCGAGATGGTGGAGAAGTACCGCCAGCGCAAGGAGGAGGCCGACCAGGAACTGCTGGCCTTCGAGCGCAAGCACGGCGTCGGGTCCTTCGCCAGCCGCCGGCAGGCGCTGGAGGACCGGGTCAAGATGCTGAACGAGCGCCAGGGACAACTGCTGGTGCGCAAGGCCGACCTGGGGGCGCGGGTGGCCCGCATCGCGCGGATCGGGGCGGGTGACGGCGAGGACCTGTTCGCGGTGCCGCTGGACGCGATCCTGAACAGCAGCCTGGTGTCGGGACTGAAGGCGAAGTACGTGGACCTGCGCGACCAGCGCAGCCGGGAGGCGGTCCAGTACGGCGAGAAGCACCCGAAGATCATGGCGCTGGACGCGCAGTTGGCGGAACTGAAGGCCTCGCTGAAGCGGGAGGTCGACACCTGGCTGCGGTCGATCCGCGGCGACCACGAGGAGACCGTCGCGGGGCTGAAGGAGGTCGAGTCGCTGCTGGCCCAGGCCAACCGGGACCTGGGCGAGCTGGCGTCGCTGCAGGTCGAGTACAACGCGCTGGCCGAGAGGAAGAAGGACGGCGACGGGGTGTACGACCAGGTCCGGACGCGATTCACCGAGATCAGCCTGTCCGCGCAGGTCGAGATGAACAACGTCCGGATCAACGAGATGGCCGTGGTGCCGTCGCGGCCGCTGCGGCCGGACCTGCGGCTGAACCTGGCGATCGGGCTGATCGTCGGGCTGCTGCTGGGGCTGGGGCTGGCGTTCCTGGTGGAACAGTTGGACACGTCGGTGAAGGACCGCGAGGAGGTCGAGGTCCTGACCGGCGTGCCGTGCCTGGGCCAGGTGCCGTCGATCCCGGGCCCGCGCAAGCGCCGCAGCCGCCGGAAGGACGACACGCTGCAGGAACGCGACTTCTACGTGCTGCAGAACCCGAAGTCGGTGATCACCGAGGCGCTGACTGCCATCCGGACGAACCTGATGTTCGTGCTGCCGGACCGGAAGATCCGGACGGTGCTGGTCACGTCGGGCAGCCCGTGGGAGGGCAAGTCGACGGTCGTCATCGCGATGGGCATCACGCAGGCGCGGTACGGGGCGCGGACGCTGCTGGTGGACGCGGACATGCGGCGGCCGCGGCTGCACCGGGCCTTCGGGGTGCCGGCGGACACGGGGCTGTCCACGCTGCTGCTGGGCGGGGGCGGCATCGACGCGGCGATCCAGAAGACGGAGATCCCGAACCTGGACATCCTGCCGTGCGGGCCGGTTCCGCCGAACCCGGCCGAACTGCTGAAGGCGGAGCGGGTCCGAGGACTGCTGGAGGAACTGGGCCGGCGGTACGACACGATCCTGCTGGACTCGCCGCCGGTGATCCCGGTGTCCGATCCCCGGATCCTGGGCGGCATGGTGGACGGGGTCCTGCTGGTGGTCAAGCTGGGCCACACGACCGCGGACGCGCTGGCGCAGGTGCGGCGCGAGATGGCGGCCGTCGGCGCGCCGCTGCTTGGCACCGTGCTGAACGACCTGGACATCCGTCGCCCCGGCTACTACGGCTACCGGTACGGCTACGGCTACGGCTACCAGTACTATGGCCACCCCGAGACCGAGGCCAAGGCCTGAAAATAGGGACAGCCTCTCTTTTCCTGCCCCCCTCTGGCGGGCCGTTCCGGGCGTCGTTCGCCGGGCGGTATTGTTCGCAACTGCTGGTGGCAACAAGATAACGCCGGGGCCCCCCTTCGCCGCAAATGGAGGCTGTCACTCATTTTCACGGCGGATCGGGGACGTCGCGGTAGACCAGGATCGAGCCGCCGACGATGGCGTCGGGGGTGCGGTCGCGCAGCCAGGCCCAGCAGTTGTCCCGGGTGGCGCCGCCGGCCGCGCCCTGCAGGCAGGTGGCGGACACGGCCAGCACGGGGGCGCCGGCCCGGCAGGGGGCGGCCGGGGCATCGCGGCCGGGGCGGGGGCGGCCCAGCGGCTTGCAGGGGCGCCAGACGGTCTGCAGGCCGTAGGCGGCGGGGTCGGCGGTGCCGAAGTAGGCCAGGTGCAGCGGTTGGCCCGGGGCCTCGGCGTCCGCCCAGGCCTTCAGGGCCGGCAGGTCCTGGCCCCAGTCGGTGGCAGAGTCCACGGCCACCCGCCAGGCGCAGTCGATGCCTCCGAACAGCGCGTTCTGGAAGGGCAGGTAGTGCGGGTGGGCCAGCGCGCCCTCCAGCGCCAGCACCCCGACGGCCGCGACGGCGACGGCGGTCCCCCGGCGGACGCGTCCCGCCAGCGTCACGGTGCCGATCGCCGCCAGCAGCCACAGGGCCGGCAGCACCGGGGCCAAGTGCCGGTGGCCCAGGTTCACGCCGGATGCGATCGACGCGGCCAGGTAGACGACCGGGACCGCGAAGAAGGGCGCGTAGCGGCGGAGCGCGGACCGGCCCTCGGGCAGTGCGAACGGCAGGGGCGCCAGCACCAGCATCGCCAGGGGCGTCTTGGCCGCCAGCAGGACCGGGAAGTACAGCGGCGTGCCGCCCTCGAAGAAGCCGCCCAGAAGGAAGGTCCCCCGGGCCTCGGAACGGATCCGGACGAAATCCTTCATCGCCCGGGCCAGGTGCTCCATCCCGGCGCCCCACGGGGCCAGCCCCAGCAGCGCGTGCACGTGGAAGACGGCCAGGTAGACCGCAGCACCGACCGCACCGGCGACCGTCGCCGCGATCACCGCCCGCCGCAGCCGGCCGGTCCAGGTCGGAGGCACGCACGCGAAGGGACCCGTCACGCCCTTGCCCGCGGCAGCCGGGTCCCCGGGGGCGGCACCCGGCAGCATCGCCAGGAACACGCCGGGCACCAGCAGGACCGCCGAGAACTTCGCGGTCAGCCCGACCCCGCACGCGACGCCCGCCGCGACCAGCGACCCGATCGACCCCGTCTCCCGGTGGCGCCACGCAGCCAGCGTCCCGGCCAGCAGCGCCAGCCCCAGGGCCGCGTCGGTCGTCACGTACCGAGCGGGCGCGAGGAAGCCCGGGTCCAGCGTCCCGGCCGCCAGGAAGGCCAGGCCGATCCCGGTTCCCGCGCGCCGGCCGATCCACCAGCCGGCCAGGGCCAGCCCCGCGGCTGCCAGCATCAGGTTCATCCGTCGGGCCGGCCACAGGTTGCGCGGGTTCTCGACCTTCCGCAGCTCGGCGACCCCCCCGCCGTCCGGCAGCGGGCCCCGGGCCGCCACCTGGCCCTCGTCCGGCGTCGCCACCGCCAGTGGAAGGGCCAGCAGGGCGGTCACCGGGTACGGGTGGTCCCGCGGCGGCACCGACGGCCCCAGGCGCAGGAAGTTCAGCCCGTAGTCCAGGTGCATCGTCTCGTCCCAGGTGGGCGATTCCCGGCGCAGGCTGTCCTCGCCGCGCAGCACGAACGTGGCCAGCAGCAGGCCGGCCGCGGCGATCGCGATCGAGCGGGGCAGGAGGCGCGGCGGGGGGGAGGTAGCATCCGTCATGGCCGGCATTCTACCGCGAACCGGCATCGGTGCGGGGCCGGAAGGGCGGGCGCCGGAAGCGACGACCTCAACCGCGTCCGGCCAGGACGCGAAGCGTGCGCAGCAGCCGCCGGGGCGTCGGGGGGCGCAGCGCGGCGTCGTACTCGACGTAGGGGGAGATCATGCAGCCCTCGCAGGCCGGCTGCGGCATCGCGGCCCAGGCCCGGGCGAAACCCCCGGGCGAGTACCGCGGGGCGTCCGGCGCCGCGGTGATGTGGCACGGCACCAGGCGGCCGTCCGGCAGCACGGTCAGGAAGCGACGCCCGGCCACGCAGGGCCGCCGTTTCCCCGGCGGCACCCCGTCCAGCAGGGCCGCCAGGAAGTCGTCCGAGTTCCCGATGGGCAGGCCGCCCGCGCGCAGCGCTTGCAGTTGCCGGCCCACGCGGCGCAGGGCCTCGCGGTCCGGCGCCCAGTCCTCCGGCGAATCGCCCCCGAACACGTAGGGCGTGGCGGGCTGGAAGAACGGCAGGAAGCCCATCTCGCGCCCCTTCCGGCAGACCCACTCGGCCGCGTCGAGGCTTCCCCCGCTGAGCACCGTCGCGGTGAAGACGGCCTTGCCCTGCGACCGCCCCCACGCGATCGCCGCCAGCGCCAGCCGATGGCTGCCGGCGCCCCTCGCGGCGTCGTGGACCTCCTGGGGACCGTCCAGGCTGACCGTCATCGCGTCCAGGGGCAGGAGGTCCGCCGCCCTCTCCGTCACGAAGGTGCCGTTGGTCGTCAGCGAGGTCCGCAGGCCCAGCCCGGCCGCGTGCCGCAGCATCCCGCCCAGGTCGGGTCGCAGCAGCGGTTCCCCGCCGCAGAACGACACGGACACGGTCCCCGACCGCCGCGCCTCGGTCAGCAGCGACTTCCAGGCGGCCTCGTCCATCTCGGGGCCGGGATCGTGCCAGACGCCGCAATAGCGGCAGCGCAGGTTGCAGCGGTGCGTGACGGCGGCCAGCAGGACGGCCGGGCGGTCGAGCCCGGCGGCGATGCGGAGACCGGTCCCGGCGAAGTGCAGGTGGCGCCGCAAGCCCATGAAGATCGCCTTCCTTTTCCGCGGGCCGGCCTTCTAGGACATCGGCATTCCCGGGGCGCCGGGCGCCAGGCATCCCAGCCACGCCAGGGCGCCGAGGGCCAGCCCGGCCCATCGCTGCACGTCCCGCACCCGGTGGGCGCGGCGAGCATCGCCGGTCCAGCCCGACAGGGCGACCCCGGCGGTCAGGCCCAGCGCGCCCAGCCCGCAAGCGATCGCGACCCAGCCGGCCCCGCCCGCCCGCCCCGCCAGGGCCAGCAGCACGGCCGCCGCGAGGCCGAAGGCGCACTGCAGCGTCGCACCCACCGGCGTGCCCCACCGGACGAAGGTGGTCCGCACGCCGTCCCGCGCGTCCTCGTCCCGGTGCGCGGCCTCGTGGACCACCTGGTTCTGCAGCAGCAGCGCGACGAATGCGCCGGCCAGCCAGGGGGCTGCCGGGGGCACGCCCAGTTCCCGGGTGCCCAGGAACGCCAGCGGCCCGAAGATCCAGGCATTGCCCAGGGTTCCCACCAGCGGGACGGCCTTCAGGCGCGGCCACGCCGAGTACACGTGGCCCCCCACCAGGCTGGCCAGGGCGGCGGCCAGGGGCACCCCGCCCAGGAACCCCGCCCCCAGCAGGGCCCCCAGCCCCAGCGTGACCAGCACGACGATCCGGACGCTCCGGGACAGTTCCGCCGACCCGGGATGGCCTGCCGAATCCCGGGTCCCGCCGCGCGCCAGTTCGGTGTCCAGCCACCGGTTCAGCCCGTAGGCGTATGCGAGGCAGCCGGCGGCGATGCCCGCCGCGGCCAGCCGCCCCGGGGCGAACACGTCGTCCCGGGTCGCGTAGACCCAGGGCAGCGGCAGGAAATGGACCCAGTCCCGCACCCGGACGAACCGGGCCACGGCGCCCGCAACCCCGCCTGTCCGTGTGGTTTCCGCCTCGCCCACCGCGTCGAAACCCGTCGCTGCAGCCTCGCGCAAGATAGCGGATCGGGTCCGGCCCCGCAACCGGCGCGCCGGTGCCTCGATTGACACGGCCCCCGCCGTCCCCTAACGTGCCTGGCCATGGTCCGTCGCCTGAAAGAGGTGCTGCAGCCGCCTCCCCGCCGGGGGGCCAGGCTTCTCCTGCTGCTGCTGGCCGCGGGCCTGCTGCTGGCCTACCGGACCAACGTGCTGCTGGGCTTCCCGCTGGCGCATCCCGCCTGGTTCCTGTGGCACCCCCTGCTGGCGCCGTTCCACCCGGAGGTGCGGACGGACGCGTCCGGGTGGTGGATGACCGCCCAGTGCTGGGCCTGGCCGGCCGTCCTGGCGGCGATCGTCGCGTTGCTGCGCCGCCCCCGGTGGATGCTGCTGTTCGTGCTGGTGCTGGCGGCCGGCATCCCGGCGATGCACCAGTTGCTGGACGCCGGTCCCCGCTGGGTGGTCGCGGCGATCGTGGCCGTGCTGGCCTGGCGCGGCCACCCGGCCTGGGCGATGGTCCTGGCGTCCCTGGCCCTGCTGGCCCCGCCGCTGGCCGCCGCGGTCGTCGTGACGGGATACGGCCTGAACGCGGGTGGCAGCCCGGTCCTGCTGGCGGGCGCGTTGCTGGTCGGCGTGCTGCTGGCGGCCTGGACGCTGCGGACCTTCCGGGACGGCGTGGTCCTGCTGCCCCCGGTCGCGCTGATCGCCCTGACCCTGGGCTCGCTGGCCGTGGGCCCCGCCGCCAGTCGGCACCACGAGGCGCCCGCGGCCCCCGGCGACTGCGTGGCCCTGGACGTGAAGGTGCTGCAGTCGTTTGCCGGAGATCCGGGCACGCCGCTGTGGGCGGTGTCCGAGGTGCCGCAGGGCATCGCCGTCGGGGGGAACGACCGCCTCTGGCTGCTGGACGACGCGGGCGAGGTCCGGTCCACCCTGCACGTCCGCTGCGGCCGCCCGTTCGCGCTGGCGCCGCAGGGGGACGCGATCGTGGGCACCTTCCAGTGCGGCGTGCTGGGCTGGGAGCCCGGCCACGAAGCCGAGCCGTGGTTCCAGGTCGCGGGCTTCGACGAGCCGATGCACGTCCTGCCGCTGGACGGGGCGGTGCTGACGGCCTCGAACCAGTACCCGGTGGCCTTGCGTGCCGACGGCCGCCGGGTGGATGCGCGCTACTACGGGGACCCGTCCGGCATCCACCTGTTCGGGATCACCCGTACCCGCGACCGGGTGTTCGCCTGGGACGGCGACACCCTCGCCGAGATCGACCCGGCCTCGCTGGACCCCGTCCGGACGCGGGAGTTCGGGTCCCTGGATCGGGCCATCGCCATCGCGGGCGGCGGACGGCTGCTGGGCCTTGCCCGCCCCTTCGCCGGCCGGGTGGAGGTCGTCGACGGCGACTCGCTGCAGACGCTTCGCGAGATCGATATCGGCTTCGCACCGCGATACCTGGCCATCGACCTGGGGGATCGCTTCCTGGCCGCGGTCGATTTCCTGTCCGAGACCCTGGTCGTCCACCGGATCGACGACGGGTCCCTGGTCGGCCGGTACCGGGTCGGCCCCCGGCCTCGCGGGGTCCAGTGGTCCGCGCGGCTGTCCGCCTTCCTGGGCGTGTCGGCGTGCGGGGCATGGGAGCGGCCGGTACCGGTGCCCGGGCCCGCGCCCGGCGGGACCTGATCGGCGGCGGGGCCCCTACAGGAACCGGCTGCCGTCCCGGAACATCATCCGAAGGGGCACCTCGACCGAGCGCAGCGTCGCGGCGCGCAGCGGCAGTTTGCGGGCCACCCGGGCCCAGCGGCGCGGGTCCAGGTAGAAGCGCCGGTACGCCTCCTGGCGCAGCCGCAGCAGCCGCTCCCGCGGGATCGCGGCGATGCCCTCGGTGACGTCGAACACGCTCTGCCGGGACACGCGGTGCACGTCGATGCCCCGGCGCATCGCCTCGTTGCCGAACGCCGTCGAGGGGTACGGGATCGGGAACGCGAACAGGGCCAGGTCGGCCGGCAGCGCGCAGGCGGCGTGGACGGTCTGCCGGACCTCGTCCTCGGTCTCGTCCAGGTACCCCAGCATCGAGTAGAGGCGGGTCAGCATCCCCAGCCGGTCGCACGTGGCCAGCACGTCCCGCATCCGGTCGCGCGACACGATCTTGTTCATGCGGCGCTGGACCCTCGCCGAGGCGGCGTCCAGCGACAGCGAGATCTGCGTCACTCCTGCCCGGGCCATGGCCTGCAGCACGTCGTCGTCCAGCACCTCGACCCGCACCCCCATGTATACCGAGTACCGCAGGCCGTCCCGGCGCCTCGCGATCGCGCCGAACAACTCCAGCAGCCGGTCGCGGCTGCCCATGTGGCTGTCCATGAACTGCAGGTACTCGGCGCCGAAGCGGCGGAAGGCGTCCAGGTCGTCCATCACGCGCCCGATGCCGTGGACGCGGGTGCGGTTCCCCAGGTGCTCGCAGCAGAAGGCGCACCGGAACGGGCAGCCCCGGGACGTGAAGACGGGCAGCACCCTCGGGCTGGGCGAAAGCACGGAGTGGGGCAGGAACGACCGGGCCAGCGGCTCGATGTCCCGGATCCCCAGCAGGCCGAAGTCGGGGCGCGGCACGGCGTCGATGTCGGGCAGCACCTCGGGCGGGTTCTGCGCGGGCCGGCCGGTCGCCGGGTCCCGGTAGACCAGGCCGGGCACCTTCGCCAGCGGCCGCCGCCCCGCCAGGGCCTCCAGCAGGCCCGACATCGCCAGTTCGCCCTCGCCGACCACGGCGAAGTCCACGTCCGGGTCGCGCAGGATCTCCGTGCGGAACGAGAAGGGGTAGGGTCCCCCGAGGACGATGCGGCCGGCGAAGCCCCGCTGCCGCAGGGCGTGCGCGATGGCGTGCGCGTCGTCCGCGTCCAGGTTGTGCGCGGACAGGCCGGCCACGTCCGGGTTCGCCCGGGCGATCCGATCCGCCAGGCCGGCAGCCGGCAGGCGAAGCAGGTCCGGGTCCATCACCTCGACGCGGGCCTCGCCCCGGTCCCGGACCCACACCGCCAGTTGCAGCAGCCCGATCGGCGGGTCCCAGCCCGGGGATCGCGCCGGGGGACGCGCCAGCAGCAGGCGGGGCAGGCTGGCCGCGCGTCGGTTCATCACTCCTCCAGGGGCAGGCCGAAGCGGCGGCGGAACTCGGGGTCGTTCACCGGGCAGCCCGGCCGTGCCATCCCGTACCGGCGCAGTTCGGCCAGCCGGGGAAGCACCGCGGACAGGGGCTCCCGCAGCGCGTTGCCCAGGGGGTGCGGGACATAGGCGCACGGCTGGATCCGGCCGTCGGCGCCGACGTGCAGCATGTCGCCCTTCACCGCCGAGCAGACGCCCGCCTTGCGGCCCTGGCTCTCGCCGTGCACGAAGCCCGGGATCATCATCCCCGCCAGGCGCTCCAGCTCGTCGGCCGTCAGGATCTCCGAGTGGGCCGACTCCCAGCGCCCGGCCGCGATCGGCTCCAGCACCCGCACCGCCCGCACGCCCTCGCGCCGGCAGTACCCGGCGATCGCCTGCAGCCCGCCGTCCAGGTTCTCGCGGTAGGCGTACGTGATGACGCCGACCGGCAGGCCCTCGGCGCGGCAATGACGGATGGCCGCCGTCACCTTGTCCAGGATCCCCGGCACCCCGCGCATCCGGGCGAAGCGCTCCGGATCGACGCTGTCCAGGCTGAGTTCGGCCACGCACAGCCCCGCGCGGGCCAGTTCCCGCGCCCGGCCCGCGTCCAGCAGCAGGCCGTTGGTGTTCAGGACCGTGGCCAGCCCCAGCGAGGTGGCGTACCGGACGATCTCGGCCACGTCGTCCCGCAGCAGCGGCTCGCCGCCGAAGACGAAGAACTTCACGCCACCCAGGTCCCGGAACTCCTGGAGAATCCGCCGGATCTCGCCCAGCGGCAGGTCCTGGCCTCCGTTGCAGGAGCGCCGGATGCCGCAGTGCCGGCAACTGCACTGGCAGCGGTCGGTCACGGCGATCAGCAGGTTGGTGGGGCCGTGCCACGGCCCCCACTGGTTGCGCGCGACCCGCAGCATGGCCCGGGCGCGGGGGACCGGCGGCATCCGGGCCATCGTCAGGTCGTAGAAGACCTGCACCTCGCGCAGCCAGTCCACGGCCTCGGACCAGGAGGGAAGGGACACGGTCGGCAGCCGGCTCACGTGATGCACCCCCGCGTTCGCTCCGGGTATCCTTCGGACACGTACGGCACGACCCGGCCGCCCACGAAGAGGGCGGACGGACAGGTGCGGGCGGTGACGGCGTCCTGGGAGTCGCCCTCGCACATGCCCGCGATCTGCACCAGCAGCACGCCTCCGCCCGAGGGATAGCGGGTGTTCCGGGACCCGACGTGGCGGGCCGCCAGCATGCGCACGATCCCCGCGGCCAGGGCGAGGAGGCGCCGATCGGCCAGCGCGGGCAGTCCCAGCCGCGCCATCGCCGGCAGCCGGCTGAAGGCCAGGCCGTCCGACTCGACCTCCCGTGCCAGTGCGGCCAGCGGCAGCAGTTCCTCGGGCGTCGCGTACCCGTCGCGGGTGCGCAGCAGGGGGTACACGCGGTTCTTCAGGCAGGTGGCGCGGGGCCAGCCCATCCGGTCCTGCACCGCCAGCACCAGCGCGTCGAACGCCTCGACCCCGGCGCGCGTGGCCCGGCCCCCGGTCGCCTCCTCGAAGCGCCGGGCGACCTCCTCCACGAAGACCCGGTCCTTGCGCGCCGCGGCCCGCCCGGCCCGTCCCAGCCCCCGGAAGACCACGCCCCCGATCGCCCGGTCGGCGATCGCGAAGTCCAGGATCCGCCGCATCTCCCCCGGGGTCGTCCGCGGCGCGCAGGTCACCTCCAGCACCACCGTGATCCCGGCCGCCCGGCAGGCCTCGATGGCCGCGGCCCGCCCGTCCACCAGGTCCGCGCCCCGCAGGCGCCGCCCCAGTTCCCGGTCGAAGCCGTCGAACTGCAGGTGCGCCTCGCGCAGCCCCGCGGCGGCCAGCCTCGCGGCCCGCCCCGGCCGCGACAGGCGCACGCCGTTGGTGTACAGGACGGGCTCGCGCCCAAGAGCCCGCACGCGCCGGACCACCTCGTCCAGGTCCTCCCGGACCAGCGGTTCGCCGCCGAACAGGGCGACCCGGGCCGTCCTCGTCGAGCGGACCGCCGCCTCCAGGGTGTCCAGGTCCGGGTCCGGGGCGTCGGGCCGCCCGCCGGCCGCGGTGAAGCAGATGGGGCAGGCCAGGTCGCAGCGGTCGGTCAGGTGCAGGGTCAGCGACCCGGGCAAATCGGGCGCCCGGCCCTGCATGCCGTGCCGGAAGTAGCGGGCCAGCCGGGCCTCGAACAGGGGTGCGTCGTCGGAAACCGGTACGCGATCCTCGCCGTGCCTTGGGCAGGACCGTTGCAGGAAGACCGCGTCCCCGCGCACCTCCAGGGAGGCCGGCACGGCCGGGGAGGACGCGCCGCACCGGGGGCAGGCGGACGTGGTCCGGTACAGGATCCGGGCGTTCCCCCGGCCGTCCCGGTCGCCACTTGTCGCGTCCTGTCCTCGCCTGGTGCCCATCCGGCCCCCGTCGGAACCCGGACAGTATGGAGGCCCGGGCGCGCGCGTGTCAAAGGCCCGGGCCCCGGAACCCCTTCACCTGCCGCATGACGGCGTGTCCCAGCACCCGAGCCAACTCGGCCCGGCGGGTCCGCAGCACGCGGTCCAGCCGGGTGGTCTCGCGCCCCGTGATCGCGTTCCTCAGCACCTCGACCAGGGTCCCGGGCCGGTACGCGAACTTCCACGCGAAGAAGGCCAGGTGGGCGTCCATCACCGCCGCGCGCAGCACGTCCGCGGGCAGGTCCGACGCCGAGGCGTCCATCCGGTCCAGGTCCGACTGGAACACCAGCCGGTCCAGGAAGGCGTCGTCGGGCCGGATGAGGCCCCGCGCGCGGAAGTTCTCGTAGTAGTCGCTGCCGGGCAGCAGCTTCAGCACGCTGATCCCCACGTCGTCCAGTCCCAGGCGGGCCAGCCGGCGCAGCAGGCGCGGCAGTTCCTTCAGGTCCCGGGCCGTCTCGCCGGGGATGCCGACCAGGAAATAGGCGTTCGAAGGGATCCCCGCGGCCGACAGGTGCCGGATCGCGCCGAAGACCGCCTCGTCGGACATCCTCTTGCCTGTGGACCGGCGCAGCGCCTCGCTGTAGGTCTCCGGGGCGACGGAGGCGCCGACGCAGCCCCGCTGGGCCATCTTCTGCGCCGTCTCGGCCGTGACGCTCTCGGGCCGGATCCCGGTGACCAGTTGCCACGTCAGCCCGCGGGGCAGCCGGGCGCACTCGTCCAGGAAGGCCCGGAACCACTTCAGGGAACAGCCGAAGTTCAGGTCGTAGAAGTGCAGGTCCACGACGCCCAGGTCCCGGTGCCGGGAGATCATCTCGTCCACGACGGCAGCCGGGGACCGGGTGCGGTAGCGGCGCTCCCACATGAAGGGCGACGTGCAGTAGCGGCAGCGGTTCGGGCACCCGCGCGACGACAAAATCGGCAGCCACGGCCCCCGCGAGGGGCCGAACCCGCCCCCGACCGACCAGTAGCGGTGCAGCCGGACCTGCGAGTAGTCGGGCATCGGCAGCGCGTCGACGTCCAGGAACGGCGGGCGGGGATTGCGCACGACGCGTTCGCCGTCCCGCCACGCCACGCCGGGAACCGACGCGATCGGCCGGCCCTCGCGCACGGCGTCCAGCAGGGACGACAGGACCGCCTCGCCTTCCCCTACCGCGACGGCGTCGGCCCGCGACCGCGCCAGGCAGTGCTCCGGCATCGCCGACGCGTTGTCGCCGCCCAGCACCACCGGGACGTCCGGGAACCGTTCCTTCAGCCGCGCCACCAGGTCCGCCACCGTCGAGAAGGCGAAGGCGAAGGCGTTGCGGATGCCCACCAGGCAGGCCTCCGGGGCGACGCGGTCGACGATGGCCTGCGGGTCCAGCCCCCGCCGGAACCGCCCGTCCCCCAGGTCCGTCACCGTCTCCAGGGCCTCGCCGACGGAGTCGATCACCTGGACGTCCACGTCCTGCCGTTGCCGCAGCCAGGCGGCCAGGCTGGCGATTCCTAGCGGGATCATCACGTGGGCCGACACCTGGGTCCCGGAGAACAGGACCGGCGGCTCGATCAGGGTCACGACCGGCCGCTTCATGACCGCACCTCCCGGATCCCGATCGCCGCGGGCCCCGGCACCGGGCAGACCTTCTCGCACAGGCCGCAGCCGACGCACCGGTCGGCCAGGACGCGGGGCCGCCGGGGCCGCTCGCCTGACAGTTCGATCGCGCGGGGCTGGACGGGGCAGACCGACGTGCACACCGCGCACGGGGTCGTCGAGGCCCAGGGGAGGCAGCGCGCCGGGTCGATGGCCGCGATGCCGATCACCACGCGCCGGCGCGCCTCGGCGTCCAGCGGGGCGATCGCGCCGGACGGGCACACCTCGGCGCAGCGGTGGCAGTCCCACCGGCAGTGGCCCTTCCGGGAGACCAGCACCGGCGTCCACAGCGCCTCGACCCCGGCCGACAGCGGCAGCGGGGCCAGGCCCTGGGTCGGGCAGGCCTGCACGCAGGCGCCACAGCGGAGGCACAGGTCCTGGAAGCGCGCCTCGCCGCCCGCGCCGGGGGGGCGGATCCGCGGCAGCGGGGAGGGGCGCGGCCCGGTCTGCAGCAGAGCGGCCCCGCCCAGCACCCCGGCCCCGGCCCCGGCCAGGAAGGCGCGCCGGTCGCGCCGGAACGTCCCGGGCGCCTCGCCCTCCCCGGCGGCCCCCGCCCGCGCGAACCCCACCGAACGGGACCCGCAGGACCGCAGGCAGGACAGGCACAGGACGCACCGGGACATCGAGGTGGCCCCCTCGTCGCCGCGGATCGCCCCGGTCCGGCAGTCGGTCCGGCAGGAAGCGCAGGCCGAGCACGTCCCGTCCACCCGCCACCGCAGCGGTGCCAGGCGCGCGGGCAGCGACAGCAGCGCCCCGGTGGGACACAGGTAGCGGCAGAAGAACCGGGGCCGCAGGAAGGACAGGCCCAGCAGCACGGCCATGACCGCCAGCACGGCCCACGGGGCGGCCGCCTCCCCGATGCCGCCTCCCTCGACCAGCGGCGAGGCGCCCAGGGCCAGGGTCCGCGCATACAGCGACAGCGGGTCCAGCCACCCGGCCAGCGGCACCCCGAACCCGGCCAGGCCCAGCACCGCTGCCAGCACGACGAACGGCATCCAGGCCCACCGGCCCCGCCCGTCCTCGCCGCGACGGCGCACCCGGGCGGCCAGCCGGTCCACGGCATCGGCCAGCGTCCCGACGGGGCAGGCCCAGCCGCAGAAGGCGCGGCCCAGGATCAGGCTGGCGGCCAGCAGCAGCAGGGCGGGCCAGAAGGCGGCCAGCAGCGCCCGGTGGGCGATCAGGGCGGCCAGCGCGAGCGTGGGGGACAACCGGATCGCGAACCCGGCCGCCTGGGCCGCGGGCGACGAGAACGGCGACAGCAGCAGCAGGCCCGTCAGCACGGCCAGGAAGGCGACCTGGCTGGCCCGGCGCAACGCGATCCATCGGCGGGCGGACATCGTCACGGTCACGACCAGAGGCGGATCGCGGTCCCGCAGGATGCGCACCGCCCGTCCCGGACGTTGCGTTCCAGGGTGCCGTCCGGAAGGCGCCGGATCACCGGGCGGCCGCAGCCGGGGCACGGGACCACGTCGGGCCCGATCCGCCCCCGCCGCGCGTCGACCACCGAGACGTAGTGGAACCCCTGCCGGTGCGCCTCGGCCTCGATCCGCTCCAGGAACTCGGACGTCGTCATGGACAGGCGCATCATCCGCCGTGCCGGCACCATCCCGCGGATCCACAAGGCCGTGCTTTCGCCGGCGTTCTGGCGGATCCAGGCCAGGGTGTTGCGGACCGTCCCGTCGTCGTCCCCGACGCCCGGAATGAACAGCAGCCCGACGGTCAACAGGCGGCCGCGCCGCGCCACCTGCCGGATGCACTCCAGCACCGGCGGCAGCGTCCCCTTGCAGGCCTCCTCGTAGAACGCGGGGTCGAAGCCCTTCAGGCCGACCTCGATCTCGTCCACGACCTCCAGCAGTTCGTCCAGGGGCTGGGGTTCCACGAAGCCGTTCGTGTCCAGGTGGATGCTGAGGCCGCGCTGCCGGGCGATGCGCCCGAAGTCCCGCACGTACTCGAAGTTCACCGTCGGTTCGAAGTAGCCGATGTTGACGTGTCGAGCGCCCTTCGCCGCCATGAAGTCGGCCAGGTCCTGCGGCGACTGCTCGACCAGGCGGATCCGGTCGGGGTCCGGAAAGGTGGGCGATTCGGGAAGGCTGCTGCAGAAGTCGCAGTCGAACGAGCAGCCGAACACGCCGGCCCGCACCCAGTTCGTGGTGATCAGCCCCATCAGCGGGAACGTGCCCGGGCGCACCAGTTGCCGGCTGATCAGGCGCCCGTAGGTGTCGGTTCCCAGCACGCCGTCCCGCACCAGCCGCATCCGGCAGCGGCCTCGCTGGCCCTCCGCCAGGGTGCATCGGTGCGGGCACAGGTCGCAGCGGACCCGGCCGTCCGGCATCTTCGTGAAGTGCTCGCCCGGGTGGAACGGCAGGGCGACGGGTTTCTCCGGGGGGTGCAGCAGGTCCCCGTCCAGCCGGTCGAGCACGCCGTCCCAGCCCGACAGGTCCTCGTCGGGCGGGGCCGAGGGGTTGCGCCGGCAGGCCAGGGTGTGGCCGAACCAGGCCGCGCCGGGGATCGCCAGTCCGCAGAACCGCAGGAACTCGCGTCGGTCCATGGGCCACTCCTGTCCGGCCACCGGGTTGCGTGTCGAATCCGGCAAGGCAGTATACGCAGCCCCCGGCGGGCCAGCAAGGCAGCGGGCCGCGCGGCCGCAAGGCGGGACGGGCCGCCTGCCTCAGGGGGCCTGGGGGACGGCGATGGGCTGGATGAACTGGACGGTGTCGTCGTCGCGGGTCAGCGTGTCCTGGTCGTCCTCCCGCGCCAGCAGGGGCCCCACGGGCGTGGCGCCGGAAGTGCGCACCTGGGCCAGGAAGGCCGCGATGTCCTCGGGGCGCGTCTTCGACGCCAGGGACGGCTTGCCGACGAACGCCATCCCGGCCTCGACGTATCCCTTCTTCAGCGGAGGCTCGACGCTCTCCTCGGCGGCGACGGGCAGGTAGACCTCGATCGCCCGCATCTGGGCCGGCGAAGCCGTCCCGGACGGGACCGTGATCAGCGGCGCGGCCCACGTGCAGATGCCCTTCGCGGTGAGGGCGCGCCGGGCCTCGGTTGCCACGCTGGTCTTCGACCGATCGCCGGTAAAGGAGTAGACGACCACGGGGAACCCGCCGAACAGGACCCGGGCCCCCTCCGAGATGGGCAGGCCCAGGTTCGGCGTCTTGCGCTGCCGGATCATGAATTCCCTCGTGGACAGGTTCGCCTGGGCGGCGCCGGTGCAAAACTGTCCCGCCCGCGCCTTCTGCATTTTCTCCTGCATCTCCTCGGGCGTCGGTTCGCCCTTCGCGTCCGGGTTGTCCGGGATGGGAGGCTTGTTGCCCGCCGGCATCTCCATCTTCTGCGGCGGCTTGAGGTGCGGGACGTTGGGATCCTCCTGGTCCTGGGGACCCGGGCTCCCGGCGCTCGCGGCAGGATTCTCCGGGGGCGGCGCCTCCGGCGGGCTCTCCTCGGCGACGGGCGCGGCCTTCCCGGTCCTCGAGGCCGTGGGGGCCGGCGGCGCCGAGGCCGGCTGGCCGGTCGAACGGAACATCAGCCAGCCTGCGACGTTGACGCCCACGAACAGCACGCCTGCCACCGCGATCCCGACGATCCAGCCCTTGGACATCATGGATTCTCCCGCCTCCAGGGGGCCCGCCCCGCAACGCAGGAATTCTACGTGCAATCGCCCGAATGGGAAATGCGGGCGCTTCCTTGACACGCCCGGACCCGGCCGATACCGTTTGCGCGGCGCCTGCAGGACGGGAGCGGGACCCTTGGACGTCGTTCTCGACACGCCCCCGGTGTTCCAGGGGTTCGACGTCGCGGGGACCGGTCGCGGGGCGGCGTCCCCGGCCCCCGTTCCCCCGGGCGTCCAGCGCGCCCTGCACGTCGGCGACCTCCCCTTCCGGGTCCTCCCGTCCGGGCCCTTCGACCGGCTGTACGCCGGCTGGGAGTTCTGCGCGGCGCGGATCGGCACGTCGCAGCGGGCCCGCGACGTCGTGCGGGCGGCCGCCGGGCAGGGGGTTCCCGTCACGCTGGTGACGCCGCCGACCCGGAATCCCCACCTCCCGCTGGTGATGGCGGCGATCGAGACGTTCGCCGCGGTCGTCCCGGAGGGCGAGGTGGTCGTCAACGACTGGGGCGTCCTGCACGAGGTCCGGCGCGCCTTCCCGGGGCTGGCCCGGGTGCTGGGCCGCCTGCTGTTCCGGATGCACCGGGACCCCGCCTCGCCCCTGCTGGCGGGCGCCGCGGCGGGACGCCGGGCCGGGGGGCTGACCCAGCTGGGCAGCCCGGCCTTCCAGTGGGTGCTGCAGGAGTATGCGATCCGGCGCGTCGAGGCCGACGCCGTGCTGCCGGAGTTCCCGTTCCCGGAGGGCTGCGCGGGGCTGCCCGCGATGTCGCTGCACGTGCCGTTCCGGTACCTGACCCAGACGTTCTCTTGCCGGGCCGCCGGGCTGAACCGGCCGGGGACCGCGCTGCCGATCGACCACTGCCAGCGGGAGTGCGACGGCCGGATGGCCCGCGTGGACCGGCGGGGCGGAAAACTCCGGGAACTGCACGTCGGGAACGCGGTGTTCCTGCGCGACGACGGGTTCCCGTCGATCGCGCCGGGCTCGCCGATCGACCGGCTGGTCCTGCGCCGGCTGCCGCTGCTGTAGGGGGCGAAACGGGATGAGGATCGCCGCGCCCATCGACTCCCTGGAGGAGGTCGACCCGGTCGTCGATGCCGGCGCCGACGAACTGTTCGTCGGGGTGCAGGACGAGGCCTCGGCGCGCCTGCTGGCGGACAGCCCCAACCGACGCTACGGGCACGCCTCGCTGCGGTCGTTCGAGGCCCTGGCGGAAGTGGTCCGTCGCGCCCACGCCCGGCATGTCGAGGTGCGCCTGGCCGTCAACAACCTCTGCTACGACGCGGGCGGGTGGCGGGTGGTCGAGCACCAGTTGTCGGAGGGGGTTCGGGCCGGCGTGGACGCCTTCATCCTGGCGGACCCGGGGGCGATCGCGCTGGCTCGTGGCCTGGCCGGCGGGCGCCCGCTGCACGCCAGCACCGTCGGCCTGTGCCACAACGACCACGCGGTGGCCATGTACCGGGACCTGGGCGCGACCCGCATCGTGCTGGACCGGCACCTGCGCGTGCCCGAGATCCGCGACCTGTGCTCGTCGCACCCGGAGGTCGAGTTCGAGGCCTTCCTGCTGAACGACGGCTGCTACAACGTGGACGGCCACTGCTGGTACGTGCACGCCCCGCGGTTCCCGCGCGTCGCGCTGCCGATCAGCGCGGACGTGAAGGGGATCACGCGCCGGCTGCCGATGCCGCTGCTGCGGCATGTCTACCGGGGCATGTACCCCTGCGTGCTGGAGGGCCGGCGCCTGCGGGTCCTGCCGGCCGGTCCGGAGGCGCAGGAGGTCGAGCGGGCCCTGAAGGCGCGGTTCTCGCAGGAAGGGCTGCAGTTCCGGTGCGGGCTGTGCGCGCTGCCGTCGCTGATCGAGGCCGGGGTGCACACGGTGAAGGTCGTCGGCCGCGGCTACCCGACGCGCAAGAAGGTGATGGACGTCCGGGCGGCCCGGAAGAGCCTGGTGCTGGCCGAGTGGGGCCTGGAGGGGCCGGAGTTCTTCCGGCACGCCGAGCGGCAGTTCGAGCGGGCCCGCGGCTTCCCGTGCCGGCGGCGCTACTGCTACTACGAGGCGGTCCCGCCCGCGCCATCGACCGGCCTCGGGGAGGCGTCCCGGAAGACCGCCGATCCGACCCGTCCCCCGGCCGGGAACATCGGGGAGGAGGGGATCGGGATCGAGGAGTACCTGCAGATCTGCCGCAGCCGGAAGGGGACGATGTCGCGGAAGGCCGGGGCGCGGCTGGCCCGCGATTTCGCCCGCGGGCGGGGAGGCCTGGGCGGGCCGGTCGGCGTGGTGGAGATCGGGTGCGGCCCGGGGCTGCTGATCGCCGAACTGGCGCGAACGCTGCGCGGCCTGGCGGGCGACGAAGGCGCGCCAGGAGCCGAGGTTCGGGCCTACGGCATCGACGTCGACCCGGAGATGATCGCGGCCGCCCGCCGGCTGGAAGGCGGAAGCGGCGTTCAGTTCGTGCAGTCCCTTCCCGACCGGATCCCGCTGCCGGACGGGTGCGCCGACCTGGTGGTCAGCGAGGACTCCATGCACCACTGGCGCGACGCCGCCGCGATGCTGCGCGAGATCCTGCGCATCGCCACCCCCGGCGCCCGGATCCACATCGTGGACCTGAACCCCGACGGGCGGCTGGCCCGGCTGAACGGGGCCCTGCACTCGCTGCTGCGGGTCTTCGGCCTGCGGGAGGCGTCGGGTCGCGGCTTCGTCACGTCGATGGGACGGGCGTTCTCGGTCGCGGAGATCCGGGCCCTGGTCCGGCGGGTCGCGCCCGGCAGCGGGCTGGCGGTGGAGGGAGGCGCCTTCACGACCACGCTGCACCGGCCGGGCGGCCGCGGCTGATCCCGGGGGACCGCGCGCCGGTCAGCGGGCGCAGCGGAAGCCCAGCACGTCCAGCCGGTACGGGACCCCCAGCACCCGCCGCCGCGCGGGGTCCAGCCTCGCCTCGTCCCCGTCGAACGCCCCGCCGCGCAGTTCCGTCCCCATGCCGTTCGTCGTGGAGGTCCACTCGTCCACGTTGCCGGCCAGGTCGGACAGGCCCTCCGGCGTGTCCCCTTCGGGGTGGGTGGCGACCGGCTGCGTCCCCGGTGGGGAAGCGCCGCAACCCGCCATCACCGCGCGCCGGCAGTCCGGCGCCGCCTCGCCCCAGGGATACCGGCGACCCTCGGGCCCGCGGGCCGCAGCCTCCCACTCGCGCCCGGTCGGCAGCCGCCCGCCCGCCCACTCGCAGAAGCGGTTCGCGCCCCACCAGGACACGCAGTTCATCGGGTGCGACTCCCGCCCGGGGGCGCCCAGGTTGCACCCTGCCCGCTCCGTTGCTTCCACGTAGAGGCCCCGCGGGCAGGCCCCGGCCTGCACGCACCGGGCGAAGTCGGCCGCCGTGACCTCGGTCGCGTCCAGCCGGGGGGCCGTGTCCGGGGCCGCGGTGCCGGGCGCGGTCCCCCCGGCCGCCTCGTCGCCGATGTCGCGGTCCGAGAAGACCCCCTCGAGGCGCCAGGTCCCATCCGCCAGGATCAGGCCAAGCCGCGACGCGAACCGCGCCTCCAGGCCCTCCGGGCGCATCGTGACGACCGCCTTCCCGTCCTTTGCCGGCTCCCGCTCCAGCACGAAGCGGTAGGACGCCAGGTCGGCCTTCTTCTGCGGCGCGCGGGGGTCCTCCCGGAACATCCTCTCGCAGCCGGGCACGAACTCGTCCCCGGGCGGGACCTCGCCGGGCGGAGCCAGCCGGTGGAGCGCCCGGCAATCCTCGGCGACCATGGCCCGCAGGAAGGCGCGGACGGCGTCCTCGGGCGGGCCCGGGTCGCGCCGGCAGGCGGGTCCGATCGCGACCAGGACCGCCAGCCACGCCGCCCGGCGCCATCGTCGAGACTGCGGGGGAAGGGCTCTCGTCATGTCCCCGTCCGGAAGGGGAGCGTCACAGGAACCGCCGGGTGTCCCGCCGATCGACCAGCAGGCCCAGGTACTCCGCCGCGTACCGGCCGATGGGCACCAGGTTGCCGAACCAGCCGGGGTTGTTGCGGGCGACGTAGGACAGCACCCGCAGGCCGCCGCCATGCAGGATGTAGTACTCGAAGGCGGCCCGCATGCACCAGCGGTTGATCTGCTCGGACGTCAGGCGGCTGTACCGCGACGGGTCCATCCGGTCCGCGATCTCGCTGCCCGGCAGGTACAGCAGGGGGTGGAAGTCCACGACGGTCGGCCGGATCTCGTGCACGAAGTCGATGGTCTTCCGCAGGGACTGCCCGGTGTCGCCCGGCAGCCCGAAGATGAAGGTCAGCACGCTGACCAGGTCCAGTTCATTGGTGATCCGGATCGCCTCGCGCAGCGCGTCGGGCTCGCCGCGGTGGCGACGGATGCCCTCCAGGATGTCCGGGTCGGCCGACTGCGCGCCGTACGACACCAGCCGGCATCCCACCGACTTCAGCCGGGCGAGGATCCGCGCCCGGTCCTTCCGGAAGGTGAACGGGTGCAGCACCACCGCGAAGTCCACCTGGATCCCGCGCCGTTCCATCCCGTCGCAGAACGCGTCGGCCCAGCCGGGCGCGTGGCCGAAGATGTCGTCCAGGAAGTGGATGTACCGGGCGCCGTGCCGGTCCACCAGCCACTGGACCTCGTCCAGCACGTGCTCGACGGGCCGGGGCCGGTAGCTGCGCCGCCAGTGCTGGTGGCTGGCGCAGAAGCTGCACCGGTGGGGACATCCGCGCGATCCCATCACCACGTAGAACGGTCGTCGCAACGTGATGTTGAACATGTCGCCGAACGCCGGGTCGTGGTCGTCCCAGCACGGGAACGGCAGCTTCGCCAGGTCCGTCACCCGCGGCGGGCCGGTCAGGACCGTCGCGCCGGCCTCGTCCTGGAACGACAGCCCCGGGATGGCGTCGAACGGCACCTCGCCGACGTAGGCCTTCAGCAGTTGCGCGATCGTGTCCTCGCCCTCGCCGTGCGCGACGACGTCCACTCCCGAGGCCAGCATCTCGTCGGCGTGCATCGACCCCGGGCCGCCGGCCAGCACGCGGCCGTCGTACCAGGGCCGGGCCAGCCGGGCGATGGTGGCCAGGGCGCGCCCGCGGGAGGCGGAGGTGGTGTGGAACCCCACCAGGTCGTACCGGCCGGCGTTCAGGCGCTCGTGAACGCGGTCCGCGGCGATCGGGTCGTAGAGGTTGTCGAACAGGTCGACCGTGACGCCCTGCGCCTGCAACGCGGCCTTCAGGTAGCGCAGGCCCAACCCGGGCCGCATCTGCGCCCGCTCGACCGCGGACAGCAGCGGCACGCCGCTGGCGATCGGCGAGTAGACCAGCGCCACCCGGCGGACCGGCACCGGCAGGCGATTCACATTCCGGGGACGTGCCATCCTTCGTCCGTCCCTGCGTCCCGCCGAACGATACCGGAGGGGGCCCGGCCCCGCAAGCGCGTGCGGCATCCCCGGGGCGTCACGCCACCGGGCCCAGTTGCCGCAGCGCCTCGTCCACCAGCCGGCCGACGGGCAGCCGGTTCGGGCAGGCCGCCTCGGCCGCCGCCCCGTCCACCCGCGCCAGCCGTGCCCTGGCCTCGGCCGGCAGGGCCCGGAACGCCTCGCGGGCCCGCCGCGCGTCGCCGTAGGCGGACCGGTACATCAGGCACCGCATCGCGTCCGCCACCGGCGCCCCGCCGCACCGGGCCTCGCACGCCCCGCACGCCCGGCAGAAGCCGGCCCGGGTCGCCTCGGCGTGGCGGCGCAGCGCCTCCCGCTGCCCGGGCGCCAGCGGCGCGGGGTCCAGTGCCGCGGCAACGTACTCGCGCAGCGTGTCGTTGTCGTTCATCGAGGCGCAGATCGACGAGATGGCGGGGTGGTCCCACAGGGCCTTCAGCATGGCCTGGTCCGGCGTGTGCCCCCGCGCCACCAGGCCGGCCGCCAGCCGCTCCTGCCCCTGCGGGTCCTCCGGGATCGGCCCCCCGCCCCGGAACTTCATCGCCACGACGCCGACGCCCGCCCGCTGGCAGGCGGCCAGCGCGTCCCGCATCTCCCAGTCGTCCAGCAGCCGGTAGTTGATCGCGGCCATCACCGCGTCGATCCAGCCCGTCGCCGCCGCCGCCTTCAGCAGCCCGGCCATGTTCCGGTGCGTGCTGAATCCGAACAGCCGGACGCGGCCCTCCCGCCTGGCCTGCTGCGCCCAGTCCCGGACCGCGGGCGTCAGCGCGTCCGCGTCGCGCAGGCCGTGCAGCATGTAGTAATCGACGTACGAGGTATGCAGCCGGGCCAGGGACTGGTCCAGCAGGCGGGACAGGCCCTCGGGGTCCCACGCGTCGGACTTCGTCGCCAGGAAGACCTTCCCGCGCTGGTCCGGGTTGCGCTGGAGGTAGCGTCCCAGCCCCTCCTCGCTGTTGCCGTTCTCGTAGCAGTCCGCGGTGTCCCAGTACGAGACCCCCCACGCGAGGGTCTGACGCAGGTGCCACTGGGCGGACCGGGTGTCGAACATCCCGCCCAGCGCCAGGATCGGCACGGTCGCGCCGGTGCGCCCCAGCGGGCGGGTCGGGATCGGGAGGGGCTCCGCGGGCGCGGTCAGCGGAGGCCGGTCCGGGGACGGGCCCGGGATCGGGCGGCCCTTGCAGGCGTGCAGCAGGACCGCTGCGGCCGCCGCGGCGGACCCCAGGAAGCCGCGCCGTGTCAGCGCCCCGTCCCCGTCTGGCGGTTCCCGGTCCATCGTGCTTCCCTCCTGCCCGGTCCCCCGGGGCGCGGTGCCCCAATCGTGCGCGGAACCCCCTTTGCCGGTCAAGCGGAGGGCCGGTCCCCCGCCCCCTTGCCCCCGTCGCGGTTGCCCCGTTGCCGCGCGGGTCGTACCATCCCCCGGGGTGGAGGAAGGATGGAGGCGAGTCGCGCGACCCGCTGGGCGGACGGGCTGGTGCTGGCCCTCGTCGTGGCCCTGGCGGCGGCCCTGCGGCTGCTGCTGGTCCTTTCCATCGAGCCCACGCTGCACGACGTCATCCCGATCATCGAGTCGCACAACTACGCGGGGTCGCACGACCTCGTGTCCCTGGCCTGGCGTCACCTGACGGGGTGGTTCTGGGCGGATCCCCCGGCCGGGTGGTTCCGGGTGCCCTCCTGCGCGGCCTCGCTGGCGCTGGTGGGGCTGCTGACGCTGCGCGTGCGCGCCGACTCCGGCCGGCTGGTGGGCGGGGTGGTGGGGCTGCTGGCGGCCACGTCCTTCCCGCTGGTCCTGCTGGCGTCCCAGGTCCGCGGCTACAGCATGCACATCCTGGGCACGTGGCTGCTGCTGTCCGGGCTGCGCGGGATGATGCAGGGGGGCCGGGGCTCGCGGGTCTTCGTGCTGGGGGCGATCCTGGCCGCCGCCCACCAGTTCGTGACCGTGGTCGCCGCGACCGGGATGGCGGTGTTGTGCGCCTGGGCGGTCCTCGCCTGGCGCACCCCGCCCGTCCGGAACCTGCGCGCCCCCGCCTCGCTGCGCTCCCTGGCGGCGGCCCTGCTGGTCGTGGGGGCGGCCGGGGCGATGTGGTTCGGCAACCTGGCCCTGACCGGCGTGAACGCCGCGTACCAGCAGGGCAGCCCGCACCTGATGGGCGTGGGCCGGATCGACCAGCGCGGCCTGGCGGGGGTCCTGCTGTGGCCCTTCGGCTGGCTGCACGGCGGACCGTCCTGGGCGATCCTCCCCTGGTACGCCCTGGCGCTGGCCGGCCTGGCAATCGCCCTGTGGCGCCGCACTCCCGGCACGCGGCTGCTGCTGGCCGGTGCCCTGCTGTACGCGCTGCTGCCGCTGCTGCTGAACCTGTCGGTCGGCTCGGTCGGGATGCAGCCCGGCCAGGCCGCCTTCCTGGCCGTCCCGCTGGTGACCTGGGTGGCGGTCGGGATCGCGGGCGTCGCGGAGGGCCTGCCCGCGCTGATCGCGAAGCCCTCGACGTGGCGCCTGGTCGCGTCCAGGCTGATCGCGGCGGCCCTGGTCGTGCTGCTGGCCGTGCCGGCTGCCGAGGCGGTCCTCCGGTATGCCCGGCGCGGGTTCTCCACGGAGACGGGGTACCGGTTCGGCGAGATGGCGGACCGGCTGGACGGCTTGCTGGCGCAGGACAACCTCGTCTTCGTCGAGTCCCAGCAGTTCTTCCACTCGGCGCACCTGCTGGCGTGGCGTTTCGGGGACCGCGCGGACCGTCTCCGGTTCGTTTCCGAGCGGCTGCCCCAGCCGACGCTGTTCCGGCGGTTCCTGCTGCACGACTGGTCGCACGCGCCGGGGACGTACTTCGATGCCTGGCGGTGGGAGGACTTCGACGGCTGGATCGCCCGCCGCGAGCGATTCACCGGCCGGGTCTTCCTGTTCCTGCCCGACAACGAGACCCTGTCGATGGAGGAATGGCTGGACGCGACGCCGGGAGGCCTGCGCCATCGCTGCAACGGCACGCCGCGCTTCCCCGGGGGACTGCGGGTGTGGGAGGGCCGGACCGGCTGGATCGCCTGGGCCGACCTGCGGGACGCCACGCCCGGGGAGACCGTCGCCGTGTTGCGCGAAGGCTGGAATGCATACATGGCGGCCTGCCCGAACGTCTTCTTCCTGCCCGACGGCCCGCAGCCGCAGGGCGGGATCCCGGGCCCTCCGGGGGGCCTGCAGGGAGGTCCGTCGATCCCCGGTCCGCGTTGACAGTCGCGGGGGCGACCGATACCATTCCTCGCCTGGATTTCGAGGCGATTCCTTGCGGGTCTACCTCCTCGCTCCCGCCAGCCGCAACGTGCTCGTCTCCCGGACGTACGCGGCGCTGGAACCGGCCCTGATGCCGATGGCGCTGGGATACCTCGGCGGCGTGCTGCGCCAGCACGGCCACGACGTCCGGCTGCGCGACCAGGCCGCCATGACGCTGCCGAACCCGGCGGTGCTGGACGAGATCGACCGCCTGCAGCCGGGGCTGGTGGGCATCAGCGTGCTGACCGGCGCCTGGCACAACGTCGTGCTGCTGGTGCGCGAGTTGCGCCGGCGCCACCCCGGCCTGCCGATCGTGATGGGCAACACCCACGCCGGCGTGTTCGCCGACCGCATCCTGGAGGAGGGATACGCGGACTACGTGGCCCACGGCGAGGGCGAGGTGACGCTGCCCGACCTGGTCGAGGCGATCGAGAAGGGTCGCGACCCGGCCTCGGTGGCCGGCATCTCGTTCCTGCAGGACGGCCGCGTGCACCGCACCCCCGATCGCCCGCCGATCGACGACCTGGACTCGCTGCCCTTCCCCGCGTGGGACCTGCTGGACCTGTCGGCGTGGCGCTACCAGAAGATCCCGATGGTGAACCTGCGCAGCCACCCCGTTCCGCTGATGGCCTCGCGCGGCTGCTCGCACGCCTGCACGTTCTGCTCGCAGGACAAGGTGGTCCGCCGCTTCCGGCGCCGCAGCATCGAGCGCGTCGTGGCCGAGCTCTCCCACATGGTGGACCGGTTCCACTTCCGGTCCTTCGGCTTCAACGACTCGTACTTCCCCTGGTCCGACGAGGTCGCGTTCGAGTTCTGCGACCGCGTCCTGGCCAGGCCGTGGGGCGGGACCCTCCCGTGGGTCACCGAGACCCGCGTGGACCGGGTGACCGACGAGTCGATGGCCCGGATGAAGGCGGCCGGCCTGCACGCCATCTTCTTCGGCTTCGAGTCCGGCAACCCGGCCGTGCTGGACTCGCTGGGCAAGGGCACGACCGTCCAGCAGGGGCGCGAGGCGGTCCGGATCGCGCACCGGCACGGGGTCCTGGTCGTCGGCTTCTTCATGATCGGCATCCCCGGCGAGAGCCGCGAGGCGGTCGAGGACACGGTGCGCTTCGCGATCGACACCGGCGTGGACCTCGCCAAGTTCGCGATCACGGTGCCCTACCCGGGCTCCCGGCTGTTCGAACGGGTCAAGGACCGCGAGTTCAGCCTGGAGGACTGCGACCAGTTCACGTCGTGGTTCGACTGGACAGGCCGCAGCGAACAGCCCCTCTGGGGCTCGGACGGCCTGTCGGGCCGCGACCTGGTGCAACTGCAGCGCCGCGCGATGTTCCGGTTCTACGCCCGCCCCTCCTACATGCTCGGGGCCATGCGGAAGGGGCTCTTCTCCCCGCGGGAGATGGCCATGGGAGGCCGGCTGCTGCTCTCCCGGCTGGCCAGCGGCCTGCGGGACTGACCCTCGGGGTGGACGGATGAACGGTCCGCGCCTTCGCAGGATCGTCGCCTGGACCGGAACCTTCCTGCTGCTGGCCTACCTGGCGACGACGACGAACCTGCGGGAGGCGTGGGGCGTAGTGCGCGGGGCGGATTCCCTGCACTTCCTGGCCGGGCTGCTGCTGGGCGTCCCGTTGATGTGGGCCCTGGACTCCTGGTCCGCCCACCGGTGGCTGCGCATCCTGGGCTACGACGTGCGCCTGTCGGAGTTCGCCCCCGTGCGCGGGGCGACCTACCTGCTGGGCATCGTGAACTACAGCCTGACCGTGGCGATGCTGACGGCGGTGGTCGCGCGGCGCACCCGGCGCGGGCTGTGGGCTTCCGGCGGCGCCTTCCTGCTGCTGGGCCTGGTCGACCTGGGTGCCCTGTCGCTGGCGGTGCTGGCCGGGTTGCTGGCCTTCCCGTCGCCCTTCCCGCCGGTCCCCACGGCGCTGCTGGCGGCCGTCGGCGTCGCCGGGCTGCTGGCCGCCCCGTCGATGGCGGTCCTGGCCCGCGCGATGCGCCGGTTCCGCACCGGCCTGCCGGGTCGCCTGGCGGGGTGGACCGTGTGGGCCGCCTTCCGCGAGGTGCCCTTCCCGGCGCTGGCGGGCATGCTGCCGCTGCGGCTGCTGCTGATCCTGGCGCAGGTCGGGATGAACCTGGCCTTCCTGCGCGCGTTCGGCTTCGACGTCGGGGCCCGGGAGGTCCTGGTCTTCATGCCGCTGCTGGGCCTGATCGGGGTGCTGCCGATCAGCGTGGCCGGCCTGGGATCGACCCAGATCGTGGCGCGGGGCTTCTTCGCCCCTTACGCGCCCGCGGGCGTGTCGGCCCTGGCGGCGGTGGACGCGGTCTCCACCGCCAGCATCCTGGGCGTGATGGTGGCGCGGGTGCTGCTGGGGCTGGCCTGCCTGCCCTTCGCGCTGCGGACCGGGGCGAAGGAGCGGCAGCCGGCGTAGGCCGGTGGTCGAGGGCCGGTCTTGCGCGGGAAGGCCGGTCAGGTCTCGTACCAGTCGGGCTTCCACATCTTGCTGGTGGCCGCGAACCCCTCGAAACGCTTCTCGCCCTTCAGGCTCTTCCACAGGTCGACCAGCAGCGTCCGCCCGATCGCGTACAGGAACCACCAGTGCAGCCGCCGGCGGATCCCGTGGGGCGACAGCAGCCGCGAGAAGAACCGCAGCGGCTTGCGGGCCACGAAGTTCTGGTAGCACCAGTTGGTGTGCTGCGACACCTGCTGGCGGTCCAGGTGCTCGGTCCGCATGATCGGGTTGAACATGTCGTAGTTCTCGAAGTCCCAGTCCTCGATCCAGCCCTTCTCCTTGGCCTCCTGGAACAGGCGGGTGCCGGGGAAGGGCGTCAGGGCGTGGAACGCCGGGAAGTCCACGTTGATCTCGTGGGCGTACTTCAGCAGGCCCCGGATCGACGCAGCGTCGTCCGAGCGCAGGCCCGTCAGGATCGTCCCCTGCCGGAAGACCTGCGGGTACTTGTTCGCCAGCAGGTGGAACGCCTCCTTGACCACGTCGCGGGTGTACCCGGGCTTGTGCAGCGTCTTGAAGTCCTCGTCCTGGTTGCGCTCGATGCCCACCAGCACGTGGCGCAGGCCCGCCTGCACCATCTTCTCCAGGATGCCTTCCTTCTCCTGCTGCAGCAGCAGGTCGACCCGGATGAAGGCCCACCAGCCCAGCTTGTAGCCGCGCCGGATGATCTCGCTGCAGTACTCGTCCAGCCAGGCCGAGTCCAGGTTCCACGTGCCGTCCACCCAGAACAGGTACCGGACCCCGAACTTCTCGTACAGCAGTTCGGTTTCGGCGATCACCCGCTGCGCGGACTTCGTCCGGTAGTGCCGCATCGGGACCAGGTTGCCGTCCTCCAGCCGGTGCTGTCCCTCCTGCACCCACCACGAGCAGAAGTCGCAGTCGTGGGTGCAGCCGCGGGAGCGCTGGATCGTGGCGGCGCGCGGCCACAACTTGCCGAAGGGAGCGTACTTCTCCATGTGCGAGATGTCGTACGCGGGCATCGGCAGCGAGTCCAGGTCCGCGATCAATGGCCGGGGCGGGGTCATCGCGATCGCCCCTCCCGCGCGGTGGTGGATCCCCAGCACCGCCGCCGCGTCGCCGCCGTCGCGCAGCGTGGCCAGCAGGTCGCGCAGCGTCTCCTCGCCCTCCTGCCGCACGACGAAGTCCAGCGCCTCGCAGTGTTCCAGCGACCACTCGGGCAGGGCCGAGAAGAAGTAGCCGCCGGCGACCGTGACGCAGTCGGGAAGCAGTTCCTTCGCCAGCCGGAAGGCCCGGAAGGCCTCCTTGTGGTACATCGTCAGTTCGCCGATGCAGACGACGTCGGGGCGCTTGGCCGCCAGTTCCGCCCGCAGCGACCTCCAGCCCATCTTCAGCACGCAGCAGTCGAGGATCTCGACCTCGACCGCGGGCAGGTGCTCGCGCAGGTACGCCGCCAGGCAGGGATAGCCCAGCGGCAGCAGGAAGTTGTCGGACTCGTTGATGATCGGCCAGAAGTGGCGCGGCGGACGGACGAACGTCACGCGGACCGGCCGGTCCGAAGGCAGCCTACCCATCGACCCTCTCCCTCCCTTGCCCGGCCCCGCGCCGCAGCCGCAGGACGTCCCTGCCGATCACGCGCAGTACGGCCCCGAGCCCGTTCGTGACGAAGTAGAACAGCAGCACCCAGCCCAGGATCGGCAGCAGCGTGGCCAGCAGCACGACCGATCCCCCGGCCCCGAAGGCCGCCAGGTCGGACCACTCCCGCCCGCCATGCAGCCGGCCGATCTTCCTTCCGATCTCGGTGGACACGACGCACAGGCCCATCAGCACGAAGGCCAGGCTGCCGGCCAGCAGCACCAGCGTCGCCAGGAAGCCGGCCTGCCCCGCGCCGGACAGCGCCAGGGCGGCCAGCGCCAGCGCGATCCCGTACACCAGGCCCCACAGCAGGTTCGCCTCGCGGCCGGCGTCCAGGGCGGTCCGGATGCGGGCGACGAACCGCGGGGCGGCCGCCAGCAGCAGCAGCATCACGGACATCAGCGACAGGAAGACCACGGTGCCCAGCACGATGACGCGGACGACGAAGCCCAGGTCGGGCGGCAGTTCACCGATCATCGGGCTTCCCCCGGTGCCCGGCGATGCCGGGCAGGCGGGCCGCCAGCACCATCACGGCCAGTCCCAGCAGCGCGGCGGACGGGAACAGCACCCGCCCGCCCGGCAGCCGTGCCAGCGCGTCGGCCCCGTCGGCCAGCAGGGCCTGCAACCGGCCCGCCGGCAGCAGGTAGGCGCGCGAGAACGCGTCGGTCATGCCGTCCGGCGGCACGGCCAGGACCACCAGCCCCAGCCCCAGCACGGTCGCGACGGCGAAGGCGACCTGCGGCCAGGAGGGGAAGAAGCCCGCCGTCGCGTGCGACTCCTCGCGCACCCTCGCCATCACCCGGTCCGCGAACCCGGGCGGGGGCTCGCCCTCCGGTCCTCCCTCGACGGCGGCCAGGAATCGCAGCACGTGGTCGTGGGCGGCCCGGCACGCCTCGCAGCCGGCGACGTGCTTCTGCAGATCGCACGAGTCCTGCAGGTCCAGGCCGCCCTGCAGCCCGCGATCCAGCAGGGCCTTCACCTCTTCGCAATGCATGGGTCCCCCACCAGGTCGTCGAAGAAGGACTTCAGGCGGCCGCGCGCCCGGAACAGGTTCGTCTTGACCGTCCCCAGCGGCTGGCCGGTGACGTCCGCCACCTCGGAGTACGACAGGCCCATCACGTGGCGCAGCATCACCGCGCGCTGCTCCTCGAACGGCAGCTGCAGGATCCGCCGGTGGATGGCCGCCTCGACCTCCCGCGCCCCGGCCCGCTCCTCGGGCCCGGGCGCCTCGTCCCGCGCCGACTCGGCCGCCTGGTTCCACTCCTGGACCCGGCTGCGCCGCGCGTCGGAGGCCCAGTCGATGGCCAGGTTCACGGCGATCCGGCGCAGCCACGGCGCGAAACTGGCCTCCGCGTCGTACGTGCGCAGGCCGCGGAACGCCCGCAGGAAGGCATCCTGGGCCAGGTCCTCTGCCGCCGTGCGGCTGCGGGTGGCCTTCAGCAGGAACCCGTAGATCCGCCCCTGGTGGCGCCGGACCAGCACGGCGAACGCGTCGCAGTCCCCGGCCTTGGCGGCCCGGGCCAGTTCCTCGTCGCCTGCGTCGTTCCGGGTCATCGCGATCCCGCCCCGTTCATCAGCCTATACTCCGACGGCGCCGGAAAGTTTCAGGCGGCTTCCCGGGCCGGGGTGCGGACGGGGACGCCCGGGGAGGTCAGCGGTCGTGCCCTTCCCCGGGGCCTTCCGCCGGATCCCCTTTCCCGTCGCGCGCCGGGAGGTAGGAGAACAGCCGGCCCGAGACGATCTCGTCCAGGACGTCGTCGTGCGCGGCCACGGCGTCGGCCGCGTACCCGTCCTCGAAGCGGATCGCGCGCGCCGCGATCTCGGCGCAGTGGCCGCAGGTCTCGCAGTTCACGTTGGCGCAGCGCCCGTCCAGGAAGCGGTCCAGGAAGCCGTCCAGGGCGGCCGAGTCGATGACGATCCGGCGCGAGTCCGCCAGCGCCTTGAACTTCCGCAGCCGGAAGACGTTGACGCGCCCGGGAAAGGCGAAGTTGCGGAACAGGTGCCACAGCCGGAAGCGGTGGTACACCAGGCTCTTGTCGGGGGACGGGAACAGGTCCATCAGGTTCGCCGGGGAGCGGCCCTCGGCATACGCCCGCACGATGGGGACCAGCGCGTCGGTCCGCATGCCGCGGGTGACCAGCTTGATGCGATCGATCCCGAGGTCCTCGTAGAAGTGCTGGTCCTCGGGGCGGATCCAGCCCGACCGGATGAACTCCTCGGGGTTCGCCAGCCGGCGGCGGTTGCAGTCGACGGTGCAGTAGTCGATCGCGAAGCGCGACATGCCGGTCTGCGAGGCGTGCGCGTTGATGGCGGCGTGGTGCAGCCCCGCGGGGCAGCCCTGCAGGCACAGCAGGTTGCCGATCAACTGCAGGCGGATCTTCACCGCGGCCCGGATGGCCTTCAGCGCCCGGAAGTCCCGCTGCACGTCCAGGACCGACAGCGTGATGCCGTCGGCACCCAGGTCCTGCCATCGGCGGGCGCGGTCCGGGGTCGCGACCATCGCCTGCGTGCTGACGGTGACCTCCAGGCCCGGCGCGCGCCGTTTCAGGTATTCCAGCAGGTACGGGATGGCGACGGTGACCGTGTGGACGCCGCACTCCTCCAGGAAGTCCACCAGCGCGGCCAGCCGGTGCTGGCCCCACAGGGTCCATTCCCGGTTCGCCATCGTCGTGGCGTTCAGCGTGTAGTTGAACCGGATCCCGGCGGCCTTCGCCTGCGCGATCTGCGCCCGCACCTGCCGCCTGGAGACGTGGCCCAGCAGCGACGGGGCGCGCCCGCCGCCCACGAAGTCGCGCGGCAGCTGGCCGTACAGTTCGGCGACCGGCAGGCCCTGAAGCGCCGGCACGAGGTCCGGTTCCCAGTTCGTCGGGACCGAGTACGAGAACGCCATCGAACCTCCAGGCCGGCCGCGCCGGCCCGACCGCCGGCCCTCCTAGGGCGCCACGACGGGCTGGATGAACTGGACCGTCTCGTCCCGGTACAGCCGCTTGGGCCCGGTGTCCATCCGGACCAGCAGGCGCCCGCGGGGTTGCAGCCCCGTCGCGCGGACCTCGTCCAGGAAGGCGGCCACGTCGGCCTCCGTCACCTCGGGGGAGGGGATCCGCCGGCCGATCACCGCCAGCCCCTTCTCGATCGTTCCGGCCTGCAGCGGCGCCTCGGGCTGCCGCTCGACCGCCAGGGGCAGGATCACGCGGATCTTCTGGACGCGACCGAAGCCGCCCTTGGCCGCCACGACGTTCCCGTCCACTTCCAGCAGCGGCGCCGCCCAGGTGCAGATGGCCTGCCGCACGGCCTCGCGCCGGATCGTCTCGGGGAAGGTGACCTCGTTCAGGTTCCGTTCCATCTCCATCGAGATCACCGGGAACCCTCCCCACTCGACCCGTGACCCCGTCGACTCCGGCCGGCCGATCCGGTCGCTGCCGTGGACTGCCAGCATGTACTCCTTGGCCGGGACCTTGGCCTTCTGGGCCTCCTTGCAATACTGCCCTTCCAGTTCCCGGGCCAGCATCTCCTCGACCTCGTCCGGGTTCTGCGTTCCGGGCGCGCGGGGATCGTCGGGGATGCCCTCGCCGTGGGGCAGGCCGTCCTCGCCGAGGGTCGGCCGCGGGACGGCCGACCTGCCGGCCGGGACGATCCGGGAATACCACCACCAGGCTGCCAGGTTCGCGGCCAGGAAGAGGACCACCGTCAACGCGGGCAGAACCCACTTCTTGTTTTTCACGCGACCCCCTTCGCACCCCGTGCGGCCCGCTCCGCAGGCACGAAATGTTACGTCCAGTTCCCGGAAAAAGGGAGGCGGGGGCCGTCCGGGGGCGGCGGGCCGCGACCGAGGCCCCGTGCGGCGAGGCGGCAGGTCGGCGTGACGCTGCCGCCCGGTTCTGCTAGATTTCTCCGGGTCCGGGGCCGCCTTCCGCAGGTCCCGGACGGGAGGGGACGATGCCCGGACCTTCGCCGCTGGCCTCCCTGGGAATGACCCTCAGCCTGCCGTACAACTTCGCCCCGGACTTCGTGGGGGAGGTCCTGCGGCCGTTTTCGGAGGACACCGAGGAGGTGTACCTGCCGCTGTTCTGGGCCACGGCGGGCAGCGGCCGGACCTGGAAGGGGCCCGCGACGCAGAGGGAGTTCCTGAAGGCGGTGGACGGACTGGCCGAGGCGGCCGGCGCGCTGGGGGTCCGGCTGAACTTCGTCGCCAACATCGAGGGCGGGCCCAGGGACGAGCGGCTGGCCTTCGACGAGATCGAGCGGCTGGCGGACCGGTATCCCGGGGCGACCTTCACGGTGGCCTCGCTGCCGCTGGCGACGGCGCTGAAGGAGGCGCGGCCGGACCTGGAGATCGGCCCGTCCACGCTGTCCGACGTCGACTGCGCGCTGGCGGCGGCCTACTGGAAGCGCGCGGCGAACCCGTCCGTGCTGACCGTGGCGCGCGAGGTGAACCGGCGGCCGGCGGTGCTGCGGCAGATCAAGGCGCTGGGCTTCCGGGTCAAGGTGGTTGCGCGGGACGGCTGCGTGCCGGACTGCCCGTTCCGCAACCAGCACTTCGACCTGCTGCAGCGGTGCAACGAGGTCGCGGAGTCCGAGGGGCAGCCCCACCCGGTCCGGTGCCGGCCGTGGATCCGGCGGATGAAGCAGGACCCGGACTGGGCGTGGATCGTGGCGCTGAACGCGATCCTTCCGGGGAACCTGCGCCACCTGGCCGGCATCGTGGACATCGTGAAACTCGAGGGGCGCGACAAGGAGACGGCGGTCGTGCGGCGCCAGGCCGAATACTACCGGGCTGCCGAGAGCCTGGACTACATCGACGCCGAGGTCGTGCTGCGCGAGCCGCCGGAGGCCTGGGAGCGCCTGGCGAACTGCGACCGGTCCTGCACGCTGTGCCGGTGGTGCCGGGACCACATCGTCCCGGCCGAGCTGCCGCGGGCGGAAGGGGCGGGCGGCGTGCCGGCGAGGTCCCGGTCGGCCCACCACCTGTTGCGGATCTCGTCGGAGGGGGAGGCCCCGTCCCTGACCGTCGAGGCGTTCGTGCTGGAGGCGGGGCGCCCGTTCTTCGCGTGCAGCGGGCGGTTCGGCGTCGCCTACCGGGTCGCGCCCGGCGGCGGGCTGCCCGACGAGGCCCGCCGCCGGATCCAGGCCCTGGCGGACGAACTGGGCCGGCGCGAGGCGGACCCCCGGTTCGACCTGCGCGACCCGGAATTGGCGGAGTTCGCGACGCGGTTGTGGACCGGCTGCCGGGTGCAGGTCGTGGACGCGACCACCGGGGCCTGAGGCGGCCCTGGCCCGGATCCCGGCCCCGCCCGGGGCCGTTCACCGGATCATCGACGGTCCCTGCCCGGCGTCGGCGCGGCGCCGACCCGGAAGCCTTCCCGGTCGAGGCAGCCGCGCAGCACGTCGCGCGAGTAGGCCCGCCAGCCGGGACGGACCTTCCGGTACCGGGCCGAGAACGGCGCGCCCACCCACAGCAGCAGGGACACGAAGGCGTGCGCGGACAGGATGACCAGCATCCCCGCGAGATAGCGCCACCGCGGGATCGCCTGCGGGTCGCGGACCTCGACACCGTCCATCAGCCGGCCTCCCGGGGCAGGGCCAGGCCCAGGCGGGCGCACTCCGCGGCGACCCAGGCGTGGGCGTCGGCGGCCTTCTCGTCCAGGTAGGCGGCCACCCGATCGGGGTCGTGCCTGGGGGGCTGGCCGAACAGCAGGAACGGCAGGTAGTACAACTCGCCCGGACGGCACTTCGGCTGCACGCCCAGGAAGCGGTCGCCCACCCGCAGGCCCATCCGGAAGCCCTCCTTCCGCAGGAAGGCGATCTCCTCGGACCGCGGGACCGCGTACACGGGGGTGCGGTACTCGATGCCGTAGCGCGCGTGGAACCCGCGGATGCGGGACAGGCTGATCGGCATCTGCTCGACCATCTCGCCCGTGGACTTCGACGAGCCGTCCGCCAGCACCCGGATGCCGTGCCGCAGGCAGTGGACCACGCTGTGGGCGTGCATCGACAGCTTGCAGCCCAGGCACCAGACGAACCCCGAGCCCCAGCGGCGCCAGGCGTCCTCCAGGTCGTCCGCGACCAGCCGCTCGAACAGGGCCTGCACCGATCCCTGCGAGTGCTCGAAGCGGTCGCCGTACAGGCGGCGCAGTTCGGCGACACGCCTGCCGGTGCGGCCCAGCCGGTAGTGGCCGTAGCCGTTGCCCCAGGTCAGCAGGTGGACGCGGGCGAACTCGCGGGACAGCCGGATGGCGGCGGAGGTCGAGTCGATGCCGCCCGAGAACATCAGCGCGGCCTGCGGCTGCGGGTCCATGCGGGGTCCGTCCACGGTCGAGGAACGATACCCGGGAAGCCGGGGCGGCGCAAACGGCGGGGCGGCGGGGCCAGGCGTCATCGGGGCCCGGGCCCGCCCTCGACCACGAAGGGGCCCAGCGCCAGCACGTCCAGCCGGCTGGCCGCGAACGACCGCAGGGCATCGCCGGGCGTGCAGACGATCGGCTCGCCGTGCAGGTTGAACGAGGTGTTGATGATGCTGGGGATGCCGCTGCCCTCGTGCACGCGGCGCAGGATCCGGTAGTAGCCGGGGTCCGCCGCCTCGTCCACGATCTGCGGGCGTGCCGTGCCGTCCAGGTGCACCACGGCGGGCGACTGGCGGCGCATCGTCCCGGTGCAGCGGAAGGTGACGGTCATGTACCGCGCGGCGTGCGCGATGCCCGGGCCGAAGCCCTCGTAGCAGGCCCCGGCGTGCTCGGCCAGCGTCGCGGGCGCGAACGGCATGAACTCCGACCGCTGCAGCCGCCGGTTCAGCCAGTCGTTCACCGCCGGGTCGCGCGTGTGGTACAGGATGCTGCGGTGGCCCAGCGCGCGGGGACCGTACTCCATCCGGCCCGCGAAGCGCGCCACGACGCGGCCGGCCAGGATCGCGTCCGCGACTTCCGCGTCCACGTCGGGCGAACGGCGATACCGGACGCCGGCCCGCTCCAGCGCCTGCCCGCACGCCTCCTCGCCGAACTCCGGGCCCAGGAAGACGTGCGGGATCGGCCGCGGCTGCAGCGCGACGCGGTCGGCCACGAAGCCCAGCGCGGCACCGGCGCCGATCCCCTGGTCGCTCATCGCCGGGTGCACGAACAGCCCGTCCACCTCGGGCAGTTCCCAGACCTGCTGGTTCACCAGCACGTTCGCGAAGACGCCGCCCGCCAGCACGACGTGGCGGCGGCCGGTCTCCTGCAGGCCGCGCCGCACGTAGGCGACCAGCACGTCCTCCAGCCGCTTCTGCGCGGCGGCCGCGACGTCCTCGGCGGAGTACCGGGCCAGGTCCGCGAACAGGCCGGTCCGGCGGTTCTTCGACCACAGCGGGGGCAGCCGGAAGTCGGTGCCGTCGGCGGTCAGCGCGAACAACTTCTCCATCACGGGGTAGGCCCGGCGCCAGTCCCCCCGGGCCGCCAGCCCGGTGACCTTGCCGGCCATCAGCACGTGGAAGCCCAGGAACTGCGAGATCTCGCCGTAGAACTGGCCCGGCGACGCGATGGCGTCGGACCCCCACAGCGGAACGCAGCGGCCGTCGTGGCAGTCGAACACCCGCGCCGCGAAGCCGTCGCCCAGGTTGTCCACCGACACCGCCAGCGCCGTCGGGAAGGAGGACGTGAGGTACGCGGTCCAGGCGTGCGCGGTGTGGTGGTCGACCAGCGGCACGGCCCGGCGGAAGCGGCGGGCCAGGGAGTGCCGGCAGACCGCCTCGGCCAGCCGGGCGCCGCGGGAGTCGCCCTTCGCGAATCCCGCCTGGAGGGTCAGCCACGCCTTGTGCGGGACGCCGAACAGGTCGTGCTCGCCGCCGACCATCAGGTGCCCGCCGGGCAGCCGGGGCAGGAAGTGGGTGCGGTTGCCGGCGACCACGGCGTCCAGGCCGTCCATCGTCACGCCGGCCAGGTCCAGCACCGCCTGCACGCTGCGCGACGGGAAGCCGCCCTGGAACTTCTCGCGGGTCAGGCGCTCCTCGGCGACGGCGGCCACGATCTCGCCGCCCCGCACCACCGCGGCGTTCGCGTTGGTGTCCTCGTGGATGCCCAGGACCAGCGGCTCAACGCGCATGGGCCCGCCTCCATCGCCACCACAGCATCGGCACGAGGATCGCGTCCAGCAAGGTCGCGCAGCCGATCACCACCGGGACGGTCACGCTGGTCCGCAGCAGCCAGGCGGCGCAGAACGCGCACATCGGCACCGCCAGCACCCCGAGGACGAAGCCGACGGCCAGGCGCCATGACCAGGTCCACGCGGGGTTCGCCAGCGAGGCCAGCAGCACCCCCGGCAGCCACAGCCCGTAGGCGACACCCAGCACCCGCAGCAGCAGGATCCCGGCCTCCTCCATGTCAGCGTCCCCCCCGATCGCCCAGCGTCGCGGCCAGCCCGCGCGCGGCCGTCCGAAGCAGCGGCCAGGGCCGCGCCGTGCCGTTCGCGACCATGCGCGCCAGCTTGAAGGCGGTGCGCGGCCGCAGGTAGAAGCGTCGCACGAACGAACGGTACAGCGCGCGGGCCTCGCCGGGTGCCAGGCTGCCGTGCTGCAGCACCACGTCGTTCAGGAAACTGTAACGGGACCAGTCGCGTTCCGCGATCCAGCCCTTCTCCTCGGCCAGGTCCCGCAGCGGGGTGCCGGGGTACGGCGTCAGGAAGGACACCTGCAGGTAGTCCGGGTCGGCCCGACGCAGCAGGTCGAAGGTGCGCCCGATGTCGGCCGCGGTCTCGCCCGGGATGTTCAGGATCGCGAAGCCCATCGTGGACAGGCCGGCCTCCCGGGCGGCCCGGAAGGCGGCGATCACCCGGTCGTCGTCCAGGCCCTTGCGCAGGAAGGCGCGGCCGGTGTCGTTGCCGCTCTCCACGCCCAGTTCGACCCGGACGCAGCCCCCGGCACGCATGCGCGACAGCAGGGACCGGTCCACCAGGTCGGCCCGGGTCAGGCAGATCCAGCGGACCTTCCGGTGCAGGCCGCGCCGCTGCATGGCATCGACGAAGGCGTTCACCCAGTCCGCGCGCGTCGAGAAGGTGTCGTCCAGGAACGAGAAGAAGCGCGTGCCGTGCCGTTCGTACACGCCGGCCATCTCGGCGACGACGGCCTCCGGCGACCGGAAGCGGACGCGGCGGCCGAACATCGCGGGGACGGCGCAGTAGATGCAGGGGTACGGGCAGCCGCGCATCGCCAGCAGCGTGGAGAAGGAGTCCGAGTCCGGGCAGCGGTAGCGGGGCATCGGCAGCAGGTCCCGGGCCGGTTCCGGCAGGGCGTCCAGATCCTCGATGGGGGGTGCGATGCCGGTATCGACGAGGATGCCGTCGGGGCCGCGGAAGGCGACCCCCGGCAGGTCCCGCAGGGCGGACGGGTCCGGGGGCCCCTCCAGCCGCTCCAGAACCCGCGGCAGGGTGCGCTCGGCCTCGCCCCGGGCGACCAGGTCGAACGCGCGATGGTCCGACAGGGTGGCGGCCGGCAGGGCGGTCGCGTGCGGGCCGCCGACCAGCACGGGGACGCCGGGCAGCGGGCCCTTCAGCGCGGCGGCGATCCGCCCGGCCAGCCCGATCGTCGGGGTGGTCGCGGTGACCCCGACGACGGTCGGTGCGTATGCCGCGGCGCGACGCGCGATCTCGTCCGGTGCCAGGCCCAGGGCGTTCGCGTCCAGGATCGAGACCTGGTGGCCGGCGTCGCGGGCGACGGCGGCCAGGTAGGCCAGGCCCAGCGGCGGCCCGACGGAGGTCTGCGCGATGCGCTGGACGCGGCGCTGGAACGACGGGTTCACCAGCAGCAGGCGATGGGCCATTCCGCGCTCCCGGGACCGCGAAACGCTAGCACAGGAGCGAGGCAGCGTACAATCGAGAGGCCTTTGGCGGCCCCGCGATGCGGTTGCTATACTGCAACGCCCCCGGTCACCCACGGGAGATCCTGGCATGCGTCCAGCCTCGTCCAGCGTCCCCCGCGGCTGCCCCGACCGGGACCGGCTGCGGGCCTGGCTGTGCGGGGCCGACGTGGTCGCTGCGGACGGCGCCGTGGCGTCGTGGTCGAATCCGCGGCATCCCGGGTTCCCGTATCCCGAGGCGGCGGGGATCTGGCTGGCGTGGGCCGCCTGGCGGAAGGCGCGCGGCGACGGGGCGCCCGACGCGGTGCTGGCGGCGCGGGTCTCGGCCCGGCTGGGCGCGGACCTGGCGGCGGGACGCGGCGTCGGGAAGGCCGGAAGGACCTGCCTGTTCGACACGTGCGTGGCGCTGCATGGCCTGGTGCAGGCCGGCGCGGGGGGGTACGCGGCGCCGGCGCCCGAAGCGGTGCGCGGGGCTCTCCTGGCCATCGGGTCGTTCCTGGAACGGGGCGTCGCGACGGACCCTCCCGGGAACGGCCCGGCGCGCTGGTCCGAGCGGCTGGGACCGTTCCAGCGACGGGCGGCGGGGCTGCTGCGGCGGGCCGCGCGGGGCGCGGGCGGGACCGAGGCGGAAACGCTGGCGTCGCGGCTGGAGGCGGCGGTGGAGGAACCCCCGGCGGGCGCGCCCCGGTACGTGCATGCCTTCTGCTACGGGCTGGAAGGGGCGGCGATGGCCGGGGAGGGCGCGGCGCTGCGGGCCGGTGGCGATCGGCTGGCCGCGCTGCAGCGGGACGACGGGGGCCTCCCGGCCTGGGACGACGGCAGCGGGCCCGGGCGGTCGGACGCGACGGCCCAGGCCGTCCGGCTGTGGCGGCTGGTGCCGGGCCGGTTCGACGGCCCCGTCCGGAAGGCGCTGGATTTCCTGGCGGGCCTGCAGGCGCCGGAGGGGGGCCTGAGGTACGAGACCGGGTGCGACGACCTGCCGACCTGGGCGGCGTGCTTCGCCGACCAGGCCGCGGCGCCGGGCGGGCCGGTCCCGGTGATCTGGACCTGAAGCGGAGCGGCGATGGACCTGGACGTGATCATCCCGTGCCACGACGAGGCTGCGACCATCGGGGACGTCGTGCGCCGCTGCCGGCAGGCGCTGGCAGCCGTGCCGCACGGGGTGCTGGTGGTGGACGACGGGTCGTCGGACGGCACGGCGGAGGCGGCGGAGGCGGGCGGGGCGCGGGTGCTGCGCCTGTCGCCGAACCGGGGCAAGGGCGCGGCGCTGATGGCCGGCGTCCGGCAGACGCGGGCGCCGCTGGTGCTGTTCCTGGACGGGGACGGCCAGGACGACCCGGCGGACCTGCCCCGGCTGCTTGCCGCCATGCGGCCCGGCGTGGACCTGGTGATCGGATCGCGGTTCCTGGGCACGCTGCACTGCGGGGCGATCCACCCGCTGAACCGGCGGGCGAACCTCGCATTCTCCCGCCTGATCTCGGTGCTGTTCGGCCGGCGGATCACGGACAGCCAGGCGGGGGTGCGGCTGGTGCGCCGGGCCGCCCTGGAGGGCATCCCGGTCCGGGCGCGGGAGTACGACGTCGAGACCGAGGTGCTGCTGAAGGGGCTGAAGGCGGGCTGGGGCGTGGTCGAGGTGCCCGTCTCGCGCCACCCGCGGCGCGCGTCGGCGACGGGCTTCCGGCGCGTGCGCCACGGCAGCCTGATCCTGTGGACCATCCTGCGGGAGCGTTGGCGACGATGAGCCGGGACGGCACGGACGGGGCCCGGGTCGTGCTGGGCCTGTGGGACGGGCACGACGCGGGCGCGGCGCTGGTCGCGGACGGCCGGCTGGCGTTCGCGCTGTCCGAGGAGCGGCCGTCGCGGCGCAAGAGGTATTCCGGCTTCCCGACGCTGGCGCTGGCGCGGGCGCTGGAATGGGCCGGCGGGCATGGCCTGCGGGTGACCGACGTCGCCGTCGCCGGCGCGTCGGGTCGCGCCCCGCTGCGGCTGCTGGAACCGTGGTACGCGGCCTCCGACCCGTTCCGCGACCCGCTGGACGTCGCCGGAACCGCCGCCCGGTCGTACGAGAACGGCGTCGCCCGGCTGCCGCTGGCCCGCGACGCGGAGCGCGCCGCCGGTCTCCTGGCCCTGCGCCTGCGCCTGCGCCCCCTGCTTCCCGGCCCGTTCCGGCTGCACGCGGTGTCGCACCACGACGCGCACGCCTTCTCGGCGCTGCTGGCGGCCCCTGCCCCGGGCGCCCGGGTCCTGACCTGGGACGCGTACGGCGAGGGGGTGGCTGCAACGTTGCGGGACGCCGCGACTCCGGACCGGGCCGACGCCGTGCTGCCGCCGCGCGCCGCGCTGGCCTTCCTCTACGGCGCGGTGACGCTGGCGCTGGGGTTCGCCGAGGGGGACGAGGGCAAGGTGATGGGGCTGGCCGCCCGCGGGGACCCCGACCGCCTGCGGGGCCGCTTCGACGTGCTGTTCGCGGCGGACCCGGCCTCGCCGTGGCTGCGCAGCCCGCTGTCGCGCCCCGCGGTGTCGCGGCTGGTCGAAGGGGCCTCCCGCGAGGACGTCGCGGCGGCACTGCAGCAGGCCGTCCAGTCCCGCCTGCTGGGCTGGCTGGCGGCGCGCCTGGGGCCGGCCCCTGCCCCGCGTCCCCTGCTGCTGGCCGGCGGCCTGTTCGCCAACATCCGGCTGAACCAGGTGCTGGCGCAGTCCCCCGGCGTCGAAGGCGTGGCGGTCTTCCCGGCGATGGGGGACGGCGGGCTGGCGGCCGGCGCCGCGAACGCCGCCTGGTGGCGGGCGTACGGCGCATCGGCCGCGCCGATCGGGGACGCCTTCCTGGGCGTCGGGTTCGGGCCCGACGAGGTCCTCCGGGCCGTGCGGGATTCCGGGCTGCCCTGGCGCCGCGTGCCCGACCCCGCGCGGGCCGCGGCCGGTCGGCTGCGGCGCGGCGAGGTGGTGTGCCGGTTCGCGGGTCGCGACGAGTTCGGTCCCCGTGCGCTGGGCAACCGGTCGATCCTGTTCGACCCCACCGTTCCCGGCCTGCCGGCGCGCGTCAACGAGGCCCTGCGCCGCGACGACTTCATGCCGTTCGGCCCGGCCGTGCTGGCGGAGGCCGCGGACGAGGCATGGCGTCCGTTGCCCGGCACGGACCTGCGGACCATGACGGTGGCGGTGGACGCGACCTCCGCCTTCGCGCGGGACTGCCCTTCCGCCGTGCACCTCGACGGGACCTCGCGTCCCCAGGGGGTCGATGCCGGTTCGGCACCCGGCCTGCGCGACTGGATCCGCAGGTTCCACGAACTGGGCGGCCCGCCCGCCGTCATCAACACCAGTTTCAACCTGCACGGCCAGCCGATCGTGCACACGCCGGCGAACGCGCTGGACACCTTTCGGCGGGCCGGATTTCCCGCGCTGTACCTGGACGATCTGGAGGTGACGGCGCCGTGAGGTGGACGGACGGGCTGCGACTGGCTCCCTCGGTTGCCCGCAGCCGGCTGGGGGCCGGTTGGCCGTTCAAGCTGCTGCTGTCGCTGACCGATCGGTGCACCCACCGCTGCCGCCACTGCCGGGCGTGGACAAGGCGTCCCGGCGAGGAACTGTCGCCGGGCGAGGTCGGCGCGCTGCTGGATTCCGTGCCGGGCCTGCGCTGGCTGGACCTGACCGGCGGCGAGATCGTCGCCCGCCCGGACGCCGACGCGCTGGCCGACGCCATCGCGGCCCGTTCCGGCCGGCTGGTGTTCCTGCACTTCGCCACGAACGGCGACCAGCCGGGGAAGGTCGGGTCCTTCGCGCGGAGGCTGCGCGCGCCGGGCGGGCCGGGCCTGGTCGTCACCGTCAGCCTGGACGGCGACCGCGGGCTGCACGACCGCATCCGGGGACGCCGCGGCGCGTTCGACGCCGCGGTGCGGACGGCGCGCGTGCTGGACGCGATCCCCGGCGTGGACGTCTACGTCGGCACCACCGTGACCCCGGACAACCTGGACGCACTGGAACGGACCCACGACGCGATCCGCGAGGCCCTGCCCGGCCTGGTCCCCGGCCGCTGGCACGTGAACCTGATGAACCGCTCCCGGCACTTCTTCGGCAACCTGGACGTGCCGGCCCCGTCCCCGGACGAACTGCTGGGCGCCGTGGACCGCATCGCCACCCTCCGCGGCCGTCCCCGCGACGCCTTCGCCGTCGTCGAGCGCCTGTTCCTGCTGACGCTGCGCGGCTACCTTCAAGGCGGGCGTCCCCCGGCCCCCTGCCAGGCCCTGCGAGGGTCCGTCTTCGTCGGTCCCACCGGCGACGCGTACCCGTGCCACGTTCGGGACGCCTGCGTGGGCAACGTCCGGGAGACGGGCTGCGACCTGCCCCGGCTGTTGCGGGCGCCCCGCGCGGTGGCCGAGCGCGCCCGGATCCTCGGCGGGCCCTGTGCCGGCTGCTGGACCCCCTGCGAGGCGTATCCCTCGATGGTCGCCTCGCCGCTGGCGACCCTGGCCGCCGCCCTCCCGGCCTTTGCCCGCGCCTCTTCCCCGCGCCGGGTGCGGCCTTGACGGCCTCCGCCCGCCGGGATACACCTGTCCCGGGATGAATCTCGACGTCGTCTTCGGGACCCGGCCCGAGTGGCTGAAACTGGTCCCGGTCGTCCTGGCCATGCGGACCCGCGAAGGGGCGGCGAAGGTCCGCGTCGTGTTCACCGGCCAGCAGCCCGACCTGGTACGCCCGATGATGCGGCGCTGGGGAATCGCGCCCGACGCGGACCTGGGGGACGTGCCCCGGGACCTGTCCCTGTCGGCCCGGCTGGCCCACATGCTGCGCGGCCTGGACGACCTGTTCGCCGTCGCCCCGCCCGACCGGGTGCTGCTGCAGGGCGACACGCTGTCCACCTTCGCGGGGGCGCTGGCCGCCTACTACCGGGGGATCCCGTTCGACCACGTCGAGGCCGGCCTGCGGACCTTCGACTTCGGCAACCCCTTCCCCGAGGAGTTCCACCGGACCATCGTGGGCACGGCCGCGCGAATGCACTATTGCCCCACGCCGCTGGCCCGCGAGAACCTGCTGCAGGAGGGCGTGCCGGCCGACCGGGTACGGGTGACCGGGAACACCTCGATGGACGCCCTGCGCCTGGCCCGATCGCTGCCGCCCTCCGACGGGACGGTGGCGGGCCTGCTGGACGCCGCCGACCGGGACACCTTCCTGGTCACGCTGCACCGCCGCGAGAACCTGCCGCTGCTGCAGGGGGAGATCCTGCCGGCGATGCGGGACCTGCTGGCGGCCCTGCCCGACCTGCGGCTGGCCTGGGTGCTGCGTCCCGGACCCGTGCACGAACCGGTGCGGCAGGCGTGGCGGGGCGAGCCGCGCGTGCGACTGCTGGAACCCCTGGACTTCGTGGACATCCTGCACGTGCTGGTGCGCGTCGGAGGGGTGTTCACCGACTCCGGCGGGCTGTCCGAGGAGTGCGCCGCGCTGGGCGTGCCGGCGCTGATCGTGCGGCAGGCGACCGAGCGGGTGGAGTCCCTGCAGTCCGGCAACGCCGCCCTGGTCGGCAACCTGCGCGAGTCGATCGTGCGTGAGTCCCTGGCCGTCCTGGGCAATCCCGCGTGGCTGCACCGGATGCAGCGGCCGGCCGCGATCTACGGCGACGGGCATGCGGCCGAGCGCATCGCGGACCACCTGTCGGAATGCCTACCATGACGGCGACCCCGCTGGACCCCGCTCCCCTCTCGCGCCGGCAGCGCTGGCTGCTGGGCCTCCTGGCGATCCTGGTGATGCTCTTCTCGGCCGCCCGCTTCGACGGCCCGGCCCGGGGGTACTGGGACACGTACATCACCGTGCCCGCGATGTTCATGACGGGCCAGCCAGTGGACCTGCACCGCATCGACGGCACGCCCCGCTACGACGTCCGGCTGCAGGGCCGGGTGCCGGACGACACCTACGATCCCCGCCCGGGCGGCTTCGGCATCGCCTCCGAGGACCAGCGCATCGGCACGGCCATCCTGTTCGCCGCGCCCTTCTCGCTGGGCAACCTGGCCGCCTTCCGCTGGGGCTACGCGGCGACCTGGGGCGTGCTGTTCCTGTTCTCGTTCGCGGGGATGCGCCGGCTGGTCGGCGGCTTCTGGCTGCCCCTCGGGGGCGCCCTGCTGCTGGTCCTGAACCCCTTCTCGCTGATGCTGGACCGGCTGAACGGCAACCTGTTCGGGCTGGCGATCCTGGCCTTCCTGTGGGTGCTGCTGACCGAGCCTCGCCCCTGCTGGTGGCTGATCGGGCTGGTGTACGGGATCCTGGGAGGGATCCGGAACGAGGCCATCATCGTCGCGCCGATGCTGCTGGCGTTCCTGGTCCGCGACCGCCGGTCCTGGCGCCGCTTCCTGCCGGCCTTCGGGGCGTTCTTCGCGGCTGCACTCGCCGCGATCCTGCCGGTCCTGCTGTGGAACCGGTTCGCGTACGGCCAGATGATCATCCACCCGTCGCAGGTGTCGCACCTGGAGGGCTTCCGGCCGACCTTCCCGCACTCGTTCCTGGGCCTGGAGTTCCAGTTCAACGGCCTGCTGAACGTGCCGTTCCACGACACGCTGGTCCGCACGCCGCACTTCGCCTTCCCGACCTTCCTGCTGTGGCCGCTGATCACGATCCTCGTGCTGGGGGTGCCGCTGGCCGCCCTGGGCGCGATCGGGGCGGTCGTGCTGGCGCGCCGGCGCCCGTTCGAGGGCGCGATGCTGGCCTTCTGGTACCTGGTGGTGTACGCGCTGTTCATGTTCCAGGAGAACTGGGAGGAGTTGAAGCAGACTTTCATGGCGCTGCACCTGTTCCCGCTGGCGGTCTTCGTGGCGGCGGGCGCGCGCTGGCTGGCGGACGGGTGGCAACGGCGGCGTTCGTGGTTCGCGTGGGGCGCGGCCTGCGCGGTGCTGGCCCTGGGCGTGCACCTGGCGGGCCGGCTGGACGTGCCGGTCGACGATCGCTGGTACGTCCGCTTCCCGCACGCGGCGCGCAACGACTCGGGCCTGGCCGAGCTGCCCGACGAGCGGCGGAAGGACTGGCACTTCTTCTACACCCGGGAGACCCCGGCGGAGGTGGCGCGCCAGAAGGAGCGCCTGGCCACGCCGTCGGCCTTCCCGGCGTCCTACCTGCCGTTCGTGGCCCCGCCGGGGGGCGTGCTGGACCGCATCGCCTCCGAGCCGTTCACCCGCACGCTGCGCACGCTGGCCGTCTGGAGCTACATCTATGAGTGAGGCCGAACCGCGCCCCCCCGCGTTCCCGGCCCTCGCCGTCACGATGATCCGCTGCTCGACGCTGCTGCTGGAGTGGGACGGGCTGCGGCTGCTGACCGACCCGTGGTTCGCAATGACGATGCGCGGGCTGCCGTGCTTCCGGCGCCCGGGGCGCGCGCCGGAGGACCTCCCTCCGCTGGACGGCGTGCTGCTGTCGCACCTGCACGCGGACCACTTCGACCCGTCCGCGATGGCCCGGCTGCGGCCGGCCCCCGGCCGGGTGCTGGGACCGCCGGGGTCGAAGGCCGTGCCCGTGGTGCGGCGGCTGGCGACGCCGGTGGAGGAACTGGCCCCCTGGACGTCCGTGGTCATCGGCAGCGCGACGGTCTGGTCGGTGCCCGGCCCGCACACCCTGCCCGGCCCGGAGGAGGTGAACTTCGTCGTGGACGTGCCGGGGTGGGGACGGCTGTTCTTCGGCGGGGACGCACGCTTCGACGCCCTCGTGATGACCGAGGTCGCCCGGCGTTTCGCGCCAATCCGGCTGGCGCTGCTGCCGGTCGGGGGCACCCGCATCCTGGGCCGGCAGACCGTGATGGGGCCGCGCGAGGCGTGGCAGGCCGCGAGGCTGCTGGATGCGCGGACGGTCATCCCCATCCACGAGGGCGGGATCTGGATGAGCGTCCCGCCGCTGTCGCTGCACCCCGGCCGGGCCCGGCACCTGGCGGACCTGGCCGGGCGGGACGGCGAGCCCGGCCGCATCGTCGTGCTGCCGGAGGGCCGGTGCGCGCACTTCGACGGCCGGCCGGTTTGACACGGTCCGGAGGCGGCCGGGATAATGTCCCGGCCCCGCCGGGAGGCGCGATGCGCGCGTTCGCCGGATTCCTCGCCGCGCTGCTGCTGTCGTTGCCGGCCTGCCGGAAGGCGCTGCCGGAAGGACCGGTCCCCGCGGACTCGCCGCTGGCCCTCGCGCTGCGGCTGCCGGTGGGCCAGCCCGTCGAGCCCGACGGCCCGCCGACCCGGGCGATCCCCGCCGGGATCGCCGAGCGGGGGCCGCTGGTGGACGCGCTGAAGGCCGCCTCCCCGCGGGATGTCGCGTGCCAGGCCTACGAGGGGCGGGCGCTGGCGATCGTCCGGATCCAGGCCTGCGTCTTCGAATTCGACGGTCCCGAGGCTGCCTGCGGGGTCGCGGATGCCTTCCCGGAAGGGCGCCGGGTGGTCGTCGGACCCGAGGCCCGCGTCGAGGGCGGCGAGATCCGCTTCGCGCAGGGTTCCCGCTTCGTCGTGGCCCGCACCCGGGCGTCCCCTTCCGAGGCCTGGCCGTCCCTGCTGTACTTCGGCCACGGCGTCGCGAGGCAGTTGCAGGAAGCGGGCGGCGGCGATTTCGCCGTGCGGTTCCCCGCCCGGGACCGGCTGGACGAACGGCCTTCCTTCCTGCCGGTCGCGGCCTTCGGGCTGGAGGGGGTCGACGTGGCGTGGAGGCAGCGCTACCGCGTGGACGGGCACGACATGGACGGCTTCTACGTGTTCCACGGGTCGGCCGACGAGGCACGCGAGACCTTCGCGCGCTACCTTCATGCCTTCCGGATGCTGGGGGGCGACGACGTGCCGGACGCCGAGGACTGCGGGGTCCGGGTGGCGTTCGACGCCGCCTTCGCCGCCTTCGTCCAGGGGCACGTCTTCGGCGGCGTCCACATGGCCGACGACGCCGAGGCCGCCCGGCGCCTGTGCCGGGAATTGCGCGAGTTCGCGGCAGGAGGGGGGGGCGGATGAGCGATCGGGACGCACGCATCACCCGCCGCGGCCTGCTGAAGGCCGGCGGGCTGGCGACGCTGGGGGCCGCGCTGGGGGTGTCCCGGATCGCCGCCGCCGCGCCCGCCCCCGCGCCGCCGGTCGCCGACCGGAAGGTGCCCCGGCGCCGGCTGGGGCGTGCGGGGATCGACCTTCCGGTGCTGGGCCTGGGCCTGCCGTTCGACGTGTCGACCTACCAGCTGTTCCTGAAGCAGGCGCTGAAGTGGGGGGTCGACCTCTGGCTGACCGGGTACGACTACGACGGCGGCAACGCCCAGCGCGGCATCGGCCGATACTTCGCCCGCTTCCCGGCGGACCGCGACCGGGTCTTCCTGGCCACGAACTACGCCCGGGGGCCCGGCGACCTGCAGGCGTCGCTGGACGAGGCCACGCGGGAGTCCCTTCGGCGCATGGCGACGGACCGGCTGGACCTGCTGCTGTACAGCGTCGGCGACGACGAGGCCGAGCCCCCGGCGGGGCTTGTGCCCTGGGCCGAGCGGGCACGCCGGGAAGGCCGCGTCCGGCACGTCGGCCTGGCGGCGCACCACCACATGGACCGCTACCTGGCGTGGTCGGCGGCGCACCCGGGCATCGACGTCGTGCTGTGCTGCTTCAACTACCGGCTGGCCAGGGACCGGGTGCTGGTGGAGGCGCTGGCCGCGGCCGAGAAGGCCGGGGTGGGCGTCCTGGCGATGAAGACCCGCGCCCTGGGTCCGTCCCCCGAGGGAGGCCAGGCCGACCAGGACCTGCAGGAGCACTTCGCCCGGAAGGGCGAGACGGTGGACCAGGCCCGGCTGCGGGCGGTGTGGGCCAACCCCTCGGTCCGGAGCGCCGTGGTGACGCTGGCCAGCATCGAGGCCCTCGGGGCGATGGTGCAGGCCACCGGGGAGCCGCCCGGGCTGTCGCTGGAGGACGCCCGCGCGCTGGCGATGCACGACGAGAGGACGCGGGGAGGGTTCTGTGCGGGGTGCACGCACCACTGCCAGGGGGCGGTGGACGGGTGTGTGCCGATCGGCGACGTGCTGCGCCACCTGATGTACGGGAACGCCTACGGCGAGCGAGATCGTGCGGCCCGATGGTTCGCCGCGCTGCCCGGGACGGTGCGGGCGGCGCTGTCGGGAACGGACTTCTCGGCCGCCGAGGCCTGCTGCCCGCGCGGCGTGCCGATCGCCCGGCTGATGCGGGAGGCGGCCAGCCGCTGGTGCTGAGGGAAGGGGCCTCGCCTACTCGTCCGGCGAGGCGGGCTGGGCCGCGAATGCCCTGGCCAGGTTCGTCGCCGCCTCCAGCGTGTCGGCCTGGTGGACCCCCGCCAGGGCCCGCCCGCGCACCGCGACGACCTCGAAGCTGCCGTAGACGTCCAGGACGGTCGCACCGGGCCACCCGGCGTCGCCGGGGAGCGCGGTCGCACCGGCGTCCCGCAGGTGCTGCACGTAGGCAGCGGCCAGTTCCCCGGCCTCGGCCGCACCGGCCCGCGGGGACCAGAAGGCGGCGGCCTCGCCCCCAGGAAGGTGGTAGCGGGTCTCCCACACGTCCGAGAGCCGCGCGAAGCCGAAGGCGCTGGCACGGTGCAGCCGGACATCGTCCCCGACGCGTCCGCCGGCCGGGAAGGGCGCGCGGGGTCTCGCGAAGGGCGCCTCCTTCGAAACGGCGACGAAGGCCCGCGCCAGCCGCGCCCGGGCCGCGGCGTCCGGACCGCCCGCGATCTCCACGAAGTCCCGGCCCCGGGCCAGCAGCGTGACCCCGTCGGTCTCGCAGGCGTCCGCCGTGCCGGACGTCACGGCGGAACCCGGCGGGCGCTGCTGGCTGAACACCGCGAAGGCGGCCGAGGGGTCCGTCATCCGGTAGATGCAGGCCTCCAGGTCCGCGCCCGGGGCGCCTTCGACCCGGTAGCCCCGGCACTGCAGTCCGGTGAAGCCCGCGGCAAGGTACACGTTGGCCTTGCCGTCGATCTTCTCGTACAGGGTCGTGGTGTCGTATCGCCGGACCGGGCCGTTCGCGGAGAGTCCCCCGGGTGCGAAGGTGGCGAGGTCGAAGGGGGCGGCTGCGGGTGCGTTCCCGGCGGCCTCGCCGGCGGCGCACCGCTCCGGGTGCGCGCCCGGGCAGGCACAGGCCGTCGCCACCAGCAGGGCCGGGAGGATGCCCGCCCGCAGGACCCGCCCGATCCGATGCCTGGCCCGCCTGCCGTCCATCCGGTCCGCCCCTTCCCGGCTGCCGATACCGGCGTGATACAGGAGGCCGGCGCAAACCTCAAGTGGGCGCCGGACGCGAGGGCCTTCGGTGGACGCTTGGCGATGTGGGTCGGTTCCCCTAGAATGCCGACCATGAGCATCCTGCCCTGCACGTGGGCCCGAGCCGCGACCGACCCCGCTGGACGCAACCCCGTTCGGACGATTGCGATCGCCGCCCTGGCGCTTGCGGCCCTGGCCGCGCCGGTCTCCTGCGGACCCGACTACGAACTGCCGTACGGCCCGGACCCGTTCCTGCCGGCCGAGCCCCGCATCGAGGGTGCCCAGCGCCTGGCCCCGGACGCCCTGACCGGATCGGCGGCCTGCGGACGGCCGGACTGCCACCCGCAGATCTACCGCGACTGGCAGGCCTCGCTGCACCGGCCGGCCGCGACCGATCCCAACTACCGGTTCGCCCAGGAGCGGTCCGTGGCCGAGGACTACGGCATCGCGGCGACGCGGCTTTGCGTGGGCTGCCACGAGCCGGGCCTGCTGCTGTCGTGGGGGGTCGATCGCCATGCCCCGCCGAACCCGGCCACCCGCCGGGAGGGCGTGTCCTGCCTGGCCTGCCACCTGGTGACCTCGACGCACGAGGCGGTCCAGCAGGGCGTCGTCGCGAATGCCTCGTACCGCGTCTCGCCGCTGCCGCCCGAGGTCTTGTTCCCGGACCCGGACCGGGACCCGGATGCCCTTTCGAAGCATGCCAAGGCCCTGCACCGGCCCTTCCTGTCGCAGAACCGATTCTGCGATTCCTGCCACCGGTTCTACCTGCCGACCCAACTGGTGGGCTACCCGGCCGGCCGCCTGCGCCTGCAGTCGGAGGAGGCCAGCGGGACGAAGTACGGCGACCCGATGGCCGAAGGCTTCCAGTCGTGCGTGGACTGCCACATGCCCCTGATGCCCGGGGAGGACCCCGCCTCGAAGAACGGCCTGATCCACGACCACCGGTCCCTGGGCGCGAACGTCCTGGTCCCGGAAATGGCGGGGGACCGGCAGCATGCCGCGGCGACCGTCGCGTTCCGGCGGGCCGGCGCCGTGGACCTGGAGATCGGGGACTTCGCCTGGGACGAGCAGGGGCGCCTGGCCGTTCCCGTGACCCTCGGCAACCACCGCAACGGCCACGACTTCCCCAGCGGGGCCACGGACGTGTCGGAGTACTGGCTGGAACTGGCGCTGTCGGACGCCGCCGGGACCGTGCTGTACCGCAGTCCCGGCCTGCGCGAGGACCGGTACCTGGACCCGGACGCCCCGTCGCTGAACTCCGTGCTGGCGCTGCCCGGCGGGGACATCGACTTCCTGCACGACCTCATCTCCCAGGTCGAACTGCGCCGGCACCCGAGGATCCGCCCCGGCGCCTCGCGCGTGCTGCAGGTCCCGGTGACCCTGCCGGAGGGCGCCGCCCCGCCGTTCACGGCCCGGGTGGTCCTGCGCGGCCGGCACAGCAACGAGCGCTGGAACCGCTGGGCGTTCAACTTCACGGACGTCGAGATCCCCGTGACCGACCTGGCCGAGGCCGAACGCTCCCTGGGGGAACCGCCGCCCGCGCCCCCGCCCGCGCTGCCGTTCCTGCCGCCGGTGGCGATCCCCGAGGGGATGGCCCTGATCCACGGCGGGACCTACTGGATCGGCAGCGACGAGCAGCACGACCCCGAGGCGGAACTGGAGGAGTTCCCGCGGCACCCGGTCCGTCTGCGCCCGTTCTTCCTGGACCGGGTTCCCGTGACGAACGCGGCCTGGGCCGAGGCGGTCAAGCGAGGGGACGTCCGGCCGCCGCCGTTCATGGAGGAACCCCCCTACACGCAGCACCTCTGGGACGGGGACCGGCCCCCCGCGGGGCAGGAGGACCACCCCGTCGTGCTGATCCGCTGGCCCGTCGCGGACGCCTACTGCCGCGCGCTGGGCAAGCGCCTGCCGACGGAGGCGGAATGGGAGGCGGCCACCCGGGGATTCGAGGGGCGGCGCTTCGCCTGGGGGAACGAGTTCGACCCGTCCCGGTGCAACACGCTGGAGGCGGGGCGCGGGACGACGGTACCGGCGGGGAGCATGCCGGCGAACGCCACCCCGGAGGGCGTGCTGGACCTGGGATGCAACGTGTCCGAGTGGGTGGAGGACCGGTACTTCGCGTACCCGCGTGTCCGCCAGATGGAGAACCGGGAGGACTGGGTCGACCACTTCAACGCGGGATTCAAGGTGATGCGCGGCGCCAACTACGAGAACTCCTGGCGACGTGCCCGGGCCTCGTCGCGAGGCTTCGACGAGATGCGCGTGCACAAGCTGATCGGCGTGCGCTGCGCGAAGGACATTCCGGGAGGGGAGCCGTGAGGACGCCATTCGCCGTCGGGGTCGTCCTGGCCCTGGGGATCGCCGCCTGCGAGGGACCGGTCCCGGCGGGGCCCCAGGAGATGCCGGCCGCCCAGAAGGGGGCGCTGGACGGGGCGCCGGTGGCCGAGCCGTTGCGGGTCGACCTGCTGGTCCCCGCGGACGGCTTCGTGTTCCCGTGGACCTTCCCGGCCCCCCTGATGCAGTGGGATGCCCGGCTGGCCGCCAACACCTTCCGGGTCCGCGTGCGGGTTCCTTCGGGCGCCGTCGTGCTGGAGGCCTACTCGGAGGTTTCGATGTTCCGGCCGGAGGTCGCGGACTGGCAGAAGGTCCGGACCGCGGTCGGAGAGGGGGGCGCCTTCGAGGTCGAACTGGCGGCCGCCTCGGTCCTGCCCGACGGCACGACCCTGCGGGGACCGGTGAAGGTCGTGTCGCGGGGCCGGTTCAGCGGTCCGGGCGAGCATCCCACCGGCCACGTCCTGTTCGGCTGGAAGATCCGGCCCCCGGGGCAACCCCCCGGCCCCGTCAGCCTGGACCTGCGGGGGGTCATCCCGAAGCAGGTCGCGATGGACGGGACGGTCGAGACCCTGCTGGACGAACTTCCCGGCGTCGCCGAGATGCGCGCTGCCTACCGGGCCCGGATGCTGGCCGGCGATCCCACCGTGATGGGCGGGGGCGGACCCGGGCTGGAGCCCGAGGGCACCGCCTGCAAGCCGGGTTTCTGCCCGCCCGGGCAGCCTGTCGGGCCGGCTCCCGCCTCCGGGATTCCGGGTCCGGGCGCGACCGCGCCGCCCGTTCCGGGGCCGGGGGCCCCGGTCGGGAGCGTGCCCGGGCAGGCTTCCCCGACGGCCGTTCCCGGGAATGCCGCGCCTTTGCCCGCGGTGCCGCTGCCGCCCCCCGGGGGGGAGGAGCCTTCGACGCCGGTCCACCTGGACCCGGAGGACGTCGGCTCCCCGCGGGCGGAGCCCGTGGCGAGGTTCAGCGTCGATCTCTCCCCGCTGAAGCGACCGTCCGGCGCCCCGACGTGGGAGATCCTGCCGCAACCCGAGGAGCGGGGCTGCGTTGCCTGCCACTCGATGTCCAGCGACGCGAGGTACCTGGCCGCGAACAGCCCCGAGAACGCGACCACCCCGGAGAACTGGGGCGTCACGCAGGGGACCCTGTACCTGATCCGGCGCTCGGACAAGAAGATCGTGCACACCATGCCGGGCGGGCTGACGGTGCGTTTCCACCCCGTGGACCCGGACCTGATGGTCTTCTCGTCCACCAGCAACTCGACGGGCGTCAAGCAGCGCGTCAGCGTCTACCGTGCGGACATCCACCGGGTCGACGTCCGGACGATGGAGGAGAGCCCCGTCCCCGGGGCCGCCGAGCCCGATCGGTGCGAGATGTTCCCCGACGTGGCGGCGGACGGCAGCATCATGGCGTTCACGCGGTCGCTGGCCGGCCAGCCTTGCGAGGGCAGCCGGGGCCTGCTGGAGATCGCGACGATCCCGTGGAACGGCGGGCGTGGGGGCGCGGCGACCCCGCTGGTCGGGGCGTCGGACAACGGCGCCTCGAACGTCCAGCCCCGCATCTCCCCGGACGGCCGCTGGATCGTCTTCTACCGCGCGACCCGCGGCTTCTTCTCGATGGGATCGGCCGACCTGTGGGTCGTGCCGGCGACCGGCGGCGAGGCGAGGCGGCTGGACGTGTCCACCCCGGCCATGGAAACCTGGCACGCCTTCTCGCCCGACGGGAAGTGGCTGGCCTTCATCTCGAACCGCGACCGGGTCGATCGCCCCCGGGGGTACATCGCCCGGTTCCACGAGGACGGGCACGTGTCGGCCGCCGTGCCGCTGCCCGGGGCCGGGGACCCCGACGCCCACGTGCACTCGCTGGACTGGGGGCCCTGAGCCCGCCTGCGTCCTTCCCCTTCGGCCCGGATCCGATTGCACCGCCCCGGCGCGTGGCGCATAGTACCGGCATCCGATCGGGGCGAGGATGATGCACCGGCCGCGAAGACGGGGAGCGACGACCTTGCGCCTGCTGGCGATCCTGCTGGCCGCGGGGCTGCCGGGCCCCTCGTGCCGGGGGTCGAAGCCTGTTCCGGCCGCGCCGGAGGCGGCCGGGGAGGCCGCAAGCGACCCCGGCGTGGTGGTGCTGGCGCACAGCTGGACGGGACGCACCGCGATCGCGGGCAGCGAGATCGCACGGATGCTGGGCGGCCGGTTCCTGGTCTTCCGGGACCCGCCGCGGCCCGGCATGCCCGTCGAGGGTCCCCTGGAAGCCGACCTGGAGGCGGATCTGGCCGGGCTGAAGCCCAGGCTGCTGTTCGCCGGGTTCCCGGTCTGGGAACTGGGGCCGACGAAGCCGTTCCTGGCGGCGCTGGCCCGGGTGCCGCTGGCCGGCGTGCACGTCGTGCCGTTCTACACGTACTACCACGGCCTGGACCCGGCCCGGATGGCCGCGCTGGACCAGTTCGTCCGCGAGCGCGGCGGGATCCCGCACCCGCCCCTTCCGCTGCTGGTTCCGGTGCTGATGGACGAGGCCGAGCTTCGCGCCCGGGTCCATCGGCGGGTGATGGACCTTGCCGACCTGTGGGGCCCGGGTGACGTCCTGCCGGCCGAGCCCCGGTGCCAGGCCTCGCAGGACCCCCGCCAGGGCGAGTTGTGCGAGGTGCCGGCGGGCCAGGTGTGGCTGGGCGATCCCGGGCCGGTGGACGCGTTCGGTACGTACCTGCCGCCGCGGCTGCAGCGGACCGGCGCCTTCTCGATCCAGCGCTCCGAGGTGACGCTGGACGCCTACCTGGAGTGCGTGAAGGACGGCGCCTGCCCCGCGTTCGCCGAGGATCGCGACATGTGCCGCCGCCTGTCCCAGGCGGGCAGCACCCTGCCGGCGCCCTGCATGTGGTTCGATGCGGCCGAGGCATGGTGCCGCTGGGCGGGCATGCGCCTGCCGACCGAGGCCGAGTGGGTTCGCGCGGGCCGAGGCGCCACGCTGCGCAAGTACCCCTGGGGCGACGAGGCCCAAGATTCCTCGGGCCGTCCGATGGCCAGCCTGGCCGAGAAACCCTCGGCCGGGATGCCGGGCTACAGCCCCGTGCCGGAGGACGCCGAATGGACGGGGGACGGGCACGCCGGCCTGGCGCCGGGATGCAGTTTCCCGGACGGGAACAGCCCGTACGGCGTCTGCGACCTGGCGGGGAACCTGGCCGAGTGGGTTCGGGCGGGCCCGGGCGCCGCGGACCCGGAGGCCATCGTCTCGAAGGGCGGGGCCTGGCTGGACTACGATCCGGTCGGCTACCGCCTGGCGGCCCGACGGGTCCTGCCCGACCGGAGGTCGTCCGACCGGGGATGCTACCAGTGCGGTTTCCGGTGCGTGGCCGACCGGCCGTCACGGTGAGAACGGCGTGGTGTCGGACAGCCACGTCCCGTCCTGCCCCGGCACGGCATACCGGGAGTAGAAGCGGGCAGGCACGGCGCTGGGCACGTCGAACAGTCGCACGGGGAGCCCGTCCGGCAACACCAGCGGGACCCGGACGTCCGGGAAGGCCGCCGGATCGACCCGTCGCACGCGGGGGTCGTCGGCACCCCGGTCCTCGTCGGGCACCCCGGGCGGCATCAGCGCGATCACCACGTCTCCCTGCGTCCCCCGGCCGGCGATCAGCGTTCGCGGGCCGTCCACCCCCGGCAGCCGCAGGCCGCCGACCCGCCAGATCGCGTCCCCCGTCAGGTCCAGTTCGACGGGCATCATCTCCGCGGCCCGGGCCTCGAATGGCCGGGTCGCGAACACCGGCGGGAGGGACAGGTCCAGCGTGACCCGGCGGGCCTCGCCCTCGAAGGGAACCGGCGCATCCGGCGGGGCGTCCCGCCCGCGGACCTCCGCCGCCCGCAGCAGGCTGAGGGGCCCCAGGTAGAACCGGTGGCCCATCAGGGTCCGCTGGGACAGGCTGCCCAGCGACAGCCGGAAGTCCGCGAGGCCCGGCGCCCGAAGGTCCGCCGCCAGCCTCTGCAGCCGCCGGCCCCACACGGCCGGGTGGCACCCGTGCGGCCGGAGGGCCGGCAGCCACTGCAGGCCGTACCTGGCGGACTCCCACTCGACGTAGGGAGGGCTCTCGGGGGTGTGCAGGACCGTGCCCGGGGTGTGGATCACCTTGTGGTAGGTCGGCGCCTTCGCGAACACCCGCGGGTCCGCCGGGGCCTCCCAGCGCGCCAGCAGCGGCACCACCGCCAGCGGGACCGCCAGGCCCCCCGCCAGCCAGGCCAACCGGCCCGTCCACGGGCGGCCGGAGTCCAGCAGTTCCAGGCCGCCCGCGACGATCGCCAGCACCAGCGGTGCCAGCACCGTCGCCGGGACGCCCATCTTGTTCGGCTCGGTCCAGTTCGACATCCCCAGCAGCAGCGCGAAGAGCGGGACGAACCAGCCGGCCAGCAGCCACGCGCGCGGCCGCCCGGTGCGGAACAGGCGGGCGACCCCCGCGGGGACCAGCACGACCAGCAGCACGCCGAAGCGCCGCACGACGTCCAGGGGGAACAGCGCCAGCGTCGGGAAGGGCGTGTAGGGCGAGCGCAGCGGCTGGGGGACGAAGGGGAAGTTCAGCAGCACGTCCAGGTCGAACTTCCACCCGAACAGGTCGTGGGGTGCCGGCGCGCGGCCCATCGCCCCCTCGAACCACTGGCCCGGTCCCGCCAGCAGGAAGGCGTGCAGCAGGATCTCGGGAAGCAGGAACACGAGGGTGCCGGCCAGCAGTCGCCACGCCGCATGCCGGGGGGCCGGGACGTGTCGCCACGCGTACCACAGCAGGACGGGCACCAGCAGCGCACCGACGTGGCGCAGCGAAAGGAACAGGGCCAGGGAGACCCCCGCGGCCAGCGGGGCGGCCGTTTGCAGCAGCAGCAGCAGGAGGGTCAGCGTGCCGAAGATCGACGCCAGGAAGTTCTCGTCGAACATCCGGGTCTCGATCGCGTAGGGGCTGAAGGTCAGCAGCACCGCGACCAGCCAGGCCGCCGGCCTCCGTCCCAGGATCCGCATCCCCAGCAGGAAGCCCAGCCCGGGCAGCAGCAGGCCCTGCAGCGCGTACAGCACCCGGAACCCGAACACCCCGAACATCGCATACATGGGAGCGGCGATGATCCCCGGGCCCAGCCGCTGGCCCTGGTTGTGCATCAGGAAGGTGTTGCGGCCGTCGGCCTGCGCGTGCATCGGGTCGGTCAGGTACGGGGAGGCCGCCTCGGGGCCGCCCGCCTCGACCGACAGGATCTCGGGCCGCAGGTAGTTCTCGCCGATCGCCAGGCTGGCCCGGACGACGCAGGAATCCTCGAAGAACATGTCCGCGTCGAAGACGGCCAGGAAGTAGCCGGTCGCCGCGACCGTCAGCACCAGCAGGCCCAGGCTGGTCCGGGAGGGCCGGCGGGGGACCAGGTCGCGCAGCCTCCCCTGGCGCCACAGGATCGCCCCCAGCACCAGGGCCTCGGCGAGGGCCGTGCCGAAGACCAGCGGGGCGCCGAGGTAGGCCGCGTGGCCGAGGCCCGCCAGCCCGGTGACCAGGACGGCCGGCACGCTGACCAGGACGATGCCCAGGGCGATCGCGACCGGGACGCGCCCCTCGGGACGCAGGGCCGGGGCCAGGCAGGCCAGGGCCAGGCGCCCGGGCAGCCAGTACGCGATTGCAAACCCCAGCAGGAGGCGAAGGGCCTCTTCCATCATGGTCGGTGCCGCCTTTCCTCGACGCCGCCCGACGGCTCAGCAGGCGGTTGCCTCCATCTCGAACAGCAGGTCGTCGCGGCAGACGTCGGCCAGCACGTCGATGGCGGGCAGGTCGGGCAGCAGTCCCCGCTCGGCCAGATCGCGGTGCGCCCGCCAGCAGGCCTCGTCCTTGAAGTAGCGGATGGCCAGGGCCACGTCGCCCAGCGAGGCCCCCCGGTCCTGCAGGATGGCCGCCACGTTCCGGTAGGTCTCGACGATCTGCCCGGGACGGTCCCCGATGCAGGTGGTGAGGCCCTGGCGGTCGATGCTGGCGGTCCCGGACACCAGCAGCAGCGGCGCGTCGCCGGTGCCGACCTGCATGCCCCGGGCAAAGGCGGACCCGTAGAGGAACGCCGAGTCCTGGCGGGGACTGCGGATCGGGAGCAGCAGGGCCTTCCCGTCCGGGACGCCGGCCACGGCCAGCACGTCCAGCAGGCACTCGGTCCCGGCCGGGTTCCGCCCCTGGATGCCGGTGCTGGCGGGCAGGAAGGCTTCCGGGTCCGACGTCAGCAGTCCGACGTCCTTCAGGAAGGCGCTGCGGGCGCGGTTCAGATCCTCGTAGGTCTGCAGCAGCCGATCCAGGAAGAGCCAGGTCCGGGCGACGTTCGCGAAGGAGAAGCCCTCGCGCCGCAGCAGCGCGTCGGCCTGCTGGAAGGCCGCCATGAACGCGCGGTACGGCCCGCCCGGTGCCGCCGCCCCCGGGGCGCGTCCGGTCACACCGGACAGGAACAGCATCCGGCCGCCCGCCGCGTCCACCCGGGTCGCACCGGATCCCGGCCCGGCCTCGACCTGCGTGCAGCGGACGCCCGGCTCCGCATCGACGGTCCAGACCTGCACGCCGGAGAACAGGCCGCCGATGCAGGGGCGTCCCTCGATGTACGAGTGCGGGACCGGGGGCGGCAGGCCGCGCGCGGCGAAGACCGTGGCGCGGGCGTCGGCGGCCGCCTGCGAGCACGCCAGCAGGCCGAAGGCCTTCTCGTGCACGACGAAGCCGCCTCGCCTCGCCACGGATTCAGCGACCTCGTCATAGAAGGCCTTGAGATCCTCGGGCGTGGCGAGGGGCGCGCTGGCGGCGAAGGTTCGCAGGTGGAGCGTGGCGCCGGCCACCCGGGCGCTGCCGAACTCCCTTCCGCTGCTGTCGCGCGGTGCCATGCCCTTCCGCCGCCGAACCGTGGAGTTTCTAGCACGCCGGGCCGCGCCGGACAAGACGCGGGTCGGCCCGTCGGCGCCCCACGCGGCGTGGACGGCCGCGATGCCTTCCGGTACGCTCCGGTCGATCCCGGCGGGTGCGGAGATCGGAATGGTGTCGGGCGGTGCGTCCCTCCTGGACCTGGTGCTGCACGGCCTCGCCGGCGTGGCGGCGCTGGGCGTGCTGTCCGTCCTGCCGGGCCGGGCCTGGCTGGCGCGGCGCCTGCCGGCCGGGACGCCCGCGCTGGAACGGTGGGCCCTGCATGCCGGCGTGGGGTTCTGGGGCACCGCCTGCGGGACGGCCCTGCTGTTCCTGCTCCCCGTGCAGGCCGGCGGCTTCCGGGTCGCGGACGCCGCCGCCGCGCTGCCGTTCCTGGCCGCCGCGATCCTGGCCGTCGCGGGCTGGGCCGCCTCCCGCGCGCTTCCCGCCGCCGCCGGACAGCCTCCCGCGACCCGCCTGGAGAAGGCTGTCCTGGGCCTGACCGCCGCCTTCTTCCTGCTGTTCTTCCTGGGCCTGGAGGTCGAGTACACCGCGCCGACCTGCCTGTACCGGTCGATCCTGGGCCTGCTGGGCCCCGCACGCCTGCTGGACGAGCCCGACGCCCCGATCCTGCTGCTGGGGCTGGTGTCCACCGAGCAGCTGGGCGGGGTGTTCGCGGCGTTCAGCCTGGCCGCCTTCTCCCAGGACGCCTCGATGCGGCTGCTGAACGGCACGTTCGCGGCCCTGGTGTTCCTGACGGTCGCGGCGCTGGGCCGCCGGCTGTCGGGCCGCACGTCCGCGGGTCTCCTCGCCTCCCTGCTGCTGATGGCGACCGGCGACGTCTGGCTCAGCGAGATCGGCAACGTGAACATGGTCGCGGCGCAGGCGGCGGGCCTGTTCTTGCTGCTGCTTCACCCCGCCTACGGGTCGCTGCACCGGACCCGGGCGTTCGTGTTCGGGGCCCTGGTGATGTCCCGGTACGTCGCGGTGGTCGGCGGGCTGGCGCTGCTGATCGCGGCCTGGCGGGACAGCGCGGGCCGGCCGTTGCGTCGGCGGCTGTCCGGGCTGGCCGTCGACGCGGTGGTGGTGCTGGTCGCGACGCTGCCGATGCACGTCTACCACCTGGCCTTCCTGGGCTCCCCGCTGGCCTACATGGGCATGGAGGAGTACCCGGGGCAGGCCTACGAGGTGCTGGGCGTCCCGTTCTCGATCCGCGCCATGATGAATGCCCCGCTATACGACCACCTGGTCCGGACGCCCTTCAACCCCTTCCCGATGTGGATCGGCTGGCCGCTGCACGCCGTGCAGCAGTGGGGCGCCCTGGGCCTGTCCCTGTGCGCGCTGGGTCTCGCGGCGGCGCTGCGCCGGCCGGCCGACCGGCCCTGGTGGCAGGTCGCGGCCGTCTTCGCCGTCCCGATCGCGCTGGTGCTGGGCGTGCAGGAGAACTGGTTCCAGCCCGAGAAGATGACGGTCGCGATGGTCCTTTACCCCGTGGCCGCGGGCTTCGCGGCGATCGGGGTCCGGCGGCTGCTGGAGGTGCGCTCGTGGCGGTCGGCCCTTCTGCCGGCGGGGGTCGTCGCCGCGACCTGCCTGGCCCAGGCCGGCGGGCTGGCCCTGCTGCGGCCGCTGGAGTTCCCCGAGGACCCCCGCTTCCGGCAGGCCTACCCCCGGCTGCGCGCCGAGGAGCCGGCTTTCGCCGAATGGATGCGCGGGCGCTGGCTGTCCTGGAAGTGGACGCCGCTGCCGGAGACCCCTGGCGTGCTGCGGGCGCTGCCCCGCAAGTCCCTGGAGGCGATGGCGAACGTGGCGTCGCCCGCCCTGGCCGGGCGCACCCCTTCGATCCGCGAGATGTTCATGGTCCGGGCGGTGCCGCACTGGGACACCCAGGGGGAGGACACCCGGCAGCGCCCGCCGTTCCCGCCGTCGGAGGCCGTGCGCGAACTGGACCTGGACCTGCGCGCAAGCCCCACCGTCGCCGACGCGCCGCTGCGGCCCGCCGGCCGCCTGGACCCGGCCGCGGGCGCGCTGCTGGAGATCGACCTCTCGGACGGGCGCGTCTGCACCGAGGGGCCTCCCCAGGGGGTGCGGGTCCCCTTCTCCGACCAGCCCGGGCCCGTGGTCGCGTGTCGCGCCCGCGAGGACGAGGTGTACGTCTTCGTCGCGACGTCGCCCGCCCAGCCGTTCCCGACCGAGAACGACGCCTACCGGGCGTGGCTGGCGGGGGAGACGCCGGAGCGCGACGAGCCCCCCATCCCGGTGGCGGGCCTGCGGCTGCGGCTGCCGGAGGCGGTGAGGCAGGTCACGCTGGTGGAGGTCCTGTTCCTGGGGCCCGCGCGCCACTACCTGCGGCGCGTGCAGGTGGCCCCCGACGGCTCCCTGCAGGCCGGGCCGGCGGAGGTCTGGCGCCACAACTGACCTCCCGGGACGCGCGTGGGCGCCCGCGGCGTGACGCCCGATCCCGATTCTGCTACCGTTCGCGGGGCTTCCCGTCGACGGGAGGGTACGGGCCGTGTCCAGAAAGGTGCCGGATCGTCGCGTTTCGACGCTGCCCGGGGGCCGCCGTCGCCCGTTCCTGCGCCGGCTGCGCCCCATCCTGGCCTACCTGGGCTTCCTGTGCGTCCTGTTCCTGCTGGCCGAGGGTCTTGCCCGGTACGCGATGGTTCCCGGGGACGGCCTGGCGAGGTTCCTGTTCCGCACCGGGATGAAGGTCTCCCGCCGCGCCTATCTGGACCGCAACCCCGAACTGCTGGACACCGAGGCACTGGTCCGCCCGCTGCACCCGAACCAGGTCTACGTGCAGCAGCCCGAGTGGGACCGGCCGCCGTTCGACCGCGTCGAGCATCCCTTCCGCATCCGCTCGAACGAACTGGGGTTCCGGGAGCGCCCGTTCGATGAGCCCAAGCCCCCGGAAACGCGGCGGATCGTCTTCCTGGGGGACTCCAACACCTGGGGCAAGGGGCTGGAGGAGGGGCGCCGCTTCTCGAACCTGCTGGGGCGACTGCTGCCTGCGGGCGTGCAGGTCTACAACCTGGGCCTGGAAGGATGCGCGTCCGACTGCCTGGCGGAGGTGCTGGACCGATCGGCCGTGCTGCAGCCGGACCTGGCGGTCCTGCAGGTGTCCGGCAACGACCTGGACCAGACGATCTGGCGGGAATCGCGCGCGACGCCGCCCTCCGCCGCGTGGGCGACGGTGCTGTCGGTGCTGTCGCGGTCCCGCTTCCTGATGACCGGCTCCTACGCCCTGGCGGGGGACCCCAGCGACCGGCAGAGGGAGGTGATGCTGGCCCGGGCGCGCGAGTTCTACGCCCCGGCGGTGCAGCGGATCGTCCGCACCTGTCGCCAGCGGGGGATGGGCCTGGTGATCCTGGGCCTGGCCTACGGGGACGGGACGCGGTACGGCGACCACTACTTCGACGAGTGCCGGCGGAACCCCGACGTCTGCAAGGCCATCGTGGTCGAGGACTTCGCGAACGCCGCGACCTGGCTGGCCCCGGCCCCGCCGCACGTCCTGGACGAGCCCCGCGATTCGGACTGGGTCTCCCGCACCGCGCGGGACATGGGCATCGACGAGGCCGTCATGGCGCGGGTCTTCCCGTACCGCGACCTCTTCTACGACATCGTTCACCTGAACGCGCGGGGGAACTGGATCGTCGCGATGCAGTTGCTGCCGGTGCTGCGGGAGTGGCTGGATGCGGCGCCGGCCGGCCCTGAGCACGAATCCCGGCAATCCCCCTGACAGGCGAGGGCCGTGCCACCGGGAGGACGCGCGCGCTGTTGACAGCGCCGACACGCCTGGATACCATCGTTTTCGTCTGTTTTCGAGGTGCGTCCCATGACGTCCTGGCGCCCCGCTCCGAAGCCGGCTCCCCGTCCGGGAACGCATCCGAAGCCCTGATCCCGCCGTTCCCCCGGCCCTGCCCGACGCGCGGTCAAGGGACCGCTGCGGGCCGCTCCACCAGCACCAGTCCCGCCGCTGAAGTCACGTAGATCCCGGCCTGTCCGGCATGGATGCCCCCCGGCTTCCCCCCCACGAAGACGGTCCGAAGCTCGTTGCAGTCGAAGTCCCGGAAGGTCAGAGTGCCGTGGAACGGGTCGATCTGCAGCAGCCGGTGCGAGACCGGATCCTCGGCCAGCATCGACCGGGGCGACAGGTCGCACACCCACCGCGGGGCCAGGCGGTCCTCGTCCAGTTCGAAGACGCGCCCGTCGTAGTCGTCGATGGCGAAGACGGTCCTGCGGTCGGGCAGGCCGGCCCGGACGACCCATCGGGCGTTGACCGGCAGCGTGGCCGAGGAGGCGACGCGGAAGCGGTCGAGGTCGATCGTCCCGATCACGTTCCGGGACTGCCGGCTGGCCGTGAAGAAGACCGTTCCACGATCCGGGGCGTCGGCGAAGTGGCAGCACAGCGAGCCGGTCTCCAGCAGGCCGTCCTCGCGCAGGTCCAGCACGTCGGTGACACGGTCCTCGCGCAGGTCCAGCCGCAGGACCAGCGGCAGGTAGCACATGGACACGTAGGCGAAGGGCGGGCGGACGACCACGTCGGTCGGCTGGGTGGTGTAGAACGGGAACTTCGCCGAGAAATCGATTCGCCGGGCGACCTCGAAGGTCCGCCGGTCGATCTTCAGGATCTCGTGCCGGAACCATGGGAAGGCATACAGGTACGGCCCGTCCGGGTCCATCGCCATCACCCGCACCTGCGACGAGGGCAGCGAGCGGAAGTCGGAGGTGGCCAGGTCGATCCGCCACAGGTTCCGGTCGTCCTCGCGGGTCCTGCCCAGCGTCGCCCCGAACGAGATGAAGGCCTGCCCGGCCTCCTCGTCCACGAGGAGATCGCGCGAGTACAGCCACGGCCTCCGCTGGCCCTCCTCGGGCAGTGCCTGCGCGTCGAACAGCAGCCGGACGCCGGGCTGGGAGGCGACGTCCCGCGGGTCCTGACGGACGCCCCACTGGTGGTACCAGGCCCCGATCAGCACCCACACCAGCAGCGGCCCGACGCCCAGGAACACGACCCCCCGGAACCCCCGCCACCGCACGACGACGGCCTCGTACAGGGCCAGCCAGGCCACGCCGGCCAGCGCCGTCAGGGCGGGCCGCATCCAGGCGACCAGCAGCACCCAGTACCACGCCAACCGGGCCTGCCCCTGCCACGACCGGAAGTCGTTCGGGTCGCCGACGCGGGCGGGGTCCTCGACCAGCATCCAGAAGGCGAGGATCCAGGCGGCCGCGCGGACCGCCGCGGGGACCAGCCACAGGAGCCTCGCCCACCGGTCCCGGCCGCGCGCATGCAGCCAGCGGCGTCCCCGGGCGAAGCCCCGGTCGTACCCGAACCCCATTCCCGCGTCGATCGCCAGGATCGCGCACAGGGCCAGCAGGGGCCAGGGAAAGAGGTCGCGCCCCTCCTCCAGCCGGAGCACCTGGGCCGTCCACAGCAGCAGCAGCGATGCGAGGAAGGCCAGCAGGGGCAGCAGGTGCCGGCCCACGACGCGCAGGACGGACCACGCTGGCGAGGCCGGGAATCGCATGGGGGCTACTATGCGGGGCGGGCCGGGGCGTGTCAATCGCGCTTCGGGCGGGCCGCAGGCTGGCCCGGGACGGGATCGACGCCCCGGGGGTCGCGTGGTACGCTGTCGCGCGATGGACGTGCTGCTGGTCAACCCGCCGCTGGTGGTGCCGCCTCCCCGGAAGGATGGCGTCGCCGAACTGGATCCCCTGCAGTTCGACCAGCCGCCCATCCGGTTCCCGCCGCTGGGTCTGTGCTACCTGGGAGCGGCACTGGAGGCGGACGGGTTCCGGGTGGCCCTGCTGGATGCCAGCGCGCTGGGGCTGGCCCCGGACGCGGTCGTGGCGGAGGTGGCCCGGCGGCGCCCGCGGATGCTGGGCTTGTCGGTGCTGGTCTTCACGCTGCCGGCCGTGTACCGGATCGTGCGGGGCGTGCGGGCGGCGTGCCCGGAAACCCGGGTGGTGCTGGGCGGCCTGCACGTGTCGGACGACCCGATGGTCGTGCAGAAGACCGGCGCGGACTACGGCGTGCGGGGTTGGGGCGAGGAGCCGCTGGCCGCGCTGGTGCGGGCCTGCCTGCGCGGCGAGGGCGACCCGGCGGCGATCCCGGGCGTGGTGCACGAGGCGGACGGGAAGTGGGTCGCGAACCCCGTGGGGCGACTGCGGCCGTTCGACCAGGTGGCGCCGCCGGCCCGGCACCTGCTGGGCGCGACGCGGTACCGCACGCCGTTCGATCCGCGCAGCATGGCGAACGTGTCGCTGTCGCGTGGCTGCGCCTTCCGTTGCGACCACTGCCACTACGGCAGCCCCGGCGTTCGCGCCTGCCACCCGCACCAGGTGCGCCCGGTCGACTCGATCCAGGACGAGTTCGCGTCGATCCGGCGGGACACGGGCGCCCGGTTCGTCACGTTCACCGACGACACCTTCACGATCCATCGCGACCGCATCCTGGACCTGTGCGAGGCCCTGGCGCGCGAGACCGACCCGATGCCGTGGTCGTGCGAGACGAGGGCCAGCCTGCTGGACGAGGAACTGCTCCTGGCCATGCGCCGGGCCGGCTGCCGGGCGGTTTCCATCGGGGTCGAGACCGCGTCCGAGGCGATTCGATCGCGCAGCCACAAGGCGGTGACGAACCGGCACGTCCGGGCGGCCTTCGCCCTGTGCCGGCGGGCGGGCATCGAGGCCAAGGCGAACTTCATGTTCGGGCTGCCCGGCGAGCGCCCGGAGGACTTCGAGGCGTCGATCCGTTTCGCGATCGAACTGCAGCCCGCATACGTCGAGTTCCACATCGCGCTGGTGCTGCCGAACACGCCGCTGTTCCAGGACGCCCTGGCGCGGGGACTGCTGCAGGCCGACGTGTACGACCGCTTCATGCGGGGCGAGGGCGGCTTCCCGCTGTACCTGCCCGGGGGCGTCACCGCCGGGGACCTGGTCCGCGCGGACCAGCGGGCCTACCGCGACTTCTACCTGCGGCCCGGGTACGTGTGGGACCGGCTGCGGCGGCTGCGGGGCGCCGGGGACCTGGCGCGGCACGTGCGGCTGGGGGCGTGGGTGGCCTGGAGCGCGCTGCGGCGGAAGTAGTGCCGGGCTGCGGGGAGGCGGGGGACGGGGCCCCCGCCCTACAACCCCAGGCAGGACCAACGATTGATGCGGGTTCGTGGCCCCATGTAGGGCGGGGGCCCCGTCCCCCGCCTTCCCCCCAGGAAGCTGAACAGGCTGGCGGCGCCGGAAAGGTAGTACCGCACGTCGTCCATCGACTTCAGGTCCCGCAGGCACTGCCACCAGTACGCCGGCCGCAGGTAGAACCGCCGGTACGCCTCGTCCCGCAGGCGCTCCAGCTGGGCCGCGTCCCGGTACCCGTGCGGCACGTACGAGGCCCGCCGGGAGAAGTAGTCCTGGTCCCTCAGGATCGTGCCCGCCTCCCGGCAGATCTCGTACAGGTCGGTGTTCCGGTGCGGCACGGTCAGCGAGAAGATCGCGTGGTTCAGGCCCAGCGTCCGCGCGAACTCGATCGTTTTCCGGCCCATCTCCGGGGTCTCCCCGGGCAGGCCCAGCATGAAGAAGCCGACGACGTCCAGACCGGCCGCCCGCGCGTCCCGGGCGGCCTGGCGCGCCTGCGCCAGCGTGAAGCCCTTGCGGATCGCGTCCAGCGACTCCTGGCTGCCCGACTCGAACCCGAAGTAGATCCGCCAGCACCCGGCATCGTGCATCCGGCGGAACAGGTCGCGCGAAAGCCCCACGAAACGGCTCTCGCAGGACCACAGTACGTCCAGCCTTTCGGCCCGCAGCCGGTCGCAGAACTCCTCCACCCACGCCGGGTCGGTGATGAAGATGTCGTCCTGGAAGTAGACCTCCCGGGCCCCGGTCAGCGCCAGCAGATCCTTCATCTCGCGCACGACGCGGGCCGGGGAGTGGCGCCGGTAGTGCTTGCGGACCAGGTTCGACATCTCGCAGTAGGTGCACCGCGCATAGCTGCACCCGCGGCTGGTGATCATCGCGGTCGCGGGCAGGCGCTTGCGGCGGTGGGGCAGCGGGACGTACTTCGCGTGCGGGAACAGGTCATAGGCCGGCGGGGCCAGGCGGTCCAGGGCGGGCTCCGGCGGGCGCTCCACCAGTTCCGACCAGGTCCCGTCGGGGCGCCTCGCGACCGACCCGGCGATGTCCCAGACCGGGCTGCCGCGCGCGTGCGCCCGGCACAGTTCCACCAGGGTCTGCTCGCCCTCGCCGACCGCGACCACGTCCGCGTCGGGGCACTCGGTGGGGACGGTCTCCCAGTAGGAATTGGCGTGCGCGCCGCCCAGCACCAGCAGGGCCTTTGTCCGGGGGCGCAACGCGCGCAGCAGCGTGCAGGCCGACGGCGCCTCCAGCGTGATCGCCGACACGCCCACGACCGACGGCTGCAGCGCCAGCACCTCGTTCACCGTCCGGCCGACGTCCCAGCCCTCGGCGGCGGCGTCCAGCAGCCGCACCGGGAAGCCCGCGTCGCGCAGCGCGGACGCCAGGTAGCCCAGGCCCAGCGGGGGCTGGTTGCGGTAGGCCCGCACGCCCACGAAGCCGTAAAGCCCCGAGGTGTAGTCGAACGGCGGGGCCAGCAGCACGACGGGACCGCCGGTCGGGATCGTCATCACGCCCCTCCGCTGGCGCCCGCGCGCCGCCGGGACCGCAGGGCCGCCAGGGCCGCCGTGGCCGCCGACTGCGCGTGCTGCACCAGGTCCTGCACCGAGAGGGTGCGGATCCGCAGCACCTGCCGCGCGATCATGCGCGGCCGCAGGTAGAACTCCAGGTGCGCACGCGCCTGCAGCCGCACCAGGTCGTCCACGGTCAGCCCCTTCGCCAGGTAGACCGGCGGGTTCTCCCGGCTGGGATACAGCGTGTAGCCCCGCCAGTTCCCCGGGTCGCGCAACTCGCCCTTCCGGGCCAGGTCGTCGTGGATCGGCGTGCCCGGGTAGGGTACGAAGCAGGTGTACTTCGCGAAGTCCAGGTCCAGTTCGCGGGACAGCCGCAGGTCGCCTTCCATCGACTGCCGCGTGGCACCGGGGATCCCCAGGATGAAGAAGCCGATCGTCTCGACGCCCGCCTTGCGGGACGCCTCGATGGCCTTGCGGGTCGCGTCCAGCGAGGCCGACTTCCGCAGCGTGGCCAGGTCGGCCGCGTCGCCCGACTCGATCCCGAACATGATCCGCCGCAGCCCGGACTCGCGCAGGGCCTGCAGCAGTTCCAGGTCCACGCTCTCGACGCGCGTCTCGGTCACCCACACCTGCTTGCGATGCAGGCCGCGCCGCACCAGCTCGGCCGCGTAGGCCAGCCCCTCCTTCTTCGACAGCGGGAACAGCGCGTCCACGAACGACGGCTGCACGTAGCCGAAGCGTTCCAGGTCCCACTCGCACTCGTCCGCGATGTTCACGACCGACCGGACGCGGCGCCGGGGCCCCATCACCTTCAGGCTGCAGAACGCGCAGGAGAACGGGCAGCCGCGCGACCCCAGGACCAGGATGCCCGGGTCGCGGACCTTCGCGAACCCGAAGATGCGGTACCGGTCCATCGGCAGCAGGTGCCACGCCGGGAAGGGCAGGGTGTCCAGATCCTCGATCAGCGGCCGCGGGGGCGTCTGCACGACCTCGCCGCCGCGCAGGAACGACAGGCCCTTCACGTCGTCCAGCGGGGTGCCGGCATCGACCGCCCGGGCCAGTTCGACCAGCGTTCTCTCGCCCTCGCCGTGCGACACGATGTCCAGCGCGCCCGCCTCCAGCAGGGGTCGGTGGTAGATCTCGGCGTGGATGTTGCCGGCCACGATGCGGGCGTTCGGGGCCTCCTCGCGGACGATGCGGACCACCCGCGGCAGCCCGGCCGCGGCCGCGGTCACCAGCGACACCCCGACCAGCGACGGTCGCGCCCGCCGGATCGCCTGCCGCAGCGCCCCGTCGTCGCCGTCGAACGCGTCGTCGTCGTGCACGGCGACCGGCACCCCGTCGGCCTCCAGGGCGGCGGCCAGGTACGCCAGCGTGATCGGCGGCATGCGCGCCATCAGCCGGTGGTACGGTCCCGCCAGTTCGCCCGGGTCCCGGTGGATGTTGACCAGAAGCACGCCCATGGGTGGTCTCACGCGTTGTACCAGTCCGGCTTCACCAGGTGCATGTACTGCTCCTTCCGGAAGGGATTCAAGCGGTTCCGCACGGCCTCGGCGAACAGCCGGAAGGAGACCAGCACGAACCACAGGTACATGTCGCGGCGGTACGCGGACCGGGACAGCAGCCCCTTCAGCAGCCACGGCACCGTCACGTAGCGCCGGCTCAACTCGATGATCGCCAGCTCGATCTCCTCGCGCGTCATGTGGTCCGAGCCCATCACCGGCGTGGACATGTCGAAGTAGTCGAAGTCCTCGATCTCCAGCCAGCCCTCGGCCTTCGCCTTGTGCCAGAAGGCCGTGCCGGGGAACGGGGTCGCGGCGTGGAAGGCCGGGTAGTCGGCGTCGATGCGCCGCGCGAAGGCCAGTTGCCGCTCGATCGACTCGGGCGTCTCGGAGCGCACGCCCAGGATGAAGGTCGCCTGCCGGAAGACCTGCGGGTACTTGTGCTTCAGCAGCCGGAAGGTCTCCTCGGAGGCCGAGGTCGAGTAGAAGGTCTTCTTCCAGCCCTTGAGCGTGTGGTCCTCGTCGCGCTCGACGCCGATGCACAGGTGCGACAGGCCGCTCTTCACCAGCTTCTCGAAGACGCCGTTGCGCTCGTCTCTCAGCACCAGGTCGGCGCGCATGAACGCGAACCAGCGGATCGGCATCCCGCTGGCGATCAGGGCGTCGGCGAAGGCGTCGTTCCAGGCGCCGTCGATGTTGAACGTCGGGTCCACGAAGACCAGCGCGCGGCGGCCGTAGTCGCGGTGCAGGACCCCGATCTCCTCCATCGTGCGCGCCACGGACTTGGTGCGCCAGCGGGGGCGCAGAACCTCGCCGTCGGGGCCCTGCGTGCGTTCCCCCATCTGGGTCCACCAGGCGCAGAACTCGCAGGCGGCGGCGCATCCCCGGCTGTGGTGGATGGTGGTGCCGCCCGGGCTGAACAGCAGCTTCGCGCGGCCGTACCTGTCCATCGGCAGCAGGTCGAACGCCGGCAGCGGCAGGGTGTCCAGGTCCTGGATCAGCGGCATCGGCGGGGTGCGGACCACCTTGCCGGCGCTGAGATAGGCGATGCCGCGCACGTCCTTCGCGCTGCCGTCGCCGCGGGCCAGGGCCAGCAGCAGGTCCCGGAAGGACGCCTCGCCCTCGCCGCGGACGATGTAGTCGATGGGGTGCCCGGGCAGGTACAGGTCGTCCAGGTTCGTGAAGTGGGCGCCGCCCAGCACGGTGACGATCCGGGGATCGACGCGCTTGGCCAGGTCCACCAGCTTGATGACTTCGCCGGCGTAAAGCGCGTGGTTCTCGCCGGCACTGACCACGTCGGGCGCGAAGTCGCGGATCGCGCGCTCCAGGCTGGCCCAGCCGACCTTCTGGGGCAGGCAGTCCACGACCTTCACGGTGAAGCCGGCGTCCCGGGCCACGGCGGCCAGGCTGGCCAGCCCCTGGGGCATCAGGAAGTTGTCCTCCTCGTTCATGTACGGCCACAGGAGCCGGGGAGGAGCGACCAGCAGGACCCGCATCGGATCACCCGTGAGGGACGGGCACCGGCCGGCGGGACGAGCGCGCCGGACCGCGTGCGAACGGCGGATAGTATGCCATTCGGGCCGGGGCGCGGCAACGAACGTGGCCGCGCGGTGGCCACCGCCCGGGGGAGGAGGACGGTCCCGGGTGCGGACGGTCCTCCGTGAAGGGGGCCGACGGGGAGGCCGACTCCGCTCCGGATCCCCCCCCGCCCCTTCCCGAGTGGAGCGGGGCCTTCGCCTCCGCCGGAGCTGCCGCGACCGCGACGGGCTCTGTCACGGAGGCCGGAGATGCTCGCCACCACCGCCCGCGCGGGTCGCGGCTTCACGCTCCGGCCTCGGTTCAGGCCCTCTCTCCACTTCGGGCGGGGACGCTGTGGTCGCTCCGTCGGCCTCCCCGCCGGACCCCCTCACGGGATGGGCGAACATCAGGGGACGTCCTGCTTGACGACTCCGAAGGGAGGGGATTCCAGACGAGGAGTCGCGGGCCGCGCGGCGTCAGGATTCGAGGAACAGTCGCGAGCGGCGGGACAGGAAGGTCAGCGGGGTGACCGGGACGGGCCAGCCGCCGGCAGCCGCGGCGTCGAACGGGAGGTCCGCCCGGGCCACGCCCAGCGCGCGCGCCACCGCCTCGGGGGACGCCTCGGCGACGGGGGATGCGCCCCAGGCCTGCAGGAAGGCGGAGACCGCGGGCGCCTCGGCGGGCAGCGGCGTGTAGAACAGTTCGTCGTCGGGATCCTCGCCCACCTTGTGCGCCAGCCCGCCGTCCCGGTACAGCTTGGCCCGCAGCGGCGCGGCGGGCGGGAGGACCAGCGCGATCAGCAGGGCGCCGGGCAGCGCGGCGGCCAGGTCGTTGCAGCGGGCGAAGGCCCGCCGGACGTCGGACGCGACCAGCGTCACGGTCCCGGCGTCGTCCGGGCCGGCCCGCAGAAAACGGTCGATCTCGCGAGCGCCCGCAGGGTAGCCGGCCGGGATGCGTGCATCGTCGAACGGGGCGAACCCGTCCCGGGACATCGCGTCGATCAGGGCCGCCTGGACCTCGTCCCGCGTCGCGTTGCGGACGAAGACCTGGGCGAACCGAAGGGTGATCATGACGGGTCCTTCGGATCCGGCGACCGGCGCGCGAAGATCGCGTCGGTGAAGCGGAGGTGTTCCGCCAGCGAGAAGCAGGCGCGGACCTCGGCCTCGGACAGGCGCAGGCGCACGTCCGGGTCGGCCAGCAGGTTGCCCTCGAAGGTCCCGTCGCCCTGGATCGCCTTCAGCGCGTTGCGCTGGACCAGCCCGTAGGCCTCCTGGCGCTTCATGCCGGTGCGGACCAGCGACAGCAGCAGGGCCTCGCTGTGGATGATGCCGCCCGATCGGGCCAGGTTCTCGGCCATGCGGTCGGGGTGCACGACCAGGCCCTTCACGATGCCCGCCAGTCGCTTCGCCGCGAACTCCAGCGTCGCCGTGGCGTCCGGGGCGATGACGCGCTCGACGGACGAGTGGCTGATGTCCCGCTCGTGCCACAGGGCCACGTCCTCGAAGGCCGCCAGCGCGTACGACCGCAGCAGGCGCGCCTGGCCGCAGACGTTCTCGCACATGACGGGGTTCTTCTTGTGCGGCATGGCCGACGAGCCGCGCTGGCCGCTGCCGAAGGGCTCGTTCGCCTCGCCGACCTCGGTGCGCTGCAGGTGCCGCAGGTTCAACGCGACGTGGTCCAGCACGTTGCCGGCCAGCGCGATGGCGGCGAAGAACGCGGCATGGCGGTCGCGGGCCACCACCTGCGTCGCCGCCGGCTCGACCCCGAGGCCCAGCCGGGCCAGCACGCGCGCCTCGCGGGCGGGGTCCCCGAAGGCCAGGTTGCCCACGGCGCCGGACAGCTTGCCGACGCGGATCTCGGCCGCCGCCGCGTCGAACCGGGCCAGCGCCCGGGCCGCCATCTCGCGCCAGCCCAGCGCGACCAGGCCGAAGGACGTCGCCTCGGCGTGCATGCCGTGCGTGCGGCCGGCCAGCGCCGTCCCGCGGTGCCGCTCGGCCAGGTCCATCAGCGCGCGCTCCAGCGCGACCAGTTCCTCGCGGCACAGCGCCGCGGCCTGGACCAGTTGCAGCGCGAAGGTCGTGTCCAGCACGTCGGAGGACGTCAGGCCGTAGTGCAGGAAGCGCGTCGCGTCGCCCGCCTGCTCCTCGACGTGGGTCAGGAAGGCGATCACGTCGTGGCGCAGCGTGGCCTCCAGCGCGTCGATGCGGTCCGGGTCGATGCGGACGGCATCCCGGATGCGGGCCGCGCCGCCGGGCGGGGCGATCCCGTCCTCCTCCAGGGCTTCGAGGTAGGCGACCTCGACGGACAGGAACAGGTCCCAGCGGTGCCGGGGGGACCACGTCTCGCGCATCCGCGCGGTGGAGTAGCGATCGATCATCGGGTTCTTCCTTCCGGTTGCGGGTCTGTCGTCAGCGGGTCGCGTCGGCGCAGCAGCGGAAGCCGTCGGTCCCCTTGGGCATGAACCGCTTGGTGCTGTACCGGCAGCCGGCACCCTTGCCGGTGCCGGAGTCGCCGCCGTGCAGCCTCCCGTCCGCGGCCACCTCGCCCGCGTTGCCGACCAGGTCGAAGACGCCGGCCGCGGTCTTGCAGGCCGGGGAGGAGCCCGAGGGCTGCAGGCCGCCGGACACGTTGCACGCGCCGGCCGGGAAATCCGCGTCGCCGCAGGCCTTCATCCACTCGGGACCGCCGCACAGGCGCTTGCCGGCCTTCTTGCACAGGCCCGCAGCCGCGCCGGCCGATACGCCGGTCTTCGGCTTCTGGCCCGCGCCGGGGAACTCGTGGGTGTCGATGCAGAAGGCCGCGTCGGCAGGCCTGGCCTTGCCGTCGTCCGTCGCCTTCGCGTCGGTGACGACCTTGGCCATGCCCGCCGGACACTTCAGCAGGTCCGCCAGGACGGCCTTGGGCGGGGCGGGCGGCGGCGGAGGCGGGGCGGCCGGGGCAGGCGCCGGCGTTGTGGCGGGAGCCGGTGCCGGGGCGGGAGTTGCCGCGGGAACCGGGGCCGGGACGGGCGCGGCAGGCGCCGGGGCGGGCTTCGCCGCCGCCGGGGCCGGTTCCTGCGAACCCGAGTAGTTCAGGTACAGCGCGACGGCGCCCGCGCCGACCGCGACGAACAGGCCGACCAGGATGACCAGCACGGACCAGGACCCGGCCTTCCGGGACGGCTTCGCCGGGGGCGCCTTGGGCACGGACAGCTTCGGGGCGGGCGCGGGCGCCTTGGTCGGGATCGTGCGGAACTTCGCGGTCTCGGAGGCCTCCCTCGGGGGCTCCGGGGGCCTGGGAGCCATCTTCGAGGGGATCTTCGGCATCGGCGGCGGGGCGGCCTCGGGCGGCGGGGGCGGCGGTGGAGGCGCGGCCTTCGCGCCCTCCTTGCCCTGCTGCCGCGCGGCGCGGGCGGCCTTCTTGGCCGCGCGCTTCGACAACTGGGGCTGGCCCTGCACCCGCTCGAACGGCGCCATGGTGGCCATCGGCAGGGTCGGCGGCTCGGGCGGCTCCTCGGCCAGGGACTCCATCTCGAGGGTGCCGTCACCTGCGGCCTCGGCCGGCATGGGGGGCGGTTCCTCCGCGGCCGGGGCCTGGGCGGTCGGCAGCGGCGGGAGTTCCTCCTCGATCACCTCGATGCCTTCCAGCACCTCCTCGCCGGCCGCGGGGGCGACCTCGATCCCCTCGACCTCCTCGGGCTCCAGCACCAGGGGCTCGACGACCGTCCTGTCCTCGTCCCACGCGGGCTTTCCTGGGGCCGAGGGAAGTTCGACCGTCTCCTCGGTAACCTCCTCGGCCGGGGCCTCGACGACCTCCTCCACCGCCTCGACGGTGACCTCCTCCTCCAGGGCCTCCGGGGGCGGGGGGGGTGGCTCGGCGGCGGCGACCGGCACGGGCTCCGGTTCGGGCTCGGGCACGGGCTCCGGTTCGGGCTCGGGCACGGGCTCCGGTTCGGGCTCGGGCACGGGCTCCGGTTCGGGCACGGGTTCCGGCACCGGCACGGGTTCCGGCACCGGCTCGGGCTCGGGAGCGGGCTCCGGCGGACGCACGGGCCGGGGAGCGGCGGCCGGCGCGGTCGCCACGGGGGCCACCACGGTCTCCTCCCCGGGTCCCCGGGCCAGTTTCAGGGCCTTGAACGAACCGGTCTCGTGGCCCCGGCGGATGAACAGGCCCTCGGATTCCACGACCGACAGGGCCTGCCGGAACGCCTCGGCGAACTCCTCGATCGTCGCGGGGCGGTCGCCGGGATTCTCGGCGGTGGCCGACAGGAACAGGTCGTCCAGCCGGCGCGTCAGCCTCGGCACCTGGGCCGACAGCGGCACGCCGGGCTTCACCGGGCTGATCGCCAGGATCTCGCCCAGGATCAGGGCCAGTGCGTACACGTCGGTCTGCTTCAGTTCGACGGCCGGGTCGGTCAACTGCTCGGGCCCTCGGTAGTAGTCGCTGACCGGGATCTGCTCGCCCTCGGCCAGCGACCGGGCGACCAGGTGATACGGGTCCGACGTCACCAGCCGCTCGGGCAGCACGAAGAAGTTCTCGGGCTTCAGGTTGCCGTGGATGGCCCCGGCCCGGTGGATCGGCAGCACGCAGTCGAAGATGCGCTGCGCGAACGAGCGCACCTTCGGCAGCGGGAAGGACTCGCCGCTCTCGTCGTGCAGGTCGATCACCTGCCGCAGCGACATGCCCTCGACCAGCATGGCCGTCAGGAAGTGGACCCCCGCGTCTTCCTGGACCTCCTGGATCCGCACGAGGGACGGGTCCTGGAAGGTCCGCGCCCGGTACAGGCGGAAGAGGTTCTGTTCGCGAAAGGGCGACGTGAACAGTTCCGGCCGGAAGACCTTGACCGCGACGGGCAGGTCCAGCGCCAGATCCAGGGCCTTGAAGACGAAGCCCGTCGGGCCCTCGCCGCGCCCGAACACCAGTCGATACCGGCCCCCGAGCTTGGTCCCGATCGCAGGCAGCTTGGACGCGTCCATCGACAGCCCTCCTTGTCGTCCGCAGAGCGTGGTCTGACGGAGGTTAGCAGAAGGATCCGGGTGTGACAAGCGGCGGAAAGGGCTTGTGCGCCGCGGAGATCCGGCCTCGCGGGGAGGGTTCGCCGGCAGGCGTGCCGACCGGCCTCCGGGCGTCGTCTCAGGCGTTCGCTCCGGCCCGGGCCAGCGCCTCGCGGATCGCCTCCTCCATCTCCAGGAATGAGAAGGGCTTCTGCAGGAACACCGTCGGCTCGGCCGGGTCCTTCAGGGGCGGAAGCGCCTCCCGGCTGTAGCCGCTGCACAGCACGATCGGCAGCCGCGGCCGGGTCCCGCGCACCCGCCGGTGGACCTCCCCGCCCCCCATTCGCGGCATCGTCAGGTCGACCAAGATCGCGATCAATTCGGGGTGCGCCTGCAGGGTCTCCAGGGCGCCCTCCCCGTCCGCCGCCTCCAGGACCGTCAGGCCCAGGTGCTCGGCCATCATCCGGGCCGCGTCCCGCACCGCCGGCTCGTCGTCGGCGATCAGCACGGTCCCGGACAGGGGCGGGCGTTCTGGCGCCGGGGGCGGCGGCGTCCGGGCGACCTCGGAGGTCCCGGTCCCGACCGGGAAGTGCAGCAGGAACGTGGTGCCGTGGCCCAGCCGGGACGCGACCTCGAACCCGGCATGGTGGGTCCGCAGGATCCCGCGGATCGCCGACAGCCCCAGGCCGCGCCCGGTCGGCTTGGTGGTGAAGAAGGGGTCGAAGATCCGCGCCAGGATCTCCTCGTCCATGCCGCAGCCGTCGTCCCGCACCATCAGCGTCACGAACGACCCCGCGGCGAGGTCCTGGCCGGGCATCCGGCGCGCGACGTCGTCGGGCTGCAACACGGCGGTCCCGGTCGCCAGTTCGACCAGTCCCGCCTCGCTGCCGATCGCCTCGCTGGCGTTGGTTACCAGGTTCATCACCACCTGTTGCAACTGGGCCCGGTCGCCATGGATCAGCGGCAGGCCCGGGGCCAGGCGAACGTCCAGCGCCACCTTGCGCGACCGCGACACCGCCAGCAGCCCGCCCATCTCCTCGACCAGCGCGTTCAGGTCGATCTCCTCGACCTTGAACCCCGCCTGGCCCGAGTAGACCAGCAGCTGGCGTGCCAGGTCGGCGGCACGCTGGATGCTGGCCTCGGAACGCTCCAGGAAGTGCGCCGGGTCCCTCCCGTCCGCGATCGCCAGGCGTCCCAGGCTGAGATAGCCCTGGATCGCCGCCAGCAGGTTGTTGAAATCGTGGGCGATCCCGCCGGCCAGCAGGCCCAGTCCCTCCAGGCGCTGCGCCTGGCGGTGGGCCTCCTCCCGGGCGTCGCGCTCGGTTACGTCGCGGGCCACCCAGATCACGCACCGCTTCCCGTCGACCTCCAGGCCCAGCGGCGCGACGCGGGCCTCGTAGTGCGCGTGCCCGCCGAGGGTGTCCAGGGGATACGAGGTGGACTGGGTGTCCCCGCGTTCCAGGGCCCGCCCGATCGTGGCCTTCACCTGGTTCGCGACGGCGGGGGGCATCGTCTGGTCCACGCTGCGCCCGACCAGGTGCTCCGGCGAGGCCGTCAGCCGGGACGGGTCGCCGGTGTGCACCTCGACGTACCGACCGTCCTCGTCCAGCACCAGGATCACGTCGGGCATCACCCGGGCGATGGCCTGCAGGCGGGACTCGCTGAGCCTCAGTTGCCGGGTCATCCGGTCCGCCAGTTCCTGGGCCCGCTGGCCGGTCTGGCTGACGGACCGGACCAGCGCGGCCAGCAGGCCGGTGATCAGCAGCGAGGCCAGGCCCACGATCCAGGGCAGCCAGACCTCCTCGGGATCGAAGAAGGACCGGCCGGCCGTGAAATCCATCCGCCAGCGGCGCCCGGCGAACGAAACCTCGTCCCGCTGGGAGATCCCGTCCGGGGCCAGCGCGCTCCACCAGTGCGGCGGGAGGTCGGAGCCCCCCTCCAGGAACGGGAGGGGATTCCCCGGGGCCGTGACGTCCTGCAGGCGGACCCGCACGCCGTCCAGGGCCAGCCGCCCGGTCGCGTCGCTGGCCATCTGGTCCCACAGGAACACGGCGTTCGCATAGCCCGAGAAGGCGGCGCGGCGGGAGGCGACGTCGGCCGGCTCCCGGAGGTCCTCGTAGATCGGCAGGCGCAGCACCAGCCCCGGGCCCGCCTCCAGGGCCTGCGCGACGGGCATCGGGGGGCTGGCCCGGATCTCGCCGGAATCGCGGGCCTCGATCAGCGACTCCCGCTGGTCGGGCGAACTGGCCGAGTTGAAGCCCAGGGCGGCCGCGTTCTGCGCCTCCGGTTCGGCGAACAGCACGATCGCATCGTCGGGGAAGCCGGTCTCGGGGTGCAGGGCGGGGCGCAGGCCCGGGTGCTCGGTCCACAGCCGGTCCCGGATGGCCGCCAGGTTCCCGTCCCTCACCGGCACGCCGTACGAGACCCCCAGCAGCCCGGGGTAGCGGCGGGACAGGTCCATCGCCTGCACGAACTCCCGGAACCGCTTCCGGTCCAGGAACGCGTCGGCCTGCAGCAGCCCGCGCAGCCCGCGCAGCAGGTCCTCGCAGACCCGCAGCCGGGCGTCCAGCCGGTCCTGCGCCTCGGCGACGGCCGCGTCGAACCGGGCCTGGGCGCGCTCGCGCTGGACCGACGCGGACAGCAGGAAGGCGACGATGCCGAGCACGCCGCCCAGCACCAGGATCCCCCCGGCCAGCCGGGAGCGGTGCGCGGGCGCATTCCTGTCGGGACCGGCCAACTCGGCACCCCCCGGACGCATCGACGAATCGAGACCGAACGATACCACGGAGCGCGGACGGGTGGGCAGGGGGCCGGCGAGGGGTCAGCGGGCCTGCCGGAAGGCCTCCTCGACCTCCGCGGCCATCCGTTCGTGGATCTCCTCCCGGGACCCGACGCCGTCGATGACGTGCAGCCTCCGGGACTTCTCGTAGTAGCTGGCGATCTCGTGGGCGTACCGCTCGTGGTCCTCGATGCGCCGCACGATCGTCTCGGTGGACAGGTCGTACCGCAGCGCCCGATCCGAGTTGCCGCGGTTCGACAGGCGCCGGAACAGTTCCAGCGTCGGCACCCGCAGGTCCAGGATGCAGGACACCCGCTGGCCGATCTTCCGCAGCAGGCCGTCCAGGATGTACGCCTGCACCAGCGTGCGCGGGAACCCCTTGAAGATCAGTCCGTTCTTGCCGGGATGGCTGCGGATGTAGCCCTCGACCACCCGGATGACGATCTCGTCCGGCACCAGCAGGCCCTTCTCCAGCATCTCGTTGATCTGCCCGGCCTGGGGCGCGTCCTTCGCCGCCGCCTCGTGCAGCAGGTCGGTCGTGTTGATGTAGTGCAGGTTGTACCGGTCCGCCAGCATTTTCGCCTGCGTGCTGCGTCCCGAGCCCGGCGCGCCCAGCACGACCACGTTCAACTGGACCTGCCGCAGGGAACTGTCCACCGCGGAGGTGATCTGCTGGAAGACGCCGTCCATCGTGGCGGTCCCGTCGACCGGGACCAGGATCCCCTTCTCCTCGTAGAAGCCCAGGACCGGCGCCGTCTTTTCGGCGTACTCGCGCAGCCGGAAGTCGATGACCTCCCGGGTGTCGTCCGCCCGGCCCGACACGGTCGCCCGGCCCACCAGGCGCTCGACGCACACCTCGGGCGGCACGTCGATGCTGATCAGGTTCATCAGGGAGGTGTGCATCTTCAGCAGCAGGCCCTCCAGGATATAGGCCTGCACGAAGGTGCGCGGGAAGCCGTCGAACAGGAAGCCGCGGGCGTTGGAGTGTTCGCGGATCTTCCGGATCGTCTTCTCCAGCAGCTTGACGATCATCTCGTCGGAGGCCAGGCCGCCCTTCTCGATGACCGACTTCACGGCGCGGCCGATGTCGGTGCCCTCGCGGATCTCCTCGCGCAGCAGTTCGCCGGACGAGATGTAGTGCAGCTTGTAGCGCTCGATCAGGCGGACCGCCTGCGTTCCCTTGCCGGCCCCGGGGGGTCCGAACAGAGCGATGTTCAGCATTCCGGTTCCTCCGTCGGGGCCGGATTGTACCGCGAACCGGGACGGACGGAGGCGGGTCCGGTGCCCCGGACCGCTTCGCGACGCGTCCTCCGCCTGCGAAGGGGCCGTTCCCGCAGGACGAAGCGTTGTCGCCCGGGGGCGAAGAATCTAGAATGGGTCAAAACGCCCGGGGCCGCGAATGCGAATGCCGTGGCAGAGAGTCCTCGTTCGCCCGATGCTGCTCGTGCTGATCTGCCTGCTGCCGGCGGGGGGTCAGGCCCGGGACCTGGGCCTCGAACGTTTCCTGCCCCTGGCGTGGCAGGACGGCCTGCCGGGAATCCAGGCATCGAGGGTGCTGCCGCACCTGCACTGGCAGGTCGGCCTGCTGTCGGACATCGCGCGCGACGTCGCGGTGGAGAAGACCGCCCAGGGACGGTGGCGCTACCCCGTGGCGTGGCGGCTGAGGGCCGAACTGGGCGCCACGCTGGGCATCGCGGACCGGCTGGACGTGACGCTGGTGCTGCCCGCCTGGCTCTGGCAGGAGTCCGGGGCGGACACGGGGATCCCGGACGGGCCGGGCCTGTCGGAGGTGCGGCTGGGCGCCCGGGTGACGCTGCTGCGGAACGAGGCGTGCCGGGGGTTCGGCCTCGCGATCGCGGCCGACGCGACCTTCCCGACGGCGCGGCGCGACCGGCTGATGGGCGAACGGTGGCCGACCGTGGCCCCTCGGCTGGTCGCGGACTGGCGCGACCCGGCGGGGTGGCTGGCGGCCGTGAACGCGGGCTACCGGCTGCGGAAGGACGCGTCGTTCGGCGCGCACCCGTCGGTGGACGAGGTGCTGCTGGGCGCGGGCGTGGCGGCCCCGCTGGGGGAGACCGGGCTGGCCGCGCTGCTGGAACTGGACGTCGCGATCCCGGCGGTGCAGGACCCGTCGCCCGACGACGTGGCGATGGAACTGCGCGGCGCGCTGCGCTGGCGCCACCGGTCGGGCGTGACCGTGATGCTGGGCGCGGGCGGCGGGCTGACCGATGCCTTCGGCGTGCCGTCGCTGCGAGGGTTCCTGGGAATCGCGATGGGCCCGGCGCCCGCGGCGGTCCGGCCGGGAGAGCCCGGGACCCCGGCCGGGACGGCGGAGGCGGGGCGGTCGGCGGGGGAGGCCCCGCCGGCGAGGGTGCCCCTGCCCGTGCTGTCGCGGGCCGAGGTCCTGGCGGCGGTGATGGCCGATCCGGACGCGGACCGGGACGGGCTTCCGGCCGACCAGGACGGGTGCCCGGACCAGCCGGAGGACCGGGACGGGTTCCAGGACGAGGACGGCTGTCCCGACCCGGACAACGACGGGGACGGCGTGCCGGACGCCTCGGACCGCTGCCCGGGCCAGCCCGAGGTGATCAACGGCGTGGACGACCAGGACGGCTGCCCGGACGAGGGCAAGGCCCTGGTCGCCGTCAGCGGGGGCGCCATTCAGGTCGACGAGAAGATCTATTTCCAGGCGGGCTCGGACGTGCTGAAGCCCGAGTCGGGCGGACTGCTGCGGCAGGTGGCCGCCCTGCTGAAGTCCCGGCCCGACGTGAAGCACCTGCGCGTGGACGGGCACACCGACGCGGCAGGCGACCGCGAGAAGAACGTCGACCTGTCCGAGCGACGCGCCCGCTGCGTGGTGCGGTTCCTGGTGAACGAGGGCGTCCAGCCTTCGCGACTGTCGGCCAAGGGCTTCGGTTCGACGGTGCCGCTGGACCCGGCCGACACCGCCGAGGCCCGGACCCGCAACCGTCGCGTGGAATTCACGATCCTGCCGGACGCGGGGGGGGAGGTGGCGCCATGAAGGCTGCATGGCTGGTCGCCCTGCCCCTGCTGGCGGTCGCCTCCACCGTCGCGGCCCAGCCGTCCACCCCCGAACTGACGATCTACGTCGTCCAGCCCGGGGACTCGTGCTGGAGCATCGCCGAGCGCCTGTACGGCGACGGCACGCGGTACGAGGACCTGCACCGGTACAACGACCTGGGTCCCATGCCGCACCTCCTGACGCCGGGCCAGAAGTTGCGGGTGCCCGCGGCGCTGGGGCAGCCGGACGCGAAGGTGGGCCTGCCCCGGCGCGAGGTGAAGGCCCGTGCGCCGGCCGAGGCCGACTGGATGGACGCCTACAACGACATGGCGCTGTGGCGCCTGTTCCGCGTCTCGACGGGGAAGTCGTCGTCGGCCGAGATCCGGTTCCGGGACCTGTCGTCCCTGGTGATGCGCGAGAGCGCGCTGCTGGTGATCCACGGCGGTGCCCGGAGGGAGAGCCAGCTGGAAAGGAAGGTCAAGACCACGGTCGACCTGGAGAAGGGGACCGTCTACGGCGGCATCGAGGCGATGGACCGCGCGGCCGACCTGACGATCCGGACGCCCGCGGCGCAGGTCGACCTTGCGGCGACGCTGGCCCAGGTGTCGTTCGAGGAGGACGACTGCACGCGCGTGTCGGTGTTCGAGGGGAGCGCGGCCGTGACGGCCCAGGGGTCGAAGGTCCAGGTGCCGCAGAAGTTCGGCACGTCGGTCGAGAAGGGTCGCAAGCCCCAGCCGCCGCGTCCGCTGCCGCCGCCGGTGGCATGGGGGGACCCCGTGCCGGTGGTGGTGCGGGTGCCGCAGCCGGTCGCGGGGGCGTTCGAGGCGCGCTGGCAGGCGGTGAAGGAGGCGGCGAAGTACCGCGTGGAACTGGCTCGCGACGACCGGTTCCGTGACCTGGTGGCGGACGCCGTCGTGGGCGCGGGCGTGCTGCGATTCCGGGCGGAGGACCTGCCGGCCGGAGAGTACCGGGCGCGGGTGTCGGCCATCGACGCGGGCGGGCTGCAGGGGCCGGCGTCGCCGCTGCTGTCGGTCCGGGTCTCGCCGGTGGCCGTCTCGGCGCCGCTGGAACCGGGGAAGGACGCCCCGGAGGTGGCCGGGGCGATCGTGGTCGCGCCGCCGGCCGACCGGAAGCCGGGCGAAAAGGTGCGGGTGGACGACGGCCCGTGGCAGCCCGCCGAGGCGCCCGTGCTGCTGGACACCGCGGGACTGCACCGGGTCGCGTACCAGGTCCCGGGCGCGGCGTGCCCCGATCCGGTGACCGTGAGCGTGCTGCCGGTGAGCGGGCGCCTGGAGGTCCCCGCCGGCCCGTTCAGGCCCGGCGACCGGGTGGCGGTGCGCCTGCGGTTCGAGGACTCGCGGGGGCGGCCCGCCGTGCCGGCCGGCCTGGTCCTGGAAGCATCGCCCGGCGGCCGCGTGCCGGTCGCGCCCGCGAGGACGGTCGGCCTGCAGCAGGCGACCTTCGAGGTCCCGGAGGCCGTCCCGGCCGGGGGCCTGGTGCTGGGGGCGTCCTGGCCGACGGGCGAGGGCGTCCAGGTGCGGGTGGCGATCCAGCCGCCCCGGCCGGCGCTGCCCCGCGTGGCATGGCCGATGGGCCCCGGCCAGCCGGAGTGGGGCCGGACGGTGCCGGGCCTGCCGGGCACCGCGATGCGGCCGGTGGACCGTGCGGGCCTGTCGGTCTTCCTGTCGGAGTCGCCCGCGGGCCGCCCGGGCGACGGGCCCCGGGTGCGGGCGTCGGTCTTTGGCGAGGCGGCGCTGCTGGAAGGGCGGCTGGGGCTGGACGCGGACTTCGCCTGGCTGGATGGCGACCTGGGCGCGGGTTTCGACGGGTGGACCGACCGGTGGCTGCTGGGCGATACCCGGGTGGGGGTGCGCTACCTGTCGATCGACGCGAAGGGATTCACGCTGTCTCCCGGCCTCCGGCTGGTCGTCCCCACCGCCCGGCACGGCATGCCCTGGCGCGTCGAGCCGGCGCTGGCCTTCGGGTGGAGCCGGGGGGAGAAGGTCGCGGCGGGCCTGTCCGAGACGATCGGGCTGGGCGTCGGCGGCGACGACCCGCGGGACGTCACCTCGACCACGTCGGCCTGGTTCGCGTATCGTCCGTGGCGGTACCTCGAGATCGCGGCCGGCCTGGACGCGGTCCTGGGCATCGCCGGCCGCGACCCGCCGCGCGCGGTGCTGGCCCGCGGCGGCATCGCGGTGCCGCTGCGCCTGTTCCGGGTGTCCGCGTATGCCGGGGGCGGCCTGAACGAGGACGCCCGGGACCTCGCCGGCGACTGGACGGCGGGCCTGCGGCTGGAAACGGGCTTCCCCGGGGAGGCGAGATGAGGCGCTTCGGCCTGCGGGGCAAGCTGACCCTGGTGCTGCTGGCCCTGGCCCTGGTCCCGCTGGCGGTCACGACGGCGGTCCTGGTGCGGCTGAACCTCCACCGCCTGGCGACCTCCGCCAAGGAGTTCCGCATCGCGGTCGCATCGGACGCCGTGCGGGCCATCCGCGGCGTCCTGGAGCAGGCACGGATCGAGCAGTCCGCCGCCGGCGCGGCCCTGGCCGACCCCTCCGGCACGATGGAGGACCGTGTCCGCGCCACCCGCGCCCGGCTGGTGGCGTCCTCGCTGATCGACCAGATGGCGCTGTACGACCGCGACGGCGCCCACGTGGACACCTTCCGGGCGCACGACGCCCCCGGCCCGCCGCGGCCGGAGGCGCTGCCGGTGCCGCTGATGGAGCGGGCGCTGGCGGATGGCGTGGCCCACGGCGAGGTGGAGATGCACGGCTCCCCCGCCCGGCCGTTCCTCGCGATCGTGCAGCCCGTCCACCGGGGCGAGCCGCCGGTCCTGTGGGGGTTCGCCTGGTCGCCGCTGGACCTGCGTCGCCTGTCCGCGGACCTGTCCCAGGCCAGCGCCCGTCGCTTCACGGGCCGCACCGACCGCGTCTTCGCGGTGGACGACCGGCTGCGGTTCGTCGCGCACGGCGACCCGGCCCGGCTGATGCAGTCGGCGGCGGATCGGGGCATGCTGGCGTCCTTCCGCGAGGACCCCTCCCTGCTGCACCGGGTCGATGCCGACTACGCGGCGGACTACGCGGTGGAGGGGAACCGGGTGCTGGGCGTCCTGATACCCATCCCGGAACTGGGCTGGGGCGTCGTCGTCGAACAGGACGAGGCCGAGGCCTACCACGCGGTCCGGACCACCTGGCAGACCGCCCTGGGCGTGGGGATTGCCGCAGCGGTGCTGGCCGCGCTGCTGGGCCTGCTGGCCGGGAGGCGCCTGTCGTTCCCGATCGTGTCGATGGCCCGCGCCGCCCGCCGGGTGGCGGGCGGGGACTTCGCGGTGCGCGTCGAGGCCCGCCGGCGGGACGAGGTGGGGGACCTGGCGGCCTCCTTCAACACGATGGCCACGGACCTGGTGGGCTACCGCGACCGGCTGGTGGAGGAGACCCGCATCCGGACCAACCTGACGCGATACCTCAGCCCCGAGGTGGTCGACAACGTCGTCGCGCAGCACAAGGACCTGGAACTGGGCGGCCAGAGGCGCGAGGTGACGGTGCTGTTCGCCGACCTCGCGGGGTTCACGCCGCTGGCCGAGCGCAACCCGCCCGAGCGCGTCGTGGCGGTGCTGAACGAGCTGTTCACCTTCCTGACCGAGATCGTCTTCCGGCACGAGGGCATGGTCGACAAGTTCGTCGGCGACTGCGTGATGGCGGTCTTCGGGCTGCCGGACGGGCGGCCGGACGACGCGCTGCGGGCGGTCGCCGCGGCCGAGGAGATGATGCGCTGGATGGAGACGGGCAACGCGCGCTGGCGCCGCGAACTGGGCACCGAGCTGAAGCTGGCGGTCGGCATCAACACCGGGCCGGTGCTGGCGGGCAACATCGGGTCCCGGAAGCGGATGGAGTACACGGTCATCGGCGACGTGGTGAACGTGGCGGCGCGGCTGGAGACGCTGGCCCGGCCGGGGCAGGTGCTGATGACCGCGGCGACGGCGTCGAGGGTGCTGGACGAGATGCCCTGCACGCACGTCGTCACGCACCGGTTCCCGGACAAGCAGGAGGACACCGAGATCTGGGCGCTATCGGAGTAGGGCATGGGATTCATCGATGACCGGCCGACCGTGGCGGGGGGCGACCCTCCCGTGCCGGACGAGCCGCCCGCGACGCCGGCCGACCCGTGGATCGGGAAGAAGGTCGCCGGCCGCTTCCTGGTGGAGTCCTTCGTCGCCGCGGGGGGGATCGGGCGCGTGTACCGGGCCCGCCAGGAGGGCCTGGACCGGGTCGTCGCGCTGAAGGTGCTGCACCCGCACCTGGCCCACGAGGACCGCGAGAAGCGCCGGTTCCACCAGGAGGCCCGGGTCGCCAGCCTGTTGCGGCATCCCAGCGCGGTCGTCATCCACGACTACGGAGAGTGGGAAGGCAGCCTGTACATCGCCATGGAATACCTGGAGGGGCGCACGCTGGCGGAGGTGCTGGAGGACGAGTTCCCGCTGGAGCCGCAGCGGATCGCCACGCTGCTGGCGCCGGCGTGCGAGGTCCTGCACGAGGCGCACGAGGCCGGCATCCTGCACCGGGACGTGAAGCCGTCCAACTTCATCGTGGTGCACGACCCGGACGGCAGCGAGCGCACGAAGGTGGTGGACTTCGGGCTGGTGCGGATGCTGAAGCGGGGGCCCGAGGAGATGGGCCTGACGCCCGCGGACCTGGTGGCCGGGACGCCGACCTACATGTCGCCCGAGCAGTGCCGGGGCGCCCCGCTGGACCCGCGCAGCGACGTGTACGCGCTGGGGGTCGTGCTGTACGAGATGCTGTGCAGGGAGGTGCCGTTCGCCAGCACCACCGGCATGGACGCGATGCTGAAGCACCTGTACGACGTGCCCGATCCCCCGTCCGAGCGCCGGCCGGACCTGCAGATCCACGAGGCGCTGGAGGACCTGGCGCTGCGGGCGCTGGCGAAGAACCCGTCGGGGCGGCCGGACAGCGCGATGGCCTTCCGGGACCAGTTGCTGCGGGCGGTGGCGATCGCGCAGGGGCCCCGGCCCGGCCCGACCGCACGCGAGGACCGTGCCGCGCACCCCCGGGCCCGGGTGGCGCGGGCGGAGGCCGCCGGGATCGTGCCACTGGAGGACGGCACCCGGCTGGGCGACCGGGCCCGGTCGTTCGGCGTCGTGCTGGTCGTGGAACCGGTCCGGCCCTTCGAGGAGACGCTGACCGCCCTGCTGCGGGCGCAGGGGTTCGCGGTGGACTCGGTGCCCGTGTTCGACGACGCGATCGACCTGATGCGCCAGTCGAAGCCCTTCGCGCTGGTGGTCGACGTGCGGCCGGACCCCGCGGGCCTGATCGCCCGTCTGGGGACGCTGCGGGAGGACCCGGAACTGGGCCGGATCCCCCGGGTGGTGGCGGGACCGGAGGACTCGCTGGAGCCGATGTCTCGGGCGCTGGAGGCCGGGGTTCGGGACTACGTGCCGGACTCCCTGCTGACGTCGCGGCTGCCGCGGGTGCTGGACGGCATCCTGCGCGTGCTGCGCCGGTCGGGGGCGGGAGGCGCGGGGTGATCATCCTGCTGCGGGTGAAGACGGGGGTGCACGCCGGGATGACCTTCCACGTCTCGCCCGGCACCCGCCTGACCATCGGCCGGTCGATCCAGGCCGACCTGCGGCTGGACGACCCCGAGGTCAGCCGCGTCCACTGCGCCGTGGAGAACCTGGGGGATCGCCTGTCCGTCGCGGACCTGGGCTCGTCCAACGGCACCTTCCTGAACGGCCTGCCGGTCGTCATGGGCGAGGTGGGCGACGGCGGCGAACTGCACCTGGGCGCGGTCGTACTGGCGGTCCGGTTCCAGCACGCACCTGCCGAGGAACCGCGGCACCCGCCCGTCCCGTCCAGCCGGTGGGCCCCGCCGGCCTCGCTGGGCACGCGGCAGGCGATGAGGGTCGGGCGTCCCGACCCGTCGGGCGTGCTGGCGGAGGCCGGCAGCCTGAGGACGCTGCTGCGGCTGGCGACGGTCCTGGGGGGCGTTTCCGGGCCCGAGGACCTGGCGGCCCGCGTGGCCGAGGCGGCCCGGGAAGGGTGCGGCTGCCAGCGGGTCGCGCTGGTGCTGAGGCCCGGGAACGGAGGGACGTGGGACTTCTGCGCGGCGTCGTCCCTGGAGGGCACCCCGGCCGCGATGCACATCGACCGGCAGGTGGTCGACCGGGTGATGTCGGGCGACGAGTGCCTGTCGGGCGTGCAGGAGGCGATGGGCGTCCTGCCGCCCGTGCGGATCCTGTGCGCCCCGCTGCCCGGCCCCGCCATGACCCTGGGGGTCCTCTGGGCCGAGATGGACGGGGACGCGCCGGCGATCACCGAGCGGCAGATGGCCTTCCTGGAGGCCGTCGGGGTGCTGGTCGGGGCGACGATCCACGCCGAGCACCTCCAGGACGGCCTGGAGGCGGCGTTCATGGGCACGATGCGGGCGCTGGTAATGGCGCTGGAGGCGCGCGACGAATACACCCGCGGGCACTCCGAGCGCGTCACCACCTGCGCGCTGGCCCTGGGGTACCGGCTGGGCGATCCCCCCGCGGCGCTGGACGTGCTGGAGGTCGCCGGCCTGCTGCACGACATCGGCAAGATCGGGATCCCGGAGGCCGTGCTGCACAAGGGGGGCAGCCTGTCCGGCGGCGAGCGTGCCGAGATGCAGGAGCACCCGTCCGCCGGCGCCCGGATCGTCCGGAACATCCGCCACCCCGACGTGGAGGCCATCGCGGAGGCGGTGCGGCACCACCACGAGCACTGGGACGGGACGGGATACCCGGACGGCCTGGCCGGCGAGGCGATCCCCCGCGCGGCCCGGATCATCGCGGTGGCGGACGCCTGGGACGCGATGACCTCCAACCGGCCGTACCGGCCCGCGCTGTCCGAGGCGGAGGCCCGGGGGCTGCTGCGGGAGGCGGGGGGCACCCAGCTGGACCCGTTCCTGGTCGAGGCCTTCGACCTGTGGCTGCAGGACGGCGCCCCGACGCCGGTCGCGCGGCGGTTCGGCCGCAGCCGGTTCGTTCCGACCAGCCTGGCGCCGCTGCCGCCCGTGCCCGGACCGGGCAGCGAGGCCTGACGGGCCCGCCGCCTACGGGGCCGGCATGCTCTCGACCCGGAACTCCACGCGGCGGTTGCGGGCGCGGGCCTCGTCGGAGGCGTTCGCCTGGGACGGTCGCGCGTCCCCGATCCCGGAAGTCCGCGCCCCGCGGGCCGGCACGCCTGCCGCGCCCAGGGCGGCCCGCGCCGCGGCTGCCCGGGCCTGCGACACCTGCTGCCGGACCCCGGGCGGGCCCAGGTCGTCCGAGTGCCCCTCCACCGACACCCGGATGTCCCGGAGTTCCCGCAGCACCGTCCCGGCAACCTTCAGCGCGGCCCGGGAGGCGCGGTCCATCATGGCCGACCCCGCCTCGAACAGGGCGGTCCGCAGCCGGCCCTCGATCGCCACGGGCCGGGGCGGCGCGACGTCCGGCGTCCCGTCCTCGTCCTGGAACCCGTTGAGCGTCTCGGCGTCGTCCCGGGCGGCATCGACCTCGTCCGGGATCCCGTCGCCGTCGTTGTCCGGGTCGGGGCAGCCGTCGTCGTCCCGCCAGCCGTCTCGGTCCTCGGGGCGGTCCGGGCACAGGTCGAACGGATCCTCGACCCCGTCGCCGTCGCCGTCCGGCCGTGCCCCGCGCGCGACCATCCCCCAGGCCTCGTCCGGCGGCGGCGGCGGCGCGGGGCCTCCGAACCGGGTCGTGTAGAACGCTCCCAGCCCGCCCTCGCCGCGGTCCCCGAAGGTGGTGTCCAGCGTCCAGTTGCGGTCCACCCGGTACTCCACGTGCCCCTGCACCTGGTTGGTGTCCGGCGGGGCGTTGTGGTGGTACAGCGTCTCCACGTACAACTGCCGCGTGATCTGCTTGCCGATCGCCACGATCGGCTGCTTGACCGACTTGCCGAAGCCCAGTCCCACCTTGTCCACGCCCAGCCGGTCGAACAGCTGGCGCTTCAGCGACGGGTTGTGGAACCGTTCCACCAGCGCGGTCGCCTGGCGCCGCACCTCGCCGTTCCGGTCGTCCACGGCGTCCGCGCGCCCCATGATCAGCAGCGTCAGCAACTGGTATTCCGGCAGCGGGGGCACGGACGCCAGCATCAGTTCCGGGCGCCGCACCGGCCCCATCACCTTGACCAGCACGTCGGTCCCGACCGGCCGGCCGCGCGCCACCAGTTCGATCACCGGTTCCAGCGGCATCGCGCGGGGCGGCTGGTCCGGGTCCATCAGCGCCGTCGCGGCCGTCTGGCCCGGCCCCGCCTCGGCCCGGCGCAGCAGGTGCCCCTCGGCCAGCGTGAACCGCCCCTCCCGGATCTCGAACCGGTTGCCGAACAGCCGGAAGCGTCCCCCGGGGTCGGCGTCCAGGCCGCCGTCGACGCGGACCACCGGCCCCTTCCGGTCCAGCACCATCCGGCCGCCGACCTGAAGGTCCATCCCTTCGCCGTGCACGTGCGCCCGCGGCTCGATCTCCAGTTCCAGCCGCAGGTGCCCGGCGCCGGCCAGCAGGCCTTGGCCGGTCTCGCGTCCCAGCCAGTCCGTCACCCGCACGGCGGGATTGACCGGGATGCCCCTCACCTTCGGCAGGCTCTCCTTCGTCAGCCGCACGTCGCCGTCGGCCAGTTCCAGGACCACCTTCGCGTCGCCGGGCCGGGCCTCGAACGACGCGCCGGCGCGCCCCCGGATCAGCGAGACCGCAAGGCCGGACTGCACCACCGGGAACGAGTCCGCCCGCGCCTCGAACGCCCCGGACAGCCGCCAGTCGCCCCACAAGCCGGCCTTCGGATCCGCATCCGGGGCGGTGGCCACCAGGTGCGCCGCGCCCGCCACCTCCAGTCGTCCGGGCCCGCTGCGGGCCGCCGCGCGCCGGACCTCCAGCCGGTCGCCCTCGACCGACAGGTCCACGTCCACCGCCTCCAGGCGCCGGTTCAGCGGCAGCAGCGTCGCCGTCGCCCCCTGAACGGTGGCCCCGCCCTTCAGGATCGGGGTGCCCAGCGTGCCCGACGCCTCGACGTGCCCCTCCAGCATCCCCGCGGGCCGGTCCAGGGCGTCCGGCAGGAACGGGGCCGCCAGTTGCAGCGGCAGCGCCAGGTCCAGGACCCCCTCCAGGCCGGACGGCTCCTGCCGCGTCCCCGCCCGCCGCACCGCCACCAGCGGGATCCGGGTCGCCACGGCCAGCCGGGCCAGGTCCTTCCCCAGGACCACGTCCAGCACCTGCCGGGCCGGGCCGGCCTCCATGCGGGCCGTCACCGTCACCGGCTCCGCGTCGCCGGACCGGTACGTCCCCTCCAGCGTGCCGTCCAGCCGGAAGTCGTCCAGCGAGCCCGCGCCGCGCAGTCCCGCGTCCACCCGGAAGTCCGCCCCGGCCGGCGCCCGCCACAAGGGACGCAGGCGGGTCGGCGACAGCCCCTTCGCGGAAACCTCCAGTTCGTGGCGCTCCGCGTCCCGCCACGCGATCGTGCCCCGTCGCAGGTCCAGCGAGACCGGGACCCGGGCCCGCGCGGTCGCCACCGGGTCGTCCTCCGCCCCCAGCCCCGCCGCGACCTCCGCGCTGCCGTCCGCCAGCCGCACCTCCAGCCGGACCGCCCCGACGGCCTCGCCGCGCCAGGACACGTCCACGCCCAGCAGCCGCGCCTCGATCGCCGGACGGGCCGCCTCCCCGTCCAGCCGCACCGACCCCTGTACCGTGCCGCCCAGGGCCAGGAACGGCAGGGCTTCGGTCGCGCGCGCCAGGTCGATCCCCTGCACCTGCACGGTCCCCGCCAGCGGCCCCGGCCCCCAGGCCAGCCGGTTCCGGCGCGTGTCCAGCCGCACGTCCGCCTGAAGCATGGCCGTCGCCTGGACGATCGGCCCGTCCAGGCCGATCGCGACCGTGGCCGCTCCCGCCCCCGCCCGCGTCTCGATCCGCGCCGACAGCCGGCCCAGCGGCAGCCGACCGAACCACGCGTCCTCGCTGTCCACCTGCACGACCCGGTCGATCCCGCGCCCGTCCGCCGCGCCGGTGGCCAGCAGCCGCACCCGCGCCGGGCCGCGCAGCCCCTGCAGCGAGGGCAGGTCCGCCACCAGCCCGTCCAGCCCGGCGCGCCAGCCCACGTCCACGTCCGCGGCCGTGGCCAGCGGCCCGGCGGCCGGTCGCCCCTTCGCGCCCGGCACCGGCTGCGCGGCCGCCCCGCCTCCGGGCGCCATCGCCGCCCACGCCAGGAACGCCAGCATCGTGGCCCGCGTCCGCATCAGAACGCCTCGCCCAGCCCGAAGTGCACCGCCCAGAACGGCTCGTCCGGGAACACCCCCGTGTCGTTCAGGTGGAAGCCCGCATCCAGCCGAACCAGGCCCAGCGGGCTGTCGTACCGCAGCCCCGGCCCCGCCGCGAAGTTCCACTGGTCCGGCCGGTACGCGTGCTCGCCCTCCTGCACGTCGCCCATGTCCAGGAACCCCACCAGGGCCAGCGGGCCCCAGATCCGGAAGCGCAGTTCCAGGTTCGCCTCGACCAGCGTGTACCCGCCCACCGGGATCGAATGCGTCCTGCCGGTGTCGGCGTTCGCCTCCTCCAGGCGCGGGGACAGCCGGCGCGACCCCCAGCCGCGCACCGTGTTGGCGCCGCCCAGGTAGAATCGCTGGCTGATCGGCGCGCCCGGGTGCCGCCAGTACGGCAGGATCAGCCCGGTCTGCAGCCGTCCCGCCACCTGCAGCCAGCGCGCCGCCCTCACGTAGCCCCGCATCCCGATCACCAGCTTGTGGTAGTCGTAGTTCCCCCCCAGCAGCCCGCCGGCCAGGTCGTACGTAAAGTCGAACACGACGCCGTCGTGCGGGTTCACGATGGCGTCGGTCAGGTAGGCCTCCATCCGGAACTCCAGGTAGGACAGGAAGTACGGGTCCTGGAAGTCGCGGCCCAGCAGGGACTTGCGGGCGTCCAGCGTCGGGCTGACGTGGAAGAAGTCCACGTAGTGCGCGTTGTAGTTCACCGACAGGTGGACCTTGCCCGCGAACCATCGGCCCACGCCGGCGCGCCCCTTCACCGCCCAGTACTGGTAGCCCTCCTGCAGGTTCATCTCGAAGGCGGGCGAGATGGACCAGACCAGGTGGTCCTCCAGGAAGCCCTTCTTCGACAGCGTCGGGATCACCGCCACGACCGGCCCGTGCAGGTACCAGTCCCACGGGTTCGGGATCTCGGCCCAGCCGCCGACCAGTTTCAGGTCCAGCCGCGTCAGGTTCCGGAACAGGTTCATGTGCGTGTATTGCAGGCTGGCCTGCTGCTGCCAGCGGGCCGTCTCGATCGCGATCTGCACGCCGGTCCGCACGCTCTGGGGGTCCGCCTCGCTGATCTGCACGACGACGTCGGCCTTCCCGTCCTCCACCTTCTGCACCGGCCGCGCCGACACCCACCGGAACACCTGCAGCGCCTTGACGGCCTGCTCGACCTGCTGCACCAGGGCCGGTGTCCAGGGCTCGCCGATCGCGAATTTCACCTCGCGCTGCACCAGGTACTCCGGCACCTGCACCAGCCCCTCGAACACCACGCGCCCCACCCGCGCCTCGGGACCCGGGTCCACCTCGAAGGCGACGTCCGCCTGCCGGGCCGCCTCGTTCACCTCCGCCCCGCCGTTCACCCGGGCCAGCGGCCGGCTGAGCACCAGAAGGGCCTGCCGCATCCGGCCCAGCGAGTCGTTCAGCCGGCCCACCTCGAACGGGCCGCCCTTCGACAGCGTCGCCTCCTCGATCACCTTCGCGCGCAACGCCTCGGGCACGTCGCAGTCGGCGGGCCAGGCCACCTCCAGCGAATACACCCGCGCCTGCTCGCCCTCCTCGATCCGCACGACCAGGTCGGCCTTCTTCCTCTTCGCGTCGACCTTCGCCTCCACGCCCGCCACGCGGGCCTGGTAGTAACCGCAGGCCCGGTACAGTTCCTGCAGCCGCCGGGCGTCCAGCGCCGTCAGGGCCTCGTCGTACGGGTAGTCCGGCGTGAAGGGGACCCAGGAGGTCTCGCCCGCGAACAGGTGGTCCAGGACCTTCTTCTTCGGGAAGGCCTTCACGCCTTCCAGCCGCACGCTGCGCAGGGTGATCCCGCCTCCCACCAGCGGGGGAGCGGAGGCGCACGCCGACGTCGCCAGCGCCGACGCCAGCACGATCGCCGCCGCGCGAAGCCCCTGCGCGGGCCCCGCCGGGCGGCCCGGTCGTGGCATCGCCTTGCCCACGGGCGCCTCGGTCCAGCACGGAGATCGACGACTGGAAACGATTCTATGCCCGCGGGCCGCCGAGGGGGGTGGGCGGCGGTCCCGGGAAAGGGCCATGGCCAGTCGTGTCAAGGTCCTCCCGGACGCGCCCGGTGGCGCCCGGCCCCGGGGTGCCCCCGCGCGACGAGGATGCCGCCGCCTTGACTCCGCCCGGGGGCGCCCCGATACTGGCGTTCCTGGCCGTCGAACCCCCGGAAGGCACGGCGCTTCCCCGGATGCGGGAGGAGGGAAGGGACCCTTGCGCGAGGCCCCCGACAACGACCCGGTCGCCACGATGCGGCTGGAGGCGCCCGCGATGCTGGGGCCGATCCACGTGTTCGGGTCGGCCTGCTTCTTCGTCTTCGGCGTCATCTACCTGGCCTTCGTGCACAGCCCGTACATGTTCTTCAGCAACAGCGCGTTCGGCGTGCTGTCGGCCGCCAACTGGTTCGTGGTGCCGCGCCGGCTGGGCAACAGCGTCCGGGCGTCCACCTTCCTGGCGATCGTCTACCTGGGCCTGGTCAACGTTGCGGTCCACCTGGGCGAACAACCGATGCCCATGGTGTTCTGGGGCATGTCCGTCGCGATCGCCGCCGCCTACCTGTTCCGGCTGAAGGGCGCGCTGATCTGGATCGCGATCTCGCTGGGCTTCTACCCCCTGACGGCGTGGCTGAAGGCCGGCCCGCTGGCCGACCGGGTGATCCGGCTGGACGACTTCCAGTTCGGCCTGCTGTCCTTCGCGTCCTACGCGGGGATCATGCTGTTCCTGGGCTACTCGTTCGCCCTGTTCCGGCGGCGGCTGGACCGCGCCCTCGCCGAGTTGCGGATGCACGCCGCGGCGCTGCGCAAGAGCGAGTCCCTGCTGGCCGAGTCGCAGCGGGTGGCGCGCGTCGGCAGCTACGACCTGGACGTGCAGAGCGGGACCTGGACCGCCTCGCTGCTGCTGTACGAACTGTTCGGGATCGACGAGTCGTACCCCCGCACGCTGGAGGGCTGGCTGGCGAGGGTGCACCCGGACGACCGCGAGGACATTCGCCGGTACTTCCAGCAGGACGTGCTGGCGGCACGGGTCCCGTTCGACCGGGAGTACCGGCTGGTCCGCCTGGAGGAAGGGCGGGAGGTCTGGGTGCACGGCCGCGGCGTGCTGTTCCTGGATGCTGCCGGGGAGCCGGTACGGATGGTCGGCACCATCCAGGACATCACGGCCTTCAAGCGGAACGAGGACGAGCGGCGCCTGCTGGAGACCCGGCTGTTCCACTCGCAGAAACTGGAGAGCCTGGGCGTGCTGGCCGGCGGCATCGCCCACGACTTCAACAACCTGCTGACCGGCATCCTGGGGAACATCACGCTGGCCCGCAACGCCGCGCCGTCCTGCGGGCCGGAACTCGCGACGCCGCTGCAGCAGGCCGAGACGGCCGCGGTCCGCGCGGCCGAACTGACGCGGCAGATGCTGGCCTTCTCGGGGAAGGGGCGCTTCGTGGTCCAGCCGCTGGACGTCAACGCGGCCCTGACCGAGATGGTCGAACTGCTGCGCAGCAGCCTGCCCAAGATGGTGCGCTTCCGGTTCGAGTTGGCCCCCGGGCTGCCGGCCATCCTGGCGGACGCGTCGCAGGTCCGGCAGGTGATCATGAACCTGGTCCTGAACGCCGGCGAGGCGATCGGCGAGGCGCCCGGCGAGGTCACGATCCGGTCCGACGCGCGGGAGGTGGACGCGGGACACCTGGCCACCGGCTTCTCGGCGGGCGGGCTGGCGGGCGGCCGGTACGTGCGCATCGAGGTCGTGGACACCGGCTGCGGCATGGACGACGACACGAAGGCCCGCATCTTCGACCCGTTCTTCACGACCAAGTTCACCGGCCGCGGGCTGGGCCTGGCGGCGGTGCTGGGGATCGTGAAGGGGCACCACGGGGCCATCTGGCTGCACAGCGAGGTCGGGCGGGGATCGACCTTCACGCTGCTGTTCCCGTGCGCCCCGGAAGGGTCCGTGCCAACCCCGGCGCCGCTGCGCTCCGTCGCGGTGGAGAGGGCGAAGGGGCGGGTGCTGGTGGTCGACGACGAGCGGATGGTGCGCGACCTGATCGCCCAGTCGCTGCAGGCCCACGGGATCGAGGTGGTCGAGGCGGCCGACGGCGCGGCGGGCCTGCAGGCGCTGCAGGACCTCGGGGGCCGGGCCGACCTGGTGCTGCTGGACCTGACGATGCCGCGGATGGGCGGCGTCGAGGCCTTCCTGGAGATGCGGCGGCGGTGGCCGGACCTGCGGGTCGTGCTGATGTCGGGGTACACGCGGGACAACGTGCTGACGCTGTTCACGGGCGCGGCGCCGGACGACTTCCTGGAGAAGCCCTTCCCCCACCGGGCGCTGGTCGCGACGGTGTTCAGGCACCTGCGGCAGTAGGCGGGGAACCGGCCGCGGGCACGTCGTTCGCACGCAGCCCGGCCTCGATGCGGGCGTACTCCTGGCGACGCTCCTGCACGTGCTGGCGCAGCGTCGCCATGAACAGCAGGTACTCCACGACGCGGGACATGTCGGCCACCTTGCGCCGGCCCAGATCGAACAGGTCCAGGAACAGCCGCCGCCGGGCGCGGTCGCGCGTGAAAAGGTAGGTCCGCAGCAGGTACGCGAAGCCCCGCACCTTGTCCCGGAGGCGCACCGCGGGCGCCGGCCGCGTGAAGGCGCCGGTCGACAGCACGGCCAGCCCCTTCTCGCGCACCGCCACCGGGTCGAAGACCTCGGACAGCGTGCGGTGGAAGCCCTCGACCATCTCGGCGTGCGACAGCCGCCCGTAGCGCAGCGACGGGTAGGTGCCGTTCAGCCGGTCGGTGTCCACGTCCACCAGCCGCCCCTCCAGGGCCAGCCGGTCGTGCAGCGCGGTGCCCGGCGCCACCGTCAGCAGGTTCAGGTTCACGTAGCCGATGCCGACGCGGGCGGCGAAGTCCCGGATCTGCGCGAACGCCTCGGGGCCGTCCGCATCGAAGCCGACGATGAACGACCCCAGCACGTGGATGCCGGACCGGTGGATGCGCCGCACGGCCTCCTCGTACCGGTCCAGCCGGTTGTGGTGCTTGCCCGTCTCCTTCAGGCTGTCGGGGTTCAGCGACTCGAAGCCGATCAGCATGGACGAGCAGCCCGCCTCCGCCATGGACTCCAGCAGCGCCTCGTCCTGGGCCACGTCCAGGCTGACCTCGCAGGTCCACGACACCTTCAGCGGCTTGATGGCCGGCATCAACCGCCGGGCGTAGGCCTTGTTGGCCGTCAGGTTGTCGTCTACGAAGAAGAGCTGGCGCAGCGGCAGGCCGCGGATCTCCTCGACGACGTCGTCGACGTCGCGGTACCGCATCTTCCGGCCGAAGACCTTGTGGACGATGCAGAACTCGCACGAGAAGGGGCATCCCCGGCTGACCTGCACGCCCAGGGCCATCAGTTTCGAGGTGTCCACCAGGTCCCAGCGGGGCGGTCGCACCCGGCGGAACTCGAACGGCTCCGGTGCCCGGTAGACCGGCTGCAGGCGCCCCGCCGTCGCGTCGGCCAGCACGCCCTCCCAGACGTCCTCGGCCTCGCCGACCACGACCGAGTCCGCGTGCGCCAGCACCTGCGCCGGATCGCCGGTCGTGCAGGCGCCGCCCACCACCACCTTCGAGCCGCGGGCGCGGTAGTCGTCGGCGATCGCCAGGGCGCGCTTCAGCGTGGAGAGGGTCGCGGTGATGCCGACCACGTCCGGCACGTCGCGCGGCAACGGCTGAAGCTCCTCGTCCACGATGCGGATGTCCCAGCCGGCCGGGGTCCAGGCCGCCAGGGTGGGCAGCGACAGGGGCACCATGAACTTGCGCCGGCCCATCACGGCGGCCAGTTCGCCCAGGTCCCAGGGGTTGGCGTACCGCCGCCCGGGAGAGACCAGCAGCAGCCGGGACTTCCGTTCCATCGCGACTCCGGCACGCCCCGGGGGCCCGGGGAGGGGACGGCGAAGTGTAGCCGAAAACGGGGAAGACGACCCCGGGGACCCGTCCACCCGTCCGCGATGCCGCGGGAATCCGTTGCCAGGAGCACCGCGGCAGGGTAGAAATTCCCCGGAAAGAGGAGGCCGAAGGATGGTGTTCCGACGAATCGCCTGGCTGGCCCTGGCCCTGCTTCTGGCGCCCGCGCAGCCTTCCCTGGCGCAGCCGGTCCCGGTGGATCCGGCGCCGCCAACTGGCCCGGCGGGGCAGGAGGACGGGACGACTCCCGGGCGGTCCACGACGATCGTCGCGAAGTCGGTGCCCGAGGACCCCGAGAAATCGGACCGATCGGTCACCCTGCTGGACGCGCGGTCGCTGGCCGAGGATGCCCCTCGGACCGCGCCCGAGGCCCTGCGGGAGGCGCCGGGCGTCTTCGTCCAGGCGACGAACGAGGGCGGGGGATCGCCCATCGTGCGCGGCATGGTCGGCCCCCAGATCCTGCTGATGGTGGACGGCGTCCGGCTGAACAACCCGGTCTACCGGCCCGGTCCCGTGCAGTACCTGCACCTGGTAGACCCCATGCTGCTGGACCGGGTCGAGGTGTTGCGGGGCCCGGGCTCGGTGCTGTACGGGTCCGACGCGATGGGCGGCGTGGTGTCGCTGCACCCCGCGGAGCCGGTGGACTGCCGGGCAGGGGACGGGGCCTGCGGCGCCGGGGCGGTGCGGGGCCGGTTCTCGTCGGCGGATCGCGGTGGGACGGTGCACGGGCGGGCCGGCGGCGGCATCGGCGGGTTCGGGGTGGTGGCCGGCGGTACCTTCCAGACCCAGTCGGACCTGGACGGCGGCGGGGACCTGGGCCGGCAGCCCTTCACCGGGTACCGGACGTACTCGGCCTTCGCGCGGGGCGTGCACCGTTTCCAGGCCGGGCCGAAGGTCACGGGGTCGGTCGCCGCGAACTGGCTGTACGGGCGGATCGAGGACGCGGGGCGCACCGACTCCCTGGCCAGCGGGTCGCTGAGGTTCACCGACAACGACCTGCACCTGGGCTGGGCGCGACTGGTGTTGCGGGTGCCGACGACCCGCATCGAGGCGACGCTGTCGTACCAGGACTTCCGGGAGGAGGTGCGGGACCAGGCGCTGGCATCGGACCGGCGGACCGTGACCGGCGTGGCGCGGGACCGCGTGACCGACCGGACCCTCGGGGGGGATCTGCGCCTGGTGACGCGCCTGCTGGGCGACCGCTTGCGCGCGCAGTATGGCGGGACGATCTACCAGGACTGGGTGGGCGCCGACCGGGCGCGCCAGGACGGGCCGGGCGGGTTCGCGACCACCGGGGGGGCGCTGTACCCGGACGGGTCGGAGTACCTGACCTACGGGGGATACCTCCGGCTGGAAGGGGACCCGATCGCGACGAAGGACGGCCACGTGCTGCGCCTGTCCGGCGGGTACCGGCTGCACGGCATGGGAGGTTCCGCGCCGGCGACGGAGGATGTCGAGGCCGCGGATTGGGACGCGATGGGCCACGTGGGCCTGGCCGGCTTGCAGTGGCTGTACCGGGACTCCGCGACGGTGGCGCTGACCTGGTCCGAGGGCTTCCGCGCGCCGAACCTGCAGGAGGCCGTGATGTTCGGGGACAGCGGCCGGTACTGGAACGTGCCCAATCCCGACCTGAATGCCGAGCGCTCGGACACCGTGGAACTGCTGGGCCGGGTGCGATTCTGGCGGGTGCGGGTCGCGGCCTCGGGATGGGTGTCGTTCGTGTCCGACCTGATCGACCGGGTGCCCGGCACGTGGCAGGGGCAGTCGAAGGTCGAGGGCAAGGACGTGGTGGTCAAGGTCAACGTCGGCCAGGCGCGCGCCTGGGGCCTGGAGGCCCAGGCGGCGGTCGATATGGGGTGGGGCCTGTCGGCGTCGGGGCACCTCGCCTATTCCCGGGGCGACCAGCAGGTGCCGGACGGGCCGGACGTGCCGATGAGCCGCATCCCCCCGCTGTTCGGCGCGGCCAGCCTGAGGTGGGACACGCCGTGGCCGGGCCTGGTGCGGGGGTTCGTGGAGGCGACCGTCCGCGCGGCCGGCAAGCAGGATCGCCTGTCGCCGCTGGACAGGAAGGACGGCCGGATCCCGAAGGGCGGCACTCCCGGATGGACCACGCTGGGCCTGCGCCTGGGGGTCGCGGTGGCCGATCGGGCGAGGATGGTGCTGGCCCTGGAGAACCTGACCGACGCGAAGTACAAGTACCACGGCTCCGGGGTCTTCATGCCGGGCTTCAACGCCGTGTTGTCGACCTCCATCGATCTTTGATCGCCCCCCGATCCCCGCTGGATGGCCGTCCTTCCGCCCCGGGGCCTTGACGAGGGGGGCGGAATGGGTGGACCCTGGATGCAAGTCATGGATACGGAAGGGGCCGTCACGGCAGCCTTCCCGGGGAGGGAGTCATGCAGGGATGCCGATGGTTGCCCGTGATGCTGCTGGCGGCCGGCTGCGGCGGCACGTCGATGATGACGCTGGGCGACAACGTCTTCAACCTGGTGCCGAAGGAGGACCTGGCCGTCCTGGAGACGTCGAAGGCCTCCATCGCCCAGACCCAGGGGGCCCTGGAGAAGGCGAAGGAGGTTCACAAGCAGGCGCAGGAGGATCGGGACCGCGCCGCGAAGGACCAGGAGTACGCCGACCTGGCGGCCAGGACGGCCGATGCAAAGAAGGAGTGGATGGCCACGCGGGCCGAGTGGCTGAAAAAGGCCGAGGAAAGTGCCGCGAAGGAGGTCGACGCGGCCAAGGCCCAGCACCAGTTGGAGAGGGCGCGCCTGGCGGCGGGCAAGGGGCTGAAGCCGTTCGAGGGGTTCGACGCGCGCAAGTTCGAGACCCAGCAACTGGACTTCCAGAAGGCCTTCCTGAACGCGCAGATGGCGGCCGACAAGGCGAAGAAGGCTTCCGACAAGGCCGAGTCGGCGTACAAGAGCCTGCAGGGCAAGCTGGACAAGGCCTCGAAGGACCGCTGACGGTATTGCAAGGCGGGGGCCCCGTCCCCCGCCTCCGGTCAGGCCCCGGCAGGAGGCTCGGTCGGGGTGGCCGGCGGCGCGGCGGCCCCGTCCGGCCGCTTCGCTGCGGCCCGCGCCGACGTGTCCAGGAAGGGCAGGCACAGCGCCGACAGGCCGTTGACCGCGATCGCCCGCAGCGACAGGATGACCTGCGTGGTCAGGCCGGTCGCCGGGTCCAGGCCCAGGATGTCGAACAGCACGAACCCGCCCGCCTCGGTGGTGCCCAGGCGCGACGGCAGCACCGCGATCAGGTATCCCATCACCATGAAGCCGGTCCAGATCATGCCGACCGTGGCCAGGTCGAACGCCTGGTCCAGCAGCACCATCGCGATCCAGTAGGACACCCACGAGAAGATGCGGCCGGCGACCTGCCAGGCCAGCACCGCGCGCCACGCCCCCGGGCGCTCGTGCCGGAAACGCCGCACCACCCGGTCCACCTCGCGGGCGTGCGCCACCAGCGCGTCCGGGTCCTTCACGGGCAGGTGCAGCAGGCGCACGACTCGGGTGAAGATGCCGCCCAGGCCCACCGCGATCAGCAACCGCATCGCCGCCCAGGGCAGGAAGGACAGCGCCGCTGCGGGGATCATCCACAGCGCGACGCCGCGCAGGGACGGGTCTCCGAACAGCAGCGCGGCGGCCAGCGAGATCACCGCCGCCATCGGCTTGGCCAGCTTGAACACGTAGTTCCAGATGACCGTTCCGACGACCGCGTCGCCGGTCGGGGCGCGCCGGGACAGCAGCGCCCCCTTGATCACCTCGCCGGTCTCCAGCGGGATGAAGCGGTTGACGAAGGCGCCGGTCTGGTTGGCCACGTAGATGTAGAAGCGCGACACCGGCACCGGCAGCGCCGCCCGGAAGGCCTCGGCATCGACCAGCGCCTCCAGCGCCCCCAGCACCAGCAGCAGCGCCGCGCCGGCCCAGCCCACCCGCTGCAGGTGATCGGCGATCCGGTCCCAGCCGATGCGGTCCAGCAGCCACAGCAGGCCGGCCACCGCCAGGGCCACGAACGCGAAGCGGGCCGCGACGTCCCAGGGGGACCGGCGGCGGGTCGGGGATTCGCTCATGGCCTCACCACCTCGCCCGCACGACGACGACGTGCACGAACAGCAGCCCGAAGAAGGCCGCCGAAATCGCGGCGATACCGACCAGCAGCCACGGCAGCACGTCCGCGACGGCGGCCAGGAAGAACAGGAACAGGTACGCGTCGCGGCCCGACAGGGTCTTCAGTTCGGACCACCAGGTCGGCGGGGGGGGCGGCTGGTCGGGGGGCCGCGGCGCCGGCGGCTTGTCGAACCACCAGTACAGCCCGATGCCGTGCACCCACTTGCAGTGGAAGTTGGCGGCGCCGTAAAGGAAGTTGGCCAGGCCGGCAAAGGCGCCCGCCCACAGCGCCCACTCCCACCCCGGCCCCTGCGTGGCCGCGACGTGGCGGCCGATGGCGGCCAGGAACAGCGCGTTGACGACCTCGTCCCAGGCGCTGTCGTACCACTTGCCGAACTCGGACTGCTGGTAGCGGATGCGGGCCACCTCGCCGTCGCACCCGTCGATGATGGACGACACCTGCATCAGCAGCGCGCCCAGCACGCCGAAGGCCCAGCCGGCCGGCAGCATCGCGGCGGCGGCGACCAGCGCCAGCACGCCGGTGATCGTGGTGATGTGGTTGGGGGTCAGCGGCGTCTTCAGCAGCCAGTAGGTCCATCGGGTGCTGAAGTGGCGGTTGACGTGGCGGGCGACCAGGCCGCCCGGGCGCAGGCGCAGCCGGGCCAGCATGGACCGGGTGATCGCGTTCGCCTCGCGCGCGTTCCGTGGCCGCGGCCAGCAGGCCCCGGGCAGGTCCGCCGTCCTCGATGCGTGCGCCGACAGGGTCGCGGGCGAGGCCTCCCGGAAGGCGGCCATCCGGCGGGCGGCCTCGGACCCCAGCAGCACGGCCGGGACGGTCCCGCTGCCGTCGTCCCGGAAGGCCACGATCTCCCCCGCACCCGCCCGCGACGCGGCCAGCAGGTTCAGGGCGTCGTAGTCCAGCACCGCCCCCGCGTCGGCCACCAGCAACGGGGCCGTCGCGCCGGCCAGCGCCGCCGGGATCGCGGACGGGCGAACCGCGGGGGCCCGGATGCCGGCGCGGGCCAGGCCCTTCTGCCAGCGCTCCTGCAGGCCCAGGCCTCCCACCTTCACGCCCAGGTCGCCCTCCGCCGGCAGCAGCAGGGCCTCGGTCATGGGCATCCGCGTCTCCTCGGGCATCGTGTCCCTCGTCCCCGGCCGCCCCGGCGCGGCGCGCACGCGTAGCATAGTCCCCGCCCGCGCCGGTGCAAACCGGCCCACCCGGTGCTATCCTCGCCGCCGGGCATCGTTCAACCTTCGGAGGCATCATGTCGAACGGGATCCGTGACCTGGAACCGAAACTGCTGTTCCGGCACTTCGCCAACCTGATCGCCATCCCCCGCGGGTCCGGCAACGAGGCCGCCGCGCGGGAGTACGTCCTGTCGTTCGCGCGCGAGCACGGCCTGGACAGCCGCACCGATGCCGTGGGCAACGTCGTCGTCGTCGTGCCCGCCACGCCCGGCCACGAGAACGCCCCCGGCGTCGTGCTGCAGGGCCACCTGGACATCGTGTGCGAGAAGAACTCGGACGTCGTGCACGACTTCCTGAGGGACCCGGTGGACGCCTACATCGACGGCGACCGCATCCGCGCGCGCGGCACCACGCTGGGCGCCGACAACGGGGTCGGCGTGTCGGCCGGCCTGGCGCTGGCCGAGGACCAGGACGCGGTGCACGGCCCGCTGGAGATCCTGTGCACGATCGACGAGGAGACCGGCATGACCGGCGCGTTCGGCCTGAAGGCGGACCTGTTGAAGGGCCGCACGATGCTGAACCTCGACTCCGAGGACGAGGGCACGCTGTTCATCGGCTGCGCCGGCGGTGGCGACACGGTGGTGCACGTGCCGGTGACCCGCGTCGACGTCCCGGCCGGCGCGGTCGGCTTCACGGTCAAGGTGTCCGGCCTGAAGGGCGGCCACTCGGGCCTGGACATCCCGCGCAACCGCGGCAACGCCATCAAGGTGCTGGCCCGGGCGCTGGAGGCGGGCGCGGGGGGCACCGACGGCGCGGGGGTCGCCTGCCTGGAGGGCGGCAGCAAGCGCAACGCGATCCCGCGCGAGGCCTCGGCCTGCGTGTGGGTGCCGGCGGACCGCGCGGCGGCCTTCCCGGCCAGGGTGGCGGCCCTGGCCGACCGCGTCCGGTTCGAACTGGGCAAGGCGGATCCGGGCCTGGCGATCGCCGTCGGCCCGATCCCCTGCGATGCGAAGCCGGTGGCGCAGTCCCGGGCGATCCTGGACCTGCTGCTGGCCCTGCCGCACGGCCCGATCGTGATGAGCCAGGACATCGTCGGACTGGTCGAGACGTCCACCAACGTCGGCATCGTCGCGCTGTCCGACGCCGAGTGCACCGTGACGTGCCTGTCCCGCTCGTCGGTCGGCCCGGCGATGGACACCGTGCGCGAGTCGATCGCCGCGGCGGCCCGGCTGGCAGGCGGCACCGCGGACCTGGTGAACAGCTACCCGGGCTGGCGTCCGGACGTGGACTCCCCGGTCCTGAAGATCTGCCGCGAGGTCTGGCAGCAGGTCGCCGGCCGCGAGGCCGAGGTCACCGCCATCCACGCCGGCCTCGAGTGCGGCGTCATCGGCGAGAACGTCCCCGGCATGGACATGATCTCGCTGGGCCCGGACATGAAGAACGTCCACTCCCCGGACGAGTACCTGTCCATCGCCTCCACCGCGCGCTTCCATGCCTACCTGAAGGCGATCCTGGCCCGGCTGGCGTAGGGGCCGAAAGCGGTTCGCCGGACACCCGCTCCATGATAGGATCCATCCCTCCGCATCGGGCATGGCAGGTGACCACCCATCTTCGGGGCCGCATCTCGATCGCCGTCCTTTTCCTCGCGTCGGGAGGGGCCCTCGCCGGTTGCCCGGGGACGGGCGAGGCGAGCGGCGACCCGGCTCCGGGGTCCGTCGAGGACCTGGAATCCGCCTGCCTCCAGGCGGTCGAACTCTATGCCGAGAACCTCGAGGACTGCGCCTCGACGGAGATCTCGATGATCGGGATCACCCTCCGATCCGCACCCGGGACGCATTCCACCCAGGCCGGCTGCGCGACCGTCGCCGCCGCCTGGGCCCGGGCCATCCAGGCGGGCACGGTCACCTTCGACCGGACACGATTCGAGGCCTGCCTGGCCGCGGTTCGAACCGCCGGCCCGTGCGGTCTCGCCGGCGATGTGCTGTGGGTGGTTCGCGATCGCTGGTGCACGGGGATGTCCGGACGCCTGGACAGCGGCCTTCCCTGCCGGCAGGACAACGAGTGCGTCGAGGGCCTGTACTGCGACCGGTCGGCTGCCTGCCCGGGGAATTGCACGCCGCGCGTGGGACTCGATGGGAACTGCCCCGAATTCTCCTTCACCGACCCGACGACCTGGTATCGTTCCGTCCCCTGCGCCGGGGGCCTGGGCTGCTCGTTCGACGGCCGGTGCGTCCCCGAACCGGCAGCGGGCGAGGAGTGCGGCCTGGCGAACCAGGGATCCATGACGTGCTCGGCCCCCCTGCTGTGCGACTTCCAGCGCTGCCGCCGGTCGCGACCGACCGGCCCGTCAGGCGCCTGCGGCACCTCGGGGGACGCCGACCTGCTCTGGTGCCCGCTGGGAAGCCGGTGCTCGAACGGTACGTGCGTGATGCTGGCGGCGGAAGGTGCCCCCTGTGATTCCAGCACCCAATGCGCGGACGGCCTCTACTGCGTGGACGAAGCCTGTTCCCCGACCCTTCCCGTCGGGGCCGCTTGCGTCGAGGACGCCGATTGCGGCGAGGGGGCGTGGTGCGACGAGGCGACGAGGGCCTGCACGGCGACCTACGCGATCCCGGACGGCGGCCCGTGCACGCGGGACGAGCAGTGCGCGGGCCGGTTCTGCGAGGGCGGGACGTGCACGAACGTCGACGCGCTGGGGCTCGACGCGCTGTGCCACTTCCCGTAGACCTGCGGCCGACATTCCCCTGGGACATGGGGGGGGCAGAAGGGCCCTGGGGATTTCCGGGCCGCTACAACGCGGCCTCGATGGCGGCACGGAACGTCGACGGCCTGGTCGCGGGCTCCCGGCGCTCCAGGACCGTCCCGTCGCGACCGACCAGCCACTTCGTGAAGTTCCACTGGACGTCGCCGGCGCCGGCGGGCTGCGCCTTCAGCCACGAGAACACCGGGTGCTCGTCGGGCGCGTTCACGTTGACCAGCCCGAACACCGGGAAATTGACGCCGTAGGTCGTCTCGACGGACTTCTGCTGGTCCAGCGTGCCCGCCTGGTTCATGAACTGGTTGCAGTACAGGCCCAGCACCGTGAAGCCCCGATCCGCGAATTCCGTCTGCAGCGCTGCCAGCTCGCCGAGCTGGGGTGTGTAGCCTCAAGACGCCGCCGTGTTGACGATCAGCACCACGTCCCCGCGCCAGGTGCACATCGGCACCTGCGCCGCCGTCTCGCGGTCCGGCGCCGACAGGGCCCACAACGTGCCCGCCGCGGGCAGGGGATCGCACCCCTGCGGCGACGTCGCGTCCGGGTCGTCCGCATCGGCGGACACCTCGGCGATCGCCTCGGGCTCGGCATCGACCGGCAGGTCGACCGGCGCAACGTCCGGCGGGTCCGTCGGCAGTTCGGCCAGGAAGAGATCGCAGGACGCATCGGCGTCCGGTTCCGCGTCCGGGAACTGGCCCCCATCGTCCGCGGGCCCGGTCCCCGGATCGGTCGCCGCTTCCGCCACGGCATCCCGGCCGGTGTCCGTCCCCCCTGACCCCTTGCAGGCCCAGCCGGCCAGCACCAGGCCGGCGGCGACGGCCGCTATCGCGCCTTGCCTCCATGGCCACGAATGCATCCGCATGCCCCGAACTCCGTTGCTGGCACAAACTGCCAGGGTGGATCTTGCATGGGCCGCGCGAGGGTGTCAAACGTGGATAGTGGAGGCCCGGAAGGCCTGCCCGAAGTCCGCCACGAGGTCGTCCACGTGCTCGATGCCCACCGACACGCGCACCAGGTCCTCCGTCACGCCCGCGGCCCGGCGGTCCGCCTCGGAAAGCTGCTGGTGCGTGGTCGAGGCCGGGTGGATGACCAGCGTCTTCGCGTCGCCCACGTTCGCGAGGTGGCTGGCCAGCCGCACGCCCTCGATGAAGCGGCGGCCCGCATCCAGCCCCCCCCGGATCCCGAACGTCAGCACGCCGCCGAACCCGTGCCGCAGGTATCGGCTGGCCAGGGCATGCGACGGGTGCGACTCCAGGCCGGGGTAGGACACCCACGCGACCGCCGGGTGCGCCTGCAGCCAGCGCGCGATCGCCAGCGCGTTGTCGGAGTGCCGCTGGACCCGCAGCGACAGCGTCTCCAGCCCCTGCAACAGCAGGAACGCGTTGAACGGCGACAGGCACGGACCCAGGTCGCGCAGGCCCTCGACCCGCGCCCGCACCGCGAACGCCACGTTGCCGTGCGGGCTGCCCGCTCCGAACGCGTGCCAGAACCGCAGGCCGTGATAGCCGGGCGACGGCTCGGTGAACACCGGGAACCGCCCGTTCCCCCAGTCGAAGGTCCCGGCGTCGACGAGGACGCCTCCGATGGACGTCCCGTGCCCGCCGATCCACTTCGTCGCGGACTGCACCACGAGGTCCGCGCCCCACTCGATCGGCCGGCACAGGTAGCCGCAGCACCCGAACGTGTTGTCGACCACCAGCGGGATGCCCGCGTCGTGCGCCACCCCCGCCAGCGCCTTGAAGTCCGGCACGTCCAGCCGGGGGTTGCCGATGGACTCGACATACAGCGCCTTCGTCCGCCCGTCGATCGCCACCGCCATCCCCGCCGGGTCGCGGGTCTCGACGGTCCGGACCTCGATGCCCAGGCGCGGCAGCACCACCTTGAAGAGGTTGTGCGTGCCTCCGTATAGGGACGAACCGGACACGATGTTCTCGCCGGCCTGTGCCAGCGTCGTCATCGCCAGGAACTCCGCGGCCTGCCCCGAGGCGGTTGCCACGGCCGCCGCGCCGCCCTCCAGCGCCGCCACGCGCCGCTCGAACGCGTCCGTCGTGGGGTTCATGATGCGCGTGTAGATGTTCCCGGGTTCCTCCAGCGCGAACAGCCTCGCCGCGTGGTCCGAGTCCCGGAACACGTACGAACTCGTCTGGTGGATGGGAACGGCCCGCGATCCCGTCGCGGGGTCGGGCTCCTGCCCGGCGTGCACCTGCAGCGTCTCGAAATGCCAGTCTCGATCCGGCGTGTCGCCCATCGGGGCCTCCTTCGGCTTCAGGTCCTGGGCCCGGGCATGCACATTCGACGGGGAAGGCGGGGGACGACGCACGGTCACGCACGCGCTCCGCGGCGACGACGCCCGCGACGATACGGATTCGCCGGATCGGTGTCAAACCCGGCCCGCCGGCGAGGGCCCCGGGCCGACCGCAAGGGCCGCCCGTGCCGCGATGAATTGCCAGGCCCGAGTCCCTGGGATAGGGTGACGCCCGGATCGGATCCGAGGAGGATGCGATGGTGCCCCCGCGACAGGCGCTGGTCCCCCGGGTGGTTCGCCGGGATACCGCGGTCCTCGTTCCCCTGGCCCTGGCGGCCCTGGTCGCCTGCGGCCCCCGGGAAGCGGACCCCGCGGACCCGGGTCCCGACGCTGTCGCGACCCCGGACCTCGCCGCCGACCCGGAGGTCCCCCCGGACCCCGGTCCGGGCGATGCCGGCCTCACCGTCCCGGACGGCGTGGCGCACTTTCCCTCCGTCCTCCCCTTCCCGGTCCAGCGGGCGGACCTCTCGGGGACGCCCCCCGCCCCGGCCGAGGTGGAGGCCTTCACCCGTCGCATGGCCCGCTTCTTCGCCGACACCGACTGGTTCCGCTGGGCGCGCCGCGTCTCCCACGGCCTGGATCCCTCGAACCCGTGGGGGCAGGTGCCCTACCTCTACTGGTGGCAGGACGACGACGTCGTGGCGGTCCGGGAGGGCGACACCGTCACCTTCCGCCACGACGGCGCTTCGGACAACATGATGGCCCACGTGGGACGGGTCATCGGGCCCGTGGTAGGGGCCTACCTCGCCCTCCCGGACTCCGGCGGGCGTCGGGCCGTCCTGAAGGACCTGGTGCTGGGGTATGTCCGGGGCGTGTCGGCGATGTTCGACGGCAGCGTCTTCGCGGAGGAGGACCCCGTGGTGCCCACCGTGATGGCCCGGGCCCTCTTCCACCGCAACCACGCCTGGGTCCTGGACGGGGGCCGGAAGGCCGCGGTGGACTACGAGCCCCAGCGCCACGAGGAGTCCCAGCAGCGCCACGACACGGTGCACAACCAGGCCAACCCGGCATACGGGGACGTGTACGTCCGGACCAAGAGGTCCAAGGACGACTTCCCCTGGGTATACCGCCTGCAGGTCCACTTGGCACGGCTGCTGGGGTCCGACGGGGACCCGGAGGTCCGGGAGGCCGCGCTGAAACTGTACGGCCAGTTGCAGGGCTTTGCGAAGGACATCGTGGACCACGGCTACATCATCCGGGCCAAGGGGCCGGGGGGCGAGGTCTACGTCCCTTACCTGGACGAGGCCTCCGGCACCGTGGACGACTTCGCCAGCCTGGTGGAGTACGAGGAACTGGTGCCGAACGCCGAGTGCAACGCCAAGCTGGGCGTCGCGCTGATCGCCACCGGTGACGCCCTGGGCAACGACTGCGAGGGCGGGATCTCCGAGGTCTACGAGGAGATCGCCATGGCCCGTTACTACGGCCACACCTGGATGCAGTGGGGATTCCACGTCAGCGCGGTGGCCGTCGCCCTGCTGTACGGCGCCGAGGGGGCCCGGGACCTGCTGGAGGGGCTGGGAGCGCGCCTGGACGGCCTGGCGGTGCGGGATGACGCCATCTCGGCGGACCCCCGCTTCCGGTCCGACGTGGCGCAACTGTCGGTCCTGGCGGCCGCCTACGGCCTGCCCCTGACCCCCGCCGAGGCCCGGCAGGTGATGGAGGAGTATGCCCTGGCGGCCGACCACTACGAGGGCTGGGACGCCTGGGACCCTTGGCGCCCGGGCCTGCCCGACGGCGAGTACGCCCCCTATCCCTCCCGGGAGTCGGCGGGGGGGGACGGCGCCCCGCGGACCCACGTCTGGATCCCCGAGATGCCCAACCTCTTCGAGTACTGCGCCTCCCCCGTGCGCGCGACGGGCGGCGCCCCCTTCCTGGACTGCGCCCTGTTCACCGCCCTGGCCCGCCTTTGACTTTCCGCGAGCCTTCCGTATCGTGGTTCGGAGACAAACCGGAGACACCCATGGGATGGCCGACGCGGCTCCTGGTCCTGGGGTCCCTCCTGCTGGCCTCCGCGGTCGCCGCGGCCTCCCCGCCCCGGTGGATCCACCTGTCCTTCGCCGGTCACGACGCCCCCCGGACGGCGGGTGTCACCTGGCACACCGACGGCACCGACGACCCCACCCAGGTGCAGTACGGCGTGGCCCCCCTGTGGGATCAGTTCGCCACCGGCACCGTCACGATGGGTCCCCAGCCGCTGGGAGCCATCCACGAGGTGGTCCTGAAGGACCTGCAGCCCGGGGTCGAGTACCGCTACCGCGTGGGGGGAGAGGGGTCCTGGAGCCAGGAATTCCGGTTCCGGACCCCGCCGGACGACCTCTGCACGCCCTATTCCTTCGGCATCCTGGGGGACAACCGCAGCGACGACGACTCCGGCCCCTCGCCCCGCTGGTTCCCCATCATCACGGAACTGCTGCAGGAGGACCCGCTGTTCGTGCTGAACTCCGGGGACATCGTCCACAACGGGGACCAGGCGAAGCAGTGGGCCAACTGGCTGGAGGCCTCGGACCAGACCCTGGCCGTGGTGCCCCACATGCCCACCCTGGGGAACCACGACGACGGTCCCGAGGACGGCGACGGGGCCCACTACAACCGGCTCTTCAACCTGCCCCGCAACGACGTCACGGGCACCGAGGACTACTACTTCTTCGCCACCGGCAACGCCATCTTCGTGTCCCTCTCCACCCAGACCTTCAAGGACTTCGCCGCCCAGGCCGCCTGGCTGGACCGCGTGCTGACCGAGAACCCCCGCTTGTGGAAGTTCGTCTTCTTCCACCACCCGACCTACACGTCCCACAGCCTGCTGGGCCTGCTGGACATCTCCCACGAGCCCAACGAGCAGGGCCAGAACCCCCACTACACCGCCGTCTTCGACAAGCACCACGTGGACTTCGTCTTCTACGGGCACAACCACTTCTACGAGCGCTTCGAGGCCATGAGGGGCAACGGCGACGAGGAGGAGGGAATCCCCGTGGGGGACCCCGCCAAGGGGACCCAGTACGTGGTCACCGGGGGTGCCGGGGCCCTGGCCTACAACATCGCCGTGGGCCTCTTCTGCGGGTCCGCCCAGGGCAGCCGGAAGTGCTCCGGGAACCACCATTTCCTGACGATCGAGCTGGCCGGAAACCGCCTGTCCTACCGGGCCCGGTCCACGGCCCAGCAGTTGCTGGCGTACAATGCCTCGAACTCCAAGGACATCGAGGTCTTCTCGTACACGAAGGAGTGGCCGGGGGGGAAGGATCCCTGCCTGGAGACCCCGATCGAGCCCGTGCCGGAGACGGCCGCCGAGGCCCCGCCCGAGGCTCCGCCCGAGGTCGCCCCCGAGGTGCCCCCGGAGGAGCCCGCCCCGGACGTTCCCCCGCCGCCGCCCGACGTCCCGCCCGACCTGCCGTCCCCGCCCCGGGACGAGGGCGCACCCCCCGATGACGCGCCGCCCCCGGCCGACCTCCCGGTCGCCACGGACGCCCCGGCCACCGGGGGGAAGAAGGGGGGCGGGTGTGCCGCGGGGGCGTCTCCCGGTGCGTCCGGCCTGTCCGCGGCCGTGGCGTTCCTGCTGGCGATCGGCTGGGCGGCCCGCCGCCGGTCCCGGTTCACGGGGAAATGAAGAGGCGGCGCACCCGCCTGAACCCCGCGCCCTACAGGACGCAGTCCACGAAGTAGCCGTGGCCGTTCTCCTTGACCAGGCCGTGGATGTCGGTCTCGAAGCCGGGGAAGCGGGCGTTGAACTCGCGGGCGAACTGCAGGTAGCGCACGATCGTCGAGTTGAAGCACTCGCCCGGGATCAGCAGCGGGATGCCCGGGGGGTACGGCGTCAGCAGCACGGCCGTGATCCGACCTTCCAGTTGGTCGATCGGCACGCGCTCGATCTCCCGGTGCGCCATCTTCGCAAAGGCGTCGGACGGCTTCATCGCCGGCACCATGTCCGACAGGTACATGTCCGTCGTCAGGCGCGCCACGTCGTTCGCCTTGTAGACCTCGTGGATCTGCGTGCACAGGTCCTTCAGGCCGATGCGTTCGTATATCGGGAACTTGGCCACGAACTCGGGCATCACCTTCCACAGCGGCTGGTTGCGATCGTACAGGTCCTTGAACTGCTGCAGTTCGCTCATCAGCGTGTTCCAGCGGCCCTTCGTGATGCCGATGGTGAACATGATGAAGAACGAGTACAGGCCGGTCTTCTCGACGATGACGCCGTGCTCGGCCAGGTACTTCGTCACGATGGACGCCGGGATGCCCCAGTCTGCGAAGTCGCCGTCCACGTCCAGGCCGGGCGTCACCACCGTCCCCTTGATGGGGTCCAGCATGTTGAAGCCGGGCGCCAGGTTGCCGAAGCCGTGCCAGTGCTCGCCGGTGCGCAGGACCCAGTCCGCCTGGGTGCCGATGCCCTCGTCCGCCAGTTCCTCGGGGCCCCAGACCTTGAACCACCAGTCCGCGCCCCACTCCTCGTCGACCTTCCGCATCGCGCGCCGGAAGTCCAGCGCCTCGGCGATGGACTCCTCGACCAGCGACTTGCCGCCGGGCTGCTCCATCATCGCCGCGGCCACGTCGCAGGACGCGATGATGGCATACTGCGGCGACGTGGACGTGTGCATCAGGAAGGCCTCGTTGAACACGTCGCGGTCCAGCTTCCGGGCCTCGCTGTCCTGCACCAGGATCTGCGAGGCCTGCGACAGGCCGGCCAGCAGTTTGTGCGTGGACTGGGTCGAGAACACCATCGAGTCGCGGCAACGGGCGCTGCTCTTACCGATCGCGTGGAACGACCGGTAGAACTTGTGGAAGGTCGCGTGCGGCAGCCACGCCTCGTCGAAGTGCAGCGTGTCGATCTTCCCGTCCAGCATCTGCTTGATGTCCTCGACGTTGTACAGGATGCCGTCGTAGGTGGACTGGGTGATCGTCAGTACGCGCGGCTTCGCGCCGGGGTTCTTCTGCAGCGTCTCGCGCGCGAACGGGTTCGCCTCGATCTTCTTCTGGATGTTCTCCCACTCGAACTCCGACTTCGGGATCGGCCCGATGATCCCGAAGTTGTTGCGGGTGGGCATCAGGAACACCGGCACCGCCCCGGTCATGATGATGGCGTGCAGGATCGACTTGTGGCAGTTGCGGTCCACCACGACGATGTCGCCCGGCGCGACGGTGCTGTGCCAGACGATCTTGTTGGACGTGGACGTGCCGTTCGTGACGAACAGCAGGTGGTCGCAGTTGAAGATGCGCGCGGCGTTGCGCTCCGACGCGGCGACCGGGCCGGTGTGGTCCAGCAGTTGGCCCAGCTCCTCGACGGCGTTGCAGACGTCGGCGCGCAGCATGTTCTCGCCGAAGAACTGGTGGAACATCTGGCCGACCGGGGACTTCAGGAAGGCGACGCCGCCCCCGTGGCCCGGGCAGTGCCAGGAATAGGACGAGTCCGCGGCGTAGTGGGTCAAAGCGCGGAAGAACGGCGGCGGCAGGCTGTCCACGTACGACCGCGCCTCGCGCAGGACGTAGCGGGCGATGAACTCGGGAGTGTCCTCGAACATGTGGATGAAGCCGTGCAACTCCTTCAGCACGTCGTTCGGGATGTGCCGGGCGGTACGCGTCTCGCCGTACAGGAAGATCGGGATGTCCGTGTTGCGAAAGCGGATTTCCTCGACGAAGGCCCGCAGTTCGGCGATGGTCTGCTCGGCCTCGTTGACCAGTTCCTCGTCGTCGATGGACAGGATGAATGCGGACGCGCGGCTCTGCTGCTGCGCGAAGCTGCTGAGGTCGCCGTAGGAGGTGACGCCCAGGACCTCGCCCCCCTCGTCCTCGATCGCCTTGGCCAGGGCGCGGATGCTGAGGCCGGACGCGTTCTCGGAACGGAAGTCCTCGTCGATGATGATGACCGGGAAGTGGAATCTCATGCAGGCCTCCGGAAATCCGCGCGAAGTATCGGGCCAGGGCGGCGCCGGGTCAAGCGGTTCCGCGGCCGGGGGCGCGGGGACGGCCCGGGACGGCGTCAGGCATGCGAGGCCAGCTTCAGGCCGACGATGCCGGCGACGATCAGCGCGACGCTGACCAGCCGGGCCGGGTTGGTGGGTTCGCCGAACAGCACGATGCCCAGGATCACCGTGCCGACGGACCCGATGCCGACCCAGACGGCGTAGGCGGTGCCCACGGGCAGCGACTTCATCGCCAGGCCCAGCAGCAGCACGCTGACCACCATCGCCGCGACGGTGCCGACGCTGGGCCACAGGCGCGTGAAGCCCTGGGTGTACTTCAGGCCGATGGCCCAGGTCACCTCGCACAGCCCCGCCAGGAACAGGATCAGCCACGCCATCGACGCCCTCCCGTGCCGGCCCGCGGGAACCCCCGGGGCGGCCCTCAGAACCGCACCTCCGTGCCCAGGCTGGTCCGCAGTTGCCGGTAGGCGCGGCCCCGGGCCTGCTCGTCCCGGTACAGCACGTCCAGCACCAGTCGCCAGCGCCAGTTCACCTGCCAGCCGACGCCCCCGCCGACGGTCCAGTGGAACTGGGCGTCCGGATTCCCCTGGAGGTCCAGGTAGTCCGCCCGGTTGCCGGCGCCGGCGACCAGGTGCACCAGCCATGGCCACGTGATGCGAATGCCGATCTTGGCGAAGCCGGCGTGCGCCAGGTCGCCGCTGTCGCGGATGCCCAGGAAGTAGCGCGCCCACAGGGTGAAGCGGTTCCACTCGACCAGCAGGGACGGCGACAGCACGGTCGCGGGACGGGTCTCGAACTGCATGCGCCAGACCATCAGGCCGACCTCGCCGCCCTTCCACGGCCGGAAGATCGGCTCGACCTGCAGGGCCCACAGCGGCGAGTAGCGCGGGCGGACGGCCACGCCGGCGGCCACCCGGATCGTGGCCCAGGGCGCGGGGTCGCGCGAGTACCACACCTCGGAGAAGAGGTCCCCGAAGGCGCTCTCGGAGTAGAAGCGGGGGCGCATCTCCAGCGACAGGCCGACGTTCGACCCGCCGGGCGTCCGGCCGCTCAGGCCCGCGCCCCAACTGTAGGCGTCGGGCCGTTCCAGCACCGTCCAGTGGTCGAAGCGGGCGTACGCGGACAGGTTCGACCGGGAGATGCGCACCCGGTCGGACAGCAGGCAGGACTCGCGCTCGCCCAGCCGGCACAGTTCGTCGAAGTCCGCCAGGGCGCCGTCCATGTCCCCGGAGTCGCGCCGGGAGAGGCCGCGGTTCAGCCGGGCGCGCCGGTCGGAGGGGGTGAAGCGGACGACCCGGTCGTACCGGGAAGCGGCCTCGGCGGAATCGTGCCGCCAGAAGGCCAGGTCGGCCAGGAAGCGCAGGTCCTCGGCATCGGCCCGGTCCGGCGGCAGGTCCTTCACCATCGCCCAGGCCTGGCCCAGGTCGCCCTGCCAGGCCCTCAGGCGGGCGGTCCAGATCGTGACGTCGGCGTCCTGCGGGTGCCGGCGGTGCACCCCGTCGGCCCAGTTCAGGGCCTCGACCAGGCGGTCCTGCCGGGCCAGCGCCCGGGACAGCAGCATCGCAGCCTCGGCGGACAGCGGGTTCGCCTGGAGGCAGGCGCGGGCCTTCTCCTCTGCCCCCGCCGGGTCGCCCGTGTTCAGGTGCAGCCACGCCTCCGGGCACTCGCGGTCCTGCGCCCGGGCCGGCGCCCCCGACGCCAGCAGCAGCGCGGCCAGCGTTGCCGCCAGCATCACCGCTCGCCCCGTCCCCAGCAGGGTGTCCACCCGGGCCACGTCCCGCTCCCGCCCCGCGATCCCCGAACGAATACCGCGGATCCGCCGCCGCGGGGAAACCCGCGACCGGGCCGGCCGAAAAATGGAGGCTGTCCCTCTTTTCGCGGACAATGCCGACCGTGGGCGTGCTGAAGAACATCCTGTGGGTGATGGACGCCATCGTTGTGGCGTACTTCCTCGCCTACGCCCTCACCAACCTGTTCCTGCTGATCGTCAGTGCGCTGCACGTCCGCCGGACGCTGGAGATGGCGCAGGCGGCCCTGCGCAAGGACTCGCGCGTCGAGGCCTTCGCGCCGGACATCTCGCTGCTGGTGCCGGCCTACAACGAGGAGGTCACGATCGTCCAGAGCGTCCGGTCGCTGCTGCGGCTGGACTACCCGCACTACGAGATCGTCATCGTCAACGACGGGTCGAAGGACCGGACCGTGGAGGTGCTGAAGGAGGCGTTCTCCTTCGTGCGGTCGGACATCGACATCAGCAGCCAGCTGGGCACGGCCCGGGTGCGCGGGCTGTACCGGTCGACGATGCCGCTGCCGGCGACCGTCAAGCGCCTGGTGCTGGTGGACAAGGAGAACGGCGGCAAGGCGGACGCGATCAACGCCGGCATCAACGCGTCGCAGGGCACCTACGTCGCGACGATGGACGCGGACTCGCTGATGGTCGGCGAGGCGCTGCGGTCGTCGATCCAGCCGATCCTGGACGACCCGAACCACGTCGTCGCGGTGGGCGGGCAGATCGCGCTGTCCAACGGATGCAAGGTCCAGGACGGCAAGGTGCTGGAGGTGGGCCTGCCGGACACCTGGATCGCCCGGTTCCAGGTGGTCGAGTACATGCGCTCGTTCACGCAGAGCCGCACCGCGCTGGGGCAGTTCAACGCGCTGCTGATCTTGTCGGGGGTGTTCGCTCTGATCCAGCGGGAGGTGCTGGTCGCGGCGGGCGGCTTCCTGACGAAGCACATCCGCAGCCGCGTCAGCCGCGAGTACGTCGGGGCGAAGGCCGAGACGGTCTGCGAGGACATGGAGGTCGTCGTGCGCCTGCACCGGTTCCTGATGGAGAACCGGCAGGTGGGGCGCGTGGTCTTCATGCCTCAGCCGACCTCCTGGACCGAGGCGCCCGAGGTCTACGTGAACCTGGGCAAGCAGCGCAGCCGCTGGTACCGGGGCCTGCTGGAGGTGCTGTGGTTCCACCGCCGGATGATGTTCAACCGGCGGTACGGGCGCATCGGGATGTTCTCGCTGCCCTACCAGTTGCTGTTCGAGGCCCTGGCGCCCGTGATCGAGACCATCGGCTACCTGGTGGTGCCGCTGTCGGCGGCGGTCGGGCTGCTGGACCTGGCCGCGATGGGCACCTTCCTGGCGTTCGCGATCGGCTTCAACCTGCTGCTGTCCGCGGGCAGCGTGCTGGCGGCCATCGCGCGGGTGCGGCTGCCGAACCGGCTGACCGACCGGGCGCTGTTCGACTACCGGGGCGCCAAGACGGTGCTGGTGCTGGTGTTCGCGGGCCTGCTGTCCAACCTGGGCTATCGCCAGTACCTGTTGTGGTGGCAGTTGAAGGGGCTGCGCGACTGGCTGAAGGGACGGAAATCCTGGGACAAGTTCAGCCGCAAGGGGTTCCAGGGGGCCGGGCCGGGGCCCGCGGCCGGGTAGGCCCCGTTCCGCAACGTCCCGAAGGATGCCGAAAACTGGCGGCGCGCGTGCGTGCGGGCCTATCATCGTCGCGCGGGCGTGCGGGCGACGGGCATGGACGGCGAACCTTCTTCCTGGACGGTGATCCGGCTGGACGGGCCGGGGACGGACGGGGCGGTCCCGGGGACCGCGCCGGGAGGGCGAACCCTGGCCTGGCTGCGGCACCGCGAGGTCGCGCCGTTCCTGTCGGCCCTGCTGTCCGGGACCGGCGACGCGGTCGTGATCGAGGCGGGCGCCGCCCCGGACCCTTGCCCGCTGCTGGCCCGGGTGAACGAGGCCGCGCCGGGATTGCCGGTGATCGTGGTCGGGGCCGGCGACGTGCCGGGCGTGCGGGTCGCGGCGTGCCTGGCCGCGGGGGCGGACGCCGTGCTGCCGGCAGGCACGGGGGCCGACGAACTGGCCGCGGTGCTGGCGGCACGGGTGGAAAGGTCCAGGCGCGCGCTGCAGGACGCGGCGACGGCGCGCGAGACCACGGCGCGGCTGCGGGCCGAGCAGGCGCGCAGCCGGCGCTTCCACCTGCGGCTGCGGGAACTGGTGCACGAGGTCGGGACCTCGGCCACCATCCTCGAGGGCTACACGGCGAACCTGCTGGACGGGATCGACGGGCCCGTGACGGAGGCGCAGCGGGGCAGCCTGCAGCGCATGCGGGTGGCCTCGGAGGTGCTGTCCGGGGTGCTGGCGAAGACCCGCGAGGAGTCGGACAAGGACGCGCCGCCCCCGCCCGGCGAACTGGCGGACGCGCGGGTCCGGCACCGGGTCCGGCTGCGCCCCGGCGAACTGGCGGCCGAGGCGGTCGGCCTGGTGCAGCGGGCCTTCGCCGGGAAGGACGTCGCGCTGGAACTGGAGGCGGACCCGGCGTGCCCGGCGGTGTGGGGCGAGCGGCTGCGGCTGCTCCAGCTGCTGCTGGCGCTGCTGGACAACGCGCTGCGGCACACCCCGCCTCGCGGACGGGTGCGGGTAAAGGCCGCGGCGGCTCCTGCCGACGCCTTCCCGGAGGGACGGCCGGGCGTGCGGCTGGTCGTGCGGGACACCGGGCCCGGGATCCCGCGGAAGGACCGGCAGAGGGTCTTCCTGCCGGGCGTGTCGAGCCCCGGCGACGACGGGCGGGCCCACTCGGGCCTGGGGCTGACGGTCTGCCGCGAGGTGGCGGCCGAGCACGGGGGCGCCCTCGCGGTGGACGAGCCCCCGGGGGGCGGCGCGTCGTTCCGGCTGGACCTGCCCTGCGACCCGAGGGCGCGGCGCGGGGCGCTGCGGATCACCGTCGTGGACGAGGTGCTGGCGGGCCAGGTGCTGGAGGAGGCCGCCCGGGGCGACACGGAGGTGCAGGTGCGGCGGGCGGATCGGCCCGGGGACCTGCCGGACGCATCGTCGCCCGGCGGGGCGCACTGGCTGGTGGTCGCGCCGCCCGGCAGCGGGCTGGCGCGGACGATCGAGGCGATGGGGAAGGGGCCCCAACGGTAGGGGGCCCGACGGCGGGAACCGGCGGGATCGCGGGGGAGAAGTCGTGCCCAGGATCGTCATCGCGGACGACGAGCCGGACATCGTGGCCATCCTGTCCGGGCGGTTCCGGGCGGCCGGCTTCGAGGTCCTCGTGGCGCGCAACGGCTCCGAGGCCGTGCAGGCCGTGAAGGCCCACCGGCCCGACGTGCTGGTCTCCGACGTGATGATGCCCGAACTGAACGGCTTCCAGGTGTGCCGGCGCGTGCGATCCGAGCCGGACCTGGCGTCGGTGCGCCTGGTCCTGCTGACCGCCAAGGACAGCGAGGCCGACCGGTTCTGGGGTGCCGAGGTCGGGGCGGACCTGTACCTGGCCAAGCCGGTGGACCCGGCCCGCGTGGTGGCCCAGGTGCGATCCCTGCTGGAGGGCTGATCGAACCGTGTCGATGCTGGCCGAGATCGCCCTGGCCGTCGCCGTCGCGTTCCCGGCCATGGTCTTCCTGCTGCTGGCGTACCTGGGAATCCGCCGCCTGGTGACCGTGTTCGTGATGCGGCGGCTGTCCCGCCGCGTCGGCCGGATCGACGACATCCTGAAGCACCACCAGCAGGAGCGGTTCCAGTCGCTGGACCGCCTGCTGTTCCAGCTGGGCGAGGTGCAGGACCTGCCCGCCGTCGAGGCCGCCCTGAACCGCGTCCTGCCCGGCAGCGGCGAGGAGCGCGCCCGGCTGCTGCAGGTGTACCGTTCGCTGGGCATCATCGACCGGTACCTGAAGGACCTCCGGGAGGCCAACTCCCGGGCCGTGCGGACGGCCGCCGCCCACGCCCTGGGCGACCTGCAGGTGCTGGAGGCCATCCCCGTGCTGGTCGCGGCGATGCGCGACCCCGACGAGGACGCCCAGACGGTCAAGCTGGCCGCGGCGCAGGCGCTGGGCCGCATGCAGTCGAAGGAGGCGATCCCGCTGCTGCTGGCCGAGCTGCACAACCGCGACCACTGGGCGTCGCCGCGCATCGCCGACCTGCTGGTGTCGTTCGGGGAGGCGGCGGTGCCGGCGCTGGTGGCGGCCCTGTCGGACGAGACGAACGCGAACGTCCGCGCCTGGGCGGCCCAGACGCTGGGCCGCATCCGCGCCCTGGCCGCCGAGGCCCCGCTGCTGGCGCGGCTGCGCGACCGGTCCGAACAGGTGCGCATGTCGGCCGCCGAGGCGCTGGGCAACCTGGCGTTGCGGTCCAGCGTGGACGAACTGATGCACGTGGCCCTGCACGACCCGGTGGCGCCGGTGCGCGCGGAGGCCGCGCGGGCGCTGGGTCGCCTGGGAGACCCCGCCGCGCTGGACAGCCTGTTCACGCTGCTGGCGGACCCCGACTACTGGACCCGGCTGCGCGTGATCGGGGCCATCGAGCTGATCCGGCCGGAGGACACGTCCCGGCTGGAGGCGCTGCTGCACGACCCGTCGCCGGAGGTGCGCAACCGGGCCGCGGTTGCCCTGGACCGGGTGGGCGTGCTGGCGGCGCGGGTGGAGGATCTGGCATCCGCCGACCGGGCGATGCGCGAGCGCGCCGCGCGGCTGCTTCTGGACGCGGGCCGGGCCGGCCTGGTGCAGTCGCTGATGGCGTACCTGGAGCACGACGACCTGCGGATCCGGTCGCGCATGGCCGAACTGCTGGGGTCCCTGGGCAACCCCGACGTCGTGCCGACGCTGGCGGACCGCCTGGACGATCCCGGCTGGCCGGTGCGGGTGCGTGTGCTGGAGGCGCTGGCGAAGCTGCGGCCGCCGGACGGGCCGTCCCGGGTGCTGCCGGCGCTGTCGGATCCCGAGGAGGCGGTCCGGGCGGCGGCGGTGGCCGCGCTGAAGGAGTTCGGGGTCGGCCAGGAAGGCGGGGTGGTGGAGGCCCTGGTGGCGCTGTTCGACAGCCCCAACGTGGAGGTCCGCGCGGGGATCGTCGAGGCCGTGGCGCACCTGCCGCACCCCCTGACCCGGGGGCTGATGGACCGCGCCCTGGCGGATCCCCATGCCGACGTCCGGCTGCGCGCGCTGAAGGCCGCGGGCCGGCGTGCCGAACCGGCGTGGCTGGCGGCGATCCGCGAGCAGTTGCTGGACACCGACCCCCGGCTGCGGGTCGAGGGGATCGTGGCGCTGTCCCGGATCGGCACGGCGCAGGCCGTCGAGGCGATGCTGCCGATGATGGACAGCCCGGACCCCGGGCTGCGGGAGGTGCTGACCGACGAACTGGCCTCGCGGCGACTGGAGGCTGCCCGCTGGATGGGCTGCCGGATTCCCGGCCGGGAGGCGAAGGTGGCGTTCGCCTGGCTGCTGGGCAAGTCCGGCGACCCGGACGTCCTGCCCGAACTGGAGAGGCTGGCCGCCTCCCCGGAGTTCGAGGTGCGCGCGGCCGTGGCCGGCGCGATGGGACGCCTGGGCGATCCGTGCGTGCGCGAGATGCTGGGGGGCCTGCTGGCCGATCGCAACGAGCGGGTGCGGGCGGCGGCGGCCAACGCCCTGGGGCGCATCGGCGGGGAGGCCTCCGCGGGCCTGCTGGAAGGCCTGCTGGACGACCCCGACCCGTTCGTGCGCAACCGCGCGGCCCTGGCCCTGGGCACCATCGGCGGCCCGGCGTCCCGGGCGGTGCTGCAGCGTGCCCGCGGGCGGTACGACGACCCCGTCTTCCTGGACCACGTACTGGTGGGCCTGGGGCTGTGCGGCGGGGCGGGCGCGTTCGGGCTGGCCGTCGGCGCGATGTCCGATCCGGCCCGGCAGGCGCGGCTGCAGCGCGTGCTGGACGGCGAGCCTCCCGAACTGCGCGAGCGGTTCTTCCACGCGATGGAGCCGGCCGGGACCGACGGGATGGGCCCCTTCCTGACGCCGGACGAGGTGCTGGCCCAGTGCGTCTCGATCCTCCGGTCGCACGGCGACCCGAAGGCGCGGCTGGCCGCGGTGTCCTCGATGAGGAACCTGCCGGCCGACGAGGTCCGGGACCCGCTGGCGGACGCGGTGGCCACCGACCCGTCGGCCGAGGTCCGGGCGCTGTCGCTGGAGATCCTGGCCCGCATGTCCCCCGACCCGGCGTTGCAGGCGCTGTTCCTGAAGGCGCTGCGGGACCCCGCCCCGGCCGTGCAGGTCCAGGCGGCCCGTGGCCTGGCCGGCACGGGCGCCCCGGTGGGCAACGTCGAGCTGCTGCGCGCGTTCCACACCGACGACCCGTCCCTTCGGGAGGTGCTGGTGCAGACCCTGGCCGGCCTGAACGCGGGACGCATGCCCGCGTTCCTGGACGACCTGATGGGCTTCACCGACGGCGACGTCCTGCAGGGGGGGCTGGAGGTGGTCGGGGCCCTGAAGGACCCGGCGTCGGCGGGCCTGCTGTCGGCGTGGCTGGCGGACCGGAAGCCGGGGCTGCGCGCGGCCGCCGCCCGGGCGATGGGCCGGCTGGGCGCGCCGGGGGCGGCCGACGCGCTGGGACGATGCCTGTCGGACCCGGTGGAGGCGGTGCGGTACGCGGCCGTCACGGGCCTGGCGGACCTGGACTCCCCGGAGGCCGTCGAGGCGCTGAAGGGGGCGCTGGTGGACCCCTCGCCCTGGGTGCGGATGGCGCTGGCCCGGGCGGTGTCCGGGCGGAGGGACGGGCCGCGTCCGGGGCCGCTGGCGGGCCTGCTGGACGTCCTGGCGGGAGACCCGGACGACGGCGTGCGGGTCGAGGCCCTGCTGGCCATCGCGGTGTCCGCGGACGCGTCCGGCCGGGCCGCCTTCCCGGCGCGCGTGGAGGCGCAGCCCCGCGCGGTGCGCGTGCTGCTGAAGGAGGTCGACCTGTCCCACCCGGCGCTGGTCGCGCTGGCCCGGCGGGTCGAGGAGGACCGGGACGCGTGGTCGCGCACGTCCGCACTCCAGGCCCTGGCCGCGCTGGGGCGCTGCCCCGAGGCGATGCTGGTGCAGGCCTTCCGCGACCCGGCTCCCGAGGTGCGGGCGCTGGCCGCGGCCCTGCTGCCGGCCGAGGCCTCGGGCGAGGCCCGCGCGGCCCGGCGACGGCTGGAGCGGGACCCTGTGGAGGCGGTTCGGGCGGCGGCGGGAGAACCTTCCGGGCGGCGGCCCGGCGCGGAGGACTGGGCATGACGGGAAGCCCGGCAGCGGGGGCGACTACCTCCGCCCGCAGGCGAACGCGTAGGCGTTGCGGAACATCCGCATCCACGGTCCGGCCTCGCCCGTGAACAGGCCGGCCGGCCGGTACGACATCTGCACGGACCGGAAGCCGCGCTCGGGGTGGGGCATCAGGATCAGGGCCCGCCCGTCGGCCGACGTGAAGCCGGTCAGGCCTCCCTCGGATCCGTTCGGGTTCAGCGGGTAGCGCTCGGCCGGCTGCCCGAAGTGGTCCACGAACCGCACCGGCGCCAGGCCGCCCGCGACGATCGCCTCCCGGTCCGCCGGCGTCCCGAACACCGCCAGCCCCTCGCCGTGCGCCACCGGGATCGGCACCCGCGACCCCTCCATGCCGGCCAGCAGCACCGACGGCGACGGCAGGATCTCGACGGTCGAGAAGCGCGCCTCGAACTGCTCGCAGACGTTCCTGTGGAAGGTCGGCCAGTGCGCCGCGCCCGGGATGATCCCCTTCAACTGCGACACCATCTGGCAGCCGTTGCAGACGCCCAGCGTGAAGGTGTCGGGCCGCTGGAAGAACGCCGAGAACATCTGCAGCAGCCGGTCGTTGTAGAGGATCGACCGCGCCCATCCCGACCCCGCGCCCAGCACGTCGCCGTAACTGAAGCCGCCGCAAGCCACCAGTCCCGCGAAGTCGCGCAGGTCCACCCGGTCCGCGTGCAGGTCCGTCATGTGCACGTCGAACGACTCGAACCCGGCCAGCGCGAATGCCGCCGCCATCTCCACGTGGCCGTTGACGCCCTGCTCGCGCAGGATCGCCACGCGCGGCGGGCGCGCCACGGCGGGCGCCTCGGGCACCGCGTCCGGGTCGTAGGTCACCTCGAAGGTCATGCCCGGGTCGTCGGGCTCCAGCGCGTCCCGGTATTCCTGCAGGGCGGTCGCGGGGTTGTCGCGCAGCGTCTGCATCCGGTGGGTCAGCGCCGACCACAGGCGCCGGAAGTCCGGGATCCCCGCCTCCACGGCCGCCAGTCCGCCCACCGACACCTTGACCCGCCGATCCCCGCGCGGCGCACCGATGACCCGCGCCACGTCCGCCAGGCCGTGCGCGGCCAGCACGCCCTGCACCTCGGCCAGGCGGTCGACCGCGACCTGCAGCACCGCGCCCAGTTCCTCGCTGAACAGCGGCGCCAGCGGGGCCTCCGGGTCGCCGGGCAGGTCCGCCACCAGGCCGCGCCCGCCCGCCATCGCCATCTCGGCCAGCGCCACCACCGCGCCGCCGTCCGACCGGTCGTGGTACGCCAGCAGCAGGCCCTTGCCCACCAGTTCCTGCATCGCCGCGAAGAAGGCCGCGAACCGCGCGGGGTCGTCCAGGTCCGGCGGCTGGTCGCCCGCCTGGTTGTAGACCTGCGCCAGCGCGCTGCCGCCCAGCCGGTTCCTGCCGGCCCCCAGGTCCACCAGCACCAGCGACGAGTCCCCCGGCTTGAGGTCCGGCGTGACCGTCCTCCGCACGTCCCGCACGGGGGCGAACGCGCTGACGACCAGGCTCAGCGGCGCCGTCTGACGGTGCGTCGCGTCGCCGTTCGACTCCCAGGTCGTCCGCATCGACAGCGAGTCCTTGCCGACCGGGATCGACACGCCCAGCTTCGGGCAAAGGTCCAGGCCCACCGCCGCGACGGTGTCGAACAGCTTCGCGTCCTCGCCGGCCTCGCCGCACGCGCACATCCAGTTGGCCGACAGCCTGGCCTTCCCGATCGCGCCCACGTCCGCGCACGCCAGGTTCGCCAGCGCCTCGCCCACCGCCATGCGCCCCGACGCCGGCGCGTCGATCACCGCGATCGGGGTCCGCTCGCCGGTCGCCATCGCCTCGCCCGTGGTCGCGCGGTATCCCGTGGTCGTCACGGCGCAGTCCGACACGGGAATCTGGAAGGGGCCCGCCATCTGGTCCCGGTGCACCATGCCGGTGACCGAGCGGTCCGTGATCGTGACCAGGAACGTCTTGTCCGCGACCGACGGCAGTTGCAGCACCCGCGCCAGCGCCTGCGGGGCGGTCACCCCGGACAGGTCCAGCGGCGGCGGCCGCGTCGCGTCGCGCACCACGTCCCGCAGCATCCGGGGCGGCTTGCCCAGCAGCACGTCCAGCGGCATGTCGATCGGCCGGTCCCCGAAGTGCGCATCCTCCAGCACCAGCCGCCCGTCGCCGGTCGCCGTGCCGATGAACGCCACCGGGCACCGCTCGCGCCGGCAGACCGCCTCGAACCGCTCGCGGTCCCCGCGCCCCACGGCCAGCACGTACCGCTCCTGCGCCTCGCAGCACCAGATCTCCATGGGGCTCATGGAGGTCTCCTCGTTCGGCACGTCGCGCAACTGGAACACCGCGCCGGTCTTCTCGACCAGTTCGGGGCAGCCGTTCGACAGGCCGCCCGCGCCGATGTCGTGGATGCTGAGGATCGGGTTGTCCGCGCCCATCGCGACGCAGGTGTCGATGACCTCCTGGCAGCGGCGTTCCATCTCGGCGTTGCCGCGCTGCACGCTGTCGAAGTCCAGGGCCTCGTCGTTGCTGCCCGTGCCCATCGACGACGCCGCGCCGCCGCCCAGCCCGATGCGCATCGCCGGCCCGCCGATCTGCACGATCCGCGCGCCCGCCGGCACCGCCTTCTTGTGCACCTGCGCGCGCCGGATGCTGCCCATGCCGCCCGCCAGCATGATCGGCTTGTGGTAGCCTCGGTACCGCCCGGCGACCTGCTCCTCGTAGGTCCGGAAGAAGCCGCACAACTGCGGCCGGCCGAACTCGTTGCCGAACGCCGCGCCGCCGATCGGGCCCTCCAGCATGATCGCCAGCGGCTTGGCCAGGCGCCGCGGATGCTCGGCGTGCTCGCGTTCCCAGGGCAGCACGTGTCCCGGCAGGCGCAGGTTCGACACCATGAACCCGCAAAGACCCGCCTTGGTCTTGCTGCCGGTGCCGGTCGCCGCCTCGTCGCGGATCTCGCCGCCCACGCCCGTCGCCGCGCCCGGGAAGGGGCTGATGGCCGTCGGGTGGTTGTGCGTCTCGACCTTCATGATCAGGTCGACCTGGTCGTCCTGGAACGAGTAGCCGTGCGTGGCGGGATCGACCTCGAAGGCCTGCGCGCGGACGCCCTCGACGACGCCCGAGTTGTCCTTGTAGGCCACCAGCGTGCCTTCCGGGTGCGCGGCGTGGGTGTGCTTGATCATGCCGAACAGCGACGCATCCTGGGCCTGCCCGTCGATCACCCACTCGGCGTTGAAGATCTTGTGTCGGCAGTGCTCGCTGTTCACCTGCCCGAACATCACCAGTTCGGTGTCGGTCGGGTTGCGGCCGGCCTGCACGTACGCGTCGCACAGGTACCGCATCTCCTCGTCGCTGATCGCGAGGCCCATCGTGCGATCGGCCTCCCGCAGCGCGTCGATGCCGCGTCCCAGGACGTCGAACACGCGCCCCGGCGCCGGCGGCCGGTGCTCGAAGAAGTCCGCGAGGTCCGTGTACACCCCCTCGGTCATCCGGTCGTGCAGCGCCTCGACCGCCCGGCCCAGCACCGGCAGGCCGACGTCCGCCCCTCCCGCGTCCCGCAGCCGGAACCGGATGCCGCGCTCGACCCGGCGGACCGCGACGAGGCCGCAGTTGTGGAAGATGTCGGTGGCCTTGGAGGACCACGGCGAGATGGTGCCCGTGCGCGGCGTCACGAGGAAGCCGCCCGTCGCCGCCGGTCCGTCCGCCGCGTTCAGCAGCGCCCGCGTCCGGCCCTCGGTCTCCGGGTCCATCGGCCGGGCCAGGTCCAGCAGGTAGACCCAGGTCGCCTGGATCGTCGCGCCCGCCATCGAAGGCAGCCGCGCGGCCAGGGCCTGCACCAGCGCCTCCAGGCGGAACGGGGAGAATGCCGACCGGCCTTCCAGCATGAACGGTGCCACGGTGGCCTCCATGGAAGGAATGCGCTGCGCGCCTATAGCGCCAAACGCGCCCGGGCGCAACCTACGGCGCCGGCCGCCGGAAGTACCGGCCCATCCAGTAGGCGATCCGGAAGTCCACGCCGGGCAGCAGCGCCGACCCGTCGCCGTCGCGGTTGGGCTGGTAGGGGTTCGACCGCCAGTGGAAGTTCGACGGACCGCGCAGCCGCATCGGGACGGGCTCCTGGGTGATCAAGTCCCCGTTGCGTCCCACGCAGCCCAGCACCGTGAAGTGCGTCGTCCCGTCCAGCGCGGTGCAGTCCGGCGAGTCCACCTTCGGGTCGTCCCCGGTGCACACCGCGTCCGGGCACTGGGCCACGCCGACGTTCCAGTACGGGGCCGCCGGGAACTCCTTCAGCGTCTGCACGCCCCGCCCCACCGCCCCGGCGTCCGGCGCCTGCTGCTGCGGCCACCAGGCGCTGCCGCCGGCCTCGCCATCCGCGAAGACGAAGTCATACAGGCTGTATCCGAAGTCCGCCGGCTGGCGGTCCTGCCCGGGCCGATCGTACAACTGGTCCCGCAGTCCCAGCCGCACCGCCTCGCGCGCATCGGGGTCGGCCAGGTACCGCATCGCCAGCCACGCCCCCTGGAAGGCCATGTTGTAGTTGGAGTAGTTGGACACGTACCCCATGTCCACCAGTTCGCCCAGGTGGTCCCGCACGATCTCGTGCAGCCGCCTCTCCCCGATCAGCTTCCCGTACAGCCACGCCTTCAGGTCGGGGTCGTCGGTCACGTGCACCCACGCCGCGACGATGCCCAGCGCCATCACCGAGTGGAAGCCGTTCACGTAGTCTTCCGAGTAGAACTGGCCGTCGAAGTTGTGTTCGTTCAGCCAGCCGTGCAGCGTCGTGCGGCCGTCCGCGTCGATGACCTCCAGGTCGTACCCGCTGGGGCGAACGACCATCAGCTGCCGCGCCACCGCCATCGCGTCCGCCCGCAGCCGGTCCTTCTTCTCCTGCGGGACGTCCGGATCCTGCCGCACCACCTCCCAGACCGCCGCGTACGCCGCGACCCAGCCGATGTACATGTCCCGGCTGACCGAGTCCTCCCAGACCAGGTTCGGGTAGCGGCCCGAGAAGTCCTGCCGCCAGGTGCCGTTGTTCTTCACCGGCGGCAAGGGGTTGCCCTGCCCGTCCTCCAGCGGCACGACCGTCACCGACGGGCCGTCGCCCGGCAGGTCGGTCCGGGCGATGCCGCGCACGATGACTCCGGGGGCGCCGGTGATGTCCACCACCACGTGCAGCGCGTCCATGTCGCCCAGCAGCCACTCCCGGGCCCGGGCGACGTCGGCACACGGGTAGCCCTGGTCCCGCAGCACCGCGTACCGGTAGGCATCGGCCGCGACCCCGTCGCCCGCGTACAGGCCCGCCACCTTGTGCTGCGACGTCAGCGCGGCCAGCGGGTCGGTCCCCGCGAACGCGGCCAGGTCCCACGCGGTCGGGTCCGCCGCGAAGTCCTGGACCTTCTGCCGGAAATCGGCCTGGTCCAGGGCGATCGTCACGTCGGTGTTCAGGTGCATTGCCGCCGCGTTCAGGGCCGTCCAGACGCGGTCGTACGCGTTCGCCTTCGTCTCCAGGTCCGCGTCGTACCCCGCCTCGCCGGGGCCCGGGACCAGCGCCTTCCACGCGTACGTCCCGCTGCCGCACGCAGGCGGGTCGAACGGCACCTCGGGCAGGGCGTCGGGGCCATACTCCGGGCCCGGGTCCGCGGCGGCCTCGGGCGCGGCGTCCTCCGCGACGTCCGCCGGCGAATCGTCTCCCTCCGGCAGGTCGGTCGCCTCCCCGGGCAGGTCCGCGACGGCCTCGGGCGCGACGTCGGGCAGGCCCTCCCCGGCGACGTCCCCCGCCAGGTCGGTCCCCGCATCGCCCGCCGACGAGCCCCCGCACGCGGCCACGGTTGCCAGGGCCAGGAACAGGGCCAGCGCGAGAGCCCGGGTTCCGTTCATGGGGGACCTCCCTACTTGCGGTGCTTCCACGGCGGCGCGTCCGGCCGGTCGGGGATCGTCGAGGCGCTGGCATACTCCCGCGTGAACAACTGTCCCCACGGCGAGTCCTGCAGCCACGCATCCACGATCTTCCGGCAGTCGCGCGGGTACTTCCACTGGTCGTGGTAGATGGCGGAGGCGTTCTCGAAGACCTTGACCAGGGGCGTGTGGAACAGGGCCTTCTGCATCCGGTTGAACGGCCACGTGTGCCACAGCAGCGTGCCGACGCCCGTCGCGAAGTTCGCGCCCACCTTGAAGTTCCAGCGCTCGTTCAGCACGTCCCGGTCTCCCACCACCTCGATGCGGGTCAGGTCGCCCATGCCCAGGCCGCGATCGTGCGACAGCCGGATGCAGGGCAGCGACATCGGGTCGAAGCCCATCAGCGTCGCGGCCACTGCGTCGATCGCCACCTGGTCGGCCGATGCCAGGATGATGTTCTTGTCGTGCGCGATGACCGTCCGCGGGCCCGGCCCCTCGCCCGCCGAGGTCCCGTCCATCGTCGCGAACATGCCGGAGTGCATCTCCTGCCCGATCGACAGCAGGTCCACCAGCGTCTCGTGGATCCACGTGTGCGTGTAGTGCCGCATCGCGGACAGCAGGCCGCCGAAGGCGTTCTTCAGCGCGCCGGTGTAGGTCGTGTACGTGTGCGTCTTGACCGTGGGCAGGTGCACGATGTTCCGGCCCAGGAAGAAGTCCGGGATCCGGATGCCGTGCGGGAAGATCCGCGGCAGCACCAGCATCTCGGCCTGCGGCGCGAACTCCGTCCAGCGCATGTCGGACTCGCGGAAGTTGAACTTCACCGGGATGCCGTACTTGTCGTAGACCGGCTTGAAGCCCAGGGCCACCTCGCCCTTGAACGGGTCGGTGACGACCGTGTGGTTGTGCACGTCCACCAGGTCGGTGAACCCGTGGTCGCGCAGGCCGAGGATCGTGCCCTCCAGTTGCCACGGCGTGGTGTTGACCGCCGGGTGCAACTGGTGCCACGTGATGTTGTCCTTCAGGATCGTCTGGGCCGACGCGTCCAGGGCCTCCTCGACCCGGGCCAGGTGCAGCAGCCGGCGGTAGTCCTCGACGACGGTCTCGGGGCGGGTGCGCAGCACGGCCACGCGCGGGGCCGGGGCGATGCAGCGCTTCCAGGGGGCGGGTTGGAACGGCATGGGAACCTCCCTCCAGCGCCGCCTCCGACGGGCGGCGCGGCCACATTATCCCCGTTCGGTCCCGCGGCGTCGACCGAAGCGGCCGGCGGCCCAGAAGGCGACGCCGACGGCGAAGCCGCCCAGGTGGGCGAGGGCCGAGACGCGGGTACAGCCACCGTGCTGGGCAAACGCGCCCAGGACCTGCAGCAACAGCCAGAAGACGGCCGCGGCGATGACGGGGACCTTCAGGAACGCGAACCGCCAGAACAGCCGGAAGACCAGCGCCAGCCGCGCGCCCGGGAAGCGCAGCGCGTAGAAGGCGATCAGGCCCGAGATGGCCCCGGACGCCCCGACCAGCGGGATCGCCGGGCGCGGGTCCCACAGCGCGTGCGCGGCGTTGCCGGCCAGACCGGCACACAGGAACAGGGCCAGCCAGCGGCCCGGCCCGATCACCTGCTCCACGTCGTCGCCTGCCAGGAACAGGAAGTACAGGTTGGACAGCAGGTGCAGGAAGCCGCCGTGCACGACCAGCGACGTCAGCCACGTCATCCCGGCCATGCGCCACGGTTCCGCCGGCAGCAGGCCCAGCGCGCCGATCGTCGCCCGCGGGTCCAGCAGCGCCAGCAGGGCCAGCACCAGGACCGTCCCGCCGGTGATCCACGTCGCCAGCGGCCAGCGGCGCATCGGCGCCTGGTCAATCTCGATCGGCAGGCCCAGCACGGCCGGGATCCACTGCCACGGCTGGTCCGGCTGGCCCGACAGGCTGTCGTCGAACAGGTCGGGGGCGGCCCGCCGCTCGGCCGCCTCGGCCTCCGCCCGCGCCAGCAGCACGCGCGCCTCCAGCGGCAGATCGCGATACCGCTGCCCCTCGCGCTCCTTCCCCGCCTGCCGCTCGGCCTCGAGGTCGCGGGGAGGCGCGAAGCGGGGCTGCTCGGCCGGGTCGAACCACACCAGCCGGCATCGCGGGCAGGCATCCAGTTCCAGCCGACCCTTCTCGCCGTCGGCCTGCACCTTCCGCATCGGGTGCCGGCACGCCGGGCAGGCCTGGCCGTCACCCTCGCCGCCAGCCCGGATCGCCTGCAGCAGGGCGGTCATCCTCCCCGGCGGGGCGTGCGGGCGCAGCGCCTCCAGCGTGGTCGCGCGGCCGGCGCAGGACGGGCACGCGAACGAAGGGGGGCCCAGGCGCGTCCGGACGGCGCGCAGCGGTACGCCGCAGGCCGGGCAGGTCAGCATGGGGTCATTCCTTGCGCAGGGTCAGCACCGCGGGCACCTTCGAACCGCCGCGCTCGCCCTCCGGCGCGTCCTCGCCCACCCAGACCTGCATCGCCATCCGGTCACCCTTCACGCAGAAGGCCGCCCGGTTCACCTCGCCGTCCGCCTGCATCACCAGGTCGGTGCCATCGACCTCGTACGCGGCGACGTCCTGGGGCAGGGCGCCGCCGGTCGTCTGCTGCCGGCAGACGCAGGTGTCGCCCGACTCCGCGCAGGCGTACCCGGGCTCGTCCACCGCGTCGGCGCAGTCCACGCCGTGCAGGCAGTCGCCCGGGATGGTCAGGGTGGTGTCCGAGGACAGGCCGGTCATCCGGAAGGTGGACGTGCCGTCCGCGAACTCGATCGATCCCTGCCAGTCCATCTCGACGACGACCTGGACCTGCGGGCAGTCCCGCATCATCGTGGTATTGGCGAACAGGGCCGGCCCGCTGACGCAGACGCCGTCGAAGGTCCAGCGGCCCGTCGGGTTGCCGCCGCACGCCGCGAACGACGACACGCCGTCCAGGCAGGGGAATGCGGCCGCGTCCTCGCCGGACGAGGAATCGCAGGCACACAGGCCCGCGGCGAACGCGAAGGCCAGCAGGGGCAGGAAGCGGCGCATGGGAGTGCTCCGTGGAAGGCCGGCGCGATCATGCCGCGAAACCGGCCGGGGATCCAGGATCCGAAAGGCCCCGGCGTCCGCCGCTGGACTTGCCTGGCGGATCCAGGTATATACCAGGTATCTACATGGGGTGCCGGCCATGTCCTCCCGGATCCGGAAATGGGGAAACAGCCTGGCGCTCCGGATTCCTCGCGCCCAGGCGGAGGAACTGGGGCTGCGCGAGAACGCGGAGGTGTACCTCGTCGCGGAGGACGGCGCGCTGGTGGTACGGCCGGCCAGGCGCGTCCGATACGACCTCGAGGACCTGCTGGACGGCGTCACGGACCGCAACCGCCATCCCGAGGTCGACGCGGGTCCGCCGGAGGAGGGAGAGGCATGGTGAGGCCGGCATCCGGGGTTCCCGATCGGGGGGACGTGGCCTGGATCACGCTCGCGCCCGGGGGGGCACACGAGCAGTCCGGGCGCCGCCCTGCGGTGGTCCTGTCGCCCGCCGCCTACAATGCGAAGGTGGGTCTGGCGGTGATGGTGCCGATCACGTCGCGGTCCAAGGGCTATCCCTTCGAGGTCGCCCTGCCGCCGGGGTTGCCGGTCGAGGGGGTGATCCTGTCGGATCAACTGCGAACGCTGAACTGGAGGGCTCGTCACCTGGTCGTCATCGGCAGGCTGGACGAAGACCGCCTGGCCGAGGTCCTGGGCAAGGTGTCCGCGCTCCTGTTCCCCTGAAGGACCGTCGCGGACGAATCCTTCCCTTCCCCGGCCTACGAGGCCCGGCGGCGGCGCAGCAGCGGCAGGGCGGCCAGCAGCAGGAAGGCGATCCCGGGGAAGGCCGTGCGGGCGCCGGCATCGGCGGTGCAGCCCGGCGACCCGCCGGAGGGCTTCGACGTGTCGGCGGTCGCGTCCGCGGGGACGGCATCGGTCGTCGCGTCCGAGGCGGGCAGGTCCGGCGCGGCCTCGGCCGGCAGGTCGGCGGGCGGTTCCTCGGCGTCCGGCGCCTCCTCGGGCACCGCCTCCGGGAACGCCTCGGCCTCCTCCGCGACCGCGTCCGCCTCCTCGGTCGTCTCGGGCACCGGCGGCGGCTCGGGGTCCTCGTACCTGGCCGGGTTCAGCAGGTACTGGGCCTTGCGCGCGATGTTCCGGCGCGCGTCCGACACGACCGCGTCGTCCAGGTCCCAGGGCCGGTTCGCGACGTCGAACTCGTAGTCCAGCGGCGCGCCCAGCGCCCGCACCGCCCGACGCACCTGGGCCTGCACGTAGGCGTCCCCGCCCAGCCCCTGCGTCACCAGGAACAGTTCCCAGTCCTCCATGCCGTCGCGGACCTGCTTCAGCCGGAACGAGACCGCCGGCCCGTCCACGTCCATGTCCGCCGGCGAACCCGCCGTCGGCCCGTCCGTGCCATCGTGGTTGCCCGGGTAGATCAGCACGCCGTCCCCGTTGCGCGCGAAGTCCGGGCCGAAGCCTTCGATGTTCAGCAGCACGTGCCACGGGTCCGGGTTCATCCAGTAGGTGATGCTCCAGTACAGGAAGCCCGTCGCGCCCGCCTGCCACGCGCCCCACTGGGCCAGCCGCGGCTCCTGGCCGTAGGGGCTGTCGGTGTCGTAGCCCAGCATCGGCGGGAAGTTCGCGTTGCACACGTAGAACCACAGTTCCTTGCCCTGCGCCTGCAGGTCCCTGTACTTCCGGGCGTCCGGCCACGTGCCGGCGGGCCAGAAGGTGTCGCCGTACATCGCGGTGTCCGGGCACCAGATGTCCACGGAGGTGTCCAGTTCGGGCAGCCATGGCCCGGTGACCATCACGTGCCCGTTCCACAGGTCCGTGTACTTGCGCAGGATCCCGACGTCCATCGCGATGCGCTGGATCGGGCCGGGGTTCTGGTTCTGGTAGGCCGGCAGCCACGGTTCGTCGTGCGAGTACATGTACGCGTGCGGCAGGAAGCCCTTCTCCTGAAGGTGCTCGGCCACGGCCTTCGCCGCCGTTCCCCACTGCGCCTCGGTCAGGTTCCCCTGGCCGTGCCCCGGCGAGAACATCCCGACGTTGTACCGGTGGATGCCGGCGCCGTCCGGGTAGTACGAGCCGTCGATCCGGGGCTGCATGTAGGCATCGTAGGCGGTGAAGTCGATGGGCTTCAGCGCGCCCGCCTCGTCGAACTCGATCGGCAGGCCGGGGTTCAGGTCGGTCGGGTCGATGCGGTGCCGGTGCATCTCCATCTCGTAGTTGCGCAGGATGCGCGCCTGCGTGTCCGCGTCGCCGCCGGTCGGGCCGCCGTGGTACCTCCACAGGGAACCGCTCCACAGGCCGTACGCCGTCGCGACGTGGCGCTGGTCGGGCAGCGTCACCTCCCGGACGGTCAGCGTGACCGGGACGTCGGCCAGGATGGCGGCCCCGGCCACGACCCGCAGCGTGCCGGTGTAGTCGCCCGGGGGCGTGGCCGCCGGCACGAAGAGGTCCGCGAACAGCGTCGCGAAGCCGCCGGCCGGGATCGCGAAGCCGGCGCCCACGGGTCGCGCCGGGTCGCCGTAGGGGTCGCGCAGCGGGATCAGCGCGTCCGGGTAGTCGCCGGCGGTGCGCACGTACTCGGGGTGGCTGGCGCAGTCCGGGTTCATGATCACGTCGCAGAACGACGGGTGATCCACGTGGTGGTAGTGCTCGCGGTACAGCAGGGCCTGCGACGCGGGCACGGTCGCGCCGTCCGGCCCGGCCAGGTCCGACAGCACGGCGTCCACGTCCGCCAGCGCCAGGTCCGGCGGCGCCGACACGACCGTCTGGAACGCCACCCACTCGTTGCGGATCGCGTCCAGGACCGCGGCCCGGGGCAGGCCGGTCCGGTCGGTGGACGCCAGCACCTTCGTCGTGGACCGCGCCACGCGCACGCCGGCGCCGGGCAGGGACTGGGCACGGGCCGCCGCGGGGAAGGACAGCAGCACGGCCAGGACGGTGGCAGGCAGGGTTCGCATCGGGGGGACTCCGCGGATTCCGGGGTCGAGGGTGCGACGGGCGGGCACGGACGTCAAGACGGGTGCACCACCTCGGCCAGCACGCGGGCCACGTCCTCGACCCGGTAGGGCTTGACCAGGTAGCCCTTGAACCCCCAGCGCTGGTGCTCGGCCAGGATCGGGTCGTTCGAGTACCCGCTGGACACGATGGCCTTCACGTCGCCGTCCATCGTTCGCAGCAGCGGCAGGGCCTCGCTGCCGCCCATGCCGCCGGGGACCGTCAGGTCCAGGATCACCGCGTCGAACGGCCTGCCCTCGGCCAGGGCGCCGCGGTACCGATCGATCGCGTCCCGCCCGTCCCGGCAGGTCTCGACCTCGTAGCCCAGGTGCGACAGCATCGCCGCGCACACCTCGCGGATCAGTTCCTCGTCGTCCATCACCAGCACCCGCCCGCGCCCGTGCGGCACGGCCTCCCCGGTGTCCCCGGCCACCCGCAGGGTGCGCCCGGTCGCCGGCAGCCACACCGAGAACCGCGATCCCACGCCCAGCGCCGACTCGGCCAGGATCAGCCCGTCGTGGTTGCGCACGATGCTGTACGAGACCGAAAGGCCCAGCCCGCTGCCCCGCTTCTTCGTCGTGAAGTACGGGTCGAAGATCCGCGGCAGGTGCTGCGGGGCGATGCCGGTGCCCGCGTCGGCAACCGACATGCAGACGTACTGCCCCGGCGCCAGGCCCATCGCGTTCGACGAGGGCAGGATCTCGTTCGTCGCCCCGATGCGGATCGTCCCGCCCTCGGGCATCGCCTCGTCCGCGTTCAGGGCCAGGTTCTGCAGCACCTGGCCGATCTGGCCCGCGTCCGCCTCGACGGACCACAGGCCGTCCGGGATCCCGAACTCGCAGCGCGAGCGGGCGCCCGACAGCGCGAACGACGCCGCCTCCCGGATCAGCGGTCCCAGGGCGATGGTCCGGCGGATCGGGACCCCCCCCTTCGCGAACGTCAGCAGGTGCTGGGTCAGTTCGCGCGCCCGGGACAGCGCCTTCTCGGCGTCCAGCAGGCGCTCCTGGACCTTCGCGTGCGGGTCCAGCGTCGCCCGGATCAGCGACACGTTGCCCAGCACGCCCGTCAGGATGTTGTTGAAGTCGTGCGCGATCCCGCCCGCCAGCACGCCCAGCGACTCCAGCTTCTGCGCCCGGGTCGCCTCCTCCTCCAGCCGGCGCGCCTCGGTCTGGTCGCGGAACACCAGCACGACCCCGACGATGGCGCTGTGCGCGTCCCGGATCGGCGCCCCGCTGTCGGCGATGACCCGCTCGACGCCGTCCTTCGCGATCAGCGCCGTGTGGTTCGCCAGCCCGATCACGTTGCCGGTCCGCAGCACCTTCTCCACCGGGTTCTCGCACGTCTCCCGGGTCTGCTCGTTGATGATCCGGAAGACCTCCGACAGGGGCCGACCCGCGGCCTCGCGCGGCGTCCACCCCGTCAGGCGCGCCGCGACGCGGTTCAGCAGCACGACCCGTCCCTCCGGGTCCGTCGCGATGACCCCGTCCCCGATGCTGGCCAGCGTCACCGCCAGCCGTTCCTTCTCGGCCGCCAGGGCCTCCTGGGCGCGCACCCGGTCCGTGATCTCCCGGATCACCGCCAGCACCTCGTCGGTGCCTGCCGCCGCCAGCCGGGCCTCGAAGTGGCGGAGTTGCCCGCCGAAGTCCAGCGCGTACTCGAAGACCTCCACGGTGTGCCGGGACAGCGCCGCGGCGATGGCCTCCCGCGTCCGGGAGGCCACCGTCGGGGGCATCACGGCCTCCACCGGCTGTCCCAGGAACCGGTCGGGGCGCGCCGCCAGATCCTCGGCCCGGGTGGCGTGGAAGTCCTTGAAGACGCCGTCCGCGCCGATCCGGAACATGAGGTCCGGCAGCGCGAACAGGATCGTGCGCATCCGCTGCTCGCTGCGGCGCAGCGCCTCCTCGTCCAGCTTCCGCCGGGTGATATCCCGGATCACCGCCTCGACCACCTTCCGGCCGGACGCCTCGTCGTCCAGGACGAACGCGTCCTCCAGCACCCAGCGGTCCTCGCCCTTCAGCGTGCGGAAGTGGTACTCCAGGCCGTGGACCTCGCCGACCTGGGCCGCCGCGTTCCGGACCCGCCCCTCGGGCTCGACGTACGTCATCAGCTCGCGGATGGGCAGGCCGACCGCCTGCTCAGGGGCCAGGTCCAGGTCCCACAGCCGCACGAAGCCGCGGTTCGCGAACCGGACGGTCCCGTCCTCCCAGTCGTAGCGGAGGACGGCATCCTCGGTGAAGTCCAGCAGCCTCTGGTAGATGTCGCGCATCCGCCCTCCCGCCCTGCCCGCGCCGATCCCGCGCGGGCCGTGGCTTCCTGCGAACCGGGAACCCTTTCGATGCCGGCGATTACATCCAAGACCCAGCGTCCTGTCAAACCCGCTGCCGCCCGGCCGGGGCCGTTCGCCGGGAAGGGGTCCGACGGGGAGGCCGACTCCGCTCCGGGCCCCCCCCCGCCCCATCCCGAGTGGAGCGGGGCCTTCGCCTCCGCCGGAGCTACCGCGACCGCGACGGGCAAGTTCTGCCGGAGTGACGCGCGGCGCCTCGTCTGCCCGCGCGGCCCGCGGCTTTACGCTCCGGCTCCGGGTCAGGCCCTCGCTCCACTTCGGGCGGGAGACCAGGTCGCTCTGTCGGCCTCCCCGCCGGACCCCCGCGTTGCTGGGGTGGCTTTGGGGACGGTTCCTCGGGATGTCGGGTCGCACGGTCGGGACTGCGCCGTCCCGCGCGCCTCCTCCGCGGCCTTCGACAGCCGCTCTGCAGCCCCCGCATGACCGGCGCCAGGTCCGCCACGCGCGAATCCGCCTCCAGCCTCTGCGCGCTCGCCAGCGCCTTCACCGACAGCACCTCGACCTTCCAGTTCACGTTCAACCGGCCATGATACGTAACTAGCCGCATTTGCGGAGATGTGCGGATAGGCAGAACAACCAAAATCATGGTTGTGCCGGCACAAGTTGAATCGTGAATCTGGCGGTTCTGGAGGCGTGTGCGTGGCCTGGGCGTCACGACGGTGACGCCGGAGAACACCGAGTCCGGGTTGCGCGGAGACGCTTCTACCGCTGGCGGGACGCGAGGCGAGAAAGGAAGTCGCGGGGGCGTACGATCCGGAAGAGAAAACGTCCATCCAACGCGAGGAGGTCCCTGTCTCCGGTGACGAGGAAGTCGGCGTTGGCAGCGAGCGCGCAAGCGAGAAACTTGTCGTCGTCCGGATCGCGACAGACCGGCGCTGGAAGCGGTTTTGCGACGACCATACGGGTGACTCCGGCGAGTTGGGCGATCATCTGGCCGAAGAGAGTGGATGGTTGCTTCTTCTGGAACTCCTGTCCGACCAGTTCATATTCGTTCCAGACATCGCGGGAAACGGCAAGCTGGACCTGACCCGAAAGGCCGGCGATCACGACCTCGAACGGGAGTCCGTCCCAGAAGAGGGCGGAGATCATGACGTTGGTGTCGACGACGATCGTCACTCCTTCCCCCGAACTTTGCGGATGGCGGAGGCGACGTCTGCTTTCTTGAGTCCGGCCTTCTTGGCGTGGGCCTGGAGCTTCCTCTGGAGCGCGCGGAATTCGTCTGCAGAAGGCCTGGAGACGACCTTGAGCATGACGGAATCCGAGGTCGAGACGACGACGAACTCGACGCCTTCGCCCCAGCCGTTGGCCTTTCGGATCGCCTGAGGGATGACGACTTGACCTCGAGACGAAAGCTTGGTGGTTGCGAGCGCCTGACCCATGGCGTCCTCCATTAAATCTTACTGGCAAGATCCTAACGACTGCGGCCTTGGGGTGCAAGCAGCTCGACGCGGCGTCGCTGGAGGACGGTGCGGCACAACTAGCGTCTGGAACGGACAGCCGCTCTGGCCCGGCCCCGGCCTTCGCCTGCGCCCGAGGCCGCATCCCCAGGCGGCACACGACGGTCGGCCGGCGCCCTTGTCGCGCGCGCGCGAACGTGCTACCAACCACCGCACGATCGGCCCCGGGCCGACCTCCTCGAAACAGGAACGACCCCATGAGCGGACTCTGCGGCGTGGTTTCCCGCGACTCGTGCCCCGAGGCCCTGCTGTTCGGCACCGACTACCACTCCCACCTGGGCAGCCAGCTGGGCGGCATGGCGGTCAAGGGCGCCCGGTTCGAGAAGAAGATCCACGACATCAGCCAGGGATCGTTCAAGTTCCGCTTCGGGAACGACGTGACCTCGATGGAAGGCACGATGGGCATCGGCGTCATCAGCGACTCCGACGCGCAGCCGCTGCTGATCCGGTCGCGCCTGGGCCTGTACGCGCTGGCCATGACGGGCTTCATCGAGAACAAGGACCGGTTGACCGCCCGGCTGCTGCAGCAGGGGCAGGTGTTCACCGAGTCCAGCCAGGCGGGCGTGAACGGCGTGGAGGTTCTGGCCCGGATCATCGAGTCGGGGCGGGACCTGGTGGAGGGCGTCGCGTCGGTCTACGACCACATCGAGGGCGCGGCGTCGATCCTGCTGCTGACCGAGGACGGCATCCTGGCCGCGCGCGACCTTCTGGGGCGGACCCCCCTGGTGATCGGCGAGCGCGGCGAGGACTACATGGTCGCCTCCGAGTCGATCGCCCTGATGAACCTGGGGTTCCGGCCCGTGAAGGAACTGGGGCCCGGCGAGATCGTCCGGATCGGTCCCGGCGGGTACCGGGTCGAGCGGGCCGCCCGTCCGGTGATGCGGATGTGCGCGTTCCTGTGGATCTACACGGGCTACCCGGCGGCGTCGTACGAGGGGATCGGGGTCGAGGGGGCCCGCGAGCGGTGCGGCGCGGCACTGGCCCGCCGGGACGTGGTGAAGGCCGACCTGGCGGCCGGCGTGCCGGACTCGGGCAAGATCGGAAGAGCACACGTCTGAACTCCAGTCACCGAATACGATC
>CALJUR010000121.1 GCA_937975765.1 uncultured Myxococcales bacterium
TCGTATTCGGTGACTGGAGTTCAGACGTGTGCTCTTCCGATCTACCGGCTTCGCCTTCGGGGCCGGCTTCTTCGCGGGCGCCGCCTTCTTGGCCGGGGCCGGCTTCTTCGCGGGCGCCGCCTTCTTGGCCGGGGCCGCCTTCTTCGCCGGGGCCGCCTTCTTCGCCGGGGCCGCCTTCTTCGCGGGCGCCTTCACGACGGGGGCCTTCGCGACCACCGGCTTCACGGCGGGCTTCGCCGGGGCCGGAGCGGCCTTCACCGTCTTGACGGGAGCCTTCGCCTTGGGAGCCGCCTTCTTGGTGTCCTTCTTGACCGCCATTCGATCCTCCAGTTGGGTTATGCCCGTGAGCGACTCGAATGTAATTCCGCTGGATGTCGAAGTCAAAGAAACTGCCGCGTAATCGTCCGAAGTTCCTCCCTTGCACCCCCTCCCGCGGCCCGCCGCACCGCGTCCGCGACCCGCACAAGGATCCCAGGTTGCCCGCGCCATACCTGGGCGAACCACTCCTGCAACGCCGCTCCCCCCCCCCATGCGACAGTCCTGTTCGGTCGGCGGTTTCCATCGCCGGCCCGGCGACTTTCGGATCGCGGTGATCGTTTCAACCCGACCTCCGTCTGCCCGCCGCGTCGACCTCGGGAGGCTCCGATGAACCACGCGAACGGAAGGGAACGCAGTTACGGGCCGGTCGAGCAGGCGTTGATCGGTTCCCTGGACCGGCTGTTCGGGGCGGCGCTGCGCCTGACCCGGAACCGCGCCGACGCCGAGGACCTGGTGCAGGAGACGGTGGTCAGGGCGCTGTCGATCGCGGACCACCTGGACCCCGCCGGCAACATCCCCGCCTACCTACTGCGCACGCTGGGGAACCTGTTCATCAACCATCACCGCCATCGAAAGGTGGCGCTGAGGGTGGGCGATCTGGCGCATGCCGGACTGCTGGACGGGTCGACCTACTCGTCGGAGAGCCAGCGGATCTGGGGCGATCCTCCGACCCGGCACCGTCACTGCACGATGTCGAAGGACCTGGAGGAGGCGATTCGCGAACTCCCCGACCGCTTCCGGGTCGTGCTGGTGCTGTGCGACGTGCTGGACTGGACGTACGCCGAGATCGCCCAGGAGTTGAAGATCCCCGTCGGCACCGTGATGTCGCGGCTGTGGCGGGCCCGCCACGGCCTGCGCGCCCGCCTGGAGAAGGCGCGGGAGGCGAGGGAGACGGGGGACGCACGCCGCATCGCCTGATTCGTGAAACGAACCCGCCTTCCGGCCGATATCTCCCCGTCCGGCACCGCTTGTCGGGGCGGGACCGCGGTCCTAGAATCGTCGCGGACCCGCCGGCAGCATCCAGGGGAGGACACCATGCCCGGTTTCCGTTCCAGGGCTTTCCTGCGGTTCACGGGCGCCGCCCTGCTGTGCGTGGGGGCGGCTTCGTGCAGCGACGACGGGCCGATCGCGCCCCTCGACCCGGGCCTGTCGGGCGACGTGCCGTCCCAGGACTCGGCGGGAGACATCGACGCGAAGGACGCGGGATTCGACCCCGTGGCCGATACGGCGGGCCTGGACCTCGCCGCGGACGACGCGGTGGCGCAGCCCGACGATGGGGGAAAGACCGACGCGGCCGGCGAGACGGAGGGACCTGCCTGCCCTGCCGCCGGGTCGGTCCTGTTCACGGAATTCCTGCCGAACCCGAAGGCCGGCCAGGAACCGGAGGGCGAGTACCTCGAACTGCACAACCCCGGGACCGTCGCGATCGACCTGCGCGGTTCCGAACTGCACAGCGGGACGTCGGTGCATGCGATCGAGGGGACCGCCCCCGTCGAGGTGCCCCCGGGCGGCTACCTGCTGCTGGCGCGCAGCGCGGATGCAGGCATCAACGGGGGGCTGGTGCCGGGGTACGTTTACGACCGCCTGCAGATGGCGAACACGAAGGACGACGTCGTGCTGACGTGCGGCGACGTGGTGATCGACGGTTTCGCGTACGACGCGGCCACGTGGCCCTTGAAGGAAGGCAAGGCGGTGGTGCTGGACCCGTCGGGGTACGACGCATCGAGGAACGACGACCCGACGTGGTGGTGCCGCGCGACCGCGACGTTCGGCGGGGGGGACGCGGGCTCCCCGGGCCTGGAGAACGAGGCCTGCGGGGCCACCTCGTGCGGTGACAAGGTGGTCCAGCGGTGGGAGGCGTGCGACGACGGCAACCCCGTCGCCGGCGACGGCTGCGAGAACGACTGCACGGCCAGCGTGGACGGCGACGGCGACACCGTTCCCGACTCGATCGACAACTGCCCGGCCATGAAGAACCAGGACCAGGCCGATTCGGACCAGGACGGTGTCGGGAACGCCTGCGAGGAGCCGGGCTGCGGGAACGGGAACCTGGATCAGGGCGAGGACTGCGACGATGCGAACCCGGTGTCCGGCGACGGCTGCTCGGCGACGTGCCGGACGGAGTCGTTCGCCGCCGGGTCGATCGTCGTCAGCGAGTTCCTGTACGACCCCCTGGCCGTGGGCGAGGACTCGGGCGAGTGGGTCGAACTGTACAACCCCGGCAACGACCCGATCGACATCGCGGGGTGGGTGCTGAAGGACGACGGCACGAACCTGGTGCGCATCCTTCCCGCCAGCGGCGTGCTGGCAGTCCCGGCGAAGGGCTTCGTGGTGCTGGGGCAGAAGGCCGACCTCGCGGCGAACGGCGGCGCGGACGTGGACTGGGCGTACGGCGGCAAGTTCCAGATGGCGAACACGGCCGACGAGATCGTGCTGTCCTGGAACGACCACGTGATCGACCGGGTGGGCTACGACGTGTCGGCGGGCTTCCCGAAGGCAACGGGAAGGTCGCTGCAACTGGAACCGGTCTTCCTGCAGGCCGACCTGAACGATGAGGGCGGCGCCTGGTGCGCCACGCCGGACGCGGCGGTGATGGCGGGGGGCGACCGGGGCACGCCCGGGGCCGCGAACCTGGATTGCGGGTTCTGAGCCGGGGAGGCCAACGTGGAAGGGCTCGGCAGAATCGGGAGGCTGGCAGGGATGGCCCTGGCCGCAGGCCTGGGTCTGTCCGCCGCGCTGGCGCCGAATCCCGCACCGGCCGCCGGAGCGCCCCCCCCCTTGCAGGTGACGCTGACCGACCCGGCCGGTGACGACACCGGACCGGGCACCTATGTCCACCCGGGTGTGGAAGGCTTCCGGCGGGGCACTTTCGACCTGCGCGAGGTGCGCCTGCAGGCCACCGAGGGCGGCGTGGACATCCGCGTGACGACGGGGTCGCCCGCCGAGACGGTGCGGGTGCGGACCAGCGTCGCCCAGCAGACGCGCGAGGTCTTCCTGCCGGTCATCGACCTCTACGTGTCCGACGCCGCGCGGGTCGGCGAGGGCCGCACGGCGCTGCTGCCGGGTCGCCGGGTGTCGGCGGCCGACCCGCGGGGCTGGGACCGTGCGGTGGTGATCTCGGCGCTGCCCGAGGTGCTGGAGGCGCACTACCGGCGGGCGGCACCCGGACTGGCGGCCGCGACCTGCTTCCCCCGGGGGGTGTCCCGGTCGGGACGCACGATGACGGTCCACGTCCCGCGGGCCTGCCTGCCGATGGACCTGTCCCGCGCCGGCTTCCTGGTCGTGGTGACCGGCCTGGGCGCCGGGGGCGGGTTCCAGGGGATGCTGGGCCGCGAAGGGGCGCGAGAGGACCAGCCGGACCCGTGGGTCCGCGGGGTCGACCCGGTGGTGGGCAACTGCAACGTCTGGGAGGATGGCCTGGGCGTCTCCCCCTGCGCGTTCGGCGGCTGCGAGCCGTGCGGCGCCCACCCTCACGTGCTGGACGCCATCGTCCCCGAGGGGGCCCGGCAGGCCGACCTGCTGAAGGGCTACTCGACGCCCGCCCGCCGTGTCGCCGCGCTGCCGTTCGTGTGGCCCGCGGGCGCCCCGCCGGCGCGGGTGTCCCCGGCCGGCGGCCAGGCGGGTTCCGCCGGTGCCATGACCCCGACGGGCCTGCCCGGCCATCCGATCGAGGGGATCCGGGGCGAGCAGGTGACGGTGCGCCTGCCTCCCGAGGACCCTTCCGCCCCCCCGGCGGCAGGGACGCTGGGCGCCATCGTCTGCCCGGACGGACGGCCCGGGGGTACCGTGGTCGTGCGGGGGACGGCAGGGGGTTTCCTGGTGCTGGACCGGGTCCCCGACGGGAAACCGGTCTGCCCGGGCGGCTCCGTGCTGTTCTAGCTGGTATACAATCGCCCGGCAGCATCGGCGGGCGGCTCCAACCCGGGAGAATCGGATGGCACGGGTCGTGCTGACGGGCATCGGGAAGTCCTACGGTCCGGTCGTGGCGGTTCGCGACGTCGACCTGGCGATCGAGGACGGCGAATTGATGGTGCTGGTCGGGCCGTCCGGGTGCGGCAAGACCACCACGCTGCGCATGATCGCGGGCCTGGAGGACATCACCACCGGCGACCTGGTCATCGGCGACCGCCGGGTCAACGACGTCCACCCGAAGGACCGCGACATCGCGATGGTCTTCCAGTCCTACGCGCTGTATCCGCACATGAGCGTGTACGACAACATGGCCTTCGGCCTGAAACTGCGCGGGTTCGCGAAGGACGAGATCGACCGCCGCGTGCGGGAGGCCGCGGGCACCCTGGGCATCGCCGACTACCTTCAGCGCAAGCCGCGCGCCCTGTCCGGCGGCCAGCGCCAGCGCGTCGCGATGGGCCGGGCGATCGTCCGCCACCCGTCGGTCTTCCTGTTCGACGAGCCCCTGTCCAACCTGGACGCGAAGTTCCGCGTCCTGATGCGGGTCGAACTGAAGCGCCTGCAGCGCAACCTGAAGACGACCACCGTGTACGTGACGCACGACCAGACCGAGGCGATGACGCTGGCCGATCGCATCGCGGTGATGGCCGACGGTCGGGTGCGGCAGGTGGGCACGCCCCAGCAGGTCTTCGACCAGCCGGCGGACCAGTTCGTGGCCGGCTTCATCGGGTCGCCCGCCATGAACTTCGTGAAGGCCGAGGTCGTGCGCGACGCCGAGGGCCCCGGCCTGAGGACCCGCTCTGCGACGCTGCGATCGACCGGGCCGCTGGCAGCCGCGCTGGGCCCGATGGAGGGGGCGGAGGTCACGGTCGGGTTCCGGCCCGGCGACGTGCTGCACGCGGCCGAGGGGGCCGTGAACGCCTTCGCGGGGCGCGCGGACGTCGTCGAGCACCTGGGCACCGAGAAGTTCGCATACGTCGGCACGGCGGACGGCACGGTGACCGTGCGGCTGCCGCCGGAGGATCCCCTGGGCGAGGGGACGGCGGGCACCTTCGCGGTGCGCCCCGACCGGCTGCACGTGTTCGGATCCGACGGGCAAAACGTCCTGTCCATCGGCTAGTCGAGGAGGTCCCCATGCGGCGGCACCTGATGTTCCTGGCGGTGGTGGCGGCGGCCCTGGCGGTCGCATCCTGCGGGAAGAGGGCGGAGTCCCCGGCAGCCCCGGCCGGCCGGCCCGAGGCGGCGGCAGCGGCGGCACAGGCGGCACCGGTGGAGGTCGTGCTGTGGCACTCGTACCGCGAGGGCGAGAAGGCCGCCATCGAGAAGCTGGCCGCCCAGTTCAACGCCAGGGATCCCGCGCTGCAGGTGCGTCTGCTGAACGTCCCGTACGACGCCTTCGTGGACAAGGTGACGATCGCGACACCGCGCGGCCAGGGCCCGGACCTGTTCATCTTCGCGCACAACCAGATCGGCGAGTGGGTGGACCGGACGCACATCCTGGAGCCGATCTCCGAGAAGGTGCCGCCCGAGACGCTGAAGCGGTTCATCCCGCAGACCGTGAAGGCGCTGGTGTACAAGCAGAGCCTGTACGGGCTGCCGCTGGCGTTCAAGTCGCTGGCGCTGTTCGTCAACCCGGAACGGGTCAAGGCCCTGCCCGACACCGCCGAGCAGTTGGCCGCGGCGGCGAAGGAAGCGACGGACAAGGCCGCGGGACGGTTCGGGCTGGCCTACGAGGCGTCGCTGCTGTACTTCAACGCCCCGTTCATCCACGGCTTCGGCGGCACGATCCTGGACGCGGCGGGCGCGCCTCACGTGAAGGAGAAGCCGGTCGCGGACGCGCTGGCGTGGGTGCGGGGCCTGGTCCAGGCCGGGGTGGTGCCGTCCGGCATGTCCTCGGCGATGGTCACGTCGCTGTTCAACGAGGGGAAGGCGGCGATGGTCGTGTCGGGCCCGTGGTTCCTGGGCGAGATCGCCAAGGACCGGAAGTTCGACGTCACGATCCTGCCGACGATGCCCGGCGGCCAGCGCGCGATGCCCTACCTGGGGTCCGAGGCCCTCTTCCTCAGCGCGTTCTCGAAGCACAAGGACGAGGCGCTGAAGGTGATGGACTTCCTGACCACCGACGAGGCCGCGATGGTCCGGATGCAGGTCGGCCGGCAGGCGGCGGCCAACGCGGCGCTGTACGACCGCCCGGAAGTGAAGAACGACCGCGTGATCACGGTCTTCCGCGGGCAGGCGGAAAACTCGGTGCCGATGCCGTCGCGCCCCGAGATGCAGGCGGTCTGGTCCACGATGGACATGGCGATCAACCGCGCCGTGTTCGGGGACGTGCCGCCGGACAAGGCGCTGGAAGAGGCGCAGTCGAAGATCGAGGCCGACCTGGCGAAGATGGCGAAGTAGGGACGGCGGGCGCGGCGGGCGCCGACTCGGAGGGAGCGGATGGCTGGGCTGGCGGGCAGCGACCGGAGCGTTTCGCCCCGGCCCCTGGACCACGCGCTGGCGTTCGCGGTGCTGCTGGCGGCGGTGCTGGTGCCCGCGACCTTCTTCGCGCGCCTGGAGACGGCCCGCGAGCAGTCGGCGTCGGAGGACTGGCGCGCGCTGGCCGTGGCGCGCCACGTGCTGGCGGGCGGCAACGGCGAACCGGCGCTGGCGGCGACGGCAAGGGCCGTCGGGACGGGCGGCGTCCCCGGGCTGTCGGCCATCTTCCTGCAGACCTCGGGCGGGACGGACGACTTCGGCATCGCGGTCCCCGCGCAACTGCTGGCGCTGACCCCCGATGGGCGCCGCGCGGACCTGTCGAGGGACCTGGACGGTCGCGTGAAGGAGGCGGCGGGGCGGGCCCGGTCCTCCGCCGCGGAGGGGGGGGACGGGGCCTCGTGCATCGATGGCGGGCCCGTGGCCCCGCTGCTGTGCGCGGTGGCGACCCGGGCCGGCACGGTGGCCGGCGTGCTGGCGGCCCGGCAGGACGTCGGTGCGCCGTTCCACTGGGCCGCGGCGGGTGGCCTGCTGGGCGCGGTGCTGCTGTTCCTGGCCGCCTGGAAGCGGCCGGCGCGCCACCCGGGGCTTCCCGCGGCGGGGATCGCCCTGGCGGTCGCCGCGGCCGGCGCGTTGGGGATGCTGCTGGAAGGCCAGGGCCGGGTCGACGCCGCGATCGCGACCGAGACGACGCTGGCCGGGTTGCTGGGCGCCGCCACCGCGCCCCTGCCGCCGCACGCGCCAGCCCTGGCGGCCTCCTTCCTGCTGTCGACCGCACTGGCGGCGGCGCTGCTGGCCGGCGCGGCGCAGAAGCCCCTGGCGCACGTCGTGTCCGATTTCCGCGGACGGCCGTTCCTGTATGCCGCGATCGCCCCCGCGATGATCGGCATGATCCTGCTGATCTTCGTGCCCTTCTTCATGGGCGTGTACCTGGCGTTCCTGGACAACGACCGCAGTTTCGTCGGCCTGGCCAACTTCGTCGAGATCCTGGCTCCGTCCGGCACCTCGGACACGAACTTCTACCTGACGCTGGGCGTGACCGTGCTGTGGACCGCGCTGAACGTGGTGCTGCACGTGTCCATCGGCCTGGGGCTGGCGCTGATCCTGTCGGACGCCCGGCTGCGCGGGAAGGCGATCTACCGGGTGCTGCTGATCGTGCCGTGGGCCATCCCGAACTACATCACGGCCCTGGTCTGGAAGTGGATCTTCAACACGCAGTACGGCCCGGCGAATGCCCTGCTGGCGCTGCTGGGCGTCGCGCCGGTGGACTGGCTGGGCCGGTCGTTCGTGACGAACTTCGCCGCGAACCTGGCGACCAACACCTGGCTGGGCTTCCCCTTCATGATGGTCATCAGCCTGGGCGCCCTGCAGAGCATCCCCGCCGACCTGTACGAGGCGGCCGAGATGGACGGCGCGGGCCGTTTCGCGCGGTTCCGGCACGTCACGCTGCCGCTGCTGAAGCCTGCCCTGGTGCCGGCGATCGTGCTGGGCACCATCTGGACGTTCAACATGTTCAACGTGGTGTACCTGGTGTCGGGTGGCGCCCCCGACAACCAGACGAACATCCTGATCACCGAGGCGTACCGCGCGTTCCGGGTCCTGAAGAACTACGGGCTGGCGGCGGCGTACAGCCTGATCATCTTCTTCATCCTGGCGGCGTACACGATGGTCACCAACCGGGTGACGAAGGCGGCGGAGAGCGTGTATGAGTGACGCGAACCCGGCCGGGCGAAGGGTATCCAGGACGGGCCTGGCGACACGGCACGTCGTGCTGGTCGCCGTGACGCTGTGCACGCTGATGCCGGTCGCCTGGGTCGTGAAGATGGCCCTGTCGGACAGCCAGTCGTTCCAGGGCGCCAGCCTGTCGCCGATCCCGGAGGCCGTCTCGCTGCAGAATGCGGCCGAGGTCACGGGCACGACCGACGCGGACGGGTCCTGGCTGTTCGGCCGGCAGGCGCTCAACTCCGTCATCGTGTCGGTGTTCACGACGCTGTTCGGCATCACCGTGGCATGCACGGCGGCCTATGCCTTCAGCCGCTTCCGGTTCGCCGGCCGGCGCGCTGGCCTGTTCCTGTTCCTGGTCAGCCAGATGTTCCCCGGCATCATGATGATGATCCCGCTGTACGTCATCATGGAGGCGCTGCACCTGCTGGACACGATGCTGGGGCTGGTGCTGGTCTACTCGACCACCAGCGTGCCGTTCAGCGTGTGGATGCTGAAGGGGTACTTCGACACCATCCCCAAGGACCTGGAGGAGGCCGCGGTGATCGACGGGGCGTCGCCGGCCCGCACCTTCTGGACGGTGGTACTGCCGCTGTCGCTGCCCGCGATCGCGATCACGGCACTGTTCAGTTTCATGACCGCCTGGAACGAATTCGTCCTGGCCTACACGTTCCTGTCGCGCCAGTCCGCGTTCACGCTGCCGGTCATCATCCGCAACTACGTGGGCGAGCACGACGTGCGGTGGGGCCTGTTCGCGGCGGCCTCGCTGATCGTGTCCACCCCCGTCGTGGCGCTGTTCTTCGCGCTGCAACGATACCTGGTGGGCGGCCTGACGGCCGGCGCGGTCAAGTAGGTCGGCCGTCGCGCCGCGGGTTCCCCCGGCCGTGGAATTCAATCAACTGATTGACCCGCCCCCCGAATCGTGCCATCCTCCCGATGGTACAATCGCGCCTCGGTCCGGGGTGGGTGTCGTGGCAGAGGGCATTCGACAGGTGTTCGGGCGATACGAGATCGTCCGCCCGTTCGGGGCGGGGGGCATGGGCGAACTGCTGCTGGCCCGCCAGCCCGGCCTGCCCGGCGTCGAGCGCCTGATCATCCTGAAGAAGATCCTGCCCCACCTGGCCCAGGAACCCGGCTTCCTGGAGCGCTTCCTGGACGAGACGCGCGTCGCCGCCAGCCTCAGCCACGGCAACATCGTGCAGGTCTACGAGGTCGGGGAGGTCGCGGGCGAGTACTTCATGGCGATGGAGTTCGTGGACGGGATGGACCTCAAGGAGGCCTTCCATCGCCTGCGGAGCGCGAACCGCCGGATGCCCGAGGACCTGGCGCTGTACGTGCTGGTCGAGGTCACGAAGGCCTTGTCCTATGCGCACGAGAAGTGCGGGCCCGACGGGCTTCCCCTGGGCATCGTGCACCGCGACGTCAGCCCGGCGAACCTGCTGCTGTCCATGGACGGCCAGGTCAAACTGACCGACTTCGGCGTCGCCAAGGCGACGCTGCGGCTGTCGCTGACGCTGCCCGGCACGCTGCACGGGAAGGTGTACTACATGTCGCCTGAACAGGTCTCGGGCGAGGACTGCGACCCGCGATCGGACATCTTCAGCCTGGGCGTCGTGGCCTACGAGATGCTGGCGGGACGGCGGCCGTTCGAGGGGACCAGCGAGGTGGCCGTCATCGACCAGGTCCGCCGCTGCGAGCCGCCACCGCTGTCGCAGGTCGCTCCGTGGGTTCCGGGTTCGCTGGAGGCCCTGGTCTCGAAGGCGCTGGCGCGCGACCCGGCCGCCCGCTACCCGACGATGGAGGCCTTCCGGCAGGCGCTGTCGGCCTACATGCTGGAGGCGCACACCCTGGTGTCCGCCCGGGCGCTGTCGGAGTTCCTGTCCGGGTTGCGGTCGTTGGCCCCCGAAAAGCCTGTCGCGGTGACGCCCCCCCTGATGAGGCCGGTCGGGGCGCCCTCCCTGGACGACGTCGCCGCCTCCCTTCTGGGAGGGGCCTCCGGGACTCCCGCGAGGGACCCGGCGCAGCCGCCGGCCGCGGATGCACCGCACACCCGGACGGTGGCGGCCGCCGTGGGTGGCCCGTCCCCCGTGACCTCCCCCACCCGCTCCAGGCGCGAGAAGGCGCGGCGCATGTGGCCCTGGCTGGCCGCCACGATCGGCCTGGCGGGCCTGGTGACCGGCCTGTGGGCGTGGACGCTGTTGAAGGATCTTCCGATGGCGGAGGAGGCGGCCCCGGTCGTCCAGGCCGTTCCCGCACCCGCGACCGACGCCGCGGCGCCCCTGCCGGCCTCCCCGTCCGCCCCGCCGGCACCCTCGTCTGCCGCTTCCCCGGCCACCGCCGTCCCGGCCCCGGACCCGGCATCCGTTCAGGGCACCCGCACGGCCGTCGCGTCGCCGACGCCGCAGCCTGCCCCGCAGCCGGTCCAGCAGCCCGTCCCGCGGAAGGTGCTGCTGAGGTCCGACCCGTCGGGGGCCCGCGTTCTCTCCGGCGACCGCGACATCGGGCGCACCCCGATGGAGGTGACGGTTCCCGCCTCCGGCTCGATGCGGCTGGAACTTCGCGCCGAGGACCGCGGCCCGAGGACGGTGGCGCTGTCCTCCTCTTCGCCGGCCACCGTGGCGGTGACGCTGCCGCCCCCGCCGGGACGGGTGAAATTCCGGTTCTTTCCAGCCGATGCCCAGGTGCGCATCGACGGCGAGGTCATCCGCTCGGACACGAACCTGGTGGACCTGGAACTGCCCTCCGGCAGCCACCTCCTGAAGCTGACCTCGCGTGCGGGGGACCGGGAGCGGGAGACCCCGTTCGACGTGACTCCCGGGCGGGTCCGCGCGCTGGGGACCGTCGAACTGGGGGAGGCCACCCCCACCGCCCTGGAATCCCCTCCCCCTCCTGCCCCGAAGGAGGCCCCATGAACGGCCTGGATCACACCCGCACCGTCCACCTGGAGGTTCCGGTCGATCTCCTGACCCTGCGGAAGTACACGCTGAAGGTGATCGAGGGCCCGGACAAGGGCATCGAGAAGTCCTTCGAGCGGCGCCAGATCGACATCGGGACGGGGCCGGACTGCCACTTCCAGCTGGCCGACCCGACGGTGTCCCGCAACCACGCCCGAATCGAGCACGACGGCCAGGGTTACAGGGTCACGGACGCCGGCAGCAAGAACGGCGTCCGCATCGGCGACCTGAAGGTCCTGTCGGCCTACCTGCCGGCCGAGGAGCGGCTGGTCCTGGGCGAGACGGTGATCCTGTTCCGGCTGGGCACCGAGACGGTGGACATCGGCATCGCGCGCGAGAGCCGTTTCGGCGGGCTACTGGGCCGGTCGGTCGAGATGCGCGAGGTGTTCGCGATCCTGAAGAGGGTCGCCCCGACCGACGCGACGGTGCTGATCGAGGGCGAGAGCGGCACCGGCAAGGAAGTCGTGGCCGAGTCGCTGCACCAGGCCGGACCCCGGCGGTCCAAGCCCTTCGTGGTGTTCGATTGTTCGGCGGTCCCCCGCGAACTGATGGAGAGCGAACTGTTCGGGCACGTGCGCGGCGCCTTCACCGGGGCGGTGCGCGACCGGGTCGGCGCGATGGCCGAGGCGAACGGCGGCACCCTGTTCCTGGACGAGGTCGGCGAACTTCCCCTGGAACTGCAGCCCAAGCTGCTGCGCGCCCTGGAGAAGCGTGAGGTCAAGCCCGTCGGAGGCAACCGGCACGCCGCGCTGGACGTGCGGATCGTGGCGGCGACCAACCGCCGGCTGGACGAGGAGGTCCGGGCCGGCAACTTCCGCGAGGATCTCTTCTGGCGCCTGGGGGTGATCCGGATCGACCTGGCCCCGCTGCGCCGGCGCCCGGAGGACATCCCGCTGCTGGCCGACCACTTCCTGGCCGAGATCGCGGGCCGGGCCGGGGTGCAGGCGCCGCGGCTGTCCTACGACACGATGGAGAAACTGAAGGAGTACGCGTGGCCGGGCAACGTCCGCGAGCTGCGCAACTTCCTCGAGCGCTCGGTGATCCTGTCCGGGGCACTTTCGGGGGCGCCGCTGCCGCTGGACCTGGCCCCGCCGGCGCAGGCCTCGCTGCGACGCGACCAGGACGACGCGGACGAGGTGCTGCGGGTGAACCTGGACGACCCGTTCAAGGACGTGAAGGACCGGCTGGTCTCGGAGTTCGAGACGCGCTACTTCAGCCGGCTGCTGAAACGGACCGAGGGCAACGTCTCGAAAGCGGCCCGGATCGCCGGGATCCACCGCAAGAGCCTGGAGTACCTGCTGCGGCAGATCGACCTGCCGCGATCCAGCGGCGACGGAGGCTGAGGAAGGGCATGTTTTCATTGCCGTCGGACGGGAACTTGGCATTCCCCTCCCGGCCGTGCGAGGATCGTGGGTCCCGACAGGGGATTTCTGAAGTCCGGAGGAGATCGATGGACCGCAAGACGAAGACCCAGACGACCACGAAGACGCTGACGCTGACCCGTGCCGACGTGCGCGCCGCGATCGCGAAGGGCGCCCTGACGGAGGAGGAGGAGCGCTACGTCCGGATGCGCTTCGGCATCTCCGAGCCGATGTCGGCGGTGCTGACCCGCCGCGGCGCCGACGTCCCCGAGACGCGCGCCTACCTGAACCAGCTGGAGGCCAGCATGGTGCTGGGCGGCCCGGCCGACGCCGGCAACCCGGTGAAGGACCGGATCATCGCCCGCCTGCGCCGTTCCTGATCACGGACCGGCCCGGCCGCAGTCCCTCGACGCGGCCTTCCCCCCGTTCACCGATGTCGCGGAATCCCGGCTACGGGAGCCTTCCGGCCTGGGGCAGGGCCTTCGCACGGGCGCGCCCCGACGGGCCCAGCCCCGCCTCGATGCGGCGGTCCAGCAGCAGCCGGACGACCGGTTCCGGCAGGGCCTTGCCCCCGCCCAGCGGCAGCAGGTCCAGCAGGATCCGGGCGGCCGCCTCGCAGTGCTCGACGCGAAGGAGGGCGGTGGCGGGGTCGGGACCCCAGGCCAGCACGCCGTGGCTGTGCAGCAGCACCACGTCGAAGGGTTCCAGGAACGGGACCAGCATCCCGTTCTGGGCCTCGCTGCCCGGCAGGGCGAACGGGACCACCGGCACCTTGCCGCCGGTCGCCACGATGAACTCGGGCAGGAACATCGCCTCGACGGGCCGGCCGGCCACCGCGAAGGCCGTGGAGGCGGGCGGGTGGGCGTGCACGACCGCCCCGACGTCCGGGCGCGCCCCGTAGACGGCCAGGTGCGCGGGCAGTTCGCCGAACGACGCACGGGCCCCGTGCAGCTTCTTCCCGTACCGGTCCAGCACCAGCAGGTCGGACTCGCGCACGTCGGCCTTGGACATCGCGGCCGGCGTGGCCAGCACCTTGCCGTCCGCGGTCAGCGCGGTGACGTTGCCCTCGTGGTTCGCCACCCAGCCCCGCGCGTGCAGGGCCTGGCTGACGCGGACGACCTCGCGCCGGAGTTCGGGCAGGGTCACCTGGGCGTTCATGCCTCGCCTCGCGCGACGGTGCCCTCGGGCGGGCCCAGGGGGTTGCGGGCGTCCACGGCGTCCACGACGCCGACGACGATCGACCGGATGGGCAACTGCTTCTGGCGAAGGATCTGCCGGGCGCCGTTGCCCTCGGACATCACCAGCACCAGGTCGCCGGGGCCGGCCTGGACCTGGTCCACCGCCAGGAAGGCGGATTCCGCGGGATTGCCGTCCGGGTCCACCGGCTGCACGAAGTACAGTTTCAGGCCCTTGTAGGCCGGGTGCTTGACCGTCGAGACGACGGTGCCGAGAACGCGGCACAGGGTCACGGCCGGGCCTCCACATCCACGGAGTCGACGATCCCCACGATGGCGGCATCCACCGGCGCGAGGGGGAGGCCGGCGGGCACGGCCAGCGAGGCCTCCCGGCTGCCGACGAGGTGCACGATCTCGTTCGGCCCGGCCTGCACGACGTCGATCGCAACCACGACGTTGCCGCGAGGCGACAGATCGGGGTTCAGGGGCTGGACGACCAGCAGGCGCAGGCCGTCCAGGCCGTCCGCCTTCCGCGTCGCCACGACCGTGCCCACGACCCTGCCCAGGTACATCCCGAGTCCCCCGTCCGGCGCCGGTCGTTTGTACCCCGCCGGGAAGGGCCTGTCAACGAGCGACGCGGGCCTGGGATGCGGGGTCCGGGGGGCTCGGAAAGGGGCAGGAAAACTACTCCGCCTCCAGGCGGAACTCCGGGACGTCGAACCAGAAGCCCAGGCCGGTCACCGAGTCGATCTCGGCCTGCACGATCGCGGCGTGACCGTCCTCGATCTCCAGGAACCTCTGGAACATCGCCTTCCCGGCCTCCCCCGGCAGCCCGGCGACCACGGCCCGGTACCACTCGGCGGTGGCCCGCTCGGCCGCTTCCGCCTTGCGCAGCGTGGCCAGCGCCGAGGCGCGCTGCTCGTCGGACATCTCCATCCGGCGTGACAGCGTCCGCGCCGCCTTCTCCAGCACCTGGCGAGGCGGGACCTGGGTCGCCAGCGCCACCGCGTCCACGCGACCCTCCGTGCGCCACGTCCGCAACCGGTCGGCAAGGTAGTCCAGGTGCCCCTGTTCCTCCCGGGACAGCAGTTCCAGCACGCGCCTCGCCGCGGGGTCGGTCGCCTTCGCCGCCTCGCCTGCGTAGAGGTCACGCACCTTCGTCTCGTGCTCCATCGCGGTCAGGATCGCCTGCTCGACCGTCATCGCCCCCTCCTCCGGGACCGCCCGCTCTCAGGCCGCGCGGTACGGTCGCCCGGACATCGATGCCAGCACCAGGGCCTTCCGTTCGGCCATGTCCCCGATCAGGACCGCGCCCGTGACGCGTCCCGCCTCGTCCATCCGGATGCACCGGTACGCGTCCCCGTCCCGCGCCGATTCCTGGCGCGCAAACGGCGCCGACAGGTCGCCGATGCCGAATACCGCCATGTCTCCGACCTTCAGCGTGGACTGCCGGACCGACCCGGCGTACGCGACCGGGGCACCCGCCATCGAGGCCCCGGCGGCCTTCCCCTGCTCGCCGTTCGCGCTCCAGAACCCGTACAGGCCGGTCCGGTGCTGGGCGCAGTCCCCCGCCGCCCACACCCCCGCCGCCGAGGTCCGCAGGGCATCGTCCACGACGATCCCCTTGTCCACGGCCACGCCGGCCTCCCGCGCCAGCGCGACGTCGGGCCGCACGCCGGCCGACACGACCACCAGGTCCGCTGGCAGCGACTGGCCCCCCTTCACCGTCACCCGGGCCGCCCCCGCGCCCGCCTCCACGCCCTCGACGCCGGAGGCCAGCCGGAAGTCCACGCCCCGCCGGTGCAGCACCTCGCGCAGTACCTCGCCGCCCGCGGCGTCCACCTGGCGCGGCAGCAGCCAGGGGGCGGCCTCGATCACGGTGGCCCGGAATCCCGCCCCGGCCAGCGACACGGCCAGTTCCAGGCCCAGCAGCCCGCCGCCCACGACCACGCACGCACCGCCCTTCTGGGCGCGCCGCTTCAGTTCCAGGGCGTCGTCCATCCTGCGCAGCGTGGCCACGACCGGCAGGTCCGCACCGGGGAAGGGCGGCACGAACGGCGTCGCACCGACCGCCAGCAGCAGCGCGTCGTAGGACAGCCTCCCGCCCCCCTCGACCGCCACCTGCGCCCGGGCCGGGTCGATCCTCTCGACCCGAACCCCGCCCTGCACCTCGATGCGCTGATCCTCGTACCAGCCGGGCAGGCGCAGGAACAGGCCCTCCGGTGCGATCCGCCCGTCCACCACCTCGCCCAGCCGGATGCGCGCGTAGTAGGGCCACGTCTCGTCCGTCAGGATCCGGATCCGCGCGTCGGGGTCCTTCGCCCGGATGGCGACGGCGGCCTCGGTCCCGGCCACGCCCCCACCGACGACCACGCAGTCGCGGGCGCTCATGGCACCGCCCCCGCCTGGGCCTCCTCCGGCTCGAACATCTCCTTCGCCGCGCCGCACTCCGGGCATACCCACGAGTCAGGGAGGTCCTCGAAGGCGGTCCCGGCGGGGATCCCGCCCACCGGGTCCCCGACGGCCGGGTCGTAGACGTAACCGCACACCAGGCATACGTACTTTTTCATGACGGCTCCTCTCAAAGAAAACGCAGCAGCCGGATGGCCTCGGGGACCACCCGGAACTCCACCGTCTCGCGCTCGCCGGCAACGTCGCCCGCCACCTGGAACGGGACCGGCCGGGAGTATTCCATCCGGACGTGGGACGCGTAGAAGTCGTGCATGCCTTCCGCGGTGAACGTCCCTTCCCAGGCCTTGTGCAGGTTCAGCAGGCACCATGCCAGCGGCACGTTCGAGACGCGCAGGTGGAACAGGTCCGGGTGCTTGTCCGCCCAGGGCAGCACGCGCATCCGGTACCCGAAGGTGGGGGTCGTGCCCGCGATTGTCAGGATCACGGACCCCTCGTACATCACCTCGCCCGGCCCGTACGGCCGCCCCTTGGCCCCTTCCGCGCCGATGCGCCACGCCTGCGGGCCCAGGTTCGTGGCCCTCACCGACAGCGTTCGTCCCTCGACGAAGCCCTTGATGTGCCGGGGCGCGGTGGCCCCGAAGAACGCCACGAAGTACCCGCCGACGTTCTGGAAGACCGGTTTCAGCCGCCCGCCGCCGAACTGCTGCTTGAAGTCCATGTAGTCCTTCAGCAGTTCGGCGTCGGTCCCCAGGCTGGCGAACGGGAACAGTCGGCCATCGACGTCCACCAGCGAGATGGTCCACGTGTCCTGCGAGGGGTTCGACACGTAGGTCTTCAGATCCTGGATGGGGCTGCCCGAGGACACCAGCAGAGACAACGCGTTTCCGGTCCCCAGCGACAGGACTCCCAGCGCCGGGAGCCGCGGTCGTTCCGGCCGGGCCAGCGAGGCCTGCCAGAGCTGGTTGATCAACTGCACGACGGTCCCGTCGCCGCCCCCCGCGAAGACGGTCGGGTACCGCCGTTCCAGGATGGTCCGGGCGAACTGGGCGCCCTCCTCCGGCGTGGACGCGAAGAAGATGTCGTCGGGGGGGACCAGTTCCTCGATCTGGCCGACCACGTCCGGGGATACCCGCCGGGCATTGGCGTTCAGGTAGATGGCGAACGGACCGATCGGCACCGGGCCCTCCCGTCGCCCGCGGGAACGTGCTCCCGGGGAGGCCGCCAGTGTACCACAGGCACCCCGGAAGCCCCGGGGGACCGCAAGGGAATCGAACGCCCATCGAGGGGTTCTGGGGGCGGCCCGGGGGACGTTCGAGGGCGGTCGGGCCGCGCCGGACGGCCGTCTTGTTGAAGACGGGGATCCCGATGTGCTAGCGTTTCCCGGCGGAATGGGAGGTTCCTCGTGACGTTGCCCAGCGTGACCGCATCGACCCTCGCGACCCTGTTCGCCGTCCTCGCCTGGGGGGGCTGCAGCGAGGCCGCGCCTTCCGTCGCTTCCCCGCCCGAGTCCATCCGGCTGGCCGCGCGCCAGGCGGTCGCCGTCTCACGGCCGTCCGCGACGGAGAAACTGGGCGACGACGCGGACGACGAGGAGAAGGACTACTGGGAGGGGGTCGATTTCGGCGCCGAGGACTTCGCCGAGGTCCGCCGCTTCGTGAAGTTCTTCTACATCGACCCCGGGTACGACAAGCACCTGGCCTGGCTGACCGCGGCGAACTTCGCGCTGCGCTCGATGGACCCCCCGCGCGAGGCCGTCCCCGAGGACTGGTGGCGACGCCGGCACGCGGACCCGAAGGAGCGCAAGCGGTGGGAAGGCGAGCCCGAGCGGATGCGGAAGGGCGACCTGTTCCTGGTCGCCCGTCTGGGGAAGGACGGCCCCGACCTCCCCGCGGCCCGGCTGACGCCGAACCAGATCCGGGCGCGCAAGAAGGAGTACCGGCAGCGCCTGGAGGAACTGGACCGAGCCTGGTCGCGGGTGCCGTTCACCGAGGACGACTTCGCGCGCACGATGGACTGGATCCGGGCGCAGCAGGGGTCGAAGCCGGACTTCAAGGAGAGCCGCTTCTACGTGGCCGCGGCCCAGGGCTACCTGGCGTCGCTGGACCCGCACTCGACGATCGTGTCGGCCAAGGCCTGGGACGAGAGCACCCGCACCACCACCGACGGGTCGTTCGAGGGGATCGGCGCGGTGCTGATGCGGCACGGGGACGAGATCCTGGTCGAGAACCCGATGGAGGGCCAGCCGGCCTTCAAGGCGGGGCTGCGCGCCGGCGACATCATCATCAGCGTGGACGGCAAGCCGGTCTCGGGGATGGAACTGCAGAAGGTCGTCAAGCGCATCCGGGGCTCGAAGGGATCGACGGTGGTGCTGACCGTCCGCCGCCTGGGCGAGGCGAGGGACCTGACCTTCCCGATCGTGCGCGACCACATCGAGGTCAAGAACGTCCAGTCCCGGATGCTGGACCGGCATCCCGACGTGGGCTACGTGAAGGTCACCGGGTTCGTGCCGTCCACCCGGGAGGCGTTCCAGCAGGCGGTGGAGACGCTGAAGGCGCAGACGAAGGGCGGGCGGCTGCGCGGGCTGGTCGTGGACGTGCGCAACAACTCGGGCGGCCTGCTGCAGGAGTCGGTGGACATGGCCGACGACTTCCTGGAGGACGGCGTCATCGTCAGCGTCAAGAACCCCAGCGACCGCGACGAGGTGTTCAAGGCCGAACCGGGCTCGTGGACGTTCCCGACGGTCGTGCTGGTCAACGACGGCAGCGCGTCCGCGGCCGAGATCCTGGCCAGCGCGCTGCAGGAGAACCGGCGCGGCCTGGTGGTCGGCGACCGGACCTTCGGCAAGGCGTCCGTGCAGACGCTGCTGAACCCGCTGCTGCGGCGCGACTACTACATCAAGCTGACGGTGGCACGCTACTACGCGCCGTCGGGCCGGACGCTGCAGGTCACCGGCGTGGTGCCGGACATCCCGGTGCCACCCGCCCCCGGCGAGCAGCCTCCCGTGGGCTTCCGGGAGGAGGATCTGCACCACCACCTGTCCCGTCTTTCCGGCGAGTACCGCGCGCCCAACTCGTCCCTGGCCCAGAAGGTGCTGGCCTGCGACCGGAAGACGGGCGTCGGCGACCAGATCGCGAAGGCCGACCCGCACCCGCAGGTCAAGCCCGACTACCCGCTACTGAAGGCGGCCGACTACCTGGAATGCCTGGCGGCGTTCGTGGAGGAGCAGGCCGCGGGCGCCACGGCCGCCCCGTGACAGGATTCAATAGATAGGGACAGCCTCCGATTTCGTTTTCCAGTTATTCTAGCGTTATCCATTGGTTACATGACACTCTCATACCCGCGCCAGGGCGAACCGGAGCGTGGAGAAAACGGGAGGCTGGCCCTCGTTTCAGGAGACGCGCGTGCCGGGCGGGATTGGCCGGACGGGGGCCAGCACGGCCGGGCCGGCGTCGTCCGACGCGGCCAGCACCATGCCGTTCGACAGGTTGCCGAAGACCTTCCTGGGCTGAAGGTTCGCCACGACGACGACCTGCCGTCCCGCGAGGTCCGCGGGCGCGTAGGCCTTGCCAATCCCCGCGACGATCTGCCGCGGTTCCGCCTCGCCGACGTCCACCTGCAGCCGCAGCAGCTTGTCGCTGCCCTCCACCGCCTCCGCCTGCAGCACCGTCGCGACCCGCAGGTCCACCTTCGCGAAGTCGTCGAACGCGATCCCCGTGGCCGGCCGGCCCGCCGTCGCGGGCGCGGACGCGGGCGCCGCGGCCTTCGCGGCCACCGGCTTCTCCGGCGCCGGCTTCGCCGCCGGTGCCGCCGCCTTCGCCTCGGCCGCCTCCTCCTCGGGCATCTCGAACCGCGGGAACGGCGGCGCGTCCAGCACCAGCCGCCCGCCCGCCGGCAGCCCGCCCCACTCCAGCGCGGAAAGCGTCGCCACCGGCGCCCCCGCCCCGATCGCCTGCAGCAGCGCCTCGCACTTGGCCGGCATCACCGGCCACAGGCAGTTCAGCGCGAACCGCAAGCCCTCCAGCGCCGCCCACACCGCCGCGCCGGCCCGCGCCGGGTCCGTCCTGACCACCTTGAAGGGCTCGGTCTCGGCCACGTAGCGGTTCACGCGCCGCACCAGCGCAATCGTCGCCTCGACCGCCTGCTCGACCCGCAGGTCGCCCACCAGGTCGCGCACCTTCCCGGGCAGCGCCTCCGCCATCGCCCGCAGGTCCTCGTCGTGCGGTGTCCCCGACCCCTCGCCCCGCGGCGGCACCACGCCGCCCATCGACCGTTCGGCGAACTTCACCAGCCGGTTCGCCAGGTTGCCCAGGTCGTTGGCCAGGTCGAAGTTGTTCCTCTTCAGGAACGCCTCCTCGGAGAAGTCCGCGTCCAGCCCGACCACCATCTCGCGCATCAGGAAGTAGCGCAGGGCGTCGGTGCCGTACTTGTCCTTCATGGACAGCGGGTTGACCACGTTGCCCAGCGACTTCGACATCTTGGTCCGGTCGATCAGCCACCAGCCGTGCGCCACGATCCGCGGCAGCGGCAGTTCCAGCGCCATCAGCATCGTGGTCCAGTACACGCTGTGCGTGGTCAGGATGTCCTTGCCGATCAGGTGCGTCACGTTCGGCCACAGCCGGTTGAACCGGTCCATGTCGTGGTACAGCCCGATCGCGCTGCAGTAGTTCAGCAGCGCGTCGAACCACACGTAGGTCACGTACTCCGGGTCGAAGGGCAGCGGGATGCCCCAGGACAGCCGGGACTTCGGCCGGCTGATGCACAGGTCCTGCAGCGGCTTCGCCAGGAAGCCCAGGACCTCGTTGCGCCGCGACTCGGGCCGGATGCAGTCCGGGTGGTCCTTCAGGTGCCGGACCAGCCGGTCCTGGTACTTCGACATCCGGAAGAAGTAGTTGCCCTCCTTGATCCTGAAGACCTCGCCGCCGGTCTCGGGGCACTTGCCGTCGACCAGTTCCTCCTCGGTGAAGAACTTCTCGACGCGCGGGCTGTAGAAGCCCTCGTACTCGCCGCGGTAGATCTCGCCCCGATCCCACAACCGCTGCAGGGCCTCCTGGACGACGCGCTCGTGCCGAGGTTCCGTGGTGCGGATGAAATCGTCGTTCGTGACGTCCAGCGTCGGCCACAGGTCCCGGAAGTGCGCCTGCATCTCGTCGCAGTGCTGCTGCGGCGTCATGCCCCGCTTCCGCGCGGCCTCCTCGACCTTCTGGCCGTGCTCGTCCACGCCGGTCAGGAACCACGTCTCGACGCCGAACCGGCGGTGGAAGCGGGCCAGCACGTCGGCCAGCACCGTGCAGTAGGCGTGGCCGATGTGCGGCCGGTCGTTCACGTAGTAGATGGGCGTCGTGATGTAGAAGACACCGGGATTCGAAGCGCTCACGGAAGCCTCCTGGGGTCGTGTTGCGGGATGCGCCGCCTCGGGATGCCTACAGCCGCTCCGCAACGCTCTTGGCCTGCAGGAACAGCGCCAGGTAGTCGCGGCCGCCCGCCTTGGAATCGGTGCCGGACATGTTGAAGCCGCCGAACGGGTGCGCGCCGACCATCGCGCCGGTGCACTTCCGGTTCAGGTACAGGTTGCCGACGTGGAACTCGCGCCGGGCCCGCTCCAGGCGGACGCGGCTGCGGCTGTAAAGCGCGCCGGTCAGCCCGTAGATCGTGCCGTTGGCGACGGCCAGGGCCTCGTCGAAGTCCTTCACCCGCGTGATCGACAGCACCGGCCCGAAGATCTCCTCCTGCTCGATCCGCGCGCCCGCCTTGACGTGGTCGAAGATCGTCGGCTGCAGGAAGTATCCCGGCTCCAGGGCGCGCCCGCCGCCCAGCACCAGCTTCCCTTCGCCCTTGCCGATCTCCACGTACTCCAGGATGCCCTTCATCGCGGACTCGGTGATGACCGGGCCCATCACGTTCGCCAGGTCCTTCGCCGGGCCGACCGTGATCCTCCCCGCGTGCTCGACCACGCGCGCCACCAGGTCGTCCGCGACCGCGTCCATCACGATCAGCCGGCTGCACGCGCTGCACTTCTGGCCCTGGAACCCGAAGGCCGACGTCACGACCTCCTTCGCCGCGATCCCGACGTCCGCGTCGTCGCACACCACGATGGCGTCCTTGCCGCCCATCTCGGCGACGACCCGCTTCAGCCAGATCTGGCCGGGCGCGACCTTCGCCGCCAGTGCGTTGATGTGCAGGCCCACCGACATGCTGCCGGTGAAGGCGATGATGCGGGTCAGCGGGTGCGCGACCAGCGTGTCGCCCATGGCGCCGCCCGACCCCGGGCAGTACTGCAGCACACCGTCGGGCAGGCCGGCCTCGCGCAGGATCTCGCACAGGTACCACGCGATGACCGGCGTGGGCGACGCGGGCTTCAGCACCACGGTGTTGCCCGCGACCAGGGCCGCGGTCGTCATGCCGCACGTGATCGCCAGCGGGAAGTTCCACGGCGGGATGACCACGGTCACGCCGCACGGGATGTAGTACGCGTTGTCCTCCTCGCCGGGCATCAGCGTCGTCGGCTGCGGGCCGCCGTAGCGCATCGCCTCGCGGGCGTAGAACTCGCAGAAGTCGATCGCTTCGGCCACGTCGCCGTCCGCCTCCAGCCAGGGCTTGCCGACCTCCAGCACCTCGACCGCGTCCAGTTCGAAGCGGCGGCGGCGCATGATGGCGGCCGCCCGCAGCAGGATGCGGGCGCGGGCCTCGGGTTCCCAGCGCGACCACTCCCGGAACGCCTCGTGGGCCGCGCGAACCGCCTGGTCCGCGATCTCCGGCGTGGCCGCCGACGCGAAGCCCACGACCTCGGACGGGTTCGACGGGTTCAGGGAGGCGATCTCCTTCTCCGTCCGGATCTCGCGGCCCCCCACGATCAGCGGGTAGTGCGCCCCGAAGCGCGCCTCGACGGCGGCCAGGGCTTCCAGCATCCCCTTGCGGTGGGCCTCGACGGTGAAGTCGGTGTAGGTCTCGTTGACGAACGGGGCGATCATGAGGTCCTCCTCTGCCATCGGCCGGACCGGTCCGGCGAGGGCCGAAGCATCGCCCACCCAGGCTCTTTTTTCAACGTCAAGGGAGGGTTCCGGGGCGGCTACTTCCCGAAGCGCAGGCGGTACACGTCCATCGTGACGACCTGGTCGTCGGCCATGCACTCGCCGCAGTGGTCGACCTTCAGCACGACGCCCCGCACGTCCTCGAAGTCGTACCCGTTCTCGGCCAGGAAGGCGCGGGCGGTACCGGGGTTCAGCGTCAGCCGGCGGTGGCAGTTCCGGCAGAACATCGTGCATTCCATCGGGTCGCCGCACTCGCTGCAGATGTAGTCGTGCGGCGTGGTGCCGGCCTTGCCGCAGACGACGCAGCGGCCCGTCTTCCCCGCTTTCTCGGCCCCCCGGCTTGTGGCGTTGCGTGCCATCGAACGGAGGATACGGCCGGCCACGGGCCAACGCCAACTTCGCGACATCGCGGGCGACCGGCATCCGGCCGGCCCGGATCGCCATCCCCGGCGCGGCCGTCACGCGCTTGGTGCCGGGGTCGCGCCGCCCCTACACTCGTTGGCGTCCCGGGTTGGAGAGGCCGGCATGTCGGCGACGATCGAGGGGGTCCGGAAGGTTCACGTGATGGGCGTCGGCGGCACGGCCATGTCGGCGGTGGCCGGCCTGTTCCGGGAATCCGGCTGCGAGGTGCGCGGGTCCGACCAGGCCCTGCCCTACCCGCCGGTCAGCCTTCTGCTGGATCGCCTGGCGATCCCGGTGCTGCACCCGTATGCGCCGGAGAACCTGGCGTGGGGCCCGGACCTGGTCGTCGTCGGCAACGTGATCCGCCGGGTGAACCCCGAGGCGGTCGCCGTCGTCGAGTCCGGGCGCCCGTACCTCTCCTTCCCGCAGGCCATGAACCGGTACTTCCTGGCCGGCCGCGCCTCGCTGGTCGTCGCCGGCACGCACGGCAAGACGACCACGACCTCGCTGATCTGCCACCTGCTGCACGGCCAGGGTCTGGACCCGTCCTTCCTGGTGGGCGGCGTGCCGCTGGACTTCGGCGTCAACTACCGGCTGGGCGGCGGGCCGCACTTCGTCATCGAGGGCGACGAGTACGACACGGCGTTCTTCGACAAGGGCCCGAAGTTCCTGCACTACGCCCCGAAGGCGGCGATCATCAACAACGTCGAGTTCGACCACGCCGACATCTTCCGGGACCTGGACGCCGTCATCGCGGCCTTCGCGAAGTTCGCGGCGATCGTGCCGAAGGGCGCGCCGCTGCTGGTGCCGGACGGCGACCCCAACGTGCCGCGCGTGCTGGCCGAGGCCGGCGCCACCGGGACCACCTTCGGCGTGAACCGGGGGCGCTGGCAGGCGACGGGCGTGTCGCGCGCGGGCGGGCGGACGCGCTTCACCCTGGTGCACGACGGGACCGAGGCCGGCGGCTTCGAGACCCCGCTGATCGGCGACCACAACCTGCGGAACACCGTGGCGGCGCTGGCGCTGCTGCACGAGGTCGGCGCGGTCACGCCGGCGCTGCCGCGCGCGCTGGCGTCGTTCCGGGGCATCCGCAAGCGCCAGGAGGTCAAGGGGGTCGAGGCCGGCGTCACCGTCATCGACGACTTCGCGCACCACCCGACGGCCGTGCGCGAGACGCTGAAGGCGGTGCGGCAGGCGTATCCCGGGGCGCGCATCCTGGCGCTGTTCGAGCCGGAATCCAACACGTCGCGCCGCCGCGTCTTCCAGGCGGAGTATGCCCAGGCGTTCGCCGAGGCCGACGCGATGCTGTTCTACAAGCCGTTCGAGAAGCCCGACCACCTGGCCCCCGAGGAGCGGATCGACATGGACCGGCTGTGCGCCGACATCGAGGCGAACGGCACGCCGGCCCGGATGATCCCCGACATCGACGCGCTGGCCGCCGAGGCCGCCGCGATGGCGCGCCCCGGCGACGTCGTCCTGGGCATGAGCGGCCGCGACTTCCAGGGCGTGCACGCGCGGGTGCTGGCGGCGCTGAAGGCGCGCGGGTAGGACGCGGCGCACCGACGGGCGGGCCTACCGGGCCGCGGGCCCCGCCATCAGGGCGGCGATGCCCTGAAGGGCGGACTCGAACCCGGTCCCCGCGCAGAGGTTGGACAGGGTTCCCCGGCCGCCCTGGGCGAACACCTCGGCGACGGCGGCGTACCGGGCCCCCAGGCTGGCCTGACCGGCCGCGCCCAGGCAGGCGTACGTGAAAGGTGCTCTGGAACTGGCCTTGGTGTTGCACCTGCACTCGAAGTACCGCTGGCGGATCGCGGCAAGGTCCGTGCCCGGCGTCGTGGCGCTGCCCGGCAGGAAGTCGCCGGTGACCGCCGCGAAGGCGACCATCGCCGCGTCGGGCTTCAGCGTGCGCAACTGGTTGACGAACCTCGATGTCGAGTACAGCGGACACTTCGTCACGTCGAACTTCCCGTTGGTCAGGCAGGCCGCCGGGTCGCATTCGCCGGCCGCGGTGCAACCGTTCTCGTCCCGCATGCATGCGCACCATCCGGACTGATCGGAAGGCACCCGGTTGTCCCACCTGCCATCGCTCTTCTGGTACTCGGGTGCGGAACAGTCGTCCTCGTCGCCGACGATGACGATCAGCAGGTACGCGTTGTGGCGCAGGAAGGCCTGGGCCTGGCCGGAGTTCTCGCCCTCGGGGTCCAGCGCCATCCAGGCGGCTCGCAGGCCCTGTTCCTGAAGACCGCAGGTCGTCTGGCTGACGCCCAGGGTCGCCATGCACTGGAACAGCTGCTCGAACACCCTGGCACGCGGCGCCTCGCGGGCCGCGAAATCGGCGTCGGAGTCGCCGGCGGGCAACTGCTTCCACTGCGGGTCCCAGCCCGGGTCGCCGGCCCACTCGCCGGCCATCCACATGCGCAGCCAGTGGTCCGCCACGTTGTTGTTCAGGATCTTCGGGCCCTGGTCGGCGGGGGGACAGTGGGCGGTCGCCGGGGGCAGCATGCAACCGGCCTTGCTGGGGTCGTTGCCCGGGTACACGCACCCGGAAGTGGCCTGGCCGAACACGCGGGCGCACTGCCCCGGGTCCGCGTCGCGGTCGCACCGGTAGCGGCACTGGCTGCTGACCGCGAACAGGAGGTCGCCGGGCGCGTAGTCGTCTTCCACACCGTACTGCTTGACCTCGGGGGGCAGGTCGCAGGTCCACAGGTTCGCAGCGGATCCCAGCGGCGGGCCTTCGCAGACCCAGTTCCCGCCGTCGCCGTCGGGCAGCGGGTCGTCCGGGTGGCGGGCCGAATAGGTGTTGCATTCGGCGTCGGTCAGGCACGGCACCGTGCGCATCTCGACGCACGCCGGCGGGAAGTCGCCGGCCGGCTGGTACAGGAACTTGCCGCGCACCGCGCCGACCCTCAGGCAGACCCGGTAGCCGCCTCCGATGTCCTTGCATTCGCGGCCGCCGGCGCAGTCCGCCGAGGAGTTGCAGGTGCCCTGGTCGGGTGCGCACACGTTCGACGAGGTGACCGCCACCTGCACGTCGTCCAGGCCGTTCGCGCGCAGGCCGTCCAGGAACGACCGGAACGCCCCCGCCAGGCCCTGCTGCTCCTGGCACATCGAGGTCGAGGCGTCGATCACGAACAGGACGTCCAGTTTCGCGGGCGGGCATGACCCGCCCTGGCACGCGTCGGGCCCGTCCACGCCCGCATCCGACGGCACGTCCGGGCACTCGCAGCGGCCGGCCGGACCGCCCGTCGTGCCGGAAGGCACGCAGATGCAGCCGTCGCCGCACGGCTGGCCGATTTCCGTGCACTCGAAGGTCAGGTCGCCGACGATGTCCTTCGAACACCCGGTCCCGGCCGCCAGCCCTCCCGCCAGGACCGCGATCGCGGCCAGGTCCCGGATCCGGATACCGCGGTGCGTGTTTCCCATCCTGTCCTCCCCGGCAAGGAGATCCGCCCGGCCGTTCCTACCGGATGTCCAGCGTCACGACCGCGCCGCCTTCGACCGGGAACGCGCCCAGCCTGGCGGCGAGATCGGGGGTCGCACCCGGCCGCCCGGCCCGCGCGGCCTCCCGCGGCCTGGCCACGTCCACGATCCCCCAGACCAGTCCGGCAACGGCCGCCGCGCCCCCGACGGCATACATGGCGATCGACGCCGTCTCGTAGGTGTCGGCGTTGGACTGGTGTTCCAGGGCCTCGGACCGGGTCATCTTGATGGTGCCGTCCGTGTACTGGCTGGCCTTCTCCACCTTGGACCGCTCGGACGAGGTCGCCCAGGTCAGCACGCCGCCCGTCACCAGTGCGGCCGCACCGATTCCCAAGGTCACCCACGGCCAGGGGGAAGGGGCCGATACCGCGGGCACGGACCGGACGGCGACCGGGGAGGTGCGGCCGCCGATGCCCGGCACCGGCTGGGCCGTCGGCAGTTTCACGGATTTCCCGGTCGCGGGCCTGGGCGCCTCGGGCCCCTTCGGCGGGGTCTCGGCCGGCCGGGCCGCCACCACCGGGGGAGGAGGCAGGGGAGGCTCCGGCTTCACGGCTTCCATCGTGACCGGCAGCCGCAGGTCCTGTCCGGACAGGACCTGGATCGTCTTCGTCCACGGGACGAAGCCGTCGGCATGCATCTCGAGCACGTGGCGCCCCGGTTCAACGGAAATCGGCCCCGCCAGCGGCACCGTGCCGACGATGTTGCCATCCATCCTCACCAGGGTGCCCTTCTGCGTGCAGTCCAGCACCAGTGTCCCGGGCCGGACCTTCAGGGACACCTGCAGGGGGACCTCCCCGCCGGCCGGCACCTCGATCCGCGATTCCTGCGGCTGGTAGCCGTCGCGACGAACCGCGACCTGGTGGGAGCCCCGCTTCAGTTCCAGCGCCTTCCCCGGCGGAAGCTTCGCGACCACCCCGTCGATCTCGACGATCGCGTCCGGCGGGTCGACCTTCAGGACCAGGCGCCCCGGGTACCGGTCCAGCAGCGACTCGAGCCACCCCCGCACCTTGTCCTTCACGGGCTCGTCCAGCGGGGACGCCAGCAGGGCATCGTACTCGGCCCAGGCCCGCTTCAGGTTCCCCTTCTTGTCGTGGATGCGGGCGATGTTCAGCCGCAGCAGCGGGTCCGGGTCCAGGTCGTAGGCCTTGACGTACAGTTCCAGCGCCTGGTCCAGCTTGCCCTCTTCGTAGAAGTACCTGGCGCTGTCCGCCAGGGCCCGGGCCGTCCGCGCGTTGTCGTCCTCGGCCTGCGCCGGCACCGCGAGGAAGGACGACAGGATCGCTCCCACGGCCACGGATCGGGCGATGGAATGGATGTCCAAGCGCTCACCTCGGGATGCTGACGGAATCCGGTTATACCACGAGTCCCAGGGAGCGATCCTTCCCTGACCATCCCTCGGGGTCTCCGGTACAATTCCTTCCCGGCAGGAAAGAGGCAGGGAACCGATGCAGATCCGGATGCCTTCCGGGCGCGATCCGTTCGCGCTGGTCATGCTGGTCTTCGCCCTCGCCCTGGCGGGGTGCCGTTCGAACCTCGTGGACGGGTCGCGGTTCGCCTGCGACCCCTTGGAACCGGACACCTGCGGAGAAGGCTGGACCTGCCTGCCGACGGAGGCCCGGGGCGGGACCTCTTCGTACGCCGGCGTCTGCGTGCGGAATGCGGCGCTGGAGGATCTGCCCGATTCGGGAATTCCCGGCGGGGACGCAGAGGAGACCGCCTGCCCCCGCATCGAGACCTCGCCGTCCGGGATCCTGGACCTCGGGTACGTGGCCGAGGGGGCCAGCCGGATCGACTCGTTCGTGATCTCGAACCTTGGCCTGGCTGCCCTGCACGTCACCTCGGTCTCCTTCGCGGGAGCCGCCGGGTTCAGCGTGCAGTGGCCTGGTGCACGCAAGGACGGATCGAGCGTCACCGAATGGCTGCCGTTCACCGCGGAGGGGCGCACGATGGGTTCGGACACATGCGAGGAGATCCGGGTTCCGGCCAACTCCTCGTCGTCCCCGATCCAGGTGAAGTACCAGGCGGCGGCCCCTGGCGAGGCCGTCGCGACCATGACCCTGTTCTCGGACGACCCGCGGTTCGACGCGTCCCAGGGGAGCGGGCTGGTCCTGGAACTGCGCGCCAACTTCGGCGGTCCGTGCCTGCGCGTCCTCCCGAGCCCGCTGGATTTCGGGACCGTGTTGATCGGCAGTGCGATGCCCGGGAAGACCGTCGGCGCCATCCTTGAGTCGTGCGGCGACCAGGATGTCCAGGTCTTCTCGATCGCGCTGGGCGAGCGATCCAACGCGGACTTCCAGCCGCCGGACCTGCGGCCACTGAGCACCTTCGACGAGACGCACCCCCTGACACTGGCGCCGGGCGTCCGGTCCGAGACCTTCCTCCTGACCTACCTGCCCCTCTCGGTGGAGACCGATGCCATCGGCCATGTGGTGCCCGACACCTGCACCCTCGTCGTGAAGAACTCGTCGCCGGTTCCGCTGCTGACGGTCCCGATGAAGGGGCTCGGCGTCCAGGCCTCGTGCGCCGTGTGCGAATTCACGATCCGCGACGGACAGTCCGGCCATCTCGTGGAGGACTGCGATTCGATCCGGCCCATGACCGGCACCCGCCTCCTGTACCTGCAAGACCGGTCGTACGACCCGTCCTCGGCGCAAGGCGGGATCGCGCGGCACCTCTGGTCCGTCAGCCAACCGGCCGGCTCGGCGGCCACCTTCGACCCGAACCCCCTGTTCGCGTCGCCCACCTTCCAGCCGAACGTCGTCGGCGAGTACACGTTCACGCTGAAGGTCGAGAACAACCAGGGTTGTACCGACACGTGCTCGAAGAGGGTCTTCGTGCACCCTCCGCAAGGCTGCATCGTCGAATTGACCTGGGACACGCCGACCGATCCCGATGAATCCGACACCTGCAGTCCACCGGGCCCGGCGTGCGGAAGCGACATGGACCTGCACGTCGCGCACCCGATGGCCAGCAGTCCGGAACTGGATTCCACCGGTCAACCGTTCGGCTACTTCGACGAAGCCTACGACTGCTACTGGATGAACGCCCACCCGGTCTGGAACGCCGACCATTCCGCCGATCCGTTGTACCAGCCGAGCCTGGACCGGGACGACTGCGATGGTGCCGGCCCCGAGATCTTCTCCTACACGATCCCCGAGGACGGCCGGTGTTATCGCGTCGGCGTCCACTACTTCGACGACCACGGCTACGGCAGGTCGTACCCGACCCTCCGGGTGTTCGTCAACGACAGCACGCTCCTGTATGAAAAGACCCTGTCGAAGGGCATGAAGATGCTGGATCTGTGGGACGTCGGCCGAGTGTGCTGCACCGGCACGCAGCAGCCGTTCGTGGAATTCCGGACGGCCGCTCAGGAACCGGTCGTCGTCCCGAACTACGTGTCGCCCTTCTGATCCCGGCGGCCGCAGCCCCTGGACCCGGCCTCCCAGGACGTCACGCGGGCGACCCTGGGGCCCTAGTCCGAAGTTCCCGGGCGACACAAGCGACATCTCGCCGTACTGACAGAAGAATCTCTGGAAGTGCGTGCGCCGAGTCTGTCTACAGGGGCATCAGGCCGAGGAGTTCGAAGGCTCGCTGCTGGAGCGGTGTGGGCGGGCAGAGTTGGTCGAAGACGGCCTCTGGGGGTCCGCCGGGGACGCGGTAGCGGACGCGTGCCTGGGTGGCGAGGTCCGCCAGCAGCGTCTCGAAACTGTGGATGGGCAGGTCGTCCGGCGTGGCCTGGGCGCGCTTCTTGGCCCTGACCGACTTGGACGGCGTGGCGGGTGCCACGGGATCCCGGGTGCGACGGTCGTCGTCGAGTTCCTCGTCGGTGAAGGTGATCGAAGCGAGCGCCCGCCGCATGGCCCATTCGACGTAGTAGGCGAGCATGCAGAGGAAGACGTGGGCCCGGACGTGGTCCTCGGTGCGGTGAAAGATGGGCTGGACGCGCAGGTCGATGCCCTTGATGCAGCGGAAGGCCCGCTCGACCTGGGCGAGGCGCTTGTAGTCCCGCACGGCATCCTCGGCGGACAGACGCTCGGCGGGTTCGCTGGTCCGGATGACGTAGATGCCGTCCAGTTGCGCCTCGCGCTGGATCGAGTCGTCGCGACGGCACCAGGTCAGCAGGCCGTCCTTGACCGTCACGTCGAAGTGCTTGGCGACCTTGAAGCGGTTGATCTTGCGGCCGACCCGCACGCCCGCCTCGGCGTCGTCCACCGGCGTCTTGCGCCTCGCGAGCCCGGCGGCGAGCCTCGTCAATTCCTTCTCGGTGCACGCCAGCAGGTCTTCCCGGGTCCGCCTGCGCTCGTCGGCCAGCAACGGGTTGAAGCAGGCGACCAGCCGCTCGCCGGGGAATTCCGGGGACGCGATCTCGGCCAGGTTCTGCTGGTCAAAGATCGACAGATGCAAGGCTTCGCCTTCCACCAGCTTGCGGATCGATGCGCTGCGAAGCGCCGAGATCCACCCGAGTCCGGGATGCTCCTTCAGCTGGGTGATCTGCGCCTGCGTCAGCATGCCGCGGTCGCCGACCAGCACCGCCCGCTTCAGCCCGAAGCGGTCCCGAAGCGCGTTGACCTGGTCCGGCACCGTCGTCGGATCGCCCGTGTTGCCCGGGTACACCTGGATCGCGACCGGCCGCCCTTGCGCGTCCGTCAGCAGCCCGTAGGCGATGACCTGGACGCTGCGCCGCCCGTCCTTGTCGTGGCCGATCCGCGCCAGCGGGCACGTCCGGCCCTCGTAGTGGCTGTTGCTCATGTCGTAGAGCACCTGCCCGCCCTCGGCCAGGTGCCGCTTCGCCAGCTTCTCCTCGATCCGTTCCTGCCGCTGCAGCAGCCAGTCCAGCGCCCCGTACAGTTCGTTCGCGCTCGCGTCCAGGAGCCCCAGGTCCGCGGCCAGCGTGCTCGACTTCCACAGCCGCACCGTCCCGAGCTTCGAGCACGGGTGCAGCACCCGCTCCGCGATCATCCCCAGCACCAGGTCCCGCTCCCGGCAGCCCCGCGTCGACAGCAGGTCCGCGATCCCCAGGTGCTTCATCGTCGCCAGCACCGCCCGGACATGGCCCGTCGGCAGGCTCGACTCCGTCACCAGGGCCTCGGAGGCCGGCACGAAGGTCTCCCCGGCCAGCGCACGACGGATCAGGTCGATCACCGGATTCGGCAACTCGGAGAGATTCGCGACCGTCTCGTTGCGGACCTTGCCCCCGTCTCGCACCGTCCGTCGCAGCAGGTGGCACTCGTAGACCTTGTCCTTGTACTTCCGGCGGATGGTCGATACGTGGACCGGGGGGCGTTTGGCTTTCATGCACCCAATTGTAGCCGTAGCGAACCGCTTGTCAAGGATATTGTTGCGCGATTACTGGCTACATTTCGGCAGCAACAACTCCCGCTCGGGCCCGCCAGTGCTGGCGCTGTAATGGTTTCAGGCGAGGGAACTTCGGCCTAGTCGACGATCTCGTATCCCTTCTTGGGCGGCGGGGGTTTCTCCACGGGAGACGGGGGACGAACCGCAGGACGGACCTCGGGGGAGGACGGCTTCTCGACCTTCCGAACCGGGAACACCTTCGGGCGAGGCTCGACGCCGCCAGGCGAAGAGGGCACGGGCGTTCCAGGCGGGTTGGCGGGGGACGGGGAGGGGGCTGGCGAGATGCCGGCGGGGACGTCCGGCACCGCCGTCGGGGCTGCCCCGGAGTCTCCTGCCAAGTTCGCCCCTGGACCTGCCGGGCCGGGATCGGGCGGCAGGACCCGAACGTCCGGGTCCAGCGGCGTCGTGGCCGGGAGTGCGGACGGGGCAGGGACCTCCGGGGGCGTCGTGCCGATCGACGCCCAGACCACCGCGGCTCCCGCCAAGAGGGCCAGCACCGCCAGCACCGGCCACCACCGCCGCCGCCGGGGGAGGATCACCGACTCGGTCGGCTGGATCGACGAGTTCCTCTGCGCCTCGGAGACCTCCTCGTGCAGGGGGGGCTTCGCGATCGGGAGGACCGGAACCCCGATGGGGGTGCCGCGCGGCCCCTGGCCCCTGGCCTCCCTCCCTTCCGGGCCGGGTTCCAGCACCACCTGGCGGGGCGTCCCCTCCGGGAGCCGCGAGCCCATCGGCTGCGTCACCATCGGGTCCATCCCGGAGGCCGGATCGACCGAGGAGGCCACCTGGCCCACCATCAGCAGCATCCGGAGACGTTCCAGTTCGCCTGCCACCTGGGGCGCGGTCGGTCGCCGCGCGGCGTCCTTGTCCAGCATGCGACGGATCAGACGCCTCATCTCGATCGAGACCTTGATCGAGGCCGGCAGGTCGGGGATCGGCTCGCGGACGTGGGCCATCAGGATGTTCAGCGGCGAGTCGCTGTCGTACGGCTTGCGGCCGGACAACGCCTCGAACAGCATGACGCCCAGCGCGTACACGTCCACGGCCGGCGACAGTTGCCGGGAACCGGACGCCTGCTCGGGCGACATGTAGTGCGGGGTGCCGACGACCGCGCCGGTACGGGTGACGCTGGACTCGCCCGACGATCCGGACAGGAACTTCGCGATGCCGAAATCGAGGACCTTGACGAAATCCGGGTCCCCGAACGCGTCCACCAGCATGACGTTGTCGGGCTTCAGATCCCGGTGCGCCAGCCCCGCGGCATGGGCCTCGGACAGCGACTGGGCGATCTCGCAGAAGACCTTGGCGACGCGGACCTCGGACAGGCGCTCGTCGCCGCGCAGGAACTTCCCCAGCGTCTTGCCCGCCAGGAACTCCAGCACCATGTACAGGTCGCCGTTCTCCGACTCCCCGAAGTCGAAGACGCGGATCGTGTGCGGATGGGTCAGCAGGCTGGCCGCCCGCGCCTCGCGGTGGAACCGCTTGGCCGACTCCATGTCCGCGGCGCTCTCCGCCCGGATCACCTTGATGGCGACCACCTGGCCGGTCGCGAGCTGCACTCCCCGGTAGACCGTTCCCATCCCGCCCCGGCCGATGCTGGACTCGATCCGGTAGCGGCCGTCCAGCACGGTGCCCAACAGGGGATCGCGGATGTCGCCGATGCGCCGCTCCCGCAGGGTGCGATGACCGCACTTCGGGCACAGCATGTCGTCGGTGGGGGTTTCGCAATCCGGGCAGATGCGCGAAGCCATCGGGACTCCTGGCGGGCGGGAGTATACCACGACGGGATTCCGGATCGCTTCCCGCCACCTCCCCGATTCGCCTACCCCTTCGCCGAACGATTGTGCTAGGTTTCGGCCGGTCCGTCTGGAGCATGGAGGCGACATGGCGAACGGCGTTCTCCCGTTGAAGGCGTTCCGGTACGATCCGAAGGTGGTCGGCGACCTGGGCCAGGTGCTGGCCCCGCCGTACGACGTGATCTCCCCGGAGCAGCAGCAGGAACTGTACCGGCGGCACCCGGCGAACGTGGTGCGGCTGATCCTGGGCGTCCAGGAGCCGGGCGACACCGACTCCGACAACCGGTACACCCGTTCGCGCGCGGACCTGCAGGCGTTCCTGCAAGGCGGAGCCATCCGGCGCGACACGCGCGACGCGTTCTACGTGTACGAGCAGACCTTCGCGCTGCCCGACGGCCGCACGGTGACCCGTCGCGGCATCGTGGGCCGCTGGCGCATCCGGGAGGAGGGCGGCCTGCTGGCCCACGAGCGCACGCTGGACGGGCCGAAGCAGGACCGGTTCCGGCTGTTTTGCGCCACGAAGGTCGTCTGCTCGCAGGTCTTCACGTTCTACTCGGACCCCCGGCGGCAGGTCGACGCCATCCTGGCCGGGCCCGGCGTGATGGAGCCCGCCACCGAGTTCACCTGCGAGGATGGCGTGACGCACCGGCTGTCGCTGGTCACCGCGCCCGACGCAGTCTCGCGCCTGTCGGAGGTCCTGTCGGGCTTCACCCAGTTCATCGCCGACGGGCACCACCGCTTCGAGACCACGAAGAACTACCGGACCGCCCGGCGGGCCGAGGTCGGCAACCCGACCGGCGAAGAGCCCTTCAACTTCGCGTCCGTGTACATGGCCAACACGCACCAGGACGGCCTGGTGATCCTGCCGATCTACCGGCTGCTGCACGGGGTCGAGGGCTTCGACGCCGGCCGGTTGCTGGCCGCGCTGGCGGACGAATGCGAGATCCGGCCCGCGGGCGACGACATCCGTGAGGCGCACAAGTCCCTGGCCGTCTCCGGGGCGATCGGCCCGTCCTTCGCGATCTGGCTGGAGGGCCGCGGCTGGCAACTGGTCCGCGTGCGTCCCGAGGCCCAGGCGGCCTTCCTGCGCGACAGCGGGCTGCACCCGTCGGTGGCCGCCCTGGACGTCTCCTGGCTGCACCGGCGGGTCCTGACCGGCCTCCTGGGCATCACCGCGGAAGCCCAGGCCGCCCAGGCGAACCTGGACTACCGGCACTCGGTCGAGGAGGTCGCCGGGACGCTGGCGGACTACTCCGGCCGGTACCAGGCGGCCGTGCTGCTGAACCCCGTCAAGGTCGAACAGATCGAGGCCGTTGCGGCCGCCGGCCAGCGCATGCCCCAGAAGTCCACGTTCTTCTACCCGAAGATCATCTCGGGCCTGGTGATCCACCCCCTGGAGGACCAGGTGCCGTGACGCCCGACCCCGCGCATCCGCCCCCCGCCCCACCCGTGCTGCCCGGCGAGGATCTGTCCACCCTCGAGGGATTCGTCTTCGTGCAGTCGGCCCGGGGCTGGAGGTTCGGGTTCGACGCGGTGATGCTGGCCCGGCACGTGTTCGACGGGCCGCAGGGCGACCTGCTGGAGATCGGCACGGGATGCGGCGTCGTCGCGGTGCTCCTGGCTGGACGCGGATGGAAGGGCCGGATCGTCGCGGTCGAGATCCAGCCCGCCCTGGCGGACCGGGCGCGCCGGAACGTCCAGGCGAACGGCGTGGCGGGCCTCGTCACCGTGCTGCAGGGCGACGCCTGCCGGCACGCCGATCTGCTGCCCCCGGGCCGGTTCCAGCGCGTGGTCGCCAACCCGCCCTACTGGAGGCTGGGCTCGGGCCGGACGAACCCCGACCCCGAGCGCGCCGGGGCCCGGCACGAGTTCCACATCGACGCCCGCCGCCTGTGCGGGGTCCTGCGCGAGAGGCTGGCACCGGAAGGGCTGGCCTCGCTGCTGTACCCCCCGGAGCGGCTGCCGGACGTCCTGAAGGCGGCCGACGCCGCGGGGCTGTCCGTCGTGCGGCGGGCGGACCTGCTGCCTGCCACGGGACGGCCGCCGGAGGTGGTCCTGCTGGACCTGGCGCACGGGCGGGGACGGCCCTGCGAGGTCGCGCCGCTTCGGATGCTGGCGCGGCCGGCCGTGCCTTGACACACCCGGATCGGCGCATTAGATTGCAGCCCGAAGACGGCTTGGGGGCCTGTCCCCCGCAACAGCGGAAGGAAACCATGAATCCTGACCTGCGTTTCGATGTCCGGTTGGTGGAAAGGAACCTCGCTCGCGGGCGCGTGGCCCGGGACGAGTTGAAGGCGCACCTCGCATCCCTGCCGGACGCCGCCGGGAACGCCGAGAACATCGAGGCCAGCGTGGCCGACCACGGCCTGCCCCCGGCGCCTGCGCCGAAGGCGGCCGCGCCGAAGAAGCCGGGCCGGTGAAACCGGCCCCGGTCTGCACGGAGGAGCGCATGGCGGAGAACGACGAGGGCTGCGGCTGCCAGGACCCGGGGACCGACCTTCGGCAGGTGGATTTCGGCACGTTCCTGTTGTCCCTGGGCACCTCGGCCCTGTACCACCTGGGCCAGGGCGCGCCCGAAGGCGGCCAGAAGCCGGCGGTCAACCTTCCCCTGGCACGGCACGTGATCGACCTGATTGCCATGCTGCAGCAGAAGACGAAGGGCAACCTGACCGAGGACGAGTCCAGCCTTGTCGAGACGCTGCTCTTCGACCTGCGCCTGAAGTTCGTCGAGGTATGCAAGCGGCAGTCCCAGACCGTCGAGCCGTGACGCTCGATCCCAGGAGGTTCCGATGGCCGATTCCAAGAACGTGTTGCACCTGACCGACAGTTCCTTCGACACCGAGGTCCTGAAGTCGAGCGTCCCGGTCCTGGTGGACTTCTGGGCCCCCTGGTGCGGGCCGTGCCGCGCCATCGCGCCGGTCGTGGGCGAAATCGCGGACGCCTACGCGGGCCGCCTGAAGGTCGGGAAGATCAACGTGGACGAGGACAACCGCGTAGCGTCGATGCACAACATCACCGCGATCCCGACGCTGCTGATCATCAAGAACGGCCAGGTCGTCGAGCAGATCGTCGGCGCGGTGGCCAAGGCCAAGCTGGTCGAGAAACTCGAGCGCCACCTGTAGGCCGCTCCCGGGCTCCTACCGGTGCCGGTAGCCTCCGGCGCCCGCCGCGACCACCCGTTTGCCCCCCGTCCGGACGACCAGGCCCCTTCGACGCGTGACCTCGCCGACGGCCTGGAGGCCCAGCGCCTCGCACGCCGGCACCGCGCCCGGGGCCGCGACCGCGACCAGCCGGTAGTCGTCGCCGCCGGACAGGGCGCACCCCAGCGCATCCGTCCCGGCCTCCCGTGCATACCGGATCGCCTGGGGATGCAGCGGGATTCGCTCGGTGTCCAGCCGCGCGCCGACCCCGGACACCTTCATCACGTGGCCGAGGTCCGCCAGCAGCCCGTCCGACACGTCGATCGCCGCGTGCACCCCGTCCAGTCCCGCCAGGTGCATTCCGGCCAGGACCTGCGGCACGGGGCGGCGGTACGCCCGGGCCAGCGCCGGAAAACGATGCGCCCAGTCGGGGTGACGGGACAGCAGGTCCAGGCCCATCGCCCCGGCCCCGACCGGTCCCGCGACCAGGATGGCGTCGCCGGGCAGCGCGCCGGCCCGCGACAGAACCCGGCCGCACGACGGCTCGCCCAGGGCGGTCACCGTGACCGCGAACGCGGGACCCGCCGCCAGGTTGCCGCCGACCACCGGCGCCCCGAAGGCCTTCCCGCACCGGGCCAGCCCGCGCATCACCGCGACGACGTCCCGATCGGGCATCACCGGCGGGATCTCCAGCGCCGCCAGCAGGGCCAGCGGTCGCGCGCCCATCGCGGCCAGGTCGGACAGGTTGACCGCGCCCGCCCTCCAGCCGACGTCGGCCGGGCGGCACAGGTCCCACCGGAAGTGGACGCCCTCGACCAGCGCGTCCGTCGTCGCGACGACCCGGCCCGACCGGACGGCCAGCACGGCCGCGTCGTCGCCGATCCCGATCTCGACCCGGGAGTCCGCGGCACCCCGCACGGCGCGGTGGATGGCGTCGATCAGCCGGAACTCGTCCATGCCTCGTCCCCTAGGGCCGCGCCCCGTCGGGCACCGCGCGCCCCGCCCGGATCGTGAAGGTCGCGACCTCGCGCCCCGCCAGCCGGCCATCCTCGACCTTCCGGGACCCGCCCGGACCGCCCTCGACGACCGCGTTCCGGAGAACCCCGGCCAGCACGAAACGGTCCCTTTCCGGCGCCTTCAACCACGCGGCCGCCAGCAGCCTGGCGCCGTCGGCCGCCTCCGCCTCCAGCACCGATCCAGCCGCCTCTTCCGCCTCCAGCCGCACGTCCGCGAACCGCGCCCCTTCCAGGGCCGCTCCGTCCCGGGCCAGGCCCGCCGCGTCCGCCCACAGCGAGGTACCGGCCACGACAGGCGGCGGGCACTTCCCGTCCTTCCCCCGGCCCGTCACGCCCTCCGCCTCCAGGAAGCCCAGCCAGCGTCGGGCCGCGTCCGCGGACATCGGCAGGAACACGACCTCGGGGACGCAGCCTTCCTCGCCGCGCGCGGCCCGGACCTGCTGGGCGAACCCCTTCGAAAGGTCCTTCGGGTCGCCCCCGCCCGCCGGCAGGGGCAGCACCGCCCCCGGACGCCCCCCGGACGCCTCGAACGCCTCCCGGAAGGCCGCCCACGCCGCGCTGCCGAACCGGTCTGCCGGCAGCACGGCGTGCGCCCGCCGGACGCCGTCCATCCCGGCCAGCCGCCCGGCCAGCCGCGCGATCGGACCGCCCCGGGGGGTCCGCACGCGGACCACGTTCGGCGCCGGGGACGCCCCCGCGACCGCCAGCGACACCAGCGGCAATCCCATCGAGGACGCTCCGTGCTCCAGCACCTGGGATTCCAGGTCCCCCAGCCCGCCGGCCAGCACCACGCATCGGTCCTCGTCGGCGCGGGCCAGGGCGGCCGCGACGCCGGCAGGGTCGCCCCGGTCGTCCAGCCGCAGGACCGGCACCGAGGCGGCGCCCAGGGCCCTCTCCAGCACCCCGGCCACGCGCTGGCCCAGGGCGGCGTGGGGTCCCGACAGCGGCAGCACCAGGCACGCGGAAGGCCCACGGGGCGGCTCCTTCTCCGGCGGGGGAGCGGACGGCGCCGGGGAGACCGCGGCGGGCGGCGGGACGGACGGCGCGGCCCCGGCCTCGGGGGCGCCCGGCTTCGCAGCAGCGGCGGCCGATGCCGCCAGCACGCAGCAGGCCGCCAGGATCGCGTTCCTTGCGAGGGCCGTCCCGGGCCCCGGGAGACAGCCCGAGGGCGTCGATCCGAGCCGGGTTCCTGGTTGCGGGGGAATCATGGCGGCGGACCCCTCCCGGGGGACGGTCACCGGCCGGCTAGCCCGAGGCGTCGCGGTACATCAGCTCGGCGATGCGGTACGAGGACTTCTCGAGGTTCTTGATCGCCCCGATGATGGCCGCCGAGTCGTTGCCGGCGCGCGCCTTGCGGCACGCGTCCAGGTCCGCGTGGATCCGCGCGATCTCCTCGTCGGTGAGGTAGTTCAGGAACTCCTCCAGGGACCGCTCGGTCGTGTACATCAGGCCGTCGGCGCGGTTCTTCAGGTTCGCCAGTTCCTGGCGCGCCACGTCGTCGCGCGCGGCCTCGCCGGCGTCGCTGATGATCCGTTCGATGTCCTTCTCGGTCAGGCCGGAGGTCGGGCGCACGCGCACCGACTGCACGTTCCCGGTGCCCAGGTCGCGGGCCGAGACGCTGAGGATCCCGTTGACGTCGACCTCGAAGGTGACCTCGATCTTGGGGATGCCACGCCGCGCCGGCGGGATGCCCAGCAGTTCGAAGCGCGCCAGGGACTTGTTGTCCTTGGCCATGGGCCGTTCGCCCTGCAGGACATGGATGTTGACCAGGGGCTGGTAGTCTTCCGCGGTGGTGAATACCTCGGCCACGCTGCACGGGATCGACGAGTTCCGCTCGATCAGCTTGGTGAACAGGCCGCCCTGCGTCTCGATGCCCAGCGACAGCGGCACGACGTCCAGCAGGACCACGTCGCCCACGTCGCCCTGCAGGATGCCCGCCTGGATGGCCGCGCCGACCGCGACGGCCTCGTCCGGGTTGACGCCGCGGCTGGCCTGCATGCCGAAAAACGCCGCGACCTTCTGCTGGACCAGCGGCATCTTCGTCATGCCGCCGATCAGCAGGATCTCCTCCAGGTCCGACGGCCGCAGCCCCGCGTCCTCCAGGGCCTGCTTGCAATGCTCGACCGTGCGGTCGACCAGATCCTCGACCAGGGCCTCCACCTGCGTCCGCGTCAGCGTCATCTGCAGGTGCTTCGGCCCGCTGGTGTCGGCGTGGATGAACGGCAGGTTGATGTCCACCTCGCGGATGGACGACAGGTCGATCTTGGCCTTCTCGGCCGCATCGCGCAGGCGCTGCAGCGCGACCACGTCCTCGCGCAGGTCGATGCCGTGCATCTTCTGGAACTGCGAGGCCAGCAGGTCGACGATCCGGGCGTCCATGTCCTCGCCGCCCAGGAAGGTGTCGCCGTGGGTCGTCTTGACCTGGAAGACGCCCTCGCCCAGTTCCATGACGCTGATGTCGAAGGTGCCGCCGCCCAGGTCGTACACCGCCACGCGGCCCGATGCGCGACGGGACAGGCCGTGCGCCAGGGCGGCCGCGGTGGGCTCGTTGATGATGCGCAGCACGTTCAGGCCGGCGATGCGACCCGCGTCGCGCGTCGCCTGGCGCTGGGTGTCGTCGAAGTAGGCCGGGACCGTGATGACCGCGTCCGTGACCGACTCGCCCAGGTACTCCTCGGCGTATTCGCGCATCTTGGACAGGATGACGGCCGAGATCTCCGGCGGGGACAACTGCCGTCCCCCCAGTTCGACCGCGGCGTCGCCGTTCCCGGACTTCACGACCTTGTACGGGTACGACGTGGCGACGCGACGGACCTCGGGGGAATCGAACTTCCGCCCCATCAGCCGCTTCACGGCGAAGACCGTGTTCCGGGCGTTCGTGATGGCCTGGCGCTTCGCCACCGCGCCGACCAGCCGCTCGCCGTCATCGCTGATGGCCACGACCGACGGCGTCGTGCGGCTGCCTTCCAGGTTGGGGATGACCACCGGGTTGCCGCCTTCCATGACGGCGACGCACGAGTTCGTCGTCCCGAGGTCGATTCCGATGACCTTTCCCATGCCTTCCTCGCCTGCTCCCCCGAATGCGGGGGGTACAGGAACGGGTCTTCCGAACAACCCGGATTCGACCGGCTTGCGCCCGCTATGCTAGCACCCGCCACCCCGGGGGTGCAAGCCGATCCCCGGCGGGACGCGAAGGGACCGCTGCCCTCGCGCCGGCCACGCCGTCACAGGATGGACTCCGGCACGAACACGATGTCCCCGGGCCGCAGGAAGAAGTTGCTCTCCCGCCCCCGGCTGATGTCCTGCACCGGGACCTCGAACCGCTTCTCCGCCCCGTCCACGATCCGGGTCACCACCGTCGCATTCGGACGAGCCGTCTTGCCGAAGCCGCCCGCCAGGGTGATGGCCTGGACGACCGACATCCCCTCCTCGAACCGGAACGTCCCCGGGCGCTCCACCTGCCCCAGCACGTAGACCCGCTTGGACTGGAACTCCTTGACCTGCACCGTCACGAACGGGTCGCGCAGCAGCCCGTCGGCCAGCCGGTCGCGCAGCATCGAGGCCAGTTGCGACGACGTCAGCCCCTCGACGGCCAGGCTCCCCAGCAGCGGAAAGTCGACCGTGCCGTCCGGGGCGACCTGGAAGGTCCCGGACAGGTCCGGCTCCCGGTAGGTGCGGACCTCGAACACGTCCCCGCGCCCCAGCACGGCACCTTCCTCCGAGGGAAGGGCGGTCGCGCCCCCCGCCGCACCCGAGGCCGCCGGACCCGAGCAGGCCGCGAAGCCGGCGCACAGGAGGATCGCCGCAAGGGCGCGATGTCGTCGCGGGGCGTGCATGGGCCCTCAGTACAGGACGGTCAGCCCGCCGAACACCTGGTGGGACTGGAAGCCGCCGTAGTCCCGGGTGCGCACCGTTCCATAGGCGGTGTTGAAGTCGCCCTCCAGCCGGAAGTCCGTGAAGATGGCGTCGAACTGGTAGCCGACGTGCAGCTTCAGGTATCGCAGTGCCGAGTACGACAGCCTCGCCTTCGCGGTCAGTGCATGGTCCCGCCGATCGGGCTGGTTGGTGGCCAGCACGACGTATCCCGGCAGGTCCCCGGGGACCGGTCGCAGCCGGGCGAACGAGAGGTACGCGTAGGCAATCCCGCCTTCCAGTTCCAGCCGCCGCACGAACTGCTGCCGGACGGTCAGGTGGACGGCGTCCGAGGTGTACCAGCGGGCGTAGTACGCGGCGTCCTCGAAATCCCGCTGGTAGCCGAGGTCCAGCAGGGTGAACGGCGTCGGCTTGAACGCCAGGCTGGCCCCGCCGATGAACGTCTGGACGTCGGTTCCCTGCCTGTAGAAGCCCTGGCCGTAGCCGGCCCGGACGTCCACCGCGATCTTCCGGGTGATGTACCCGCGAACGCCCAGGAGGGCCCGCAGCGGCATCGAGTCGGACCGGTAGCCGACCTTGTCCCGGCTCCAGTCCTGGTAGCGCCAGTCCACGTCCAGGAACAGCGAGGTCTTCGGGAAGAAGGCCCAGCTGCCCAGCAGGCGCGCCTCGTGGTAGGTCCGGTCGCCGTCCTTGAAGGAATCGAACAGTTCGAAATTGTACGCGTAGGACAGGTCGAACTGGAGCGCGCCCCCGGGGCGGACCTGCAGGCCGGCCTCGGCGTGGTTGAAGTTCCGGTCGTACCGCTGCGAGACAGAGTAGTTGCGGGGCTGGTCCGACCGCACGAACCGGTCCGCGATGAAGAACCCGACCACCGACCCCGGCAGGAACTCGGCACGCAGCCCGGTATCGGCCGCGACGCGCCCCTGCCGGCGGGCGTTGTCGTCGGACGAGAACCAGAAGTTGACGTCCACCGAGGCGTCCCAGGTCAGCCGCAGCCAGGAGGGCGTCGGGTTCGCCAGCGTGAAGCCCGGCCGCAGCGTCAGGATCCCCGCCTCCGAGCGACCCTCGCGGGAGTCCTGCCGGAAGACGTTGCTGTTGTACCGGCCCTCGATCCCCAGGGACGGGACGAAGACGAAGTCCCCGAAACGGACCCCCCGCAGCGATTCGTCCGCGACGGGCGGCAGCGACAGTCCGACGTCGGCGCGCGCGCGCACCGGGGCCAGGAAGGCAAGCGCGGTCGCGATCAGGACGGCCGTCCTGACGGTCCTATGAGACACCACCCCGGAACTCCCCCTTCAGGATCAGTAGAACGGGCTCGCCGACGGCGGCGGGTCCAGACTGAACACCGGCTGGGTCAAGGCCACGCGGACGTCCTCGCGCGGCAGGTCCTCCGAGAAGTCCTGCTCGACGACGGCCTGGCCGCCGAAGACCGTGTCCCCCGAAGGCCCGCCGCAGGACCGGGCCTGGGCGGCCAGGTCGCGCACCTTCTCGCGCGCGATGTGGATCTTCACGTACTCGTGCTCGGCACCCGCCCGGTCGCGCCCCATGACGAACTCCCGCAGCGCCAGGGTGTTCTGGTCCGTGATCCGCAGCAGTCCCTTGATCGAGGAGAGCGCGGTCCCGATGCAGTTCATCTTCGCGAAATCGCTGGTCTTCTTCGCTGCCGTCAAGGCGTCCAGGACCTCCCGGATGACGGCGTTCATCTCGGCTACGGCCTTCTCGCCCTTCGACAGCATCTCCTCCAGGCTCATCGCCTGGAGATCCTGGGGCTTGAGGGACTGGTTCTCCGTTCCGGGCGCGGCCTTCGGGACGGCCGCGTACACCGGTGCCGCGAACATCGCGATCAGCACCACCGACACCCAGCGAGCCATGCCCCACCTCCTCCCCCGGCCCTTCCGGGGAGGGTCAACCGCTCTTCATCAACAGGAAATGCCGCGTCACGATCACCAGCCCCCCCTCCGGCGGGGGGAACGGCCACCCCTTGATCTTCTCGGCAATGCAGGCGCCCACGCCGCTGTCGCCCGTGCTGTTCTCCAGCACCTGGATCTGGGTGACGGTGCCCGCGGCACCGATGGTGAATCGTATGGAAACCTTGCCCTCGATGCCGGAATTCACCTTCAGCGCCCTTTCGTAGCAGGTCTGGATCGCGCCGCGGCGCCGGCGGAACACGCTCTCGACCGAGGCGACGCTGATCTTGCCGGGCCCCCCCTGGTCCCCCATGTTCTCGCCGATCCGGATGCGGACCGCGGCCTCTTCCTGGCGCTGGCCCGTGGCGACCGTCCCGGTCTTGATGGCCCGGCCGCCCCCCACGTCGTCCGCCGACATCTTCTGGTAGGTGTTGCCGCCGCCACCACTCCCGCCGCCGCCACCACCGCCCCCGCGCCCGCCGCGGTAGCCGATCGAGTCGCTGGCCACCAGGGTGCCGCCGCCCGAGGTGTTGAACGCCCCGGCCATGCCCTCGCCGGCGGCCTCGGCGCCGACCAGGCCCCGCACGCCTCCTCCGCCCCCGCCGTCCAGGAACTTCAGGATGGTCCCTTCCCGGACCTTGGCCACCTGGCGCTGGTAGCGCTCCTCGTCGCTTCCGCCGCCACCCGCCGTCTTGGTGAACCGCTTGGTCGGCCGGTCCTCGGCGTCCCGGCCCTTCCCTTCGTCCTTGCCGGCGCCGGCGCCCTCGCCCTCGCCCCCCTCCGTGACCGCCACGGGCTCGGCCTTCTGCTTCAGGGTCATCTCGGCCTTCAGGACGCGGTAGACGAAGGACTCTCCCTTCTTCTGCTCCTCCAGGGCGCCCGACGCGACCCACCACCACTGGGAACCGAGGGTCAGGCCCAGGTGGATCAGCAGCGACACCATGACGGCCCAGGCGTACGGGCCTTCCAGCGCCGCCAGCGGGCCGCCGCGCGCCGCCGGGGGGATCGGGATCTTCTTCGGCTTGGGGGGAGGCGCGACCATCTGGAACAGGACGCGCACCTCGCCGAACACGACCTTGCCGGCGTCGTCGTCCCCCAGGGGCAGCAGGAAGTAGTCGCCGTCGGTCCTCGCCAGGCCGCGCGCCCGGGTCTCCGACAGGTCCAGCACCTGGCCGCCCACCGACACCTTCCCCACCATCCCGGCGGTGAAGCGCAGCAGGTAGCGGCCGTTCTCGTACCGGAACAGCCGATACAGTTCGGGAGGCTTGCTGATCGGCAGGATGAACGTGCACTTCGCGGACAGCCCGACGGTCACGTCCCCGGGCTGGCGCAGGACGCGCTCCTCGACGATGCGCCCGTCGTGGACGATCCCGACGCGCAGTACCCGGGCAGCCCCGGTCTTCCGTCCCGTGGATTCCGCCATCCGATTCCCTTCGCCGCCCTCAGAACGGCGCTTCCTTCACCGACTTTTCCAGGACCTTCAGCAGGTCGTGCTCCATCGGCAGGCCTTCGTACTCCAGGTCGCCCTGCAGGATCAGGTAGTCGACGCCGGGCTTCTGCACCTTGCCGTAGATCCGGTCCGCGTTCGCCTCGTCGAAGTTGATCTCGACGACCTTCTGCGCGCCCTTCTGCACCCATTCGCGGGTCTTCACGCCTTTGGGCGCGGCGTCCTCTGCCGGCGTAGCGGGGGGCGTCTGTGCCGCTCCCGGAAGGCAGGGCGCCGACACCAGCAGGAAGGCAAGGACCGCGGGGACAAACCGCATCGGAAATCCGAAGATGCACTGGCGTGAATTATCCCTCATACCCCTCCCCGAATCAAGGGAAGGCGACCCCCGGTGCGTCCCTGCGGGCCCGCGGTGGCGAGGGCCCCGACAGGTCCGTCCGACGGGGCCAGGCCGGCGGGTCCAGGGGGGGATCCCGGGGACGGATCCGGAGCGGGCGCCTCCGGGGTCCCGGCCGGCGGGGCCTCCTTCGCCTTCCGACCGTCCCCCTCCAGGAACTCGGCCATGCGGCGGGCCTCGTCCAGGTAGGCGTCGGCCGTCGGATCCCCGCGCATCTGCCCCTTCCGCATCGCCTTGTACCGTTGCAGGTGCTCGATCGCCCGGCGGTAGTGCGTCGGCTCGTCCTGGTCGATCGGCTTGCGCTCCAGTTCCAGCACGCCCCGGTTGAATTCGCAGTCCGCGCAGTCCGGGTTGGCCTTCAGCGCCTCCTCGTATGCGATCACGGCCTCGCCGAAGGCGCGCTGGGCCCGCCGGGCGTTGCCCAGGTTCAGCCACGCCTCCGCGTATCCCGGGTCCAGCTGGATGGCTGCCATCGCCTCGGCGGCGGACGCGTCGAAGTCGCCGGCGTCCTGGTACAGGACCGCCAGGTTGTTGTGCACGTCGGCCATCCCGCCGTCCAGTTTCACGGCCTGCTGGTAGGCGCCCATGGCCTTGCGGGCGTCCCCGCGCCTCCACGCGATCGTGCCCAGCATCGCGTACGCCCGGGCCTCCTTCCGGATCTCCAGGACCTGCTCCAGCACGTACTCGGCGGCCTCGAAGCGCTCCATGGCCAGGTATGCCCGGGCGATCGCCAGCATCACCTCGACGTTCGTCTCGTCCCCGCGCAGCAGGTCCGACGCCCGCTGCAGGGCGTCGGCCGGGTGCTTCGCCACCAGCAGGGCCTCGACGATGCCCAGCCTCGGGCCGTCCGCCTCCGTCATCCGCTGGGCCAGGCGCTCCAGGTTCGACACGCCCGCCTCGGCCCGCCCCCAGCGCTCCATGACGCGCACGTACAACCGGATCGCCTTGAGATTCCCCACGGACAGCTCGACCGCCCGCCAGGAGTGCTCCTCGGCCGGCGCGAACTCGCCCGCCCGCAGGTCCGCCACGGCCAGGTTGTAGTAGGCCAGCGCGTCGGCCGCCCCCGTCGAGACCGCCTCCGCCAGCTTCTGCCGGGCCCCGACGGCGTCGCCGGTCCTCCCGATCTCCAGCGCCTCGCGCGCCAGGGCCTGCGCCTTCTCGCGCAGCGCGGGGTCCACCTGTGCCGCCACCGGGACCTCGGCCGTCGGGCGGGCCGTCCGCGGGTCGAAGGCGGGGGTCTCGGCGGCCTGGGCCGGGGCGGCGGCCGGCGAGGCTTCCGCCGGGACCGGGGTGGTCTTCACCTCCGTCCCCGCGCAGGCGGCCAGGGCGATCGCCGGCATCACCCACCAGTAGCCCCCGGTCCTCACAGCCCCTCCTCGAAGCCCGGTGCCTGCCGGGACGTCAGGTCCATCGCCCTCCGCTCCTGCTTCTGCAGCGGGAACTCGGCCGGCCGGTACTTGTTCAGCGCCTCGATCGCCTTGCGGGTCCAGTCGTTGGCGAAGTGCAACCGGCGCGACTCCGCCACCATCGTCTCGTACCGCTGCTGGGCCGTCTCCTGGTACACCCGTGCCCTGTCCTCGATGGCCGTCTGGTAGATGTCCATCTCCTCCTCGCTCATCGCGGGGATCTCGGCCTCGAACAGCGACCTCGCGAACAGTTCGTGGATCTGCGCCAGCCGGAAGTAGGCGGCCGTGGTCCACTCCATCGCCTTGTAGGGCAGCACCTTGCGGTACTCGATCTCCAGCTGCTCCAGCAGCCTCGCCTTCTCCTGCAGCAGCTTGCCCTGCACCTTCAGCGGGCCCTTGAACTGGATCGCCAGGTACTCCTCGAACCGCGGCTCGATCGCCTCGAAGCGCGCCCGGGCCGGGAAGGCCGCCGCCGGCGTGTCCGGCGCCAGCCCGCGGGCATCGAACTCCGCGATGACCTGCTGCGACAGCCGCTCGTACTCCTTCCGGTTGCCGTCCACGCGGGCCATCTGGGCCATCCGGGACAGCGACTCGACCACCAGGCCGGCCAGTTTCGGCTGGCCGCCTCGCTCCTTCTGCAGGCGCCGGTACAGCCGCGCAGCCTCCCCGCTGGCGCCCGTCCTTTCCATCAGCGACCCGGCCCGGAACAGCACCTGCCCGGCCTCGAGTTCGTCGGCCGCGTGCTCGCTGTATCGTTCCAGCGCCCGGGCCGCCTCCTTCAGTTTCCCCTGGGCCTCCAGCAGCCGGGCCTGCGTGAACAGCGCGTACCCGACGTTCTCTCCCTTCGGGAACCGCGTCACGATCGCGGTCCAGGCGTTCAGCGCGCGGTCGAAGTCGAAGACCTTCCGGGCGTTCTCGGCCAGTTGCACCAGCGCGCCCTCGACGTACGGGGACGACGGGTAGTCCCGCACGATCCGCTCGTACACCGCCGCCGCCGACTCGTGCCGGTGGTCCTTGATGTACGCCAGCGCGGCGTTCTGCAGCGCCTTGTCGGCCAGCCGGTTCTTCGGGTCGGCGTCCACGACCTTCAGGAAGGCCTCGGCCGCCTTCGAGTACTCCCCCGACTCGAACAGCCCCTCGGCCTCCTGGAACTGCGCGCCCAGCTGGAAGACCCGGACCTCCTGCGCCAGCGCCTGGCGGTCCTCGACCTTGCCGACCTTCAGGTCCTCGACCTTCTTCGCCCACACCTGGATGCTGGCCCAGTCGTTCTCCAGCCGGAACGAGTTGATGATGCTGGCCGCCGCGTACGACGCCACGACGCTGTCCGGGTATTTCGCCAGGATCTCCTCGAAGCGGCGACGGGCCTCGGGCAGGTCGCGGCGCTTGTAGTACTCCGCCGCCACCCGGTAGGCCAGCCGGGAGGGCAGGTCCGGGTCGGTCGGGCGCGCCAGGCCCTTCGCCAGGTAGGCGTCGACATCCTGGATCCACTGCGCGACCAGAGGTGGCGTCGGCAGCGGCTTCACCTCGACCCGGCCGGTCGCGCCGTCGGGAGCCTTCTCCTCGGCGGCGGCCGCGACCTCGCCCGGCGCATCGGAGGCCCCCATGCGGCCGTCCTTGACGCGCTTGGCCGCCTCCTTCTCCAGCGCGTCGATCGTGTTGAACGCCGCGCTCTCCTGGTGCTGCGTCTTCAGCGGCCAGTCCCGGACCTTGCGGTAGACCTCGGACGCCCGCTGGAACTCGTACGAGAAGTACAGGCAGTCGGCGTAGTAGTAGGCGTTCTCGTAGGCGTACCGGCTGTCCGGGAATCGCTTCATGTACTCGGCATAGGCGTCGGCGGCGGCCTTGTACTCCTGCAGCGAGGCCGCGACGAACGACTCGTCGCCGGTCCGGGCCGCCTGGGCCTTCATCTCCTGGGCGCGCCGGTGGTGGAACTGGGCGGCCTGGTTCAGGGCCAGTTCCATCCGGCGATCGACGCGCGCCAGCACCTCCGGATGGTCCCGGTTGGCGTCGTACCAGCGGCTGCCGGGCCCGTACTGCCGGACCAGGTCCTGGCGCTCCCGGACCGAGCCCTCGGTGTCGCGCATCGTGTCGTAGACGGCGACGATCTTCTCCTTCACCGCCGCGTTCGCCGGGTTCATCGGGTCCCGCGCGATCACGGCCCGGTAGGCCTCGATCGCCATCGGGAACCGGCGCATCTCGAACTCGTTGTAAAGCGCGTCCGCGTACCGTTCCAGGATCTCGCGCTCGTACGGCTTGCCCTCGGACAGGTACGACATCGCGCGCGCCACGTTGGCATCCGGGTCGGGCAGCCCGTCGCCGTTCCAGTCCTCGTCCGCCAGCGACAGGCCCAGGTATTCGATCGCCTCGCCGCGGACCTGCGCCGCCCGGTCCGTCTTCTCCTTCGCCGAGTCCAGGTACTCGATCAACTGCTTGAAGGTCCGGATGGCGGTCGGGTAGTCGTACATCTGGAAATACGACCAGGCCAGCTTGTACAGCGTGATGCCGTAGTAGCGCCCGTCGGGCTTGCCCAGCGCCTTCTGGTAGGCGCCCACCGCCTCGGCGTACCGTCCCTGGTCGAACCGGTGCTCGCCGACCATCAGCCACGCGTCGGGCAGCCACTCGCTGGCCGGGTAGCCGTCGATCAGGCGCTGGAACACCAGCGCGGCGCGGTCCGGGTCGTCGGCCTGCCGCAGCGTGAACCCCAGCGCGTACAGGGCCGCGTCCGCGTGCTCGTACTGCGGGAACCGGTCCACCAGGGCCTGGTAGGTGCGGATCGCGTCGTCGAAGTCCCGGGTCGGCTCGACCGGCTCGTCGGGGACGCGGCCCCGCTGGTACAGCTTGACCTGGGCGTCGTACTCGGGCAGCGCGGACAGGTAGTCGTCCTGCGAGCGGTCGAAGTACAGCCGGGCCAGCCGGAACATCACCTCGGGCGTGTAGCGCGGGTGATCCGGGTGGGCGGCCAGGAACGCCTCGAAGGCCCGGATGGCATCGCGCCGCTGGGCCTGCAGGGCGTCCCCGATCCGCTTCGACTCGCGCCGGAACACCGACTGCACGTTCGACTTCCGGCGGTCGATCTCCCGCTGGAAGACCGACAGGACGTCGCGCCGGTACTCCTCGGCCTGCTCGGCGTACTGCCGGGACAGCCCCTCCAGTTCCAGGGTGCCCGCCTCGAGGGACCCGGGCGCCGGGGCGGCGGACGCGGAGGCGGCGCACAGGCCGGCCGCCAGCATCGCCGCGAACCCCGGAATGCACCCCCTCGACGACATCGCCTTCCCTTTCCTAGGGCGCCGCCGGAGGCGATGCCTGCGGAGCCGCAGCCGCGGCCTCCCCCTTCGCCTCCTCCTCCCTCAGCATCCGCTCGATTTCCTCGACCGCCTTCATCTGGCCGCCGTATTCCCGTCCCAGCGCCTTCAGCTGGTCCGACACCCGCTCCTCGCGCTGCCAGGCCATGTCCACCAGGCCCAGGTCGGCCTCCAGCAGCACGTCCCCCAGGCGCTTCTGCACCGCCCGGAGGATCCGCGCGCCCTCGCCGTCGGACAGCGACCGGGCGTCCAGTTCCGCCTTCTGGAACTCGATGGCCACGTCCGCCAGGCGCGCCTTCTCGCGCAGGACGGTGGCCTCGAACTCGCGGGCCCCCCGGCCGGCGACTTCCATCAGCCGGGCGATCACCGGGCCGATCCCGGACCATCCCGCCACGCCCCGCCCGGCCAGCGAGGCGGCCGATGTCGCCAGTTCCCGGTTCGCGGCGTCCAGGCTGCCCGCCGCGTCCCTCAGCACCTGCGCCTCCGCCTGGACGGCCCGCGCCACCGCGGTCCGCAGGCGATCCTCGGCGCGCAGCGTCTCCGGCGTGTTCAGCGTCAGCGTCTCGCGGGACAGCCGCTCCTTCAGCGCGGCGATCTCGGCGTCGAACCGGCCCAGCAGGCCCTCGAACCGGGACAGTTCGGCCCGGATCTCCGCCTCCCGCTCGGGGCCGATCGACGACCCCTCCCGGGAGAACCGCTGCTCCTGCAGCCACTGCTCGATGGCGACAACCTGCTGGCGCTGGATCGCCAGCAGCGACTCGACCAGGAACAGGTCGGCGCCGACCTTCTGGAACTCGGCCCCCATCGTCTTCTCGCGCTGGCGATACTCCTCCAGCGACACGGGCACCCCGCCGATCCCGGCCATCGCGGCCTCCGTCGCCCCGATCGCCTGCCGGTACCGGTCCTTCAACTCGCCCGGCAGCGCCTGGCCCATCACCGGCCGGACCGAGCGGACCGCCGCCAGGCCGCCCCGCAGGGACAGGCCCTCCGCCTGCTTCAGGCGCAGGAAGCGTTCCTTCAGGGCCGGGAAGGCCTCCAACTGGCCCCCCGACCGCAGCGCCCACAGCAGGGACTCGGCGATCTCCAGGGCCTCGCGCACGTCATCGCGCTGGCGTCCCAGGTCGTCGAACATCTCCATCAGCGACGCCATCGCGTCGTCGGTCCGCAGCCACGACATCGTCCGGTCGGTGACGGGCGGGGCGCCCGACCGGCGGGTGGTCCCGGAGGCCAGCACGAAGTCGAAGCAGTCCCGCATGGCCCCGGGCTCGCGGACCAGGCGGTCCAGTTCGGCGGCCACGGGGCCCAGCGTTTCCGACACGTCCTGGTACGACTGCTCGGCGCCGTCCGGGTCGTCCAGCCGCGTCAGGATCCGCCCGCGCAAGGCGTTCGCCTTCAGCGCCAGTTCGCCGGACGGCGACGTCATCAGCAGGATGTCCAGCGTGCGCGCCGCCCCGGCCAGGTCGCCGGCCTTGTGGTGCGCCCACGCCAGTTCGAACAGGGCCTCGGGGAAGGCCGCCGACCGGCGGTCGACCTCCTGCAGGGCCTGCATGCACTCGGGCACCCGGCCCTGGGCGCACAGCACGCGCCCCTTGGCCAGCACCGAGGTCGCCTGCACCTCCCGGTCGGCGTCCTGGTCCGCCGGCTGCGCGGCCGCCAGCGCGAACCGGCCGAACGCCTCGTCCAGCGCGTTGCGTCCCACGGCCAGCACGCCCAGGAAGTACTGCGCCCGCGCGAATGGCGCCGTCCCCTGCCGCACGGCCAGGAAGGCCTGCGCCGCCCTCGGCTTCTGGCCGCGGGCATCCAGGTACTTCCCGTACGCGTACAGCAGTTCGGGCGCGGCGTCCGGCGCCTCGATCGGCGACTCCAGGCCCTCGACCGACGCGAACTCGCCCGTGCGGGCGGCGATCTCGTACAGGCGGGCCATCGCCAGGGGCCGGTAGCGCCCCCCCGCGGGCCCCGCCATCTCCAGGAAATACTGCCGCGCCCGCGCGAGGCCGCGCTGGCGAAACAGGCTCTCTCCCAGCTGGAAGACCACGCGGTCCCACCCCGGCCGCGCCCGGAATTCCGGGTTGTCCGCCAGGTCGCGGTAGAGGATGGAGGCCTTCTCGAAGTCGCCGGTCTCGAAGAACAGGTCGGCGTCCAGGATCCGCTGCTCGATCGGGAAGTAGCGCGCCTGGGCGGCGAGGTTCTCGACATCGCCGCGGGCGGCGGACAGGGCGTTCTCGGCGGCGACGACGTCGGTCTCGGAGCGGGCGAGCCCGCTGCGCGCGGCCTGGAGTTCCTCGCCGGACGGGGACCCGGCGGCGGCGAAAGGGGCCAGGGCCGTCGCCAGCGCCAGCAGCCCCAACGGCAGGAGACGTCGCTGCATCGACCCTCCCGGGTCCGGGGAGAAACGCCCTGCCAGGGCTACTTCGTACCTTCGACTGCCGGGACCGGCGACGCCCCGGGCACCGTGGCGGCGCCGCCTTCGACCACCTTCTGCTGCTGCATCTCGAAGCGGACCGACGGCCGATCCTCCAGGCGCGCGGCCGCGCCGCCCTTCTCGTACGCGACCGCCTTCACGCGAACCTCCCGTCCCTTGGTCGCGAAGAACGGGAAGGAGGACTTGACCCGGAACACGTATCCGGAAAGGTACGAGAAGACCTTGCCGTTGCCGCGATAGACCATCTCGACGTTCAGCAGGTGGTTCCCGGGCGAGACGCTGCCCGAGTACACCTGGAACTCCCTGCCGGACTCCAGCGCGGAGTCCCGGTTGGACTGGTAGTAGATCTTCTCGTTGTCCAGGAAGTACAGGACCTCCTCGAGGATCAGCGCCGCCGAGGTGTCGTTCACGTGGGTGATCGTGGCGCGCGCCTCGACGATCAGGTTCTGCAGGATCTGTTCGCGCAGCACCATCAGGCGGGTCTTGCTGTCGAAGACGCGGCCCTTCAGGTCCTCGACACGCTCGCGGACCTGGCGCAGCCGGAGGTCATACCCCGGGTCGGCGGCGGGTTCGGGGGCCGGGGCGGGGGCGGGGGCCGGGGCGGCGTCTGGAGGCGTCTGGGCAAGGGCGGCCGCCGGGAGCCCGATCATGGCCATCGTCAGGACCCACGAGCGTCTCATGGCGACCCTCCAAACGGAACCCGTTCAGCCGCGAGGAATCAGGCCCCGGACACACTCCGTCCGCGGCGTGAGTCTAAGTTCTGAAGGGTGGTGGTGTCAAGTCGATGGCACCCCCGTCGACGAGGTCCCGTACGGATGCAAGTATCCGGAAGAACAGGATGAATACAAACATCGGAGAACGGGGGGGGGACCGGTGCCGACGGGTCAGCCGGCAGCCTGCCCGGCATCGGCGCGGGCGCGACGGGCGCACAGGTCGTCCATCGTCCGCAGGATGTCGGGCAGCGGGGTGCCCGGGGTGAAGAGGGACTCGACGCCGGCCGCCCGCAGCCGGGCATGCGCCCGGGCGGGGATGATCCCGCCGACGACGACGGCGATGTCGGAGGCTCCCAGTTCCGACAGGGCGCGAATCACGGCGGGCACGAGGATGTCGTGGGCCCCGGACAGGATCGAGAGGCCGACGACGTCCACGTCCTCCTGGACGGCGGCAGCCGCGACCATCGCGGGCGTCTGGTGCAGGCCGGTGTAGACCACCTCGAAGCCACCGTCCCGGAGGCCCCGCGCCACCACCTTGGCCCCCCGGTCGTGCCCGTCCAGCCCGACCTTGGCCATCAGAACGCGTCCCCGCCGCTCCATGCAGCCCCCGTTCCCGGACTCGATCCCGGATGGAACGGGCGGATTCTGTCCGATCTCCCGGACGAAAGCAAGGAGGTTCCATGGCCTTCGGGGCGAAATCGCCGCGCATCCCACGGAGGAGAAATGCTATCCTCCGGACCGCCCCGAGCCGGACGGAGGACGCCATGATTCTGCACAAGGACGCCTTCACGCGACGCGCGGGCGCGCGATTCGGGCTGGTGCTGGTCCTCGGAGCCGCCTGGTGCGGCTGCGACGGGAACGGTGGACCGGCCGCCCCGGCCGGCACGAAGCCCGTGGCGACGGGCACCCCGCTGACGTGCGGGCCGGAGGAACTGTCCTCCGAGGCGCTGCGGAAGGCCGGCATCGACCCCTCCGGGAATTCCGCGGTGCTGGCCAACGGCCGGGCCATCACCCCGGCCGGCACCCGGTTCTCGGCGGGGAACTGGCCGCTGGGCCTGGCGGTCAACCCGTCCGGCACCCGCGCCTACGTCACGCACAACGAGGACTACGGGCGCGCCCTCCAGGTGCTGGACCTGTCGGCCGCCGCGCCGTCGATCGCCCCCGCCGCGGCCCCCGCGCAGGCCCTGCTGCAGACCGTCGCGCTGGGTTCCACCTTCCGGGGAGTCGCGCTGACCCCCGACGGCGGGACGCTGGTGATCGGCGGAGGCGGATCCTCCGTCCTGTGGCTGTTCGACGTGCAGCCGGACGGGACGCTGCTGGAGCCCGGAACCTCGATCGGCCTCAACGGCTACGTGTCGGACGTGGCGCTGTCGCCCGACGGCCGCACGGCCTACGCGGTGGCCGCCACGAACAGCCAGGTGTACGTGGTGGACCTGTCCTCCCGGACGCACGTCCGCACCTTCCAGACCGCGGGCGCATACCCCTACGACCTGGAGGTGTCGCCGGACGGGACGGTCCTGTGGGCCAGCAACATGGCGTCGAACACCGTCACCGCGATCGACCCCGCCTCCGGCGGCCTGCTGGCCCGGATCCCGGTCGGCAAGGGACCCGAGGCGATGGCGATGGCCGCGGACGGCTCGCGGCTGTACGTGGCGTGCTCGGACGAGGACACGGTCGAGGCGATCGACACGGCCGGCCGGGCGAAGGTCGCGACGTTCGACGTGACGGGCGACCCGTCCGGGCTGAAGCACGGGAACGTCAACGGGCTGGCCCTCTCGCCGGACGGAACCCGGCTGCTGGTGACCGCCGCGGCGATGAACCGGGTGGACGTGCTGGACACGGTGACCGGCGAGGTGCTGGGCGCGATCCCGACCGGATGGTACCCGACCGAGGTGCGCGCGGCGGCACAGGCGCTGTACGTGGTGTCCAGCAAGGGCATGGGCACCCGGACGTCCGGGCAGCTGCACAACATCCCGGGCTTCGTGGCCTCGATCGCGTGGCCCGACCCGGCGACGCTGGCGGACCTGACGGCGCAGGCCCGGGCGAACAACGGGCGCGCGTCCACCTTCTACCGCGGCGAGTGCGACGCGGCATCGGTGCCCGTGCTGTCGGGGCCGGAGACGTCGCCGATCCGGCACGTCGTGCTGATCGTGCGCGAGAACAAGACCTACGACATGCTGCTGGGCGACCTGGTCGACGCGCAGGGGAACCCCGTCGGCGACGGCGACCCGGCACTGGTCGTGTTCGGCGAGAAGTACACCCCGAACTTCCACAAGTTGTCCCGGGAGTTCACCACGCTGGACAACTACTACTCGAACCCCGAGTCGTCGCAGCAGGGGCACCTGTGGGTGACGCAGGCGCAGTCCAACGACTTCATGGAGAAGACCTACCCGGACCAGCTGGCCGTCCCGGGCCTGGACGACGCGCTGATGCCGGCCGGCGACACGCCCTCGGTCTTCGACCTGTGCTTCGCGAACGGCGTTTCGTTCCGCAACTACGGCGAGTTCCCGTCCTTCGGCCTGCGGATGTTCGAGGAGTTCCAGGACAGCTACGACCCCAAGTACCCCTACTGGACGCAGGGGGTGTGGGACGTGGACAAGGCCGCCGAGGTCATCCGCGAGTGGAACCTGGACATCTTCCCGTCGTTCATCCTGATCGGGTTGCCGAACGACCACACCTACGGCACGAGGAAGGGCTACCCGACGCCGCAGACGATGGTGGCGGACAACGACCGGGGCACGGCGATGCTGATCGAGTGGCTGTCCCGGTCCCGCTACTGGCCCGAGACGGCGATCTTCCTCATCGAGGACGACCCGCAGGGGTCGGGGGACCACGTCGAGGCGCACCGGTCGGTCTGCACGGTGGTGTCGCCGTGGGTGCGGCGCGGGTACGTGTCGTCGGTGCACTACGACATCCCCAGCATCCACCGGACGATCCAGATGATCCTGGGGCTGCCGCCGATGGGGAAGAACGACGCCTACGCGCCGCCGATGGCCGACATCTGGGTGGACGGCGAGGTGCAGAAGCCCGACTACACGCCGTATGACCCGGTACCCGTCGACGTCCCGGACGCGATCAACGGCGCCGATGCCGTGATGGCGGCAGAGTCCGAACTGTGCGGGGACGGCGTGGACGAATGCGAGGGCATGGGCCGGATCCTGTGGCGCGTGATGCGGGGCGACGTCCAGCCGCCCCCGTACGCCCGCGGGATCGATCGCTAGGAGGCAGGCCATGCGAAAAGCGATGCGGCGGCTGGGGATCGGGATGGCGGTCGCGGCGCTGGCCGCGTGGACGGGCTGCGGCGGCGGGGACGGTCCGGGCGGGACCGACGGGGATGCCCGCGACGGCGAGGTGGTCAAGGCCGACGCGGCGGACGCCGAGGCGAGCCCCGACGAGGTGCGGCCGGACGTGCCGGAGGAGACGGGTCCGGGGGACGCGCTCCCGGACGGGGACGCCCCGGGGGAAGCGGGGGACGTGCAGCCGGACGCGCCGCCGTGCGACGCGGCCGCCGCGATCGCGACGGGGCGGGACTGGCTGGAGAAGGGCGAGTCCGCCTTCGCCCGCAACGCGTTCGACGACGCGGTGGCGGCCTGTCCGGACGACGCGCAGGCAAGGCTGGGGGCGGCGCTGTCCGAGATGCTCCTGGGCAGCGAACTGTTCGTGTCGGCGCTGACGGTCGCCACGGGCAACGGGACCGGCCCGCAACTGGCCTACCCGGTGTCGCCGGACGGGGACGGGGACGGCAGCCGGAACGACCAGCTGGCCGCGAAGCTGCACGTGATCTTCATGGCCCTGCGGCAGCATTACGTGAAGGGCCTGGAGCACCTGGAGGCGATCGGCGATCGCGAGGTGGACTTCGCGGTCGGATCGGTCCCGGTGTACCTGGGAATCCAGCCGCGGATGGCGTTGCAGGGCCGGTTCGACGCGGGCGACGTGCTGCTGATGCGCGCGGTGGGCAGCCTGATGGTGGGCCTGCTGGACACGCTGGCAGGACAGGACTTCCGGACCGACATCCTGTCGATGGCGGCGAAGGTCCGCAGCGGCATCGACGGCAGCATCGACTTCCCCTGGATCTCGCGGCTGGCCGCCTTCCTGCTGGAACAGGACCCGCGCTTCCTGGCCGCGCACCCGGACGATGGCGCGCTGCTTTTCGAGGAAGCGCGGCAGAGGCTGTCCGACGTGGGCCCCCTGCTGGCCGCGGCGCTCCCGCGGATGCGGCAGTACGGATCGGGGGAGGACCAGGTCTCCTTCGTGGAGGACATCGGCGTCGACACGGTGCTGAACGTGCGGTCGCGGGTCACCTTCGACGACGATGGCGTCGCGCAGCAGGAGCCCTGGTACCTGGTCCTGGGCGAGGGGACGATGGAGGCTTTCCGGCAGGCCTCGGAGTCGATCCGGACGCCCGGCGCCCGCGTCACGCTGCACGGGGCCGTGCTGCCGGTGCTGGCCACCGTGCTGAACGGGTTCGTCCGGGTCGGCGTCCTGGAGGTGCTGGGCGTCTCGCTCCCCGGCGGGCTGGACCTGTCCGTGCTGGAGGTGGACGACCTGACCGCCCTGCTGAAGGGGCTGCTGCCCAACGTGATGGCGTTCGACTGGGGCGAGTTCTACCGCCCCGCGACGGGTCCCGTCGGCCTGCGGGCGTGGCTGCCGGCGATCACGACCGACCGGCCGATGATGCAGAACGAGCTCGTCGCGGAGTGGGAGTGCCCCGAGGACACGGCGGCGGACGGGTACCCGACGGGATCGCTGCGGCTTCTGTGCGCGAAGGACGCGACGCTGGCCGACGGGCCGCACTTCGAGGGGACGGGCTACGCGACGGAGGCGGACGGGATCGACTCGACGTTCCCTGTCCTCGGGTTCGCGGACCCGTCGTTGCACGGGCTTGCATACGTGGATCTTGCCGGGACGGACGGGAACCCCGATGCTTCGGCGTACCAGCCGGCCAGCGGCACGACGCTGAACGCCGCACTGGCGCGCATGCTGGCCGGGGTGCTGTCGCTGGTCGGGAACTAGCAGGGCGGAAGGGGAACGAAGGGGCATGAAGACGCGCGTGTTCGCCTGGGTCGTCGGTGCGCTGGCCTTCGCGGTGCTGCTGGCCGGCATGCTGTCGGCGGGCGCCGGGGGGCGCGGGACGGCGGACCTGTTCCTGCGGCGAGCGAAGGGCGAGCCGGTCCAGCAGCCGCTGACGACCGCCCAGGCATCCTACGAGCTGGAGGGGCGCCGCGGCGGGCAGGTGGTGCCGGTCCGGCTGTCGGACTTCGCCGCGCGGCTGGTGTTCGTGAACTTCTGGGGCACCTTCTGCGCACCCTGCGTGGACGAGCTGCCCAGCCTGCTGGCCCTGGCGCGGTCCCGCGATCCGGCCGAACTGGTGGTCGTGGCCGTGGCCTATGACGACTCGTGGCAGGCGATCGACGACTTCTTCGCGAGGAACGCCTCGGCCCAGGTTCCGGCGAACTTCGTCGTGGTGCGCGACCCGGTGGCCGCGGCCGGTCGCGACCTGAAGGCCGCCTTCGGGACGGCGAAGATCCCCGAGTCGTACCTGGTGCGCGGCGGCACCGTCGAGGCGAGGTTCGTCAACGCCCGCGACTGGCTGGACCCGGCGATCGTCGGGCTGATCGAGGTGCTGGCCCGGGACTGAATACAGGGACAGTCACCATGATTGACACCCAAAGCGATGGATTTTCCTGCATTTCTACCGCTGCGACACCAGTCTTCAATGAATACGACCCGTTGGACCACCAATAATGGTGACTGTCCCTGAATTGGGGGTCAGACCTGCCCGCGGTGGATGCCGGCGTTCAGGGCCAGGCCGACGGCGATCATGCCCGAGATCATGGACGAACCGCCGTACGACAGGAACGGCAGGGTCAGGCCGACGACCGGGAAGATGCCCGTCACCATCCCGACGTTGAAGACGACCTGCCAGAAGACGATGGCCGTCGCCCCCACCGAAACCAGCACTGCGAACCGTTCCCGCGCCCGGATCGCCAGCACCAGCATCGAGTAGATCAGCGCCAGGTACACCGCCAGCAGCGCCAGGCACCCCACGAATCCCCGCTCCTCCGCGAACGAGGCCAGGATGTAGTCGTTGTGCATCTCGGGCAGGTACCGCAGGCGCGACTGCACCGCGTTCTGGCCCCCGCGCCCCAGCACGCCCCCGCTGCCGACCGCCCACAGCGCCTGCTCGGGCTGCATCCGGGTGTCGGCGTCGTCCCGCGCCTCGGGCGCCGCGCCGGACATCGACAGCCAGGTCCGCACGCGCTCCTTCTGGTAGGGCTGGATGATGTCCAGTTGCCACGCGACCGGCACCAGCAGCAGGATCGTGCCCAGCAGCGCCAGGAACGATCGCAGCCGGATCCCCTCGAACAGCATCACCGAGAAGCCGACGGCGATCACCACCAGCGACGTGCCCAGGTCCGGCTGCATCATGATCAGCGCGGCCGGGGCCGCCACGTATCCCAGCGGCTTCAGCAGCATGCGCAGCGTGTACCGCTCGGGATTGCGCTCGCCGTGGAAGAACCTCGCCAGCATCAGCACGACCGCGGGCTTCGCGAACTCCGACGGCTGGATGGACTGTTCCCCCAGCGAGAACCAGCGCCGGGAGAAGTTGACCTCCTTGCCGAAGAACAGGACCAGGATCAGCAGCAGCACCGCCCCGCCGTAGATGATCGGCGACAACTGCTCGAAGAAGCGCATGTCGATGGCCGCGACGGCCGCCGCGATCAGCAGGCCCAGCACGACCCACAGGACCTGCGTCTGGTGGAACGTCTCGCCCGTGTAGGACGCGGCGTTGCTGAGGTTGACCAGGCCCAGGATGACGATCGCCACCAGGGACAGCGCCGTGGTCCAGACGGCCCGGCTGAACGGGTGGGAATCCCTGCTGATCACGGTTCCCTCACGACGTCGAGGACCTCCTCGTCGAACCCCTGCCAGAGGTCGGAGAACTCTTCCGCATGCCCGGCGTAGTATGCCTCGAACACCTTGCGCGCGATCGGGGCCGCCTCGGCACCGCCGAAGCCGCCGTGCTCCACGAAGGCCGCCACGACCAACCGCGGACGCTTCGACGGGCCGAACCCGACGAACCACGCGTGGTCCTGCTGCAGCCACGCCGCGACCTCGGCCGGGACCCCGGAACGCCGCTCGCGCGCCTGCGCGGTGCCCGTCTTGCCCGAGAAGGGCAGTTCGGGCAGCACCGCCGAGTGCGCGGTGCCGTCCTCGGTGTTGACCGCCCCGTACATGCCCTGCTGGACGATGTCGATGAACGCGTCGGGGACCTCCACCGTCCGCTGCACCTCGGGCTGGCTCATCGTGACCTCGCCGGTCGCCGGGTCGCGGACCGATCGGACCAGGCGGGGCCGCAGCAGGCGCCCGCCGTTGACCACGGCGGCGTACGCGCGGGCCATGGCCAGCGGCGTCGCCTTGACGTCGCCCTGCCCGACCGCCGTGTTCAGCGCGAACCCCGGCTGGTACTGGTGCTTGCGGCGCAGGTACCAGCGCTCGGTCGGCACCAGGCCGGACTTCTCGGCGATCTCGATGCCGGTGGGTTCCCCGATCCCGTACACGTCCCGCCCCCAGTGGGCCAGCGAGTCGATCCCCAACTGCTCGCCCAGCACGTAGAAGTACGTGTCGCAGGACTTCGCGATCGCGTCGATCAGCTCGATCTTGCCGTGCCCGTAGCGCTTGAAGCACCGGAACTTGTGGCCCCGGAACAGGTAGAAGCCGGGGCAGTTCATCTCCAGGTCCTCGGAGGCGAAGCCCTCCATCAGCGCCGCGATGGTCGTGATGATCTTGAAGGTCGAACCGGGCGGGTAGGCCTCCACCGCCTTGTTCAGCATGGGCGCATAGTACTGCGGGTCCATGCCCGGCCTGGCGTTCTTCGGCGCCGCCGCCTGGCCGGTGACGACCCGGCGGCCCGCCTCGTAGGACGGGTGGCTGACCATCGCCAGCACCTCCCCGGTCTCGGCGTCCAGGGCGACGAGAGCCCCCGACCGGTAGCGGGACAACGCCGACACCGCGGCCTGCTGCAGGCTCAGGTCCAGCGTCAGCGTCACGTCCTGCCCCGCGACCGGCGGGCTGGACTGGAAGGCGTTGAACGGCTCGGGCAGGGTTTTCGTCTCGATCCGCCGCCCGCCCGCGCTGCGCACGAACACGTCCTCCCCGGGCACGCCCCGCAGCCCGGCGTCCAGTGCGCGCTCGATGCCGGCGCGGCCCACGACATCCCCGGCCCGCAGTTTCCCCCCGGACTGCTCGACCTCGGCGGCGGTCACCTCGTTCACGAACCCGACCGCGTGCGCGGACAGGACCCGGTCCGGGTACCAGCGGACCATCCGGGACTGCAACGAGAAGCCGGGCAGTTCGTGCAGGTGGGCCTGCACCACGGCGCGCTGGTCGATGAACGTCCGGCCGCACTTCGGGCAGACCAGCCGCCCGGTCGCGGAATCGAAGTTCATCTCGCTCATGTCCTCGGGGCAGCGGCTGCCGATCAGGTTGCGCTTGCCGACCAGGCGGTGGAAGCGCTTCTTCTTGTCCAGCCGGGCCTTCGCGATCTGCGCGGCGATCCGGTCGCCCTCCTCGGCCGTCAGCGCCCCCAGTTCCTTCAGCCGGGCGAGTTCCCCGTCCGGGTCGCGAACGTAATGCGGCACCAGGGCCAGGTCGGACACCTCGACGTCGGTGGCCAGCACGTTGCCTTCGCGGTCGTGGATGCTGCCGCGGGCCGGCTGGATGCGGTTGCGCACGACGTGGCTGACCATCGCCAGCGTCTCGTACCGCTTGCCGTCCACGACCTGCACCTGGAACATCCGTCCCACGAGGACGAGGAATGCCAGCAGGACCAGCAGGACGGCCCAGCGGAAGTGGGTCCGGTACTCGATGAAACCGTCGTGACCGCCGATCACCCTGCCGCTCCCGGCGAACCCGGCCCGGGACACCCGCGCCGGGGCCCGACTGTAGCACAGCCGTTGCGGGCCATGCGTGATCGCACGCGAAACGCGGGAAGGACCCGGGACGCGGGCAGGCCTACCGGAGCAGCGACTCGGTGGGCCGGCGACCCTGGACCAGCCGGTCCACGCCGGCGAAGGGCAGGAACAGCAGCGGCGACAGGACGGCCGTCAGCAGCGCCGTGGGCAGCCCCCACAGCAGCGCCTCGGCCCTCGGCTCGAAGGCCCGGTCGAACAGCACCGAGAACAGGTAGAACATCAGCGTCTTCAGCACGGCCGACACCGACGTGACCAGCAGCAGCGGCACGGGCCGGGACAACGGGAACCGGGCGACCAGGCCCAGCGCCAGCAGGTACAGGATCCCGTGGATCTCGGCGTTCATGCCCAGCAGCCCGCCGGGGGTGAAGGCGTCGGCGATCAGCCCCACGCCCACCGAGGCCACGAACCCGCGCAGGGCCCGGGACGAGGACGCCAGGTACAGCGTCGCGATCAGCGGCAGGTCCAGCAGCGACGGCCGGATGCCCAGCACCGCGAACAGCGGGGACTGCACCGCCATCAGCAGGACCAGCACCAGCAGCAGCAGGAACGATCGCACCCCGACCTCCTACGGGTTCGCCGCCGGCCGGGACTGCCCCGCCACGCCGCGCACCACCAGGACCTCGCTCAGCGCGGCCGGGTTGACCACCAGCATCACGTCGTACTCCACGAACGGCCCGGCCTGGCGCCGATCCTCCGGCCGGGGCACGTACCCGACCTCGATGCCCCGGGGGAACACCCGGTCGTGCCCCGAGGTCACGATCACCGCGCCCTTCTCCAGCGGCGCCTCGGTCTGCGACACCTGGAACCGGGCGACGTACGCATCGGGATTCCCGCTGCCGACCATCAGGCCCAGGATCCCCCGCCCCAGCACCTCGCAGGCGACCCGGCTGCGCGTGTCGGCCAGCAGCATCACGTCGGCCGTCGAGCCCGTGGCCCGCACCACGCGTCCCACCAGGCCCATCGGCGTCACGACGGCCTGGTCCGCCTGCGGCGCCCCGCCCTCCGTCTCCACCGAGATGCGCCCGACGCGGAAGAAGGGCGTCAGTTCGCGCGCGACGACCGTGGCAGGCACCAGGTCCAGGTCGTGCCGCACCCGCTTCATCTCCAGCAGCCTGCGCAGGGACTGGTTCTCGACCGCCAGCTTCTTCGCTTCCAGCGCCTCGGACACCAGGCGTTCGTTCGCCTGCCGCAGGCGCTCGTTGTCCTCGTGCAGGTTGACCAGCGCCACGTAGTCCGACGCGGCCCCCGACAACCCGCCCACGGCCCCGCCCACCAGGCCCTGCAGCCAGCCCGCCACGGCCATGGTCGCCCGTTCCGGGATCGAGGACGCGGAGTCGCGCCGGCCGGACTCGTACATCAGGGCCAGCGGCAGGATCAGCAGGGTCGTGACGACGACGGGGAAGCGATGGCGGACGAGAAAGTCGATCATCCTCGATCCCCGGGGACCCGCGCCCGGGCGCGGTCAGTTGTGGATCGTGCTGCTGCGCAGCAGGGCGATGTCGTCCAGGACCCGCCCGGCGCCCAGCACGACCGAGGCGACCGGGTCCTCGGCGATCATCACCGGGAGCCCCGTCTCCTCGCGGACCAGCACGTCGATGTTCTTCAGCAGGGCGCCGCCGCCCGCCAGCATGATGCCCTTGTCCACGATGTCGGCCGACAGTTCGGGCGGGGTCCCCTCCAGCGCCAGGCGCACCGCCGAGGCGATGGCCGACAGCGGCTCGAACAGGGCCTCGCGGATCTCGTCCGAGTTCACCGTGACCGTCTTCGGGATGCCGGCCACGATGTCGCGGCCCTTGACCTGCATCGTCAGGACCTCGGACAGCGGCCAGGCGTTGCCGATCTCGACCTTCACCTGCTCGGCGGTGCGGTCGCCTACCAGCAGGCTGTACTTGCGCTTCAGGTGTTCCCGGATCGCGTCGTCCATCTTGTCGCCGCCGACCTTGACCGACCGGCTGTAGACGACGCCCGACAGCGAGATCACGGCGACCTCGGTCGTGCCGCCGCCGATGTCCACGATCATGTTGCCGCACGGTTCGGTGATGGGCAGCCCGGCGCCGATCGCGGCCGCCATCGGCTCCTCCATCAGGTAGACCTCGCGGGCGCCGGCGGACTCGGCCGACTCGCGGACGGCACGGCGCTCGACCTCGGTGATCCCGTGGGGGACGCAGATGACGATGCGCGGGCGGACCAGCGTGCGGCGGTTGTGTGCGCGGGTGATGAAGTACCGCAGCATCGCCTCGGTGACCTCGAAGTCCGCGATGACGCCGTCCTTCATCGGCCGGATGGCCTCGATCCCGCCCGGGGTGCGGCCCAGCATCTCCTTGGCCTCGCGGCCGACGGCCAGCACCCGGCGGGCGTTGCGGTGGTCCTTGAACACGGCGACCACGGACGGCTCGCACGAGACGATCCCCTTCCCGCGGACGTACACCAGGGTGGTGGCGGTCCCCAGGTCGATCGCCAGGTCGTTGCTGAACAGCGCGTAGAGCCAGTCGAAAACCATCGCCCTCCGGGTGGTTCCGCGAACCTCCCCCCACAGCGAAAAGCGTCGTTATTTACCACTTTCGGGGGCAAGATGGAAGAGCCGCCAGGTGCCCACCGGGGAGGGCTCCTCGACGAACCGCGGGTTGCGTGCCAGCGACTCCGCCAGTTCCCGTTCGCCGTTGTTGCGGGGCCGGGTGCGGACCAGCACGTAGCGGGCGTCGCCGAAGTACATCGGCAGCAGGAGCTCGGGGTCGGTGATCTGCCCGTTGTACAGGAAATAGAAGGCCTTGAAGGCGGCCTCGTCCTTCCACCGCAGGAAGTTGACGTTCAGGCCGACGACGTACCGGTTGTGCCGGTCGAACAGGAACAGCCCGGGGAAGTCGCCCCACGGCGCGACCACCCGCTCCCCCTCCGCCGTGCGGGACTGCAGCCACTGGCCCATCGCCTCGAACGCCGCCGGAGGCTCCTCGGACGGGCCGCGCTCGCGGTGCCAGGAGACGGCCAGGATCCCGGCCGCCGCGAGGACGGCCAGGCCGGCCAGCACGCCCCTCCAGCGGCGGTCCTCGGGCAGGACGTGCGGCAGCGCCAGGGGCAGGAAGACCGCCGACACTACCAGGAAGTGGAAGATGAACTTCGCCTGCAGCAGCGCGGCCAGCAGCATCGCCAGCGTCACGACCACGCCCCCGGCGACCGGCGCGGGGACGGCGGACGCGCGGCGCAGGTGGGCGACCAGCAGGGCCAGCCAGGCGGACAGCGGGGCCCAGGCGAACCGCAGGAAGTCGCGGCCGGTCAGGGTCATCCACTCCGAGCCGAAGAAGACCCCCGGGACGAGGTAGTCGGGACGCGTGATGGCGTTGCCCAGTTCGCGGTACAGGTAGGTCCACTGCCCGGGCCAGAAGGGGTTCAGCAGCAGGCCTGCCAGCATGCCGGCGCAGGCGTACAGGAACGGCCGGAAGGACCATCGCCCCTGGAAGACGCGACCGGTGACCAGGAAGAGGAAGGCGAACGCCGGCAGCAGAGGCGCCCCGACATAGGCGTACACGGACAGCCAGGCCAGCACGAGGACCCGCCGTGCGGCCCCGGCCAGGAGCGCGTCCAGGAACCACACCAGGATCACGAGGAACAGGCCGGCACCCTTCAGGAACCCGGAAACGGTCAGCACGATCGGCGAGGACAGCCCGCCCAGCAGCGTGAAGAACCCCGCCCAGCGCACGCCGTTGCGGCGCAGCACCAGGTAGACGGACAGCCACAGCGCGGTCGCGGACAGGAAGGCCCCGGCCTGGACGGCGGTCACCGGGGGCAGCCATGCGGCCAGGGGGACCAGGGCCAGGTGCATCAGCAGGTGCGCGTCGACGAACGGGGTGTCGCCGAGAATGGTCAGGTCCAGCCATGGGAACGACCGCACCCAGCCGTTCTCGGCATACAGTTGCGCGAGGCCCAGGTGGTAGTAGCTGTCGGCATCGACCTTCCAGCCGGGCAGGAAGGTCCAGCCCAGGAAGGCCGCGACCAGGGCCAGGAAGAACAGCAGGTCCAGCCGCCTGCGGACGGGCTCCGTCATCGATCGCCTCCGGGCCGGGCCGAACGGGAAGGCTCCGGGTGACGAAGGGTACCCCGCCCCCGTGCGCGCACGCAACCCGTGGCCTGCCGCACCGGCCCATCCCGGGACATTGACCGTGAAGGGAATCGCTGGTAGCGTCTACCCCGGACGCTGTCCAGCACGGAGGGGGGAACCATGAGGACGATGCTGCTGGTGGGTGCCCTGGCCCTGGTCGCCTCCGGGGCGTGTGCCCGGAAGGACGCAGGTCCCGGCAAGGACGGCCCGAAGGAGCAGGCAAGCCTGCCCGCCAAGCCCAACCTCGCCGTGAAGGCCGTCGCCGAGAAGTTCGCGGACGGCACCTGGTCGGTCGAGGGCGTGCTGAAGAAGGCCCACGACCTGGCGAACCAGGAGATCACGGTGCGCGGCTACGTGCTGCAGGCCGACCTGTGCCCGCCGGACCAGCCGTGCTCGATCGTGCCCAGCGTGACGCTGGTGGACGACCTGTCGGTCGCCAAGCGCCGGCTGGTGGTGGTCGGGTCGGACCTGCGACAGGACCTGTCCACGATGGCGCCGAAGTCGCTGCAGACGCTCAACGGCAAGGTCGCGATGTGGTCCCCGGACGGCCGGATGATCAACATGGACGGGATCCTGGTGCTGAACCCGCCCGCCCCGCCGCCCGAGGCCGCCGCCGACGCCGCGAAGGCCGCGCCCGCGAAGAACTAGCCGGCCCGGAAGAGGGGCTGGCCCATGCGCACCGCCCCGCCCTGCGCCGGCACCAGCGACTGCCAGGGACCGGGCGCAAGCACCAGGACCACCGTGGAACCCAGGTGGAACACGCCCAGTTCGCCGCCCTTGCGGCAGGGGACGGGCGGGTCCAGCCGGGCCGATCCGCAGTCGCGGCCGACGTTGGTCCGCGCGTCGCAGTAGGACACCGAGATGCGCCCGACGCCGGAGGCGCCGACCATCACCAGCGCCAGGTCCCCGCGGGCCGTCGAGATGCGCGTGCACAGGCGCTCGTTGCGCGCGAACAGCCGGTCGACGACCCCCGCGGCGCGCGGCGCGACCGTGCACAGGACGCCCGGGACGTGGCACCAGCCGGTGACCTCGCCGTCCGCCGGGAAGTGCACGCGGTGGTAGTCGCGCGGGCTGAGGTACACCGTGACGTAGCGCCCGCCCTCGAAGCCCGCCTCGGCCCCGGGTTCGCCCAGCAGGTCCGCCAGGGGGTACGGGCGCCCCTTCGCCTGCAGCAGGGTGCCCCTCTCGATCACGCCGGCCGACTGCACGCGGCCGTCGCACGGCGATACCACCACGCCCGCCGCCGGGTCGACCGGGCGCGCGCCCGGGACCAGCGTGCGCGTGAAGAACTCGTCGAACGTCTTCCAGCCGCCCTCGGGGGCCATCACCTCGGCCAGGTCGATGCGGAACGTGCGCACGTAGGTCCGGATCATCCCGTCCAGCACGTGGCGGGGCAGGCGCGCGTCGGCCAGGCGACCCATCGCCCGGGACGGCCGGTTGTGCGACCCCGCCCGGTACAGTTGGCGCAGCAGGAACTCGGTGGGCTTCCTCATGGAAGAATCCTACCTGATCTCGATGTCGGCCAGCACCTTCGCACCCTCGACGTGGACGGCCTGCAGCCAGTCGCGCAGCCGCGCGGCCACCTGCGCGGGCCGGACCTTGCCCAGCGACCGCGGGCCGAACCCCTCCACGCAGAACGAGGCGGTGACCGTGCCCACGGCCAGCGCGCGCCGCACGGCCTCGGGCGAGAAGTCCCGGACCAGGTCCAGGTAGCCCAGCGCCCCGCCGGCGAAGCAGTCGCCGGCCCCCGTCGGGTCGACCAGCGACTCCACCGGCCAGGCGGGCACCAGCGCCAAGCCGTCCCGCGTCCACAGCGACGCGCCGTGCTCGCCGCGCTTCAGGACCAGCGCCTTCGCACCCATCGCCAGGACCTCGCGCGCCGCCGTGGGCAGGTGGTGCTGGCCCGTCAGTTGCCGCACCTCGTCGTCGTTCAGGAACAGCAGGTCCACCCGCGGCAGCAGCCGGACCAGGTCCGCCCGCGCGCCCTCGATCCAGCACTCGATCGTGTCCAGGGCCACGAACGACGCGTCCCGGCACTGCGCCAGAACCAGCGCCTGCAGCGAGGGGTGGATGTTGCCCAGGAACAGCACGTCCGGGCGGCGCCAATCCTGCGGGATCACCGGCGAGAACTCCGCGAACACGCCCAGTTCGGTCTTCAGCGAGTCGCGGCTGATCAGGTTCTCGTGGTAGCGCCCGTGCCACCGGAAGGTCGGGCCGGGCTTGCGCTCCAGGCCGGCGACGTCCACGCCACCGCCGCGCAGGAACGCGACGTCGTCCTCGCGGAAGTCGTCGCCGACCACGCCGACCAGTTGCGGGCGCGTGAGGAACCCCGCCGCGGTGCAGAACCACGTGGCGGACCCGCCCAGGACCTCGACCGGCGCCTGTCCGGGCAACTCGATGACGTCGTAGGCAACCGAACCGACACACAGCAGGCTCATCGCATCCTCCGGGGGAAGGGTTCGGGGTTCCGGCCGCGGACGGGCGGTCTCACGGCAGCCGGCGGCCCAGGATCGGCGCCAGGCGCGCCCTCGCCTCGGCGGGGATGCGGGCCGGGTCCGTCATCACGGCGCCGGACAGCGCCTCGCGGCAGCGGCAGGGGCCCGCCTGATCCAGGTGCGCCAGGGCGGCCAGGATCAGGGTGCGGGCGCGGCCGATGCCCAGCGACAGGCGCGCGATGACGGCCTCGACCGACACGTCCTCCTCGGACTCGTGCCAGCAGTCGTAGTCCGTCGGGATCGCGATCGTGGCGTAGCAGATCTCCGCCTCGCGGGCCAGCTTCGCCTCGGTCGCGTTGGTCATTCCGATCACGTCCACGCCGTACTGCCGGTACAGCATCGACTCGGCGCGCGAGGAGAACTGCGGCCCCTCGATGCACACGTACGTGCCTCCGTTCACCAGGTCCACGCCGGCCCCGGGCGCCACCGACGCCAGCAGCCCCCGCAGCGACGGGCAGGTCGGGTCGGCCATCGACACGTGGCCCACGATGCCCTCGCCGAAGAAGGTCGAACGGCGCGCGACGGTCCGGTCGATGAACTGGTCGACCAGCACCGGCCGGCCCAGCGCGATCTCCTCCTTCATGCTGCCCACGGCGGAGACCGAGAAGATGCGGGACACGCCCAGCGTCTTCAGCGCGTAGAGGTTCGCGCGGTAGGGAACCTCGGTCGGCAGGTAGCGGTGGCCCCGGCCGTGACGCGGCAGGAAGGCGACCTCGCGCCCGCCCAGCCGCCCCACGGTGATCGCGTCCGACGGCGCTCCGAACGGCGTGTCGATCGTCACCTCGCGCACGTCCTCGAAGCCGTCCATCAGGTACAGGCCCGACCCGCCGATCACGCCCACCGCGTCCGCCATGCTCCCTCCGTCAGCCGATCCCGTGGATCTCGCCGCGCTCGCCGCGGCGCCTCAGCGTCTCCTCGTCCGGCGCGAACCGCAGTTCCCACGAGTCGCGCCCCTGCACCGCGAACGTCCGGTTCCCGGAGAACCGGTTGAACCCGAAGTGCTGCCCGCGCGACCACTCCAGCAGGTCCTGGAGCGTCTCGAAGCGCCGCTTCTCGAACCCGCCGCAGTTCGGGCAGAACTCGATCCCCTCGTCGCCCTCCATCGTGTAGTACGACGCGCCGCAGGCGAAGCAGGTCATGTCCAGCAGGCCGGGAACCGGCCTCCCCGCCAGGTCGACGTACGTGCCGGATTCGTAGCGGATCTCGAAGGCGCGATCGCGCCCGATGCAGACCAGCTCCAGCCCTCGCATCCAGGCCATGACAGCCCTCCGGGCCGGCGTCAACCGCGCGGGCAGGCCGCCCGCCGCGGGCTGGCGTCACTCGTCGGCGTCCTCTTCGCCGCCACCCAGGTCCTCCTCGGTGTCGACCTCGATGGACTTCTCGTCCAGTTCCTCGGGGAGTTCCTCTTCCTCTTCCTCGATCTCCGCCGGCGGGAGTTCCTTGATCTCCTCGATCACCTTCGGCGGCTTGCTGACGTCCGCCCCGCACTTCGGGCACAGCGGCGGGTTCCGGTGCATGTCGTAGAACTTGCACCCGCAGGCGAAGCAGGTATGGCGCTCTCCGAACTTCTCCCGATCGACCATCGTGCGTCTCCACCTCGAAATCGGAATAGGGCCTGGGTCCGTGCCCTTGGAGGCGGATTTGTAGGGGTTCTGGAGATCGATGTCAAGCACAAGCGTCCGGATCTCCCCCGGGGACGCACCGGCCCTTGACCGGACCGGCGACGTGATTATCTTCCGGGACGCCCTGCCCGGACCGGGACAGGGGAACCGTCGAGGATTACGCTCGCGCGCATCGCGGGCGCGTCCGCATTGGCAGAGTTGGAGGAGACAACCATGGCAGCGAAGGAACTCGTGTTCTCGTCGGACGTCCGTCAGCGCATCCTGAAGGGCGTCCACGTCCTGGCCGACGCCGTGACCACCACCCTGGGTCCGAAGGGCCGCAACGTGATCCTCGAGAAGTCCTGGGGCAGCCCCGTCGTCACGAAGGACGGCGTGACGGTCGCCAAGGAGATCGAGCTGGAGGACAAGTTCGAGAACATGGGCGCCCAGATGGTCAAGGAGGTCGCCTCCCGGACGTCCGACAAGGCCGGCGACGGCACCACGACGGCCACCGTGCTGGCGCGCGCCGTGTACCAGGAAGGCCTGAAGCTGGTCACCGCCGGCATCAACCCGATGCACCTGAAGCGCGGCATCGACGCCTCGGTCGACACGGTCGTCGAGGAACTGAAGAAGCTGTCGATCCCGACGCGCGGCCGCAAGGAGATCGCGCAGGTCGGCACCATCTCGGCCAACCACGATGTCGAGATCGGCAACATCATCGCCGACGCGATGGACAAGGTCGGCAAGGACGGCGTCATCACGGTCGAGGAGGCCAAGTCCACCGACACCACGCTGGACCTGGTCGAGGGCATGCAGTTCGACCGCGGCTACGTTTCGCCGTACTTCGTGACCAACCCCGAGAAGATGGAAGCCGTCCTCGAGGACCCGGTCATCCTGATCCACGAGAAGAAGATCGGCAGCCTGCACGACCTGCTGCCCCTGCTGGAGCGGATCGCCCGCGAGGCGCGCCCGCTGGTCATCATCAGCGAGGACGTCGAGGGCGAGGCCCTGGCCGCGCTGGTCGTGAACAAGCTGAAGGGCATCCTGAAGGTCCTGGCCATCAAGGCGCCGGGCTTCGGCGACCGCCGGAAGGCCATGCTGGAGGACATCGCGATCCTGACCGGCGGCAAGGTCATCACCGAGGAACTGGGCCGCAAGCTGGAGAGCGTGACGCTGGCCGACCTGGGCCGCGCCAAGCGCGTGATCGCGGACAAGGACAACACCACGATCGTCGAGGGCCTGGGCGCCACCGACGCGATCAAGGGCCGCATCGCCCAGCTGCGCGTGCAGATCGACGAGACGACGTCCGACTGGGACCGCGAGAAGCTGCAGGAGCGGCTGGCCAAGCTGGCCGGCGGCGTGGCCGTCATCAAGGTCGGCGCGCAGACCGAGACCGAGATGAAGGAGAAGAAGGCCCGCGTCGAGGACGCGCTGCACGCGACGCGCGCGGCGGTCGAGGAGGGCGTGGTGCCCGGCGGCGGCGTGGCGCTTCTGCGCTGCCTGCCCGCGCTGGACAACCTGAAGTTCGACGACGACCGCCGGTACGGCGTGGACATCGTCCGGCGCGCCGTCACCCAGCCGCTGTACTGGATCGCGAAGAACGCCGGCGTGGACGGCGGCGTCGTGGTGCAGAAGGTGCTGGAGGGCACCGGCAACCTCGGCTACAACGCGCAGACCGGCGTGTACGAGGACATGATCGAGGCGGGCATCCTGGACCCGACGAAGGTCACGCGGCTGGCCCTGACCAACGCGGCGTCGATCGCCGGGCTGATGGTCACGACCGAGGCGGGCATCGCCGACCGGCCCAAGGACAAGGACGAGAAGTAGGCGTAGCCCGCGAAGGGCGCCATTCCGGTGTCGCGAAGCGGCCGGTGCGGTCCCTGGAAGGGGATCGCACCGGCCGTTTTCGTTTCCGGCGACCTTCCAGGCTGGCCGGGGGGCGGGGCCCCTGCCCTGCATTGCGAGGGATTCTAGGGCGGGGCCCCCGTGCCCCGCCGGGGACTATTCGGCGGCGGCGTCGGACTCGGCCCTCGACAGCTCCTCGGCGGCGGAGGTCCACGACTCGTACAGCGCGTCCAGGCGGCCGCGCAGTTCCTTCGCCTTCAGGCCCGTGGCGCGCGCGCGTTCCACGTCCGCGTACAGGTCCGGCGACACCAGGTCCGCCTCCACCGCCCGCAGTTCCTTCTCCAGGACCTCGATCTCCCCCTCGTACCGGGCCACGCGGTCCTTCAGCGGCTTCAGGATCCGGTACAGCCGGTTGCGGCGCTCGGCCTCCTCGCGCCGGCGGTCCTTCTCCAGGTCGCGCACCGACGGCGCGGCCGACGCCGACTCGTCCCGCCCGGGCGCCGACGGCAGCGGCAGCGGCGCGCCGACCTTCGACACGTAGTACGAGTAGTTGCCCTCGTACCGCGTCAGCCGCCCGTCGCGCATCTCCAGGATCGCCTGCGCCACGTTGTCCATGAAGCGCCGGTCGTGCGTCGTGAACAGGATGGTGCCCTGGTGGTCCTTCAGGGCGTCCTCCAGCACCTCGCGCGACGCGATGTCCAGGTGGTTCGTCGGCTCGTCCAGCACCAGCATCCCGAAGGGCTGCAGCAGCATCCGGCACAGCATCAGCCGGGCCTTCTCGCCGCCCGACAGGCTGGCCACCTTCTTGTCCACGTCGTCGTCGCCGAACAGGAAAGCGCCCAGCACCGACCGGATGTGCGGCGCGGTCGCGTAGTCGGCGACCTCCATCATCGTCTGGCGCGCGGTGCGGTCCGCCTTCAGCACCTCGTACTGGTCCTGCGCGAAGTAGCCGACCGTCACGCCGTCCGCCAGGTGCCGCGTGCCCTCGTCCGGCAGCGTGATGCCCGCCGCCAGCCGCAGCAGCGTCGACTTGCCCGCGCCGTTGACGCCCACCAGCGCGACCTTCTCGCCGCGGTGCAGCCGCAGATCCATCCCCTGGAAGACCGTCCTGGGGCCATACCGCCGGGCCACTCCCTCCAGCGCCACCACCAGGTCCGGGCTGCGCGGCGGCTGCGGGAACTGGAACCGCACCCGGCGCACCGGCTCCGGCGGCTCCAGGCGATCCAGCTTGTCCAGCATGCGCATCCGGGACTGGGCCACCGCCGCGCGGTCCTTGCGGACCTTGTTCGCCGCGATGAACTCCTCCTGGTCCTTGACGTAGGCCTGCTGCTCCTCGTACCGTTTCCAGGCCAGTTCGATGGCCTTGGCCCGCTCCGTCACGTAGCGGTCGTAGACGGTCAGGTTCGGGTTGCCGCCGTAGTCCGTCGCGCCGCGAACCGACACCTCGACCACGCGATCGACGGTCCGGTTCAGGAACTCGCGGTCGTGCGCCACCAGCACCACGGCGCCCGGGAAGCCGCGCAGGTACTCCTCGAACCACATCAGACCTTCCAGGTCCAGGTGGTTCGTCGGCTCGTCCAGCAGCAGCAGGTCCGGCCGGTCCAGCAGCAGCCGCGCCAGTTCCGCCCGCATCAGCAGCCCGCCCGACATCGCCCGCAGCGGCTTGTCGAAGTCCTCGGGAGGGAAGCCCAGGCCGGCCAGCACCGCCTCCGCCTGCTTCGGCAGCGCGTCCGCCTCGCGGTGGTGCAGCGCGTCCTCGACCTCGGCCAGCCGGTGCACCAGCGCCTCGTCCGGCGTCCCCGCCTCGATCTCGTGCAGGATCTCCGCGCGCCGGTCCAGCAGCGGGCCGACGCCGCGCGCCTCGCGCACGCAGTAGTCGCGGATCGGCAGGTCCATCGCCCGGCTGGGATAGACCTCCTGGGCCAGGTAGCCGATGCGGATGCCCTTCTTCGCCTCGACGCGGCCCGTGTCCGGGGACATCTCGCCGGTCAGGATGCGGAACAGCGTCGTCTTGCCGGTGCCGTTCGGGCCGACCAGGCCCACCCGCTCGCGGTCGCCCACGCGCAGGTTGACGCCTGCGAACAGCCGCCGCGAACCGAAGGACTTGCTGACGTCGACCAGCTCGATCATCGCGGCGAAGGGTACCGGCAAGCCCGGGAGAGGTCAAACGTGCCGGGCGGTCTCATGACGCGAAGGTCGGAACTCGTCACGAATCTCCGCAAATCTCCCGTCGTGACCTCGGGGTGGCGGGAGCCAGGATCCGGGGAGAATCCCCCTTGACTTCCCAGTCCGATGGGGGGTACCAGTGTAGACTGGTGTCAATTCGTGACATTTCTAGGCAGCGTATGGCAGGTCGGTCCGGAGGCAATGGGGCGAGGGACTGTCCATGGCCGCGAAACTGAAAGGGTCGTTCAACCGACCCGTGGACGACAAGGGCCGCACGGTCATCGCCGAGATTCTCCGCACCGGCCTCTTCGACATCTCCCCCCGCTGGGTGATCTCGCGAAGCCTCGACGGGCTCTGCCTGATTCTCTGTCCGGAACCGGTATGGGATGCGACCATCTCGGAACGTCTGGAGAAGGTTTCGACTTCGAAGTCGAACCACCTTGCGCTGGGAAGGCTCACCCATGCCGGCGCCTTCGACGTGACGTGCAATTCCGCCGGTCGCCTGCTGATTCCGTCGGCCCTTTTGAAGGCCGCCGGAATCGTTCGGCAGTGCACCCAGATCGGGTTCGGAAACAAGGTCGAGATCTGGTCCACGGAACGCTGGAAGGAATACGAGGAAAGGTTCGAGCAGAACCGGGAGCAACTGACAGAGGGCATTGAACAGTTCGGGCTGTAGGGAAGAAGGTGGGTCAGGCGAATCGGACAGAACGGCCAGAGCGCGCCGCCCGCACACGGGAGAAGGCCCGCCCGCCCCGCATCCAGGTCGCCCCGGGGAAAGCGGCCCCTCGCCGTCCGGCAAAGGCCCCCCCGCCCGAAACGCCCTCGCAGATCGCGTGGCTGCGGGAGCAGAACCGGCACGAGGAGAGGATCTACCTGTTCATCGCGGTCCTCGTGACCTTCGTCCTGGCTGCCATCTGCTTCCTGGGACACGAGAAGATCCTGACGGCGGAACAGACGGTCGCACTAATCGGCGCGATCCTGGCCGGACTGGGCCTGGGTGGGATTGGCAAGTCCTTCTTCGGAAGGCGGAAGGACTGAAGATCCGCCGTGCCGCAAGCCCCGGGATGCCGCGAGCCGGGACATTCCGAATCCGAACAGCAACCCGCTGCCAAGCAGCGCAACCTGAAGCGCCCGATCCGCAGAGGTGACAAGATTCCGCGCGGCGAGGGTCATCAGCGAGACACCCGCCAACAGGAACAGGACGCACAGGCGACGCGACCTCCAGGCAGTCACGAAAACCGAACTGGCGACCGTCCGACGCATCGGGTCCTCAACGTCCATCCAGGATCCTATCGGTCGCCTGCGACAAAGGACAAAGGGACGTCCGAAGAATCCGGCGTCCGCGGCCCCGGTGGAACCATGTCCGCCGGGGCCGCGAGGAGCGGGAAATCCACGCCCACGGGTTGCCCTCGCGGCCCGTCTCTGGCACCCTTCCTCCCGCACGCACTCCCTGTCGCGCGTGCCCGTGGGGAGGTTCCGGATGCCCCTGAAAGTCGCTCCTTCGATCATCGCCGGCGACCAGGCCGACCTCGGGCGAGAGGTCCGGGCCATCACCGCCGCCGGCGCCGACCTCGTCCACCTGGACGTCATGGACGGCCACTTCGTCCCGAACCTGACGATGGGACCCGGCGTCGTGAAGGCCCTGCGCCCCCACTCCGCCCTGCCCTTCGACTGCCACCTGATGCTGTCCGAGCCCGGCCGCTACGTGAAGGCCTTCGCGGACGCCGGCGCCGATCGCATCAGCGTTCACGTCGAGATCCCCGGTGTCGGCGACGTGCTGCGCGCGATCCGCGACATGCATCGCGTTCCCGGCATCGCCCTGAACCCCCGAACCCCCGTGGACGCCTTGCTTCCGTACCTGTCCCGGGTCGGCTTCGTCGTCGTCATGACGGTCGAGCCCGGGTTCTACGGGCAATCGCTGCTTCCGGATGCGCTTGACAAGGTGCCTGTCTTGAAGCATCATCTGCGGGCTTTTCGAGGGAACGTCACCGTCCAGGTGGACGGCGGTGTGACCGTTGCAAACGCGGTTCGCGTGGCAACCGCCGGCGCCGACGAGGTGGTGGCGGGCGCGGCCGTGTTCAAGGCTCCCGACTACCGGCAGGCCATCCAGGACCTGCGGGGCGCGGGCGCCGGTTCCTGACAATCGGGGCGTAGCGCAGCCTGGTAGCGCACCTGGTTCGGGACCAGGGAGTCGCTGGTTCAAATCCAGTCGCCCCGACCGATCGGAAAGGTTCGATGAAGCCGCTGCTGACCAGCATCGGTGCGTGCACGGCCTGCCTGCTGCTGGCGTGCGCCCCGGACCGCGACTCGGGCCCCGACGCCGAGCGCCACCGCTCCACCTACCTCGAGACCGGCAAGTGGATGCCCGACACCCTGGACCAGGGCGGCGGCGACACCACGGACTGGAAGGTCCTGGTCATCGAGGACACCGGCTTCCTGACGCTGGAACTGGTCCTGGACGACCCCGGGGCCGACGTCACGGTCGGGGTCCACGACATGTACGGCAAGGCGATGGCCCGCGGCCAGCACCGCGACGGCGACGGCCCGCAGCTGAAGGTCACCACCGACGTCGGCATCGGCAAGCTGTTCGTGAAGATCAGCGCCGGCAAGGGCACGAAGACCGGCTATACCCTCCGCGCCTCCGTCCGCTGACGCCCCCTCTTGCATCCGGGGGATTCGCCCCGACCGTGGACCTTGCCCGCGCGCCTTGACGCTGCAAGGGCCGGTTGCTACAGTGCCGTGCGCGCCAGGAACGGCGCCGAGGCGGGCCGGTTGCGCCCGTCCCTTCCCGCATCGCGGAGGCCAACAAGATGCCAGCGACCAAGGCGGCAGCGAACCCGAAGATCAAGGCCCGGACGTCCCAGGGCGTCGGGTTCCTCAGCGTCCACAAGTCCCTGTACCCGAACGAGGTGCTGTTCGGGACCGCGTTCGCGTTCCTGGACCGGTGCTACGTGCACCTGGACGTCGAGGATGCCGAACGGATCCGCGTCGAACTGACCCCGCGGGCCCATTCCGCCCTGTCGGCGGCCGAGTTGACCGGCGAGTTCAAGAACGAACTGGTCAACCAGGCCCTGCGCTTCCGGCTGGCGAAGCAGACCGAGAAGGTCCGCACGATGATCGTCGGTCGCGCGATCGGCGAGGCCCAGCCGGACGAGGAGCCCGTGGAAGGCGCCCGGACGGCGCCGCAGGTCCCGGACCTGCCGCCCGAGGTGGCGAAGTTGCTGGCCGAGGAGGACGACGGCCTGGACTTCCTGGACGACCCGCTGGGCATCGCGGTCCCGTGGGAGGAGAAGTACGGGAAGAAGAAGGACGGCGAGGGGGCGGGCAAGGCGCCGGCCGGCAAGTGATGCCGGGGGCGGCCTTATGCAGGGGGTCGGTATGACGCTGCGTTTCCACAGGAAGATCTACCCGCGGGCGGCGGTGGTGTCCGCCGTCGAGACCTACGGCGCCGTGGCCCAGGTGGCCCTGCGCAAGGAAGGCGACTACGCGGTGGTCGAGGTCGAGGCCGGTTCCCCGGAGGACACCGCCGAGGTGGCGGGCGAACTGCGGAACTGGGCCCTGGGCCAGGCCATCGTTCTGCGAGGCGAAGGATGAGCGCGAAGACCCGGGCGTCCGCCGGCGCGGGCGTCCAGACGAACCTGTTCCGGTGGCGCAAGGTGGGTGCGCGGCACGTCGTGACCAACGACCACGGCGCCCACGCGTTCCTCGACGACGCGCAGTTGGACCAGCTGGTCACCGGCCGGGTGAAGGCCGGCACGCCCCTGTTCGACGAACTGCGGGGCAAGGGCTTCCTGCTGGCCGACGACGACGTCGAACGCGTCGCGCAGGACTACGACCGCAAGGTGTCGTTCCTGTACCGCGGCCCGGTGCTGCACATCCTGGTCGTCACGCTGCGCTGCAACGAGGCCTGCACCTACTGCCACGCCAGCCGGCAGAACATGTCCGAGACCGAGGCGGACATGTCGATCACCACGGCCGAGAAGTGCGTGGACATGGCGATGCGGACCCCGGCCGACACGCTGACGATTGAGTTCCAGGGCGGCGAGCCGCTGGTGAACTACGAGGTCGTCCAGCACGTCGTCGAGTACGGCACGCGGCTGGCCGAGGCGCGCGGCAAGCGCGTGATGTTCAGCCTGGTGTCGAACCTGGCGCTGATGGACGAGGCGAAACTGGCGTGGCTGGTCGCCCACCGCGTGCAGATCTCCACGTCGCTGGACGGCCCGAGGGCGCTGCACGACCGGAATCGCAAGCTGCCCGGCGACAGCGCGTACGAGCGCACGGTCCAGTGGATTGCGCGCATCAACCAGGCCTACGTGGACGCCGGGCTGGACCCCGCGCTGTACCACGTGGAGGCGCTGGCCACGATCACCCGCGAGCACCTGTCGAAGGCGAAGGAACTGGTCGACGAGTACGTGAAGAACGGCTGCCGCGCCGTCTTCCTGCGCCCGCTGAACCCCTTCGGATTCGCGAAGAAGACCGGGGTCAAGGTCGGGTATACCGCCCAGGAATTCCTGGCGTTCTACAACGAGGCCCTGGACTACATCCTGGAACTGAACCGGCAGGGCGTGGAGATCTTCGAGCGCCTGGGCGCGATCTTCCTGACCAAGATCCTGACGCCGGACGACCCGAACTACCTGGACATCCGGTCGCCGTGCGGCGCCGGAATCGGCCAGATCGCGTACAACCACGACGGGTCCATCTTCACCTGCGACGAGGGCCGCATGGTGTACCAGATGGGCGACGAGGTCTTCCGGATCGGGTCCGTGGACGGCATGACGCTGAAGGACGTCGTCACGTCCGAGACCGTGAAGTCGCTGGCGATGGCGTCCTGCCTGGACTCCATCCCCGGCTGCGCGTCGTGCGCCTACAAGCCCTTCTGCGGAACGTGCCCGGTGTTCAACTATACCGAGCAGGGGCACATCTTCCCGCAGAACACGACGAACCCCCGCTGCATGATCTACATGGGGGTGCAGGACCGCCTGTTCCGCGAACTGATGTCCGACGACCCGACCGTGAAGGACATCTTCCAGCGGTGGGTGGTCGTGAAGGACCGGCCCGAGTACATGCACGACGGGCGGCACCTGGAGTCGTGCCTGTAGCGAGGTCGTGCCGGCCCCCGCGGCCGGCGAGGCGGTGCGGGATGCCGGCTGCCGTTGCGATGCCTGCCGCGTCCGGGCCCGTCCGGGCCGTGCTGAAGCTGACCTACTCCTGCAACCAGCGATGCTCGTTCTGCCGGGCCGAGGACTACCGGGGCGTCGTCGAGGACGTGCCGGCCGAGACCGTGGTCCGCAAGGCGATGCACGCGCGGTCGCTGGGCGTGGAGATGGTGCTGTTCAGCGGCGGCGAGCCCACGATGCGGCCGGACCTGCCGCGGCTGGCACGCGCGATGGGCGCAATCGGGCTGCGCTGGGGGCTGATCACCAACGCCCGGCGGCTGGCGCACGACGCGTACCGGGAAGCGCTGCTGGGGCTGGGGCTTTCGTACGTGCACACGTCGCTGCACGGGGCCGTCGCGGCGACGCACGACGCCCTGGTGGAGTGCGCCGGGTTCGACGAGGTTCTGCACGCGCTGCAGGGCCTGGCCGGACACGGGATCGAACTGCACGTCAACACGGTGATCGCGCGCGCCAACGTCGCCGAGTTGCAGGCGATCACCGACCTGCTGGCGCCGTTCGCGCCGCTGACCCACAAGCTGTGCCTGGCCGAGCCGCGGGGGAGGTTCCTGGCGGACCCGGACCGGCTGCTGGTGCCGCCGGAAGCCGCCGGGCGCGCCGCGCAGGACGCCGTGCAGGCGGGGCGTGCGCGGTACGAAACGGCCGGGCTCGACGTCGTGGTCGAGGGGTTCCCGCTGTGCCAGGTGCCGTCCGCCCGGGACGCCCTGTCCGGGCTTCGCGGGCACAACATCCTGTACATCAGCGAGGGCTTCGAGGACGGCCTGTTCCCGACCGACTCGGGCGCCCGCACCTTCCCGGCCGTGTGCGACGACTGCGCGCTGCGCGACGACTGTCCCGGCGTCTACGTCGGGTACGCCGAGACGCGCGGCGTGATCGGCCTGCGGGCGTTCCGCTAGCCGTTCGACCCGTGCGGCCGCGCACGCCGTGCGCCTGTCGTGCGTTTCCGCACGCCCCCCCCCCCCACCCCGGCGTTCGTCCCGGACCGGGACCCTTCTCCTGCAACCCCCGGAACGATCGGCAGGATGCGGAATCCCTCGTTCACGGCCCGCCCCTTGCTAACCCGACCGGGCGTCGAGCGGGAGAAGGATCCATGAAGGTGGCGATCACGGGAGGCACGGGGCACGTCGGCGCGAACCTGGTCCGGGCGATGCTGGCCCGCGGCTGGTCGGTCCGGGCGTTGATCCACGACGACGGGCGCGCGCTGGAGGGTCTGCCGGTCGAGAAGGTGCCCGGCGAGGTCGGGGACCCGGACGCCCTTCGGTACCTGTTCGAGGGAGCCGAACTGGTGTTCCACCTGGCGGCGCGCATCGCGCTGACCCGGCGGGACTCGGACGGGACGCGCCGGGTCAACATCGAGGGCCCCCGCAACGTCGCGCAGGCCTGCCTGGCCGCCCGGGTGCGTCGGCTGGTGCACTTCAGTTCGATCCACGCCTTCGACGACCGCGTGGGAGTCGGCCCGATCGACGAGGAGCGGGGCCCGATGGTGGACCCCGCCCGCCCGCTGTATGGCCTGACCAAGGCGGCCGGCGAGAAGGCCGTTCTGGAGGCGGTCGGACAAGGCCTGGACGCCGTGATCGTCAACCCCTGCGGCGTGCTGGGGCCGCATGACTACAAGGGGTCCGCGATGGGCCGGGTCCTGGCGCAACTGGCCGCCGGCAGGCTGCCGTTCGTGCCCGCGTCCGGCTTCACGTGGGTCGACGCCCGCGACGTGGCGGAAGGCGCGATCGCCGCGGCCGAGCGGGGGCAGAAGGGCCGGCGCTACCTGCTGGCGGGGACGTGGGCGTCGATCCGGCAACTGGGCGACCTGGTCGACCAGGCGACCGGCCTTGGCCGGACCCGCGTGACGGTTCCGACCTGGACCGCGTGGGCGGGCGTGCCGTTCGCGGCGCTGGGGAGCCTGCTGACCGGGAACCCTCCCGGGTGCACGCCGGACTCGCTCCGGGTCCTCCAGGCCGAAACCCGGGCGACCCCGGCACGCGCGGCCTCGGAACTGGGCTTTTCCGCCCGCCCGCTGGCCGAAACCGTCGTGGACACGCTGGCCTGGCAACGCGCCTACTCGTCCCAGCCTATCCTAGCCGCCTGGCACCATTCCAGGGAGGCCGTATCGTGACTGGAAACGCGGCCTTCCACGCGTTCCTCCTAGGCTGGATCGCGCTGGCGCCGGTGATCGCCCTGGTCCTGATGCGGATCGCGGCGCCGTACGGTCGCCACGGCGGGGGCAGGGTCGGCCCGCGGATGCCCGCGCGGCCGGGCTGGTTCCTGATGGAACTGCCGGCGCTGCTGGTCTTCCCGGCCTGGGCCGCCTGGGCGGGGCGCTTCGACTCCCCGCTGCTGTACCTGCTGCTGGGCATGTGGGTGCTGCACTATGGCAACCGCGCACTGCTGTACCCCCTGCGGCTGCGGGGCGGCAGCCCGATGCCCCTGGTGATCCTGGCGTCCGGAGTCTTCTTCAACCTGGTCAACGGGTCGGTGCTGGGCCTGGGCCTGACCGTCTTCGACCCGCTGCCCGCCGGGCAGGGACGGTTCGACCCGTGGACCGTCCTCGGCGGCCTGCTGTTCCTGGCGGGCTTCGCGCTGAACCTGCACTCCGACGCGGTGCTGCGCGCCCTGCGCCGCGAGGGGCCCGGATACCGCGTCCCGACGCGCGGCGCCTACCGGTGGGTCTCGTGCCCGAACTACCTGGGCGAGATCGTCGAGTGGACCGGCTTCGCGATCGCGACCTGGAGCCTGCCCGGCCTCGCCTTCGCCGTGTGGACCGCCGCCAACCTGCTGCCCCGCGCCCTCACCCACCATCGCTGGTACCGGAGCACCTTCCGGGACTACCCCGCCGCCCGCAAGGCGCTGGTCCCCTTCGTCCTGTAGCCCCCCATCCCCATCCACCCAACGTGCAGCGCGGCAACCCGCCCCCGCAAGACTTCGGAAACCCGTCGACTCCGCCTCCGTGCTCGGGCGAGACGCAGGCGGGGGACGGGGCCCCCGCCCTACAGCCGAGCGGGTCACGAGCGGTGGTCGGACGTCCCAGGGCCCCACAGGAGCGCGGGCCGGGTCCGGGGGTGCTCCGGAGGGAGCCGACGGAGGCGCGGCCACCCTGCGGGGGCAATCCAACGCCCGGCCGCGCCGTAGACAGCAGGAGGCCGGTGGGGGCAGAGCCCCCGCTGGCCTCCGTTCCCGGAGGGGCACCCCCGGGACCCGGCCCCCCACCGAACGATCGCGCATGCCGACAGGAGGCGGGGGACGGGGCCCACGCGATGAGGTCAGGGAACGTTGACCGGGAAGGAGTCCTGCGAGACGACCGAGCACTGCACGTTCACGTCCGCGTACCCGAAGTCGTCGTTGCAGTCGAACGTCTTGCCGCCGCCGCCCAGCACGTACGCGGACAGTTCCAGTTCGATCGTCTTCGGCCCGAACCGATGTGGCGAGGGGTCGTCCGCGGCCGTGGGTTGCCGGTTGGCCAGCACCGGCCGCGCCTTCGCGTCGTCCGGCAGTTCAGGAAGGTCCACCCGCGTTCGGTCCGCCGGTACGAACAGTTCCCACAGGCAATGCGAGCGCGGACCGCCCACCGTGCCCTTGCCCCCCGTTTCGTCGTTGTCCACGAAGGTGTTGACCGGGGCCGCCGTCAGGTAGTTCACCCGCAGCACATACAGGTCCGGCGTCCTGGGGTCCGCCACCGCATGCCACTCGACGGTGCCCGCGAAGGTCTCCTCCGACACGGTGTCCAGCGCCTTGCCGGCCGCGACCGGCCGGGGCACCGTGATCCGCGGCACCTCCAGCCACGCCGCCGGCGTCGAGAAATCGACCGGCGTCCCGAATTGCGCGTTCGGGTGAACCGGCGTCGAGATCCCGGGCGGGTCGCCGCCGAAATACGTCGCACGCCCGGCCAGCCCGACCGCCATCGGGTTCAACGTGATCCCCAGCGCCCGGATGGCCGGGTGGTCGTTCGACGGGAACCGCACCGACACCGGGTTCTCGAACCCCTCCCGGTTGTAGGACCCGTCCACGGTCACCCACAGGAAGCCCTCGCCGCCCGTGTCGATGACCGGCATCACCAGCACGTTGGGCAGGACCGCCCCCGTGCGCCAGTCCACCGGCGGGTTCCCGACCAGGATATCCAGCACCGGCGCCGTGCCCGGCATCAGGTCGATGTCCATCGGCAGCGGGTCGACCGTCGTCGTCTCCCCGCCCTTCACCGAGATGCGGGTGATGCCCATCGAGCGGGGCTTGAACACCAGCTTGTACGGATCCTTCAGGGCGTCCGCCACGTGGGTCGCAGTGCCGCCCAGCGCGAACAGCAGGTACTGTCCCTCCGGGACGTCCTGGAACTGGAAGGTCGGCGGGGCCACGCACGCGGCATCCGCCTCCCTGCCCAGGTCGCACACCGCCATGTTGCCCGGGATGGGCATGCCGAAGGACTCCTCGCCCGAGCCCGACGGGGGTTCCAGCACGCTGCCCATGCTCATCGACGACAGCGGGACGTCCTTGATCGACAGTTGCACCAGCGCCAGCGGCAGTTCCGGGTCGCCCTCGGCGGCGAACACCTGGTCGAAGAGCCGCCCCGGCGGGTACCGTTCCAGCCCGGTATCGCCCAGGAAGCCGGACACGACGCCCTCGACGGTCCCGACCCGCGCCTCGTCCCCCGGGATCACCGGGTCCAGCCGCGACATCAGCACGGCCACGTTGGCGGCGTCCAAGCCCAGGTAGGTCGTGAACCGGTAGCCTTCCGCGCCGACCGTCACGTCCACCGGCCCGGTCACGTCGCTGCCGGTGTACTCCACGTATCCTTCCGGCCCCGTCACCTTCGACGGCCACCAGCCCCATGGCCCGCGCACCGCGACCGTCGCGCCCTCGAACGGCTTGGGCGTACCCGCGGTGGCGTTGGACAGCGCGTACACGCGCAGGCTGCCGGCCATCGGCCCCGCGCCCTGGTGCGGCGTCGTGTTGACGCCCGGCACGATCGGGTCGATGAACGAGATCGTCACCTCGCCGCTGGCGGTCAGGGCCGGGTCCGCCGGGTCGGCATAGGTCGCCTGCACCCGCGCCTGCACCCGCTGCGAGGTGCACGCCTGGACCCGGTAGGTGCCGTCCGTCCGGGCGTCGACCGGCGCGATCTCCGTCCCCTGTCCGTCGAACCTCACCTGGCGGCCCGCCAGCGGCTGGCCGCGGCTGTCCCGCAGCGACGCCACGACCTCGGCGCACCGGCGGTCGTCCGTCCCGTCCTTGAACACCGGGCTGGCCGTCACGGACAGGCGCGGCCGGGAGTCCGGCTCCACGTCCAGCCCGTCCGGGATGCCGTCGCCGTCGGTGTCCACCTTGTCGGGGTCGGTGCCGAATGCGGCCTCCTGCCGGTCGGTCAGCCCGTCGCCGTCCCGGTCGGGGGACAGGGTCCTTCCGCAGGAGAGCAGGGAACAGGCCGCCAGCACGACCGGCATCACGAGGAAGGTGCCACGCAGTCTCACGCCGTCTCGCTCCATTGAGTGCGCCCGAGGCGACTCCGTCTCCGTCGAGAGTTTCCTGCGGAAACCCGTCGACTCCGCCTCCGTGCTCGGGCGAGTTTCAGGCGGGGGACAGGGCCCCCGCCCTACATTCCGCCAGGCAGACGCTCGCCGCCTCCTGGCGAGGTCAGAACCTCACCTTGGCGGACAGGGAGCCCAGCAGGTACCAGGCCTCGCTGCCGACCCACGGGTACCCGGGATTGTCCGGGATCAGTTCCTCTTTTTCATCCCGGTTGGGCGGCGAGCCGCCCCCGACGAAGGCCGCGTCGATCGTGATCGGCGGCCCGCCCACGAACTCCGCGTCGAACCCCAGGCCCAGGCTGCCCGAGTACCGGTCGCCGTCCAGCAGGTTCGTGTCGCCGGTCTGTGCCGGCACCGGCGACTGGACCCATGAGAACCCCGCCCGGATCGCCAGCGGCCGGATCGGCCGGTACTCGCCGCCCAGCCGGACCGCCCACGCGTCGTGGAACCCCGGGTCGGGGACCTTCATCTGCCGGTACGTCTCGCCCTCGTCCGCGGACGAGTACAGGACGACCGACGGGGACGACGACCGGAAGCGGTGGTATGCGTAGTACGTGACGTCGCCGGTCACCAGGAAGCGGTCCCGCCGGTACGCCGCACCCAGCGACAGTTCGTGCGGCGTCGAGAAGTCCACCGCCGTCACCTTCAGCCGGATCGGCGCGATCTTGTCGGACAGCACCGCGTCCACCGGGATCGACAGGTCCAGCCGGTTCTCGCCGCGCCACGCCAGGCCGATCGTCAGGCCGGGGATCGGCTCGACCAGCAGGCCCGCGTTGCCGGACAGGTGCGTGCCGACGTCCACCTCGGTGCGGTTCCGGTTCTCGCCCTCCATGAAGTCCACCGTGACCTGGCCCTTGACCGTGGGGACGAACGAGAAGCCGCCGCCGACCATCAGCCACTTCCAGCGCAGTGCGGCGGCCGCGTTCAGCACCAGCCGGCGGTTGCGGTCCTCCAGCATCGGGAAGTACGGCTGCTGGACGGGGCGCTCCCGCACCGCGAACAGCGTCGTTCCCGGGGCCACCACGGACAGGCCCAGGTACAACAGCCGGTGGGACAGCACGGTGTCCAGGTGCTTGCCCAGCGGGACGGACGAGGCCAGGCCGAGGTCGCCGGTGCCGCGCATCGACGTGTTGCGGCGCTGGCTGCGGCGCACCAGGTTGCCGTCCGCGTCCCGCGCCGAGTACTTCGCGGTCAGGAACGTGCGCCAGGTGGACGCGCCCAGGCCCAGTTCGAAGCCCTTCAGCATCCCCAGCGCGGCCGGGTTGTACCAGGTCGAGTCGTAGGACCCCGCCGCGGCCGTCATCGCGCCGCCCAGCGACATCCCCTTCGCGGTGTACCCGAAGGTGTCCAGCGGGTTCGCGTCGGCGGAAGAGGCCGCCAGGGCCAGCGTCGATGCCAGCAGGACCGCAGCGAACCGTCGCACCGGGAGCCTCCGCCTTGCAAGCGGGGCGGATGATACCACAACCCCTTCGCGTGCCCGGGCATCCGCGGTCGGGATTCAGGTATACTACGCGCCGTCCCTGGCGGTGGTACCCCATGAAGTTGCGCGTTTCCACGGCGGTCCTGGCTTCCCTGGCGCTGGCGGCGATGGCCGGGTGCACCGGCGGGCTGACCCCGCCGCCGGTGGGGGACGTCCAGACCTTCGTCGAGCCGGCCGAGGTGCGGGCGGGCCAGGCGGCCGCGGTCCGCTGCGAGGTCCGCAACCGGCACGGCGCCCTGGCGGACCAGCCGACGGAGTGGACGGTCGACCCGGCCGCCGGCGTCACGGTGGAGTCCGGCACCGCGACCCCGACGATCGTGGGCACCTATGCCTTCACCTGCCGTGCCACGCGCCTGGACCAGGCGGACCCGACCCCGGCCACGCTGACCGTGCGGCCGGGCGACCCGGCGTCCACCGTGGCGACCGTCGATCCGGCGTCGGTCCAGGCCGGGAAGGATGCCGCCGCCTCGTGCGCCGTCTACGATGCCTACGGGAACGTCATCACCGACGCGAAGACCTCCATCGACCCGGTGGACGGCCTGACCGTCCACGGCATGGCCGTCAGCGCGACGAAGGTCGGGGCGTACGACATCGCCTGCTCGGTCGAGGGCTTCCAGGTCGCACAGACGAAGGCGCAACTGACCGTCGCGCCCGGCGACCCGGTGCGCCTGGTGATGTCGGCACAGCCCGACCGCAAGGTGTACGCGATCGACGCCACCGTGCAGGTCTCCTGGAAGGTCTACGATGCCTACGACAACGTCATCGACGGGCTGCCCGCCACGCTGACCCCGCCGCCGAACCCGGGCATGAAGGGGATCGGCGCGAACAAGTTCCGGTTCGAGGCCGAGGGGCACTACCTGGTGCAGGTCGCGCTGGACGCGCCGTGGCAGTCGGTCGGGGACCAGCGGACGTTCGTCTGCGACGTGGGCGGCCCGACGTTCGACGAACTGTTCCCGCCGCGCGGCCACACGCAGGACACGGACCCCGCGATCAACGTGCACGGCAAGGTAGGCGACGCCGCCGGTTCCAAGGTCACCGAGGTGACCGTCAACGGCGAGGCCGCGACGCTGAATGCCGACGGCACGTTCGAATACCCGACCTCCGGCGTGCACGGCCTGAACGTGCTGGTCATCACCGCGAAGGACGAGTACGGCAACGAGACGCGGGTGACACGCGGCTGGTACTTCTCGACCGGCTGGCTGCAGGTGGACGACGCCACCACGCTGGACGACGCGATCCTGCCGGAATCGGTGCTGTTGAACCTGCGCCAGGAGTTCCTGGACGACGGCGACCACGACCCGTCGCACCCGAACGACCTGGCGACGCTGCTGGAACTGGTGCTGTCCGGCGTGGTCCAGCCGCTGCTGGCGGACCTGCCGGCCTTCCCGTTCAACCTGCCGAACGTGATCAACGCCAAGGTGCTGGGCATCGGCCTGGAGGGCGACCTGGAGATCCTGGTGCAGGTGAAGGACGTCACGCTGGGCCAGCCCCGGGTCTCGATGGACCTGATGGACGGCGGGATCTCCGCCGGGATCCAGTTCCAGCCGGTGTCGCTGGGCCTGGAACTGACCTTCATCGTGCACGCCCGCGCCGCGGCCTTCGGCCAGTCGATCCCGCTGCTGGACCCGGCGACCACCTCGACCGGCTCGCTGTCGGTCGGCACGCTGGGCGTGTCGGTGTCGATGATGATCGCCCAGCCGCTCCACGGCGACCTGTCCGTCGAGGGCCGCGATTTCCAGTTGACGCTGACGGACGTGAACATCAGCCCGGTCGAGTCGCTGAAGATCGACCTGGGCAAGATCCCCGGGACCAGCATCGACCTGGGCGAGGTGGACCTGGACTGGCTGGTCGGGCCGATCAACGGCCTGATCTCGCAGTACGTGCTGAACCCGCTGGTCAACCTGATCACCCAGCCGCTGATCGACCTGCTGGAGCCGCTGGTCGTCCCGCTGATCGGCGACCTGGTCCAGCAGTTGCTGGACCTGCTGAACCTGCGGCAGTCGTTCGCGCTGCCGGACCTGATGGGCACCGGGAACCCGGTCGATCTGGGCCTGGCGCTGGGGATCTCGACCATCGCGTTCACCGAGGAGGCGGGGCGCATCGGGCTGGACCTCGGCTTCCAGACCGCCAAGGGCGTCACCCGCCAGCCGCCGCTGGGATCGATCCTGCGCGACTCCTGCGACCGGACGGAACAGGACCCGGTGCAGTTCGTGTTCCCGGCCCAGCCGTCGGTGCAGGTCGGCCTGACCCACGACGTGCTGAACGAACTGCTGTTCATGGTGTGGTGGGGCGGCGTCATCCAGGGCGACTTCGACGCGTCCGCGCTGCTGGGTGGCGGGGGTGCGCTGCCGGTGGACAACCTGGTGATCACGCCCACGCTGTGGCTGCCGCCGATCTTCAACGACTGCGGCGGGGACCAGCGCCTGCAGATCGGCGACCTGTTCCTGGAGATCCAGATGGACCTGCTGGGCAACACCCAGTGGCTGGAGGCCTGGCTGCAGGTGGACGCCGAGGTCGGAATCATCGCCACCGGCAACGAGGTCGGCCTGAAGATCGGGAAGATCCGGCACCTGGAATACGAGATCTACGACGTCGGCGGCGGGCTGGGCGACCTGCTGGACATGGTGACGGGCCTCCTGCCCGGCCTGCTGAAGAACGTCGAGGGCCAGCAGTTCACCTTCCCGATCCCCGAGATCCCGCTGGACGGGCTGCTGCCCGGCATCCCTGCCGGCACCTCGCTGAAGTTGGGCAACCTCACCGCGGGCGTGGACACGGGCGTCATCCGTTTCGGGGGCGACCTGCAGTAGGCCCGCGTCGCCCTTCCTTCAGGACCGCCTCCTCGCCAGCCGCTCGGACGCCAGGAACGACTGCCTCAGCGCGTCCAGCGCCCGCCGCTCGACGCGCACCACGCTGGCGGGGCTGGTCCGCAACTGCACGGCGACCTCGCGGACCGGCAGCCCCTCCCGGTAGCGCAGCCGCAACACCTCGCCCTGCAGGCCCGGCAGCAGTTCGGTGGAGCCTGCCAGGAAGCGTCGGAAGCGCGCCAGCAGAACGCGCGACTCGGGCGACCGGGACGGGTCGGTGGCCAGGTCCCACGGGTCCCGCCCCGAGGGCAGGTCCGGGGATGGGGCCTCGCGCCCGTGCCTCGCCAGGTCCCGGACGTGGTCCAGGCAGGCCCCTGCCGCGCGCCGGGCGCCGTAGCAGCCCAGCCGCACGCCGCGTCCCGTCTCGTACCGGGCCGCGGCCTCCAGCAGCCCGACGGCCGCCTCCTGGGCCAGGTCGTCGCGGTCCGACGGGTTCCACAGGCGGGGACGGTACCGGTCCGCGATCCGCCGCACCATCGGAAGCAGGTTCGTAACCGGGGTCATGGGACGCCTCCCGTGAACGACGGGGGGAGGATTTTCAAGGTCCGTGCCAGCCGGGAGTCCTTGCAGGACGCGGGCCCGGGAAGGCCACCTGGGGACTCGGGTGCCCCGGGGTGGGGCCGGCCGTTCCCGGAAAAACTGCCGGGACATTTGAAACCGTCCCCCGAAAAGTCCTAGAATCCCGCCCAGCCGGCCGGAAGGCCCCTGCACGAGAGGCACACCTTGCAAGAAACGAATCGGCTCCCGGGGCTCCTCGCCTGCCTGTTCGCCCTCGTCCCCCTGGCGGCGTCGCTGGCCGCGTGCGAGGGCGGCGAGGCCGCGCCCACGCTGGACACCTTCGGCGAGACCCAGGCGGACAACGGCACCGGCGACGTCGCGGGGGACACGACGGTCGAGGACCAGGGCCCGCTGCCGGACGGCGCCATCTGCCGCCCGAACGCCGGGAAGTGCGAGGGGTCGATCTTCCTGCAGTGCAACGCCGACGGCTCGGACTGGATCGCCACGCCGTGCACCGAGGGCCAGACCTGCACCGAGACCGGCTGCGAAGGCGCCGGCACCTGCACCCCCAACGCGGTGGACTGCGACGCCCAGGGCCGCGTGATCGTCTGCCTGGCGGACGGATCGAAGTTCGGCGCCCCGATCGCCTGCGAGGACGGCTACACCTGCAAGGCGGGCAAGTGCGTCGCGATGATCTGCACCCCCGGCCAGACGGACTGCACCTCGACACACCTGCTGACCTGCGAGGGCACCCCGCCGGACACGCACTGGGTCGAGACGGAGTGTTCCGGGGACGAGATCTGCTTCAAGGGCGCCTGCGTCGAGTGCTTCACCGACGCCCAGTGCACCGCCCCGATGACGTGCGTGGACGGCGACTGCGTCATCGCCCCGCTGAGGATCACGACGGTCGTCCTGGACGACGGGGCGAAGGACCTCGCGTACAACGCGACGCTTCAGGCCGAGGGCGGGACCCCGCCCTACTCCTGGTCGATCACCGACGGCGCGCTGCCGGGCGGCCTGGTGCTGGCCGCCGCCACCGGCGTCATCAGCGGCAAGCCGACCCAGGGCGGCACCTTCGCCTTCACGGCGACCGTGACGGACGACGGCGGCGCCGCCGCGTCGAAGGCACTGGACATCAACGTGCTGGCCAGTTCCAACCTGGCCATCACCTCCAAGTCGCCGCTGCCGACCGGCGAGGAAGGCACCGAGTACTCCTTCCAGTTCCAGGCGATCGGCGGCGTCCAGCCCTACGGCTGGTTCGTGACCTCGGGCGCGCTGCCCAAGGGCCTCACGCTGAGTTCGACCGGCCTGCTGTCGGGGATTCCCGAGGCGCACGGCGACTTCGAGTTCGCGGTGCGGGTCATGGACGTCGACACCCCGCCCGGATACGACACCCGGACCTTCACCCTCACCCTGAAGATCGCCCCGCTGGAGATCACCGGCGACCAGGTCATCAACCTGTTCCTGACCAAGGCGGTCATCCTGCCGCTGATCACCGTCGTCGAGAACATCCCGCTGCCGTACAACACCCAGTTGCAGGCCAAGGGCGGCGTCAAGCCGTACACGTGGGTAGAGCAGCAGTTGCCGTCGTTCCTGAAGACCTTCATCCCGAAGGCCGGCATTCCCCAGGGCCTGACGCTGTCGTCCAGCGGCCTGCTGTCCGGGTCCGTGACCGATACATCGCTGGTGTTCGAGTTGAAGGTGCCGATCGTCAACTACACGCTGACGGGGTTCTTCTTCATGGCGCAGGTGTCGGACTCGCAGGACCCGGCGGACACCGACAGCGCGATCTTCCTGATCCCGACCATCCCCGTGAACCTGGGCTTCTGACGCGCCCGTCCGGCCGTCCTTTCACCCCGCCTTCGCGATCGCGCGGTCCACCAGGACTCGGACCATCTGCCCGAACGGGATGCCCGCGACCGCCGCCGCCTTCGGGAACAGCGAGACCTCGGTCAGGCCGGGGATGGTGTTCGTCTCCAGCACCCAGGGGCCCTGGTCGTCGACGATGAAGTCCGTGCGCGAGAAGCCGGACAGCGCCAGGGCGCGGTGGGCGGCGATTCCCAGGCGCGAGACCTCGCGGGCGACGGCATCGGGAACGGGGGCCGGGCACACCTCCTCGGACAGGCGGGGGTCGTACTTCGATTCGTAGTCGAAGAAGGCGTGGGACTTCACGACGATCTCGATGACCGGCAGGGCCCGCGGCTCGCCGGTGACGGGATCCTCCAGGACGGGCACGGTCAGTTCGCGCCCCTGCCGGAACGCCTCGACCAGCACCCGGCCATCCCGGCCGGCGCACGCCTCGGCCGCGGTGCCCAGGTCCCCGGCGCAGCGCACGATCTGCACGCCGAACGACGACCCCTCGCGGCTGGCCTTGACCACGCACGGCAGGCCCAGCCGCTCGATCACGCCCCGCTCCCAGCCCGGGGCGACGCGGTCCGAAGCGTGCAGGATCACGCCGTCCGGGGTGGGAATGCCTTCCGCGGCATAGACGGACTTCGTGAACCACTTGTCGATGGCGACCGCCGAACCGATGACGTCGGCGCCCACGTGGGGCAGGTGCAGCCAGTCGCAAAGGGCCTGCACCCGCCCGTCCTCGCCGGACAGGCCGTGCATCGCGATGAACGCGGCGACGGGCTGCGCCGCCTCGATGCGGGCCACGGCCTCGGCCAGGCCGACGGCGCCTTCCGCGCGCGAAGGGGCCTCGGGGGGCGGGAACGCAAAGCGCCCGTCGCGGGTCACCAGCACGGGCAGCGGGACGAAGCCCTCGCCCGGCAGGGCCCGGACCACGGCTGCACCGGATCGCAGCGAGACGTCGTGCTCGCGCGAGGCTCCACCGAGGAACACCACGACGCAGGGACGATCGGGAAGGGGCTGGGACATCGGGAACCTCCGGCATGGCCGCGGGCGAAAAAGCCCAGGCCGATAGACGTCCCCGTACGATAGCCCGATCGGTGCCCGGCGGGGTAGGCGGCGCCGGATGCGGGCAGGGGCAGGCGGGGGACGAGGCCCCCGTCCTACAGGGAGGGGCGGGTCGCGACGACCCGGCCGCGCTTGACGACCGCGACCGGCATCGCGCCGCCGTAGGTATAGAAGGGCCCTCGAGGATCGTCCCCGGGCCAGACCGCGAGGTCCCCCTGGTATCCCGCAGCCAGTCGCCCCACCCGGTCCTCCAGGTCCAGCGCCGCGGCGGCACAGGTGGTGACGGCCGCCCAGGCGTCGGCCAGCGCCAACCCCAGGAAGGCCATCGCGAAGGTGCCCATCAGCGCCAGGTCCCGGGTCACCGACGACCCGGGATTGTAGTCGGTCGATACCGCGACCTTCACGCCCGCCGCGCGCAGCGGGCGCGCGTCCGGGAACCGCGTGCGCCCCAGGCTGACCATGCACCCCGGCAGCAGGACCCCGACGGTGCCCGCGGCCGCCATCCGCGGCAGGGCCTCGGCGGGAGCGTGGTCCAGGTGGTCGGCAGACACCGCGCCGACCTCTGCGGCCAGGGACGAACCGCCGGACGACGACAACTGGTCCGCGTGCACCTTGGGCTTCAGCCCGTGCTCCAGCCCGGCACGAAGGACCCGTTGGGCCTCGTCGCGCGTGAAGGCCACCGTCTCGCAGAACACGTCGCAGAACCTCGCCAGGCCCGCCTCCGCGACGGCCGGCACCCATTCCTCGGCGATGGCCCGCACGAAGGCCTCGCGGTCGTGGCGGGCCTCGGGCGGGAGGGCATGGGCGCCCAGGAAGGTCGGCACCAGGTCGGCCGGCGTCTCGGCCTGCAGATCCCGCACCGCCTCCAGGATCTTCCGTTCGGTGGGCAGGTCCAGGCCGTACCCGGACTTCACCTCGATCGTCGTGACCCCGCGGGCCAGGAAGTCCTGCACCCGCGGCAGCGCCAGTTCGACCAGTTGCTGCCGGGACGCGGCCCGGGTGGCCAGGACCGTCCGCTGGATGCCGCCTCCCCGCCGGGCGATGTCCTCGTAGGACACCCCGGCGGCCCGCGCCTCGAACTCGTCCGATCGCGAGCCCGCGAAGACCAGGTGCGTGTGGCACTCCACCAGGCCCGGCGTCACCAGGCCTCCGCCGGCATCCAGGACGGGCAGTCCACGCACCGCCTCGGCATCGACCTCCCCCGAGGGTCCGACCCACTCCACCTGGCCGTCCCGGATCACGACCGCCGAGTCCCGGATCCCGTCGGCCTCCGCGCCCGGCACCAGCGTCAGCACCCGGCCCGCATTGCGGACCAGCAGCGATCCCGTGTTCGTGGGCTGGGACATCCGGCCACCTCGCGAGGGAGGGAGGTCAGGGGTGGGACGGCGCGATGGGCCGGGCACCGGCCTTGATGCGCGCCTTCGCCTGCTCGATCCAGGAACGGGTGGTGTCGGGGTCGGGCAGCTTGCCCAGGATCTCGACCTTCCGGTTCGTCTCCTTGATCAGGTCGGCCAGGGCGGCCGGTTCCTGGCGCGCCAGGGCGGCCAGGTTCTTCACACCCGCCGTGGTCAGCACCCGGGCGACCTTCGGGCCGATGCCGTCGACCCACAGCAGGTCGCACAGGTCGTGCAGGTCGCGCAGGCGGTCCTGCGCCAGGCCGGACCGGCGGGCCGTCGCCTTCACCTTGGCCGGGGTGCGGGTCGCATCCCACAGGTCCTGGGTGGTGAAGACCTTCATCGATGCCAGGCGCGCGACAGCCGCCTCCTCGACCAGTTCGATGGAGGACAGGTCGTAGTGGCCGGCACGTGCCGGCGAGGCCGCCAGCAGGAGGCCGATCGGGACCAGCAGGAACGGGAGGCGCGCAAGGGTCGCGACGGGCTGGCGCATCGGCAGGCTCCGGCGAATCCCCGGGGAGGCTACAGGCCGCGGCCGGCCTCGGGCAGGAAGAAGGAGACGCCCAGCAGAACGGTCGGGTTCTGGGTGAACGTGGCGTCCTTCTTCGCCTTGGTCTCACGCCGCAGGACCATGTAGTCGTTCACGTCGAGGTTGATGGACAGCCACTTGATCGGGAAGTACCGGAATCCGCCGCCGACCAGCACCGCCGGGCTGACCGACGAGGGCGGTTTGTCCCAGTCCAGATAGCGGATCGTCGCGATGCCGACGCCGATGTTCACGTGGAAGTCCACGTATCCAAGGTACTTCCCGCCCAGCACCAGCTTGCCGGCCAGAGGCGTGATCGACGTCTTGGCCAGCGCCAGCAAGCCCAGGGCCGAACGCGCCAGCTTGCTGGTGCTTTCGTCCTCGGTCCGGCGGCCTTCCTGCTCGATGTTCTCGGTCAGGGCGGTCTTGAACGACACGCCACCGTAGCCGATCTCCAGGCCGGCCGTGATCCAGTCCGTGAAGTGGTACTGGTATCCGGCCTGGAACACCATGTCGGTGCTGTAGGCCTTGCCCACCGTGAACCCGATCGGGTTGACCGAGATCTCGTGGCGGGCCTTGCGCATGAGCGTCTGGTGGCGCACCGAGGGAGCGTCCGCCAGGCTGCCCATCTTGGCCTGGGCCTCGGCCGAAAAGGCCAGCAGCAACAGGACGAGAGCAAAGCGCTTCATGGCGGGTGCCCCTCTCACTTCGGGTACTTGTAGCGATGGCTGGGAGGCACGAACACGGCGATCCCGGCCGTGAAGACCACGTTGTTCATGAACTTGTCGTCATGGGCGTAGTTCTCCATGAACATGTAGTCGCGAACCTCGAGGTTCGACGCCAGCCACTCCAGCCACTGGAACCGGACGCCCAGGCCGAAGTTGCCCGATCCGTGCCAGTTGCCCCACAGGGTCTTCTGTGCGCCGCCGCCGGCGATCAGGTACATGTCCCAGAACACGGGCCGGCCGAGGCTGCCGAACCACAGCAGCTTGCCCTGGATCGGCGAGTAGGTGAGGTGCCCGCCGACGTAGAAATCCATCGGGCGCTCCTCGGGGTACACCTGGTAGTTTTCGCCGATGTCCTTCTTGTGATCGGGCACGCCATGCGGGTATTCGACCCCGAACCACTTGATGTAGTCCAGGCCGATGGCCCACTGGTCGTCGATGTGCACCCGCAGTTGCACGCCGGCGCCCAGGTGGCGACTGAGGGACTCGTTCAGCGGGATGTTGAAGGTGGGTTCCAGTTCGAAGCGCACCCCCTTCACGAAGGGCTTCTGCTGGAGGACCCGGACGTACTTCTCGCTGTCCGCCGGCGATGTCTCGTCGGCCTTGGCGGTCTGGGCGCGCGCCTGGGCGGCCACGAAGACCACCAGGAGGAACGCCAGCGACCCGACAACCCTGCTCTTCATGCGGCCCTCTTCCGATGGGGGGCCCGCCGTGCGGCAGGCGCCCACAACCCCTCGAATCCGCGCGTTCTCCGGCTCGTGTCCGGGCATGTCGCAAGGTCCGATGCGCCGACTTTACCTGCGAACCCGGGATACGTCAACACAAAGCGGGCGGAAACCGCGACGGGGAATCGGGGGGAGTCCGGGGAGGGAACGTGGGGATCCGGTCACTGGACGGAGATCGGGACGGTGACCGAGATTACCTCGCCCTTGAAGCGGCGGAACGACGTCGAGCGCAACGTCGCCTCGATGCAGCCCTGGGCGCCGGCCGTGCCGGCGGCGTTGACCGACGTCACCTGGCCGGAGGGGCTGATCGTGATGCGCGGGTTCGCGCGGAACGGCAGGGCCAGGCCCGCGGTGCGGACACACCCTTGCAAAGCCGCCTGCTTCTTGCGCAGCGTCGCCTGGATCTCGACCGACGACAGGGGCGTCAGGCCCTCGTCACCGCCCGCGGCGGCGGCGGCGGCCGGCGTGCCGCCGGCCTTGGCCTCGCGGCCCTTGCTCAGCGCGGCCAACAGCGCATTGGCATCGTCGGAGGCCGGGGCCTTGGCGGCCGGGGCCGGGGCCGGGGCAGGAGCCGGCGCTGCGGCAGGGGCCGCGGGCTTCTCGGCAGGCTTCTTCGCCTGGCCGGAAGGCTCCCTCGGCTTCTCGGGTGCCTTGGCGGGGGCGGGGGCGGGCGCGGCGGTGACCGCGGGGGCCTCGGCGGCGGGGGCCGGCGACGCGGCAGGCGCGGGGGCCGGGGCAGGGACCGGCGCGGGGGCCGGGGCCGGCGCCGCGGTCGGGGCCGCGGGGACGGTCGCCGGCGGCTTCTCGCCCTCCGGGTGCGAGACCAGCAGCCCGACGGCCACGCCGATGACCGCGATGGCGGCCACGCCGGCCACGCCCAGCAGCAGGTTCCTGCGCTGCTTCTTGCGCTGGGCCAGCGCCTCCGCGACGTGCCGGATCTCCCCCTCGTCCAGGGAGATCACGCCGACGCGGGACGGGGGCGCCTTCGCCGCGGCAGGTGCGGCAGCCGGGGCCGGGGTCGCCGTGGCATCGATCGGCGCCAGCGACACGGGCGCCTCGACCGGCTGGATCGCGGGCTGGCTTCGGGTGCCCTTGCGGGACTTGTAGTCGTCCAGCGAGAACAGGACCGAAGTCTCCTTGCGCTGGAAGATCATCGGCTCGACGGGAGAGGGGGTGTGCTCGGCCGCCTCGCCGGCCTCCTCGGAAGGACGGGGCGACCCGGCCGGTTCGGCCGCCGGCTTGTTCGAGACGTCCTCGTAACTCATCAACTGCGTCGCCTCGGCGACCTCGCCGGCGGCAGTGGAAACCTGGAAATCGTCGATCTCGCCCAGGCGGGTCCAACCCGCAAACCCCTTGCGCCACGCCAGGTTGTCCGCGGTGACCTCGCCCGAGGCCAGCTTGGCCCGCACGTCATCCGGCGTGAAGGGTCCCTGGCGCTCGTTGCCGGCCGCCAGGTACCACTTGACCACTTCGACCGCGGGCGCGGCAGCGGTCGCCGCGGGAACGGGCGCCGGCGCGGACGCCTCGGCGGCAGGCTCGGCCGGGGCGACCGGGGCCGCAGGAGCCGGGGCGGCCGCGCCAACCTCGATCACGTTGCCGCAACTCTTGCACTTGACCTTGACCGAGCCCCCGGCCGGCACGCGGTTGTTCGGCAACTTGTAGGAGGCGTTGCACTTCGGGCACTGGACCTTCATCTTCCGTCCTCCGCAGTCCGGCGGCGTACGACCTGCGCCGGGGGTTCATTCCCGGGCCGTAGTATAGACCAAACGCATTGCAAGCAAAGCGACGATCCCGAGGAAGAGCCATGCCGGCACGAAAGACGCTGGCAAGGCCGTCCCCTGCACGCAGCCCCCCCCGTGCCCTCCGCCGGTTTCCGGGCCCGGGTCCGCCAGCATCCCTTCATCGGCGGCCGCATCCTGGACCGGCTTCGCCTGTTCGCAGTGGAACGACCCGTTGCAGAAGTAGCCCGTCGCGCACTCCGGGCAGCGGCCGCCGCACCCGTCGGCACCGCATCGGCCCGGCGGGCAGTAGGGGGTGCACGTGCCGGGGTCGCTCCCCGGCTCCCCGGCGTCCGGGCCGATCGCCACGTCGTCTTCCCCGGGGACCTCCTGGGCGGGCTCGTCGACCTCCGCGGGGGCATCGGGACCGGCCGTCTCCCGGACGTCCGGGTCCGTCGCGTCCGTGCCGGTCGCATCGGGCTGGACCACGTCCCCGGAGGCCTCCGGGATCGTCCCGACGCAGGTCCCCGCGCCGTCGCACGCGGTCCCCGACGGGCACTGGCCGCACAGGCTGCCGCAGCCGTCGTCGCCGCACTCGCGCCCATCGCATGCCGGCGTGCAGGGCTTCACGATGACCCCGCACTCGTTCAGCGGGCACAGCCACTCCGGGCCGTGGCAGTCCGCCGAATCCGTGCAGTCGCCGACGAACCCTCCCGCCGCGGCGACGCATGTCCCGCCCGAGCACGACCCGTCCGGCACCCACGCCGCGAACGCCCCGGCGGGAATCGCCCGGGACACGCAGTGCATCGCGCCGCCCCAGGAGATGATCTCGTCCGATACGATGCCGACGTGCGTCCAGTCCGGCATCGCCTCCTTCCACACGGCCGTCGCCTCGTCCTGGTACTCCGGGTAGTCCGCGTACACCGGGAACAGGTTCACGCCGTTCGCGAACGTGGAGTTCGTGTACGTCCGCCAGACGCCGTCGTTCTGGTAGGGCATCGGGATGCGGTGGACCGTCAGCCGCGACCCGTCGGCCAACACCTCTCCCTTGAGGAGGTCGGCGTTGCTGTCCAGGTCCCTCCAGGTCTGGCGCGAGGACCGGGAGTCGTCCGACTGCCCCACCACGTACACGTTCGGCGCGACGTGCTTCGAAAACATGTCGATGTGGCCGGTCCCGTCGTCCTCGGGGATCAGCACGATCAGTTTCCGGCATCCCAGGTGCACCCGGAAGACCTCCTCGACCTCGGCCTGGGTCTTGTCCGGGTTGTCATTGAAGACCACCTGGGACGCGAAGCACGTGCCCTTGCCGTCGGTCGAGAAGTTGCCGCCCTCGAGGTACAGCGGCGCGCGGTAGGTCGTCACGCCCCACCGGTTGCCCAGCAGCGTGGGCACCGCGTCGTCGGACGGCCGATCGGGGTAGTACCGGAAGTCCGAGAACGCGACGGTCCCCGACGGTTCGACCAGCGGGAACGGCCCGAAGTCGATCATCCAGATCGAGTCGGCGGAGTACGTCAGGAAATGCACCTTCGAATCGATCGTCGCCTGGGCCACGCCGCGGCTCTTCAGGCGCTGCACGAAATCGCTGCTGGTGGCCCGGTCCGGCACCAGCATCGTGAACTCCACCGTGTCCACGCCGTACCGGACCATGTCCAGGAGCGAGTTCCCGACGGCCTGGTACCAGGAGTCGAAGCCGGTGTACGACAGCAGGATGGTCTGCATCGGCTCCCACTCGACGAACGCCCGGAAGCCCGCCTTCGAGGGCGGCACGGTGATCGCATACAGTTCCGGGTGCTGGGCTCGGTAGGTCGCGTCGGGGTCGGCGGCCGCCGGGGACCGGAAGGTCTTCGTCTTCCAGGCGGGCAGCATCCGGCGGGTCGTCCCGGCCGGGTTCGCTGCGGCCGGCGCCGGGCTCCCCGACGGCCCGCCACCGGGCTCGCCGCAGGCCGTCCCCAGCGCCAGGGCCACCGCGATCGCCACCCGATGGAAGTCCCGCACGTCGCGCCTCGCCCTGCTGGAAGTACCGTCCGGCCCGGCCGGAACGGGACGCGGAAGTATAGGTGCCCGCGCACGAAAAGGGAACCGGCGCGCGGGGAGGGAGGACCCGGCGGGGATCACCGTTCGAATCCGCGGTAGACCCGGGCCCTCTTCCGGGCCTGGTTGCGCAGCAGGGGCACCTGCTGGTCCACGAAGTCCACGATGCGGCCGGCCGTCTTGCCCTCGGCGGGGCGCAGCGCGCGACCCAGGGCCTGGGTGGTCCGGGCCACGTTGCCGTTCGGGGTCGTCAGGAACACCGTGTCGATGGCCGGCAGGTCGAACCCCTCGCCGACCAGGGAGGTCGTGGCCACCAGCACGGTCACCTCGCCGCGCCGGAACCTGGCCAGCACCTCGTCGCGGGCCTCCTTCGGCAGGTCCCCGGTCATCGCGGCGACCGGCAGGCCCTCGGCTGACAGCGCCGCCGCCAGGAACCGGCAATGGTCCACGCGGTCCGACAGCACCAGCGACCGCTCGCCGCGATGGTCCTTCACGGCGCCCACGATCAGGGCGTTGCGGCCCGGGTCCTTGACCAGCCGGTTGACCAGGCGGCCGTAGTTGTTGCGGAAGGCCCCCTTGAACGCCGTCGAGACCTCCACCACCTCCGAGGGGGCGATCGAGCCGGCCGCCACCAGGGTCTTCGGCTTGACCGCGTGGCAGATCGGCCCGACCACGTCGAACAGCACCGGGTGCAACCGGTCCTTGCGGGTGGGCGTGGCCGACAACCCGATCCGCCAGCGGGCCGCGAAGCGCTGCACCACGGACTTGAACGTCTCGGCCGGGCAGTGGTGGCACTCGTCCAGCACCACCAGTCCGAACGCGTCCCGCAGCGCCTGCAGGTCCCTGCGCTGCAACGTCTGGACCATCGCCACCGTCACGTCGCGCCACTCGTCCTGCCCGCCGCCCACCTTCCCCGGGTCGATGCCCAGGAACGTGCGGACCCGTTCGGCCGTCTGGTCCAGCAGCACCGAGGTGTGCACCACGATCAGGGTGCGGACCCGCAACCGGGCCGCCAGCGCGCAGGCGATGACCGTCTTCCCGCTGCCGGTCGGGGCCTGGATCACCCCGTCCCGGGCCGCGACGGCTGCGGCGAACGCGGCCTCCTGGTAGTCGCGCAAGTCGCCGATGAACCCCGGCAGGTCCGCCGGCGGCGCCACGGTCCGGTCCTCGGGCGGCGGGGCGTCCGGCCCCAGCAGGCGGGCCACCAGGTCCCTCGCCCCGCGCGGCAGCAGCACCTCGCCCGGACCGGCGGCCTCGAACAGGTCCACGGTCCTGGCCAGGTGCCGGCAGGGGCGGCGGAACCGGCGGGCGTCCCAGTAGACCGGGTTTTCGTAGGTGAAGCGCTGGCGGAGTCCCTCGACCAGCGCAGCCTGCGCCGGGTCGCCGGGGTCGATCCCCTCAAGTCTCAGGCGCTCCTGGACGATGAGTCTCACGGCTGGGGTATGCCACCGGCCGGGCCGGGCGTCAACCGCGCCCGCCCCTGCCCGGCGACGGCATCCGGGCGGGCGCGACCTTGTGCCGGATCCCTGCGTTCGATGATAGAATCGGCCGCGGGAGGCAGCGGAAGTGGAAAGGCGAGGCAACCAGCGATTCCCCCTTGCGATGAAGGCGTTCCCTCTCGGCGGCAGCCCCGAGTCCATGCTCGAGACCGACAACGTGTCCTCCAGCGGCGCGTATTTCGTGGGCGATCCCGGCGTCCAGGCCGGCGCCCACGTGTGGCTGCGGCTGGAACTGGGCACGGCCCAGCGTGGCCGCGAGAGCATCTACCCGCTGTGCATGCAGGTCCACGTCGCCCGGCTGTCGCAGTCGGGGGACGGCTCGGTGGCCGGGTTCGGCGCCGAGTGGCGTGCGGCCTGGTGCCCGGATGACGCCACCCCGCTGAAGGAGTTCCTGCGCCGCACGCTGTCCCTGTCGTCCGGCTACATCCAGACCGTGCCCCCGGCGACCGCGGACGGCCGCACCTCCTTCCTGTACGTGTTCCCCGCCGGCGCCACGGCGATGCCCGTTGCGACGCCCGCCCCGGCACCCGCCGAGGTCCTGACCCCGTACGAGGAGCAGATGGCGCTGGACGCCGCGCCGGCCCCCGCGAAGGCCCCGGCCGACCCTTCCGCCATGGTGGCGAACGGCGTGGACCTGGATGGCAAGACGCCCCTGCCCGGCGAGACCCGGTCGGGCCTCGCGGTCTACGTCGCGGTGCCGCTGACCTGGGCGCTGGACTCCGAGGAGTTCGAGGGCCGCGCCATCAAGATGACGACGTCCGGCGTCCGCGTGGCCACGCTGGCCGACCTGCCGGGGTCGTACCGCCGCATCACGATCCGCATCCCGATCCGCCAGCGCGACCGTTCCGGAACGCTGGCCCTGTCCGGCACCGTCGTCAACCAGCGGCCCCCGCGCGAGGAGGGGCAGGAGGCGCAGTTCGAGGTCCAGTTGACGCTGGGCAACGACCCCGAAAGCCTGCACCTGTACCGCAAGCTCCTGGACCGTCTGTCCGCGATGGCGGCCCCCGTGGGTGCCTGACCCCCTTTCTCGCGATCCCCCGCAACCCGCCGGGTTCCAGGTGCCGAACGGCGTTGACTGCCCGCGTTCCTGTGGTATGTTTCCTGCGCGTTTCGGGAGGTTGGTACGGATGCATCGGACGCGAATCACGCTGCTGGCGGCGCTGGTCGCCTGGGGTTGCGGCGGCGACCCCGTCACGGCCGGCCGGCGGGTGCTGGACACCGATCCCGTCAAGGCGGCCGCCCTGTTCCGCGAGGCCGCCGCGAAGAAATCCCCGTGCTTCGAATGCGATGCGTACCTGGGGATGGCGCTGGAGCGGACCCGGGACGTCGCAGGTGCCGTCGAGGCCTACGAGCGCGCCCTGGCGCTGCCCGAGGCGAAGAGCCGTCCCGAACCGGTCGCCGGCCGCCTGCTGGGCCTGTACGAGACCCTCTTCCGCGACACGTCCGATGACGCCGCCCGTGCCGGGCTGGCCCGCAAGGCCGCGCCGCTGGAGGCGTCACTGACCGTCGCCCGCCCGTGGGCGAACTCGTTCCTGCTGGACCAGGCGAAGAGGCAGATCGTCGCGCTGGGCGACGCCGGGAAGCCCCCCGAGGCGAAGGCCGCGGTCGAGGCCGCCATGGCGCTGTACCTGCCCGCCGACCTGAAGAAGCGGTTCGCCGACGAGGCCACCGCGGCGCTGCAGAAGGCGTTCGTGGTCCGGAACACCGGGAAGTTCGCGAAGGAACTGGCCGAGCCCCTCGCGGGGGACGGCCTGTACGACGCCAAGTCCTCCGAGGTGGTCGTCGCCCACCGGTTCACGATCCCCTCGAAGAAGGCCGACCCGCGGTTCGACCCCTCCTCGTCCGACTTCGCGACGAACGTGCGGAAGGAGGCGTGCCTGCCCCTGCGGAAGTCGCTGGAGGACCTGGTCGCGAAGTGCGCACCGGCCCTGGGACTCCGCAAGGCGACGCCGGCCGACCTGGACTGGGTGTTCGCGGAACTGTTCAAGCAGTCGCGTGCCGGCTTCGCGAACCACGGTCCCGCCGAGCGGTCCCCGGCCGGCGAGCCCTACCTGTGCGAGATCCGCGTCCCCCTGCCCGGCTTCCTGGGGGAACTGTACCGGTTCGCGGAGTAGCGAATGCGCGTCGCCCCCACCCGCCGGGACGCGGTCGTCGGGGCGGCCCTGGCCGTCCTCCACCTCGCGTTCCTCGCATCCACGCTGGACGTCGGCTTCTCCCGCGACGAGTCCTTCTACTTCAACGCGGCGGAACAGTACGCGGGCTGGTACGACCTGCTGCTGAAGGAGCCGGGGAAGGCCCTGTCGAAGGAGGCGGTCGACCAGTTCTTCGCTTACAACGGCGAGCACCCGGCGCTGCCCAAGATGCTGTACGGCGCGTCCTGGCGCCTGTTCGGCCGGATGCACGACCCCGTCGCCGAGCCCTTCAGCCGCGCCTGGTATTTCCAGGGGAACCCGCCGGACACCCTCCTCGGGTGGTTCTCGGAATCCACCGCGATGCGGCTGCCTGCCCTGCTGCTGGCCTCGTTCCTGGTCTTCGCGGTCTACCTGTTCGGCGTCGAGTTCCTGGGGAGGCGCGCGGCCCTGTTCGCGGCCCTGGGCTGGATGTTCCAGCCCCACGCCTTCTGGCACTCGCACTTCGCCTGCTTCGACGTGCCCGTCACGGCGATGTGGTTCCTGTCCGCCTGGGCGTTCCTGAAGTCCGTGCCCCCCCCCGGGGCGCCGCGGACGCGCTCCCACGTCCGCTGGGCGCTGGCGACCGGCGTGATGCTGGGGCTGGCCCTGAACACCAAGCACAACGCCTTCTTCTTCCCGCCGCTGGCCTTCCTGTGGTGGGCCTGGACGCGCCGCCGCGAGTGGTCCCTGCGCCTGGAGGGCGCCGGGCTGCGCCTGCGGATCCCCCCGGTCCCGCTGGCCTTCTTCGCGATGCTGCTGGTCACCCCCGCGGTCTACTACCTGCTGTGGCCGAAGCTGTGGCACGACCCGGTCGGGCACCTGAAGTGGTACCTCTCGTTCCACGCCAAGCACGAGTACTACTGGGTCTACTACTTCGGCACCCTGTACACGAAGCCGCCCTTCCCGTTGCCGTTCCCGTTCGTGATGTCGGCGATGACGATCCCGGGAACCACGGTGCTGCTGTTCGCCGCCGGCTCGCTGCGCCTGCTGCGCGAATGGGTGGTGCGCGCGGCCTCGCGATTCGCCGCCTCGGCCTCCGGCCTGGCCTCCCGGCTGCCGGTCCGCGAGCCCGGGATGGTGCTGTTCGTCTTCCTGAACTTCCTGATCCCGTTCGCGGTCATCGCGCACCCGAAGGTCCCCCACTTCGGCGGCACCAAGCACTGGCTGCACGGCGTGCCGTTCGCGTGCCTGATGGCGGGCGTCGGGTTCGAGGTCCTGCTGGACGGCCTGAAGGCGCTGGCCGACCGGCTGGGAAGGGCCTTCTCGACGAAGGGGGTCCGCGTCGCGGGCGGGGCGCTGGCCCTGCTGCTGTTCGTCGCGCCGGCCGCGTACGACACGCTGACGCATACTGCCGACGGGTCCTCCTACTACAACGCGTTCGCCGGCGGCCGGGCCGCGATGGGCGAACTGGGCATGCAGCGCGAGTTCTGGGGCAACTCGTCGTATTCGGCGCTGGGCTGGGTCAACGAGGAACTGCCCCCGAACAGCCGGGTGCACTTCCACGACACGACCTGGGACGCCGTGCGGATGTACTGGCGCGACGGCCTGCTGCGCCGGGACGTGATCCCGGTGTGGGACCTGGGCAGCGCGGACGAGTTGCTGTTCCACTGGCACAAGGAGTTCACGGATATCGAGGCCGAGGCCCGCGACGACTGGCGGGTCGACCTGCCGGCCTTCGTGTCGGCGCCGGACGGGGTGCCGCTGCTGGACGCCTGGCGGCGGGAGACGCCCCGGGGGAAGACGCCATGAACGGGACGCGGATCCGCATCGCGGCCGCCCTGCTGCTGGTGGCCGGCGCGATCGCCTACGTCGCGATGACCGTGGCCCAGAAGGCCGGGGTGCCGGGGGACGAGGACTGGGCCCAGGCCGCAGCCGCGGTGCGCGCCGGATGGCAGGAAGGGGACCTGGTGGTCTTCTCGCCGGCCTGGGCGCACGCGGGTGCGCCGGTCCTGCGGGGCCTGGCCGCGGACGTGGCCGAGCAGTGGGACTGGTACCAGGCATCGAAGCACCGCCGGGTCTGGGTGGTCGCGTCCCGGCCGCACCGGGAGCCGGAGCCGCCCGAGGGGTGGCAGGCGGTCTCGCGCACCGAGGCAGGCCGGATGACGGTGCACCTGTGGACGCCCCCGGCGGACCGCACCCTGGCATGGGAAGGCATGGAGACACTGCACGACGCGTCGGTGTTCCGCGGGGACGGCACCAGTCGCCAGCCCTGCACGACCTGGCAGGACGGACGATGGTCCTGCGGTGCCGCGCACCCGTGGCAGAACGTCGCCCCGGTGTCCAGGGACATCGCGGGCCGCCAGCGGCGGGTGATCTGGGCGCACGCCCGGGACAACGGCGACCCTCTGGAGATCCGCTGGACCGGGGTGCCGGAAGGCCGGACGCTGACGGTCCACGTCGGCCTCACGCAGCGCGCCATCGAGCAGGACACCGGGGCGCCCGTGGTGTTCGAGGTCCGGCTGGGGGACCGGGTGGCCGTCCGGCGCACGATCGACATCCACGAGTCGGGCTGGTTCCGGCACGACATCGACATCGCCGGGAAGGGTCCGCAGGACGTGACGATCCGCGTCGTCGCCCGGAGGAACCAGGACCGCCAGTTGTGCTTCACGGCGGATGTCTGGCGCTAGGCGGGAGGATCCTCCCCCCTCGCCGTCATCCCTCCCGTCGCCTTTCGCGAGTTCGGTTACAATCACCGGGTCGGAGGTTCCAGCGATGCATCGCCCGGCCGTCCCCCCCCTGCTGCCGGCCCTCGGGCTGGCGTTCGCCCTGCTGTCTCCCGCCGTCGCCCCGGCGAAGTCGTTCCAGCCCGAACTGGGCGCGTTCCTGGTCACCTGCCCGTCCGGCACGAGGAACTGCGCCCCCGAGGATCTCGACGGCTTCAGGGACTTCGCGGGCCAACTGGCGTCTTCCCTGATGTCGCGGTTTCCCGGCCCCATCGCCACGCTGGGTTCCCAGCGCTGGGAGGTTTCGTACTCGGTGGGCCTGACCGAAATTGACCGCGGCCGGGACTGCTTCGACGCGGACCCTGCGACCGGACGACCCGCCGTCTTTTCCGACCCCGGCAAGGTGCTGACCGTCGGCCAGGTGCAGGTCCGGAAGGGCCTGCCGCATAGCCTGCAACTGGGTGCCGCGCTGACCCAGGTGTTCGACAGCAGCCTGTGGGACCTGGGACTGCAACTCGCGTTCACGCCGCTGGAGGGCCTGAAGAACGCCCCGGACCTGGGGATCCAGTTGCAGGGCGGGACCGTGCTGGGCGCCGGCGACCTGATCCTGGTGCACGCGGGTGCCGCCCTGATCCTGTCCAAGGCGTTCAACGTCGCCGGGCTGTTCACGCTGGCGCCGTCCGGCGGCTACCAGTTCCTGTACGCCTCGGCCAGCACGCACCTGACCGGCGGCTACCGGCAGGACCAGACCTCCCCCACCCCGTTCGCCTTCGACCCCCAGAACCTCTTCCTGCACCGGCTGGTGGTGGGGCTGGAGGCGGTCGCGTCCTGGGTGGTGATCGGCGCCGAGATGACGCTGCAGGTCCCCGCCGCCCGGCGCACCTACGCCGTGAGGGTCGGGGCGCAGTTCTGAGGGGGTTCGGCGAGGCGTCAGCTACAGGCGGAACTGCATTTCGGACGAGCCCAGCCGGATCGAGTCGCCGTCCTTCAGGAACGCCTTCAACACCTTCTGGCCGTTCAGGAAGACACCGTTGACCGACTGCAGATCCTCGATCTGGAAGGACTTGTCCTGGATCGTGATCGAGCAGTGCCTCTTGCCGACCGACCCGTCAGGGATCGCGACGTGGTTCTCGGGCGAGCGGCCCAGGAAGGTGACGTCGTCCACCAGGTGGAAGGTCTGGTTCGCACACGGCCCCTCGCGCACGATCAGGCGCCCGCGGGACGGGCCGTCGTACTCCTTCGGCCGCCGGGCCTCCTCCTCCTCGCGCCGGCGCCGCCTCTCGGCCGCCGACAGCACGATGAAGCGGATCAGCAGCACCACGAACACCACGCACAGCAGGATGACCAGCACCAGCAGCGCGATCGACCACCATGAACGCTGCGGATCCAGCACGCCCACCGCGACGGGATCGGACTTGTCGGCCTGGCGGCCGGACCCGACGGTCAGCACCAGTTCGGCGGACTTGCTGCGGATCGCGTCGTCCAGCGTGAAGGCCACCTGGTAGACGCCTTCGCCGGCCAGCCACGGCGCCAGTTTCTGCAGTTCGGCCGGCACGTTCTGGCGCACGGGGACCGTCGAGGCCCAGTTGGCGGACTGGCCCAGCTTGGCCAGGTTGCCGGAGTTGCCGCCGTCGCTGAGCCCGATGACGTAGGTCTCCAGCCAGCGCCCCTCGCCCTCGGGCACCAGGTTCCTGGCCCACTCCGGGGAGACCGGGGCGCTGCTGTTCCCGTCCGCCACCACGACCACGACCAGGCGCTGGGCGATGCCCGATCCGCACTTCTGGTTCACCCACGGCTTGACGGTGGACCGCAGCACCGATTCCAGCCCGGGCCCCCCGCCGGCCGCCGACCCCGACGGGGCGCACATCCTCGCGACTTCCTCGGCCTCCTTCGGGAACTGGACCTTGCCCTGCGGCTTGACGCCCGACGACAGCAGCGTCGCGTTGCCTTCCGTCTCGGTGTAGCAGCCGACGGCCAGGCAGTCCTTGTCGTTCACCTGGGTGTACAGCGTCTGGAAGCCGTCCAGCACGTACCGCAGCGGCGTCCGGGCGCGATCCCCCTCCGAGCCCACCTCGTCCGCGCCGATGATGGCCGACGTCGCCGGCACCAGGAACAGGATCGACGTGGTGATCTCGCCGCCGGCCCGGTAGCTGTCCGCCTTGGGCTGGACCTTCAGCGACTTGTCGCCGAAGTGCAGGCCCCACTCCCCGTTCGGTGCCAGTCCCGCGACGGGGCCGTTCTCGTCGTGGGCGTCCACCACGAACGTCAGCCGGCTGTCCTTGGGGTACGCCTTCTTGTCGAAGGTCCTCACCACAAGCTTGCCCGCGGCGGGCGGCGCGGCCAGCAGCAGCATGGACACGGCGACGCAGCCGGCAGCCAGGCGGCCGGCGACCTTCGGGAAACGGTTCATGGGTCCTCCCCGGTTGCCTCGGGTTGTCAGTCCAGGGCCTTGAAGCGCAGTTCCGTGTGGCCGATCTGCAGGGTGTCGTTGTCGACCACCTGGCACTGCTCGATGCGCTTGCCGTTGACGCGCGTGCCGTTGGTGCTGCCCGCGTCGCTGATGCGGTAGATCCCCTCGCTGTCGCACACGATCGTCGCGTGGTGCGAAGACACGTACGGGTCGGTCAGCACGACCTCCTGGTCGGCGTCGGTGCCCACGCGGTTCCGCCCGGGGACCAGCCGGAAGTCGCGCCCCTTCTGGACGCCGTTCATCACGACGACCCACCCCACGCACGGCTTGAAGTTCGCGTCCTCGAACTGGCCGATATTGATGGCCTGGGTCTTGGCCTCGGCGACCTCCTCGTCCGCCATCGGCGCCGCCTGGACGGCCGTGGCCGCCCGGGTCTCCTTCTTGCCGAACCAGGGGAAACCCATCTTCTTGCCCTCCGGCTTCGCCGGGGCCTTCTTGCCCTTGGCGGCCCCCTTCGCCTTGTTCACGCCGCCGTCGATCGTCGCGTTGAACTTCGATGCGACGCGGCTCTTGGCCCGGGCCTGGACGTTGTAGACCTTCCCCTTGGCGGAGATCTCCACCCCCTCGACCCGGGAACGGAACAGGCCCCTGAAGAAATCGGTGACGAACATGGTGAAACGATTATCACCGGGTACCGGAAGGTGTCAATTGCGAAGGGCGGTGAGGGGGGCCGGGATGCGCCCCCCCAGGCGGATGAAGCCGGACGAGTCGAAGGGCTTCACGTCCATCACGATCAGTTCGCCCAGCAGGCCGCCCAGGTCCACGGTCTGAAGCGCGCGGGCGCCCGGCACCGGGATGATGCGACAGGCCGTGGTCTTGTTGTTGATGACGCCGATGGCCAGTTCGTCCGCGATGATGGCCGCGATCGTCTCGGGCGGCGTGTCGCCCGGGATCGCGACCATGTCCAGGCCGACGCTGCAGATCGCGGTCATCGCCTCCAGCTTGTCCAGCGTCAGCGCGCCCAGCCGCGTGGCATCGACCATCCCGGCATCCTCGCTGACCGGGATGAACGCGCCGGACAGGCCGCCGACCGACGACGAGGCCATGATGCCGCCCTTCTTGACCGCCTCGGTCAGCAGGTACAGGGCCGCGGTGGTGCCGTGCGTACCGGCCTTCTCCAGGCCCATGGCCACCAGGATGTCCGCGACGGAGTCGCCCTGGGCCGGGGTGGGCGCCAGCGAAAGGTCCACCACGCCGAACTGCACGGGGGGGCCCAGCCGGGCCACGACCTGCCGGCCGATCAACTCGCCGGCGCGGGTGATCTTGAACGCCATCCTCTTGATCGTCTCGGACAGCGTCGTGTAGTCCATGTGCTGTTCCAGGCGCTTCTGTCGCTCGATGGCCGCCAGCACGACGCCCGGGCCGGACACGCCGACGTTCAGCACGACGCCCGGCTCGCCGACGCCGTGCATGGCGCCCGCGATGAAGGGGTTGTCCTCGGGGGCATTGGCGAACACCACCAGCCGCGCGCAGCCGGCCCCGTGCTGGGTCTTGCGGGACGTCTCGGACATCACGCGGCCCATCAGGGCGACCGCCTCCATGTTGATGCCGGCCTTCGTGGTGGCCAGGTTGACGCTGCAGCAGACGCGGGTCGTCGCGGCCAGCACGTCGGGAATGGATCGCATCAACTGGGCGTCGCCGGGCGTGGCGCCCTTGTGCACCAGCGCCGAGTAGCCGGCGATGTAGTCGATGCCGATCTCCAGGGCGGCCTTCTCCAGGGCCGTCGCGGCGGCCAGGTACGACTCGGGCGGCGCGCCTTCCAGCACCAGGGACATCGGCGTCACCGACACGCGCTTGTTGACGATCGGGATGCCGAACATCTCCTCGACCTCGGAGGCGGCGGCGCGCAGGCGCCCGGCGCTGTCCACCACCCGGCGGAAGACGAAGTCGGCAACGGTCCCGGGGTCCTTGCCCGGGCAGCCCAGCATGCAGATGCCCATCGTGACGGTCCGGATGTCGAGGTGCTCGGCCTCGACCATCCGCAGCGTCTCCTTGACCTCCTCGGGGCGGTACAGCACGAATAGCCTCCTGGGCGACGCCGGCCGGCCGTCAAGCGCCGGCCGCGTGAATCACGGGCGGTGCATGGCCTGAAGGATCGCCTCGTGGATGCAGACGACCTCGGCCCCGACGGCCTTGCCCGCGGCCTCCAGTTTCTCCTTGAAGGCCTTGAAGGACATGCCGCCCTTCAGCGTGTCGAGGTTCAGCACGAAGATCATGCTGAAGAAGTCGCTGACGATCGTCTGGCTGATGTCCTGGATGTCCACGCCGCACTCGCTGATCGCCTGGGTCATCGCGGACGCGATGCCGGGGCGGTTGCGGCCGGTGGCGACCACGACGGCGCGCTGGGGCTCGCCCGCCTTCGCCTCGGCCAGCCGCGACGCGGTGTCGGGCGCGGCCAGCGGCGAGTGGGGCGGGATGACCCGGGCGGCCTGGGCGGACATCTCGGCCATCACCCTGGCGACCTGGGAGGTCACAGCCTGCCGAAGCGCCTCGTCGGACTCGGAGCCCTTGCGCCCGGTGGAGGGGTCGCGCGGAAGGTCCTCGGCCGACGGCACCGAGCCGCCCGCGTAGACCAGCCGGATCCCCTGCCGCGACGCGTACTCCCGGGCCAGCGGCGTCACGATCATCCCGCGGACGACCTCGACCACGCCGTTCTTCGCCAGGGATTCGATCTCGGACTCGGTGACGATCTTCCGGTTCACGGGAAACCTCGCGTTCAGTCCGCGGGCACCGGCGGGACCACGTGGAACCGGTCCACGATGGCGACGACCGCGGCATCGATGGGGAAGCGGGGGGCCTCGCCGGCCTGCAGTTCCGGCTGGATGCCCACGCGGGCGGCATGTCCGTAGGCAATGACCACGTCCTCGCCGGGGCCCGCGCCCAGCACGTCGGCCACCACCACGCCGTCGTTCAGTCCCTTCGGGGGCACGCCCTCGTCCGCGGTGCGGCCTTCCGACCGGACCAGGTCGTCCAGGTGGTACGGGCGGACCAGCAGCAGCCTGAGGCCCTGCAGCCCTTCCCACTTCACCGACGACCAGACCGTCCCGACGACCCGCGCCATGAACATCGCGTCCCCCTCGGCGGCCGCGCGGGCGTGCCCGCCGCGAACCCGGCGGAAGGTTCCCACGGGGAAGGCGCGGTGTCAACGATGCGAGGGGTCAGCCCTCCAGTCGGATGATGTTGCAGGTGATGGTCCGCAGCACGCCGTCGATCATCTGGATCTTCGCGTAGGACACCCGCCCCAGGGCGTTGATGTCGTCCGCCTCGATCCGGGCGATCACGTCGAACTGCCCGGTCACGGCATCGCAGGCCTTGACCTCGGGAATCTGCCGCAGGGCCGAGAGGATCCTGGAAATGCTGCCGGAGGCCGCCTCGATCAGAACGTACGCCGACGTCATGGTCCCCTCCTGCGCGAGTCGCCGACCCGGGTCCCCCCGCGTCAGCCGCCCTTCTTGAAGAGGCCGACGACGCGGTCCACCAGGGAAGTACGGGTCTTTTGAAAACTCATCTTAGGCCCGGCGGCGCGGGACCGCAAGAGATCCTTCAGCGCGCGGGCCTCGGCGTGCTCGGGATCCAGCGACAGGGCGTGGCGGATCCGCTCGCGCGCCTCGTCCAGCCGGCCCTCCAGCCGGTCGATGGTGGCCAGGCACACCAGGCCTTCCACCAGGTCCGGCTCGGACCTCAGGGCATCCTCGGCCAGGCCGCGGGCCTGCTGCAGGTGGTTCGCCGAGGGGGTCATGGCCAGGATCGCGAACGCCTGGAAGACCTTGTACTCGGGCTCGTTGGGATCCTGCCGCAGCGCCGCCTCGAACTGGGACAGGGCCTCCGCGGGATGGCGGGCCGGCATCTGCTCGACGCCCGACCGCCACAGGGCCCGGGCCTCGGCGATCTCGACGATGCGGCTGTCCAGCGAGGGGGTGGAGATGCCCAGCTGCCGGTTGTACGAACTGCGCCGGACCCGGTCGGTCAGGACGTCGCGGACCGAGTCCAGGTGGCGGTGGATCCGGTCCAGGAACTCCAGCGATTCGGCCGGGACCACGCCCTCGTACTTGGCCCGGGCGAACTGGGCCCTGGCCCGCAGGTAGGCGGCCTGGATGGCCGACTCGCGGGCGTCGATCGGGACCCCCAGCGCCTCGTAGTGGTTCCGGTTGCGCAACTCGTTCCAGGCGTTGCGAAGCTCCTTCTCGAACGGGTTCGAGACGCCGGCCAGCTGGATCGATTCCTGCGGCCCGATCCAGGCGGGCCGCTGGGGCCGCTCGGGCGGCGGCTTGCGGGCGCTGGCCTGCGAGACCGGCGGGGGCGGTGGGGGCGGGATCCGATCCACCTGCGGGGAAGGCGGGCGGGGCGATGCATCCGACGGCGGCTTCGACGAGGTCCCGGCCGCCGGGCCGTGCCCTGCCGGCGACGCTCCCGACGGGGGCCGGCTGCCCGTGGCCGGCGCGTGCAGCAGCCCCGCGACGATCAGCGCGAACAGGATGCGCACCGTGTCCTCGTGCTCCTGCATCTCCGGGGTCAGCCCGTCCGTCCTCCCCAGGCGCAGGACATGCAGCGCGGGCACGTCGCCGACGTGGCTCTTGACCTGGGACAACGCGAACTCGAAGTCCGGCGCCATCACCAGGGGGCCGCCGGACAGCATCCTCTGGACCACCTGCCGCAGTTCGGTCAGCGGGCCGTCCCGCGACACCGCGCGCAGGAGTTCCGGGAAGGGGTCCACGGGGTGGTCGGACACCACGCCGCTGAGCATCGGGATCGGGGTGAACTCCCATCCCGTGGCGGGCAGGCCCAGGATCCGGGCCAGCACGCTGCGCGCGTACGATCCGTGCAGCTTGGACGCGTCCTCGGGCCGGATCACCCCGGCATCGACCAGCCGTCGCGTCGAGGCGAGGCGCTCGGCAGCGGCCGGATCGGGCACCATCCGGGCCCGGACCAGGTAGGCGCCGAAGCCCAGCGCGGAATCCTCGGATTCCGCCTGGAAGATCCGGCCCTTCGAAAGACCCAGGGTCACGGGTCCGGCCGAGGTCGCAAGATCCAGGTGGCCGGAAACCGACTTGGCCTCCAGCCCCCTCAGCAGCCGGTAAAGACCCCAGGGCGGGATCGGCCCCCCCACGCGTCCCTCCGCAACGCACTCGGTATTGCAGTCTACCCCAGGGGACGACGCCCGGGCAAACGCGGAACCCGGACCGGCGGGAAGCAGGGGACACCCCGGCCCCGGGGCACGAGTCGACCCGGGTCGTTCAGGCGGAGAAGTACCGCGCCCGGGGATGATGGAAGACCAGGGCCGAGGTGGACTGCTCGGGCACCATCTGCAGCGTAGGCGACAGGGACACGCCCACGCGATCCGCCCCCAGCAACCGCAGCAGCGGGACCTGGCCGCCCAGGTCGGGGCATGCCGGGTACCCGAACGAGTACCGGCAACCGCGATAGTCCTTGCGCAGCACGGCGGCGGGGTCCGGCACGTCCCCGTCGGCGATGCCCCAGTCCTTTCGCAGGCGGTGGTGCAGCAGTTCGGCGGTCGCCTCGGCGATCTCGACCGACAGCCCGTGCAGATAGAGGTACTCGGCGAACTCCCCGGCCTCGAACAGGGCCTTTTCGCGCGCGGACGCCGCGGCGCCGCAGGTCGCCAGCTGGAAGCCCAGCACATCCCTGGTGCCGGAGGCCAGGGGCAGCACGAAGTCGGCCAGGCACAGGTGCGGGGGCCGGGCCTGCCGCGGGAACGCGAAGCGGGCCACCTCCCGGGCGCCGTCGGGCGCGAAGACCACCACGGAATCCCCGTCGGCGTTGGCCGGAAGGAAGCCCCGGATGCCGGCGGGACGCAAGGTGCCGTCGGCCGAATACCGGAGCAGCCTCTCGTGCAGCATCGGTTCCAGTTGCCCGTCCACCAGCCGCTGCCACTCGGCGTCGGAGCGGTTCCCCTTGCGGAACTGCCACTGCATCCGGAACAGGGAGGTGCGGTTGACGAAGCGGGCCACCTCCTCGATCGGCAGCGGGTCCTCGACCCTCATGCCCAGGAAGGGCACCGGCGGCACGGCCTCCACCGGGGGGACCTCCTCGCGGGTGCCGGGGCGGGGAGGCACCTCGGGACAAGGCGTCGCGACGCGGGCCGGCGGCACCGGCGGGGCGCCCGAGGCCAGGGCTTCCATCGCCCGCAGGCCATCGAAGGCGTCGCCGCAATACGTGACCGGCCCGTCGTACCGCGGGGCCAGATCCTCCTCGACGAAGCGCCGGGTGAGGGCCGCCCCGCCCAGCAGGACCGGCGTCTTCAGGCCGCGGCGCTGCATCTCGACCAGGTCGTCCCGCATCACGACGGTGGACTTGACCAGCAGCCCGGACAGGCCGATGGCATCCGCGCCCTCGCGCTGCGCGGCCTCGAGGATCGCCTCGACCGTCTGCCGGATGCCCAGGTTCACCACCCGGTAGCCGTTGTTGGACAGCAGGATGTCCACCAGGTTCTTGCCGATGTCGTGCACGTCCCCGGCGACCGTGGCCAGCACCAGCGTTGCCTTGGCGACGTCGTCCGACCTCTCCATCCGGGGTTCCATGTGGCGCACGGCGGCCTTCATCACCTCGGCGGATCGCAGCACGAACGGCAGTTGCATCTCGCCGCGCCCGAAGCGGTCGCCGACCTCCTTCATCGCGGGCAGCAGGACCTGGGTGACGATCGCCATCGGCGCGCGCGCATGCAGTTCCTCGTCCAGGGTCTCGGCGAGGCCCGAACGGTCGCCCCGCAGCACCGCGCGGTGCAGGCGCTGGGCGGCGGTCAGGGTCGCGGCGACCGGGCCGCCCTCCGCGTCGGGGGTCCCCTCGAACGCCCGCAGGAAGGCCTCCAGCGGGTCGCCCCCGTCCGTGCGCGCGAACACCAGGTCGTCGGCCAGGCGCCGCTGGGCCGCGGGGATCTCGCCCAGGGGCAGGACGCGGCCCGCGTTCAGGATGGCGGCATCCAGGCCCGCCTCGACGGCGTGCTGCAGGAACACGCTGTTCAGCACCCGGCGCGCGGCCGGCGACAGGCCGAACGAGCAGTTGCTGACGCCCAGGCTGGTGAACACGCCGGGGATCTCGGCCTTGACGCGACGCACCGCCTGGAGCGTACGCACCCCCGCGTCGCGCAGCGCCGGGTCGCCCGACCCCAGCGTGAAGGTCAGCACGTCCACGAACAGGTCGGCCGGCGCGAAGCCGTGTACCGTCACCAGCCGGTCCACCAGGCGCTTCGCGACCTCGACCTTCCGGTCGACCGTCATCGCCATGCCGGCCTCGTCGATCGTCAGCGCGACCAGCGCCGCGCCGTGCCGGCGGGCCAGCGCCGCCACCCGGTCCAGCCGCGCGCCACCGTCCTCCAGGTTCACGGAGTTGAGCACCGCCCGGCCCGGCCAGGCCTCCAGCGCGGCCTGCATCGCGTCGAACTCGGTCGAATCGCAGACCAGCGGCGCCTCGGCCACCTCCCGCAGCCGCGGCACGAAGGCCCGGGCGTCGGCGGCCTCGTCCCGCCCCACCATGGCCAGGCACACGTCCAGCAGGTGCGCGCCTTCGGCCTGCTGGTCCCGGGCGATGCCCACCATGCCCTCCAGGTCGCCGGCCGCCAGCCTCTCCCGGAAGGCCTTGCTGCCGTTGGCGTTGGTCCGCTCGCCCAGGATCAGCGGCCGCGGTTCCTGCGCGAAGGGGACCGCCGAGAACAGCGAGGAGGCGGCCGCGGGAAGCACCGGACTGCGGGCCCCGACCGTCGCCCCGCGCAGGGCATCGACCAGCGCCGCGATGTGCGCGGGGGTCGTGCCGCAGCAGCCGCCCGCGAAGGCGACGCCCAGTTCCGTCACGAAGCCCGCCACGTGGCGCGCGAAGTCCGCGGGCGTCAGCCGGTAGGTCAGCACGCCGCCGACGTTCTCGGGCAGGCCGGCGTTCGGCAGCACGACCAGTGGTAGCGGGCAGGCGCGGGCCAGTTCGGCCAGCACGTGATGCATGTCCTCGGGGCCGGTCGCGCAGTTGATGCCGAAGGCCGACACGCCCGGCAGGCCGGCCAGCGACACGACCGCCGCCAGCGGGTCCGTGCCCAGCAGCATCGTGCCGTTCCGGTCGAAGGTCACCTGCACGAACAGCGGCACCTCGCGCCCGGCCGCGGCCATCGCCTCCCGGGCCGCCAGCACCGCGATCCGGGCCTGCAGCGGGTCCTGGCACGTCTCGACCTGGACCAGGTCCACGCCGCCTTCCAGCAGCCCGGCGACCTGCTCCCGGTAGCAGGCCAGCATCCCGGGAAAGCCGATCTGGCCCAGCGAGGGCAGCCGCGTGCCCGGCCCGACCGATCCCGACACGTAGCGGGGCCACTCCGGGGACGAACACTCGTCCGCGACCTGCCGCGCCAGGAGCGCCGAGGCCAGGGACAGTTCGCGGGCGCGCCCTTCCTGGCCGTACTCGCGCAGCACGATCGCGTTGGCCCCGAAGGAGTTCGTCTCGATGACGTCGGCGCCGGCCCGCAGGTAGGCCCGGTGGATGTCCCGGATCACGTCGGGCCGCGTGACGGACAGGATCTCGTTCAGTCCCTCGCGGCCGCCGAAGTCCGCCGCGGTCAGCGAGCGCCCCTGGATCTCGGTGCCCATCGCGCCGTCGAACACGACGGGACGGCGGCGGGCCAGTTCCAGCAGTGCGTGGTCCATCGGGCTCTCCCGCCAGCGGGGGCATCGTCGAATGCCTGGCCGTTCGATACCGGAACGGGGGACGGAATGCAAGCGCACGCCCGCGCGGAAAGGGCTCCTTGCGCTCCTGGCAAGCCTCCCGTATCGTGGAGGCGACAGCCCCGATCCCGGGAGGTCCGGATGTTCAGGAGCCTGGCCCCCTGCTTCCTGCTGTCCACGCCGCCGCTGACGGACCCGCACTTCCGGCAGACCGTGGTGCTGCTGTTCGCGCACACCTCCGATGGGGCGATGGGGCTGGTGGTGAACCGGCCGTCGCCCCGGTTCCTGGCCGAGGTGCTGGACGCGGCCGGGGTGGCCTGCCCCGACGCGACCCTGCGCGGCCAGCGGGTGTTCGAGGGCGGCCCGGTGCAGGCCGAGTCCGGGTGGGTCGTCTACGAGGGTCCCGACCCGAAGGGGGAGTCGTTCGCGGTGGCGGGGAACCTGCGCGTCACCGGGTCGCTGGACGTGTTCAAGGCGCTGCTGGCCGACCCGGAGAGGGGGCGGATGATGTTCCTGCTGGGATATGCCGGCTGGGGGCCGGGCCAGCTGGACGCCGAGGTATCGGCGGCGGCGTGGCTGCCGGTCCCGGCGGACGCGGCGACGGTCTTCGAGGTGCCGGTCGAGGAGCGGTGGCGATACTCGTTCCTGGCCCAGGGGATCGACCCGAGCCTGTGGTCGCTGACCGCGGGCGAGTCGTAGGGCGCGCGCGGGCTCCCTCCCCCGTCGTGGTATCCTCCTGCCGATGAAGACGTCCCTCTCCACGCGCGTGGCCGCCGGCCTGATCATCCAGGCGGTGGTCTTCTGCGGGGCCATGCTGTACCTGGCGTTGACCGCCGACTCGCTGCTGGTCGGGGTGTCCGTGCTGAAGGAGGACCTGGCGCCCACCGTCGAGGACCTGAACCGCCTGGTGCTGGACACGAAGTCCGTCGAGGACCTGCTGTCTTCCGGGCGGGTCGGCGACGTGGACCGCGCCCGGTACCAGGCGGCCCGGCTGCAACCGTTCGACCGGCTTCGCGAGGCCTCGGGGCGGCTGCACCTGGCGGCCGGCTCCGGGGGCGTCGGGCGCGCGCGCGCGCAGGATCTCCGCGACGCGGCGGATGCGGCAACGGCGGCGGCGGCGACGGAGCGGCGGCCGGTGCCGGGGTCGGACCCGACGGTCCCGCGGAACGCCGAGGAGGCGGTCGCGGTCCTGCTGCAGCGGCTGGACGTGGCGCTGAAGGGCGGGGCGCAGGCCGAGGCGGACGTCGCGGCGCGCGAGTTGCTGCGCACCCTGCGGATCGTCCGCGGCGGGGCACTGCGGGCGCACCGGCTGGCCTCGACGGCCCTGCGCGAGGCGGAACACGACCTGGTCACCCGCCGGTCCGAACTGTCGCTGGTGGTCATCTTCGTGTCGGCGGCGGCGCTGGTGACCGCGCTGGTGGTGCTGCTGCTGTCCCTGCGGGCGCTGCGGCCCGTCGGCGACCTGGTGGCGGCGATCCGGCGACTGGCCGGGGGCGACACCTCGCCGGTGTCGATCCGGTCGACCCGCGAACTGGCCGACCTGTCCGACGCGCTGAACTCGCTGGGCCAGGAGCTGTCCCGGCGCGCCACCGAGCAGGAGCGGGCACAGGAGGAGCGCATGCGCACCGAGCGGCTGGCGGTGGTCGGCCGCATGGCGTCGGTGGTCGCGCACGAGGTCCGCAACCCGCTGAACTCCATCGCGCTGAACGTGGACCTGCTGCACGAGATGCTGCAGGCCCCGGACCGGGGCGGGGCGCGGGCCGGGGAGGTGCTGGGGGCGGTCCAGCGCGAGGTCGATCGGCTGTCGGAAATCACCGAGGAATACCTGCGGTTCGGGCGCATGCCGAAGGGGGTGCTGGCGCCGGTGGACGCGGTGCGGGTGGTCCGCGAGACGGCGGAGTTCATGGGGGAGGAACTGGCGGCTGCGGACGTGCAGGTCGAGTCGAGGCTGCCGGACGAACCGGTCCGCGTGGTGACGGACGAGGGCCAGTTGCGCCAGGCGCTGGTGAACGTGATCCGGAACGCCGTGGAGGCCATGCCGGGCGGGGGGCTGCTGGCGCTGGTGGTGCGACCCGAGGGCGAGCGCGTGGCGGTCGAGGTGGCCGACACCGGGACGGGCATCCCGGAGTCGTTCAAGGCACGCCTGTTCGAGCCGTTCGCGACGACGAAGCCGCGCGGCACCGGGCTGGGGCTGGCGTTCGTGCAACAGGTGGCCCAGGAGAGCGGCGGGGACGTGGGGATCGAGTCGGGGGAAGGCCGGGGGACGACGGTGCGGCTGCGGCTGCGGAAGGCGTCGTGACCGGTGCGGACCGGGAGGGAGGAAGGATGCGGACGATGCGGCGCGGCGGGATGGCGCTACTGGCCGGGGTCCTGGCGCTGGGGTGCGCCACCGCCGGAACGACCCGGGGAGGGGGCATGAGACTGCCGGACGAGCAGGAACTGCGGGCGAAACGGGCGCGATACGCGGACGTGGAGATCACGGTCGATCCACGGACGCTGTCGCCGGCGGACCGGGCCACGCTGGCGCCGCTGGTGAAGGCGGGCGAGATCGTCGGACGCATCTTCTGGCGGCAGGCGTCGCGCGAGGGCCTGGAGGCCGCGGCCCGGCTGGCGCAGCGCACCGACCCGATGGGGCGCCTGCTGGCCGACTACGTGGACCTGAACGCCGGGACGTACGACCGGCTGGACGACTTCGCGCCCTTCCTGGAGGCACGGACCAAGCCTCTGGGCGCGACCTACTACCCCGAGGACCTGGCCCCCGCAGCCTTCGATGCGTGGCTGAAGGCGCATCCCGGGGACCGCGAGGCCTTCCAGTCGCCCGTGACCGTGATCCGGCGGGTCGGCGACACCCTGGTGGCGGTGCCGTACGCGAAGGAATACGGGGAGGACCTGGGCCGCGCGGCGGTGCTGCTGGAGGAGGCGGCCGTCAAGACGCGCGACGCCGCGCTGGCGAAGTACCTGCAGTCGCGTGCCCAGGCCTTCCGGACCAACGACTACTACCCCAGCGACCTGGACTGGATGGACCTGGGGACGTTCGAGGGGGACGGGGCATCCGCGATCGAGGTCGTCATCGGCCCGTACGAGGTGTACGAGGACCGGCTGATGAACCTGAAGGCGGCCTTCGAGTCGTTCGTCACCGTGCGGGACGCCGCCGAAAGCCGCAAGCTGGCCGTGGTGGCCGGCATGCTGGACGAACTGGAGGCGTCGCTGCCGATGGACGACCGGCACAAGAACTTCAGCCGCGGCAAGTCCTCGCCCATCGCGGTGGTGCAGGTCGTCTACACCTCCGGGGACACCGCGGCCGGCGTGCAGACGACGGCCTTCAACCTGCCGAACGACGAGCGGGTCCGGACCGCGAAGGGGTCCAAGAAGGTCCTGTTGAAGAACGTGGGGCAGGCGAAGTTCGCGAAGAGCCTGGTGCCGATCGCCCGGACGCTGCTGGACCCGGCGCTGCTGGACCGGGTGTCGTTCGACACCTTCTTCAACCACACCCTGCTGCACGAGGTCAGCCACGGGCTGGGCCCGGGGATCCTGGCACGGCCCGACGGGACCTCGACCACCGTCAACCTGGCCCTGAAGGAGGCCTACAGCGGAATCGAGGAGTGCAAGGCGGACGTGCTGGGCGTGCTGAACAGCCTGTACCTGGTGCGCAAGGGCGTGCTGCCCGCGGAGATCGCCCGCACGATGGAGCCGACGTTCCTGGCCGGCCTGTTCCGGTCGATCCGGTTCGGGATCGCCGAGGCGCACGGCGTGTCGAACATGGTCCAGTACAACTGGCTGCGGAAGGCCGGCGCGATCACGCACGACCCCGCGAAGGGCACCTTCGGCATCGACCCGGCGAGGTTCGAGGGCGCGATGCGGGACCTGGCCCGGGCGCTGCTGACCGTGCAGGCCGAGGGCGACTACGAGGGCGCGAAGGGGATCCTGGCGACATACGGCGGGATGCCGGACGAGGTGGCGAAGGCGCTGCGACGGCTGGAAGGCATCCCGATCGACATCCGCCCGCTCTACACGCTGGGTCACGAGTTGCTGGCCGAGTAGGCGGCCGTCCGGGGAGGGCGCCGGCGGCCCGGGAGGGCAGGATGCGTCGCGAGTTCCGGCGGGCCCGGGGACTGGCGTTCGCGGTGCTGGGCGCGGCCATGGCCTGCGGCGGCGGAACGGGCGCACCGGGCGACGACCTGGCGCAGGACGTCATCGCGGAGGCCGAGGACGCCATCGACACGGCGCCGGACGCCGATGCGCGCACGGACGGAGAAACGCCGGCGGACGCCGCCCAGGAATCCGGCCCGGACGAGGCCGCGGACCTCGCCGCGGACCCTGCCGTCGATCCGTCGCCCGATCCCGCGGCCGACCCCGGGATCGACGCGGCGGGCGACCTGCCGCGCGGCTTCGTCATCCACGTGGCCGAGAGCCTCGGCGCGCTGAGCACCGGCACCACGGGCACGCCCTGGTCCTTCGTGGCGGTATCGAACCCACCGGCCGACGAGATGCCGCAGAAGGTCACGGCGCAGGCGGGCGACTGCCTCTTCCTGGAACCGATCGCCACGGGGACCTGCGACACCTTCTGCGCGTGGCCCGGCTACTGCGGCGAGGACGACGCCTGCCACGAGGGCCTGCCCCGCCGCTGGGCCGGGGACATCGCGCTCAGCGGCCTCCAGGCCGAGTGCTCGCTGCCCATCGATACCAGCACCCCCTACCCGTACTACTCCGGCGCCTGCACGCCCGAGGACCCGGCCAACCTGTTCGAGGAGGGCGTGACGATCACCGCGACGTCGGCGGGCTGCGACGACCTGCCTGCCTTCGCGCTGGAGACCCGGGGCGTCGAGTCCATGGTGTCCCGGCTTCCGTGCACCGGCTTCGCGCTGGTCCGGGACCAGGGGCTGCACGTGACCTGGACCCCGGGCGGCCAGGACGGCGACCGGGTCCGCTTCCGGCTGATCAGCGGCAACCACGGGACGCAGTTCGGGCACATCGAGTGCGAGACGGGCGACACCGGCAACCTGGACGTGGACGCCACGCTGGTGAACCTGCACCTCGACGCCTTCAACCCCATGCCGACGTGGAGCCTGGAGCGCGTGCATGCAGGCGACGCGGTGATCGACGGGACGAGGGTGGTTCTGGAGGCGTCCAGCCAGGTCCGGTGCGGCTACGTGATCCGGTGATCGGGGCCGGCGGAGCCCGGTCAGGAGTGCCCGCCGCTCCCGCACGAACCGCAGTTCCGGGACGAGCAGGACGAGCAGCCGTCCGACTTCGCGGTGGTGGCCATCCTTCCGCCGACCGAGAAGGCGGCGGCGGAGGCCAGGCGGCGGACCTCGCGGCTGCCGCATTTCGGACAGGGCCAGGCCTGCGTCCCGGACGGCACCAGTTCCTCGAAGTCGGCACCGCACTGTCCGCACCGGAACTCGTACAGCGGCATCGCTCCCCTCTTCGCGGCCCGCGCATATTCTGGGCATGGCGGGCCGTCCGCGCCAGCCCCGTCCGGGCACGCCGGCGCCGCACGGGGTTGCCGCCGCGCCGCGCCGGCCCGACAATCGACCGCGGCGGAGGGACGGACGTGCGCGTGCAGATCGAGCGCCTGGCCCACCTGGGGCTGGGGCTGGGACGGGTCGAGGGGCGGGTCTGGCTGGTCCCGTTCACGGCCCCGGGCGACCTGGTCGAGGCCGACGTGGTGCACGAGCACCGGGGCTGGGTGGAGGCCCGGCTGCGGGAGGTCCTGCAGCCCGGCCCCGACCGGGTGGATCCGGGATGCCCGGTCTACGGCCAGTGCGGCGGCTGCCACCTGCAGCACGTCGCGGCGGCTCGGCAGCCCGCGCTGAAGGCCGGGGTCCTGCGCGACCAGTTGCGCCGCATCGCCCGCACCGAGGGACCCGAGCCTTCCATCGTCGCGGGGGGGCCCTGGGCCTACCGCTGCCGGATCGAACTGCACGGCCTGCCCGCGCCCGGCCGGCCGCGCCTCGGCTTCTTCGCGCGCCAGTCCCACCGGATGGTCTGCCCGGACGCCTGCCCGATCGCGATGGAGCCCCTGTCTGCCGCGATCCCGGCCCTGCGCGAGGCGCTGCCCGGACTGCTCCCGACGGGGCCGTTCACGCTGGAGCCGGTCGCCGGCGAGGATGGCGGCATGGTGGCCGTGGCGCGCGGCGACCTGCCCGACCTGGAGAGGGCCGCGACCGTGCTGGCGGGGCTGCCGGGGTTCGGCGGGGCGGCCGCGACGTGCCCGCGCCGGGGCAGCACGGAGTGGTCGGTCGCAGGCGACCTGGCATCCCGGTTCCCCACGGACGACGGTTGCGGCGGGCGGACCTTCCTGTCGCTGGATCCGCGCGGCTTCTCTCAGGCCAACCTGGCCCTGAACCCCGTCCTGGCCGCGACGATCCGCGACCTCGCCGGGGTCTCGGCCGGGATGCGGGTGCTGGAACTGTACGCCGGCGCCGGCAACCTGACGGTCCCGATGGCCCTGGCCGGCGCCGCGGTGACGGCCGTCGAACTGAACCGCGAGGCCCTGGCGCAGAACGGCCGGGAACTGGAGTCGCGCGGCCTGCACGCGGACCTGCTGGCGGCCCGGGTCGAGGAGGTGGCCGACCGGCTGGCCCGGACGTCGCCTGCCCCGGAGGTTGTCGTGGCCGACCCGCCCCGCACGGGCATGGGCCTTGCCGCCGCCCGGGCCCTGGCCGCCCTGCCCGCCTCGCGCGTGGTGCTGTGCGCGTGCGACCCGGCCACGATGGCCCGCGACCTGGTCCCCTTCCTGGACGCCGGCTTCACCCTGGACCGGCTGGTCCTGGTCGAGATGTTCCCGCAGACCTTCCACCTGGAGACCGTGGCCAGGCTGGTTCGACCGTCGGACCGGCAGGCCGTTCCTGCAGGCCCCGTCCTTCGTTGACTTTTCTCCGGCGAAGTGGATGATTCCCCCGTCCGGTTCGGGGTGCCCCGTGAAGGCCGAAATCGTCAAGGAGTTCGCGTTCGAGGCGGCCCACCACCTGCCCGAGGTCGGCCCCCTCCACAAGTGCTCTCGCGTGCACGGGCACCTGTTCCGCGTCGAGGTCGCCGTCGAGGGCGAGGTGGACCCCGTGATGGGGTGGGTGATGGACTTCGGCGACCTGGCCGGGGTCGCCCGGCAGGTCATCGGGGCGCTGGACCACCGCGTCCTGAACGAGTTGCCCGGGCTGTCCAACCCCACGTCCGAGAACCTGGCCCGATACCTGTACGACCGGCTGGCCGCCCGGGTCCCGGACGTGTCCGCCGTGACCGTCCACGAGAGCCCGACGTCTCGTTGCACCTGGCGGCCCGTCCGGCCCGTCGCCCCCTCGCAGCCCGAGGTCCAGGTATCCGTGGGCGGACTGGTGTTCTCGGCCGCGCACCTTCTGGCCCTGCCGCCCGCCGTCCGAGAGCCCCTGCACGGCCACGACTACCGGATGACCGTCGTCGCGACGCTGGCGCCGGGCGCGCCCGTCGATGCCGACGCGACGCTGCGCGAGGCCGCCGGGTCCGTTGCCGGGCTGCTGGACCACCGGATCCTGCTGGCCGGCACCCCGGCCGTGGGACGCCTGGAGGATCGGGGCGACACCCTGGCCGTCATCGTCGGGGACGCCACCCTGGCGCTGCCCAAGGCCGACTGCGCCGTCCTGGACGTCGGCAACACCACGACCGAGGCGATCGCGGGCTGGATGGCGAACCGGCTGGCCACGATGCCGGGAATCCGCGCGCTGGGCGCCCGGCGGATCGAGGTCCGGCTGGTCGAGGCCCTGGACGCGTCGGCCCGCGCGTGGGCCGCCATCGACTGAACCTGCTTCCCCCTGGTGCCAGGAGGTCTCATGCCCTCCGCGATCCCCCCGGATGGAGCCCCCGTGGACCTGGCCGATCGGCTTCCCGACGAGATCGCCGCCCTGCTGAAACCCCTGGGCGTGCCGCCCTACCGCGGCCTGCAGGTCTTCCAGTGGATCCACCAGAAGGACGCCGCGTCCTTCGACGACATGACCAGCCTGCCGCAGGATCTGCGGGCCTGGCTGTCCGCAAACGCCCGTCTGTCCCGTCTCGATCCGGTCGAGGTGCTGGACTCGGCCGACGGTTCGCGCAAGCTGCTGTTCGACGCCGGCGAGGGGCGGCGGTACCCGGCCGTGCTGATGCCGTCGGAGGACCGCGTGACCCTGTGCATCAGCAGCCAGGTCGGCTGCCGCATGGGCTGCCGCTTCTGCCTGACCGCGACGCTGGGGTTCCAACGCCACCTGTCCGCCGCCGAGATCGTCGGGCAGGTCCACGCCGCGGCGCGCCTGCTGCCGGACGGATCGCGGGTGTCGAACGTCGTCTTCATGGGCATGGGCGAGCCGCTGGACAACCTGGACAACGTCCTGCGGGCCGTCCGCATCCTCACGCACCGGGAGGGCCTGCGAATCGCGCCGCGCCGCACCACGCTCTCCACGGTCGGGCTGCTGGAGCGCCTGCCCGAGGTCGTCCGGTCCGGTACCGGCGCCAGCATCGCCCTCTCCCTGTGCGCCACCACCGACGCGGTCCGCGGCGACATGGTCCCCGCCTCGCGGCGCCACGGGAACCTGCAGGCCCTGGTGGACACTCTGGCCGGCCTGCCGCTGCCCCACGGCCACGTCTACACGATCGAGTACACTCTGATGGAAGGGGTGGGCGACTCGATCGAGGACGCGAAGCGGCTGTCGCGGATGCTGGCCCGCTTCCCGAACAAGGTGAACCTGATCCCCTTCAACCCGTGGCCCGGCACGCCGTTTCGCAGGCCGTCGGACCAGGCCGTCGAGGCCTTCCGGAGGTACCTGGACGAGCGCCACCACCGGGTGACGGTGCGTCGCAGCCGCGGGCAGGACATCGGGGCCGCTTGCGGGCAACTGGACGGCAGGGGACGGCCGGGGGGGGCCGGGGGGGAGGTCGCGTGAACGCCGGAGGGTTGCTGCGGGGCCTGCTGGCGGCGGTCGCCACGTGCGCCATCGCGTGCGGGGACTCGGGCGGCAACCTGGTCGGCCGGCGCGACTACTCCTCGCTGCGGGACGCGGCCGACCCGGGCGGGGAGACCGCCGGACCCGACGTTGACCGGGACGTTGCCATCGAGGACCCGGCCGCACCGGACCTTGCGCCCCCGTGGGACCCCGGCGAGGACCCGGGCGCCGACGATCCGGGAACGCCCCAGGACCCGGGCGCGAACGATCCGGGCACCCCCGACCCGGGCATGCCGGACCCCGGCACCGACCCGGGTGCCCCGTCGGTGCGGCTGGTCACCGACCAGCAGGCCCTGTCCACGCTGAACTCCCTGATCGCCGGCGCGAGGACGTCGGTCCAGATGGTCGAACTGGAGTTCATCCCGGGCTGGGCGCCCGACCAGGTCGGCGCGGCGCTGGCGGCTGCCGTGAACCGGGGCGTCGCGGTCAAGGTGCTGCTGGAGTCCGACGTCGACAAGAACTCGACCCGGCTGGATTCCCTGAGGGCCGCGGGCATCGACGCGAAGCTGGACGGCGCCTCGAAGACCCTGCACACCAAGCTGCTGGTGGTGGACCGCAGCCGGGCCCTGGTCGGCAGCACGAACCTGTCGACCTCGTCGCTGAACTACAACCACGAGGCGAACGTGGCCCTGGACGGGGCGGCGATCGTCGCGCCCTTCGCCGGCTATGCGGACGCGCTGTGGTCCTCGCCGTCGAAGGCGGCCTCGATGACCTCGGCGCAGGTCGCGGGCGTCGCCCCGATCGGGGACGGCCAGTACCGCGACCGGGTCGTGCCGATGCTGCGGGCGGCCTCCCGGCGGGCGCTGCTGGTGCTGTACCACCTGTCCGACGACTGGGGCGGCGACGCCGGGGACCTGGCCTACGAACTGATCGACGCGAAGGGGCGCGGTGTCGACGTGCGCGTCGTGCTGGAGTCCTCGGCCTACGAGACCTACGTGAACGACCAGAACGGCACCTCCGGCGGGAACCTGTCGTCCGACGGCGTCCAGGTCCGCTACCACGCCGCCGAGACGCTGACGCACGCCAAGCTGCTGGTGGTGGACGACTCGGTCGTGGTGCATTCGGGGAACTGGGTCGCGTCCGGGCTGGGCTCGAACCACGAGGCCGGCACGGTGGTCCAGGCGGCCACCGTCACCGCCGATGCCGCCGCCTACTTCGAGAAGGTCTGGAACGAGTCGGTCCCGTGACGCGGACAGGCTATTCGACCCCGTAGACCCGCTTCAGGCCCTGCTCGTCCGTCATCCCCAGTTCCAGCGCGCGCTTGAGGTGATCGCGGCCCTTCGACAGGTCCGAACCGGCGAACAGGAACGCCAGGGCGTAGTGGACCTCGGCATAGTCGGGCTTCAGTTCCAGCGCCTTGCGGTAGGACGCGACCGCCCCGTCGATGTCGAATCCCCGGGACAGCGCGACGTACGCCAGCCCGCGGTAGCACGGCGCCAGTTTCGGCTGGGCCCGCAGCAGGTCCTCGAACCCCGCGCGCGCCTTCTCGACGTCCCGCTGCGCCTTGTCGACCGCGAACGTCCAGCGGAACGCGGCCGAGAAGAGCTTCTTCGCCTCGTCACCCTCGACGTCCTTCAGCGCCTTGTCCAGTTCGGCCCGGCTGCCCAGGCCCGTCAGGCGCAGGGCGGGGCTGCCGTCATCCAGTTGGCCCGGGTCCACGACCATGCCGTGGCCCGGCATCGAGGGCATGCCCATCGCGCCCGCCATGCCGGTCTTCGCGCCGGCGTGCACCGGGTCCTGCGGCATCCCCGCCGGCACCGGGGCCTCGCCCGCCCGGGACGGCGCGGCCGCCGTCGGCAGTCCCGTCGCGGGCGCCTCCACCTTCTTCAGGGGTGCGACCGGGGTCTCGGGCGCCTTCGAGCACGCCGTCCCTCCCGCCGCCAGGATCACGCTGCACGCCACGAGGAGCCTCTTCATCCTGTCCTCCCGTCCGGGTCGCCGAATCATGGAGCCATCCCCCCGCGATTTCAAGCCGGACCCCGATCCGGGGTAGAATCCATGCGACCCACGCCGGGAGAACCCCGTGTCCGCGACCGACCGGTTCGACGCCATCGACCGCCGCCTGCGGGCCATCGAGGCCGACCCCCTGGCCGGCCTCGACCGGGTCTGCCTGGCCGCCCGGGCGATCCTGAAGGAGGCCCGGCTGCGGCAGCAGGGGTGGCTGCCGGACGTCGCGGTCGTGCTGGGCTCGGGCCTGTCGGGTTTCGAGCGGCGCGTCCAGCCCCTGTGCGTCCTGCCCTACCGGGTCGCAAGCCTGCCCGAGCCGACCGTGCCCGGCCACGCCGGCCAGCTGGTGCTGGGGACGCTGAAGGACCGCCGCTTGGCGGTGCTGGCCGGCCGGATCCACACGTACGAGGGCCACGACATGGCGACGGCCTGCGTCGCGGTCCGGACGATGGCCCTGCTGGGCACGCCCATCCTCCTGGCGTCGAACGCCGCCGGGGGGCTGAACCCCGCCTTCCAGGTCGGCGACCTGATGGCGCTGTCCGACCACGTCAACCTGATGGGCGGCAACCCGCTGCGCGGCCCGAACGCCGAGGCGCTGGGCCCGCGGTTCCCCGACATGACGCGCGCCTACGACCCGCGGATCCGCGACGCCTTCCGGGACGCCGCGACCCGCCTGGGCCAGCCGCTGCACGAGGGGGTGTACCTGGGCACGTCGGGTCCCTCGTACGAGACCCCGGCCGAGATCCGCGCCTTCCGGATCCTGGGCGCCGACGCGGTCGGGATGTCCACGGTGCCCGAGGTGATCGCGGCGAACCACGCGGGCATGCGGGTCGGCGCGGTGTCGGTGATCACGAACCTCGCGGCCGGCCTGGGCCAGGACGCGCTGTCGCACGACGAGGTCAAGCAGGTCGGCCTGACCGCCGGGGCCCGCCTGTCCGCGCTGTTCGAGGCCACGCTGGAGGTCCTGCCATGACCCCGTTGGACGACCCGCACGCCCCGCTGCTGGCCGCCGCCCGCGCCGCCCTGGCGAACGCCTACGCCCCCTACTCCGGCTTCCGGGTGGGCGCGGCCGTGGCCGGGGCCTCCGGGGCCATCCACGCCGGCTGCAACGTCGAGAACGCCTCCTACCCGGTCTCCCTTTGCGCCGAGCGCGGCGCCATCGCAGCGGCCGTCGCGGCCGGCGAGCGTCGCCTGGCCGCCGTGGCGATCGTCACGGCCTCCGGGGACCCCTGCCCGCCGTGCGGCATGTGCCGGCAGGCCCTGGCCGAGTTCGGACCCGACATGCTGGTGATCCTGGTCTCGTCCGACGGCCGCGAGGTCCGGCACCGCTTGTCCGACCTCCTCCCCGCCGCCTTCGGCCCCGGCTTCCTGGGTCCCCGGGATGGAGAGACGCGATGACCGACACCTCGCCCCCTCCGCGGCAGGACTCGGGCCTCCTGCTGAGGCCCTCGTCCGGTCCCCGCCCCCTCTTCCTGCGGGGCGGCACCGTGCTGACGATGGACCCGTACGACACCGTGCTGGACGGCGACGTCCTGCTGCAGGACGGGCGGATCGTCGCGATCGGCCCGTACCTGACGCCCCCCGACGGCGCCGAGGTACTGGACGCCACGGGATGCTGGGTGCTGCCCGGCTTCGTGCAGACCCACGTTCACCTGTGCCAGACGCTGTGGCGCAACCTGGCCGACGACATCCCGCTGATGGAATGGCTGCGCCGCTGGACCTGGCCGCTGGAGGCCGCCCACGACGAGGCGACGATCCGGGCCTCCAGCCGGCTGGGCGCGGCCGAGTTGCTGCTGTCCGGCACCACCACGATCAACGACATGGGGACGGTCCGGCACACCAGCGTCATCATCCGGAACGCGCTGGAAATGGGCCTTCGCGGCGTATTCAGCAAGGTCCTGATGGACCTGCACGACGGCCCGGCGGCCCTGTCCGAGGACCCCGACGACGCCCTGGCCCAGTCGATGGTCCTGGCCGAACGCTGCGGCGCCACGAACGGCCGTGCCCGGTTCGCGCTGGCCCCCCGCTTCGCCGTCTCTTCGTCGATGCACCTCCTGGAGGGCGTGGCCGTCGCCTCGAAGGCGTCCGGAATGAAGGTCCATACGCACTGCGCCGAGACCGAGGAGGAGGTCCGCCTGACGGTCGAGCGGTTCGGGTGCCCGCCGGTCGCGCTGTTCCAGCAGACGGGGCTGCTGGGCCCGGACCTGCTGCTGGCGCACTGCGTCCACGTGGACGCGGACGGGATCCGGCGGCTGGCCGAATCGGGGACCTCGGTGCTGCACTGCCCGTCCGCCAACCTCAAGCTGGGCTCGGGGATCGCGCCCGTTCCCGCGATGCTTCAGGCCGGCGTCCGGGTGACGCTGGGGGCCGACGGCGCGCCGTGCAACAACAACCTGGACGCCTTCCAGGAGATGCGGACGGCGGCCCTGGTGCAGAAGGCGCTGCACGGCCCCACCGCGATGCCGGCCGGGACGGTCCTGCGGATGGCCACCATCGAGGGGGCGAAGGCGCTGGGAATGGACTCGGACGTCGGGTCGATCGAGAAGGGCAAGCGGGCCGACGTGCAGGTGCTGGATCGACGGCGCGTCCACTGCCAGCCCGCGGAGGATCCGGCCGGCGCGATCGTCTACTCGATGGGCCGCGACAACGTGCGGCACGTGATCGTGGACGGGCGAACGGTGGTGCGGGACGGCGACCTGCTGACCGCGAACGTGCCCGATCTCCTTCGCGACGCCGACGATGCCCTGCTGCGCCTGCGCCGGAACGTCCGGCTGGTGAAGTGAAGGGAAGTGGCGGGGGACAGGGCCCCCGCCCTGCATGAGGTGCGCCCGGGGCGGGTAACGGGGGCTACAGGCGGCCGTACTGGCGCAGTGCCGCCAGGGTCTTCGCCCCGATGCCGGACGCGTCCGCCAGGTCGGTGTACGAGTCCCACCGGCCGCGCTCCAGCCTCGCCTTCAGGATCCTCGTCGCGGTCGCCTGCCCCACGCCGGGAATCGCGACCAGGTCCTGCAGCCCGCACTCGTTCAGCGGGATCGGGACGCCCAGCGCGACCATCTGGTCGCCCGCCATCCACCCCGTCGACACGCTCCCGTCGTCCTCCAGCGTGACGCTGCGCCCCGTCTCCAGCACCGTCATCCCGTGGCCGCCGCTTCTCGCGGGCATCCGGGCCGCGCGCAGCAGGTCCTGCATCCGGGACCCGGCCGGCATCCGGTAGATCGCGGTGCCGGTGCCGGGCGCCTCCAGTTGCACGTAGACCACCGCGTCCACCCCGGCCTGCGCCGGCGACAGCACCACCCACGACGCCGCGAAGATGCCTCCCGCCGCGACGATCGCGGCCAGCACCAGGCTCCACAGAAGGCGTGACAGGTCGCGCGTTTCCCGCTGCCTCGACATGGTCCCTCCCTCCGGACGAACGATTCGTGGACGCCGATCTATCGGCACGTCGCGCCGTCCGGTTTAGACGGGCAGGGAAATCCACGGAAGATGCAGGGGAATCATTCGCCTGGGGGGAACGGGGGCCGGTCAGATGACGGCCGGGGTGGACCCTTCCGCGGGGGCCGCCTCGGGCTCCTCGCTCATCTTGACCTCGACGCGCCGGTTCAGCAGCGGGAAGCCCGTGCCGGACGGCACCAGGCGGCCCATGATGACGTTCTCCTTCAGGCCACGCAGGTAGTCCGTCTTGCCGCCGATCGCCGCCTCGGTCAGCACGCGCGTCGTCTCCTGGAAGGACGCCGCCGAGATGAACGACTCGACGTTCAGGGAGGCCTTGGTGATGCCCAGCAGGATGGGCTCGCCGGTCGCCGGCTGCCCGTCCTTCGCCAGGACCGCCTCGTTCTCCTCCTCGAACGCCCAGCGATCGACGTGTTCCTCCGCCAGGAAGCGGGTGTCGCCCGGGTCCGTGATCTTCACCCACCGCAGCATCTGCCGGACGATGACCTCGATGTGCTTGTCGTGGATGCGGACGGACTGCAGGCGGTAGACCTCCTGGATCTCGTCGACCAGGTACCGCGCCAGGGCCTGGATCGACAGGACGCGCAGGATGTCGTGCGGGTTCGACGAACCGTCCATCAGCGGGTCGCCGGCGCGCACCGTGTCGCCTTCGCGCAGCGAGACGTACTTGCCCTTCGGGATCAGGTACTCCTTCTTCTCGCCGAACTCGGGGGTGATGACGATCTTCCGCTTGCCCTTGGTCGCCTTGCCGAAACTGATGACGCCGTCGATCTCGGAGATGACGGCGTGCTCCTTCGGCTTGCGGGCCTCGAACAGCTCCGCGACGCGAGGGAGACCACCGGTGATGTCCTTCATCTTGGTGGTTTCCTTCGGGACGCGCGCGATCACGTCGCCGGGCGAAACCTCCTCGCCCTCGCGCGGCGTCAGGTTGGCGCCGACGGGCAGCAGGTAGCGGGCCTCCAGCTTCGTGCCCGGGATGTGCAGGGTCTTCCCCTGGGCGTCCTTGATCATGATGCAGGGGCGCAGGTCGCCTTCCTTGCACTCGATGATGACCTTGGACGAGACGCCCGTGACCTCGTCGTACAGTTCCTTGACGGTCTTGTCGGGGAGGATGTCATCGAACGCAACGATGCCGTTGACCTCGGTGAGGATCGGGTTCGACCACGGGTCCCACGAAGCCAGCACGTGCTGCCCCTCGACCTTCGCGTCGTTCGCGACCCGCAGCACGGCGCCGTACGGGACCGGATACTTCTCGCGCTCGCGGCCCTGCTCGTCCAGGATCGAGATCTCGCCGTTGCGGTTCATCGCGACGATCGCGCCGTCGCGCCGGACCGCGGTGGTCAGGTTCACGTGCTTGACGGTGCCGCCCTTGCGGGTCTCGACCGACGACTGCTCGGCGACGCGCGCGGTACCGCCGATGTGGAACGTCCGCATCGTCAACTGGGTGCCGGGCTCGCCGATCGACTGGGCGGCCATGACGCCGACCGACTCGCCGACGTTCACCAGGCGCCCGCGGGCCAGGTCGCGGCCGTAGCACAGCACGCAGCAGCCCGTCCGCGTACGGCAGGTCAGCACCGACCGGACGTTCACCTTCTCGATGCCGGCCTCGATAATCTCCTTGGTCTTCTCCTCGTCGATCTCCTCGTTCGCCTTCACGATGACGTGGTCGGGCTTGTAGGGATCGACGATGTCGTCGATGGCCACGCGGCCCAGGATGCGTTCCGCCAGGGGCTCGCGGATCTCGCCGCCGTGGACCAGGGCCGAAACCTCGACCGAGTCCAGCGTGCCGCAGTCGTACTCGCTGACGACCACGTCCTGCGCCACGTCGACCAGGCGGCGGGTCAGGTAGCCGGCGTTCGCGGTCTTCAGCGCGGTGTCGGCCAGGCCCTTGCGGGCGCCGTGCGTGGAGATGAAGTACTCCAGGACCGACAGGCCTTCGCGGAAGTTCGCGGTGATCGGCGTCTCCATGATCTCGCCCGACGGCTTGGCCATCAGGCCGCGCATGCCGGCCAGCTGTCGCATCTGCATCGCGGAACCGCGGGCGCCCGAGTCGGCCATGATGAAGATCGGGTTCATCGAGGGCATGCGCATCTGCTGGCCCTCGTGCTCGACCATCTGGTACGTGATGCCGTCCATCATGTTCTTGGCGACGTCGTCGGCCGCCGACGACCACGCGTCGATGACCTTGTTGTACCGCTCGCCGGCGGTGATGGCGCCGCTCTCGTACTGCTCCTGGATGCCCGCGACCTTCTTCTTCGCCGCGTCCAGGATGCCCTTCTTCGCCTCGGGGATCGTCATGTCGTCCGTGGCGATCGAGATGCCGGCGCGGGTCGCGTGCTGGTAGCCCCACGTGCGGACCTGGTCGGCCAGGATGACGGTCTTCTTGGACCCGCAGCGCCGGTACGTCTCGTCGATCAGGGTGGCCAGCGACTTCTTGTCCAGGACCTTGTTGTAGAACGAGAACGGGATCTCCTCCGGCACGATCTCGCGCAGCATCGTGCGGCCGGTGGTGGTCTCGATCAAGCGGCGGACCGGGTTGCCGTCGGCGTCCTTCTCCTCGAAGCGCACCTTGATCTTCGCCTGCAGGTCCAGTTCGCCGTTGTCGTACGCGACGCGGACCTCGGCCGGGTTCGCGAACACCTTGCCCTCGCCGCGGGCGAAGGGGCGTTCCCGGGTCATGTAGTACATGCCCAGGACGATGTCCTGCGACGGGGTGATGATGGACCGCCCGTCGGCCGGCTTGAGGATGTTGTTGGACGACATCATCAGGACGCGGGCTTCCATCTGCGATTCCAGGGACAGCGGCAGGTGCACCGCCATCTGGTCGCCGTCGAAGTCCGCGTTGTACGCGACGCACACCAGCGGGTGCAGCTGGATGGCCTTGCCCTCGATCAGCACGGGCTCGAAGGCCTGCATGCCCAGCCGGTGCAGCGTCGGGGCGCGGTTCAACAGGACCGGGTGCTCCTTGGACACCTCCTCGAGGATGTCCCACACCACCGGGTCCTCGTCGTCCACCATCTTCTTGGCGGTCTTGATCGTCTGGGCGTAGCCGCGCTCCTCCAGCTTGTTGAAGATGAACGGCTTGAACAGCTCCAGCGCCATCTTCTTGGGCAGGCCGCACTGGTGCAGCTTGAGTTCCGGGCCGACGACGATGACCGAGCGGCCCGAGTAGTCGACGCGCTTGCCCAGCAGATTCTGGCGGAAGCGGCCCTGCTTGCCCTTCAGCATGTCGGACAGGGACTTCAGCGGGCGCCGGTTCGTGCCGGTGATGACCTTTCCGCGGCGGCCGTTGTCGAACAGCGCGTCCACCGCCTCCTGCAGCATGCGCTTCTCGTTCCGGATGATGATCTCCGGCGCGTTCAGCTCCATCAGCTTCTTCAGGCGGTTGTTGCGGTTGATCACGCGCCGGTACAGGTCGTTCAGGTCCGACGTCGCGAAGCGGCCGCCGTCCAGCGGGACCAGCGGGCGCAGGTCCGGGGGCAGCACGGGCAGGTTCTTCAGGATCATCCACTCGGGGCGGTTGCCCGAGTCGCGCAGGGCCTCGATGACCTTCAGGCGCTTCGCCAGCTTCTTGCGCTTGGCGTCCGACGCGGTCTCCTTCAGTTCGGCGCGGATCTCGCCCGCCAGCGTCTCGACGTCCTGGGCCTCCAGCAGCTTGCGGATGGCCTCGGCGCCCATGCCGGCCTCGAACGCGTCGTAGCCGTGGGTCTCCTGCAGTTCCTCGTACTTCTCCTCGGACAGCACGTCGGCCCTCTTCAGGTCCGGCACCTTGCCCGGGTCGATGACGACGTACGCCACGCAGTACAGGACCTTTTCCAGGTCCTTCAACGTGATGTCCAGCACGTTGCCGATGCGGGACGGGATGGACTTCAGGAACCAGATGTGCGCGACCGGCGAGGCCAGCGTGATGTGGCCCATGCGCTCGCGCCGCACCTTCGACTGGATGACCTCGACGCCGCACTTCTCGCAGACGATGCCGCGGTGCTTCAGCCGCTTGTACCGCCCGCAGTTGCACTCGTAGTCCTTCACCGGCCCGAAGATCTTGGCGCAGAAGAGGCCTTCGCGCTCGGGCTTGAAGGTGCGGTAGTTGATCGTCTCCGGCTTCTTCACCTCGCCGTACGACCAGCCCAGGACCGTCTTGGGGGAGGCCAGCGCCACCCGGAACGCCACGATCGAGAGCGGGTCCTTCGGGCGATCAAAAACGGTGAAAAGGTCCTTCACTGGACACCTCCGGTCAATCACACGCATCGGCCGCCGGCGGTCGACCGGCGGTCGTCGAACACCCCTTCACGGGAACGTCCTAGCCTTCCGCCAGCTGGTCCTGCTCGACCAGTTGCACGTCCAGGGCCAGGGACTTCAGTTCCTTCACCAGGACGTTGAACGACTCGGGCAGCCCCGCGTGCACGTTGTAGTCGCCCTTGACGATGCTGTCGTACGTGGCCGTGCGGCCCGCGACGTCGTCCGACTTGACCGTCAGGATCTCCTGCAGCGCGTAGGCGGCGCCGTAGGCCTCGAACGCCCACACTTCCATCTCGCCGATGCGCTGGCCGCCGAACTGCGCCTTGCCGCCCAACGGCTGCTGGGTGACCAGCGAGTACGGGCCGGTGGACCGGGCGTGCATCTTCTCGTCGACCAGGTGGTGCAACTTCATCATGTACATGATGCCCACCGTGACCTCGGAGTCGAACGCCTCGCCGGAGCGCCCGTCGAACAGCGTGGTCTTGCCGGACAGGGGCAGGCCCGCCTCCTCCAGCCACGTCTTGATCTGGTCCTCCTGGGCGCCGTCGAAGACCGGCGAGCCCACGGGGATGCCCATCGGGAACTGCCGCGCGAAGCCGACCAGCTGGTCGTCGTCCATGTCCTTGATCAGCTTCCTCGCGTTGTCGGTCGCGAACAGCTTCAGCAGGCGCTTGCGAATGGCCTTCGGGCCGGTGCCGCTCTCCAGGGCGGCCTCGATCTGCATGCCCAGGTTGCGCGCCGCCCAGCCCAGGTGGACCTCCAGGATCTGGCCGACGTTCATGCGGGACGGGACGCCCAGCGGGTTCAGCACGATGTCCACCGGGGTGCCGTCCTCGAGGTAGGGCATGTCCTCGATCGGCAGGATGCGCGACAGGACGCCCTTGTTCCCGTGGCGGCCGGCCATCTTGTCGCCGACCTGGATCTTGCGCTTGATCGCGACGTAGACCTTGATGGTCTTGATGACGCCGGGGGGCAGTTCGTCGCCGCGGCGCAACCGGTTGATCTTCTCGCCGAACAGGGCGGTGATGGCGGCGACCTGGTCGTTCAGGACGTCCATCATCGCCGCGACGCGGCCCTCGGTCGCCTCGTCGTCCTTCAGCTTGACCTGCGGGAACTGGTCCAGCGGCAGCTTCTGCAGCGTGTCCCCGGTCAGCGTCGCGCCCTTGCGGATCAGGACCTTGCCCGCCGTGTCGTTCAGCGCCGCCGCCGACACCTTGCCGGTCAGCGCCCGGACCAGCCGCTCCTTCATCGACCGCGTGGTGACCTTGATCTCGTCGTCGCGGTCCTTGCGCAGCCGCGCCTCCTCGATCTCCTCCAGGTCCTTCGTGCGGTCGTCCTTGTCCGCGCCCTTGCGGGAGAACACCTTGGCGCCGACGACGATGCCGGTGACGCCCGGGGGGACGCGCAGGCTGCTGTCCTTCACGTCGGCGGCCTTCTCGCCGAAGATCGCGCGCAGCAGCTTCTCCTCGGGGGACAACTGCGTCTCGCCCTTCGGGGTGATCTTGCCGACCAGGATGTTGCCCGTGTGGACCTCGGCGCCGATGCGCACGATGCCGGACGGGTCCAGGTCCTTCAGGGCCTCCTCGGACACGTTCGGGATGTCGCGGGTGATCTCCTCGCGGCCCAGCTTGGTGTCGCGGGCCACGCACTCGAACTCCTCGATGTGGATGGACGTGAAGAAGTCCTTCTGGACCAGCTTCTCGCTCATCAGGATCGAGTCCTCGTAGTTGTATCCGCCCCACGGCATGAACGCGACGGTGATGTTCTGGCCCAGCGCCAGTTCGCCCTGCTCGGTCGCGGAGCCGTCCGCCAGCACCTGGCCCTTGGCCACCTTCTGGCCCTTGTGGACCAGCGGCTTCTGGTTGATGCAGGTGTTCTGGTTGGACCGGCGGTACTTGATCAGCGTGTAGATGTCGGGCTTCAGCGCCTCGCCGTCCTCGCCGTCGCCCTCGCGCCGGATGACGATGCGGTTCGCGTCCACCGACTCGACCACGCCGGTGTGCCTGGCGTACAGCAGGACGCCGGAATCGCGCGCGACGACCCACTCCAGGCCGGTGCCGACCAGGGGCAGTTCCGCGCGGACCAGCGGGACGCCCTGCCGCATCATGTTCGATCCCATCAGGGCGCGGTTCGCGTCGTCGTGTTCCAGGAAGGGGACCAGCGCGGCGGCCACCGACACCAGCTGGGCCGGCGACACGTCGATCAGCGTGACCTCCGCGGCCGGGACGATGACGTTCTCCTCGTTCTTCCGGGCCAGGACCAGGTCCTCGACGATCTGGTTGTTCGCATCGACCGCCACGCCGGCCTGCGCGATGACCTCGTTCTCCTCCTCCATCGCGGTCAGGTAGCGGACCTCGTCCGTGATGCGCCGTTCCACCACCTTGCGGTACGGCGTCTCGATGAAGCCGAAGTCGTTGACGCGGGCGAAGGTCGCCAGCGAGGAGATCAGGCCGATGTTCGGGCCTTCCGGCGTCTCGATCGGGCACACGCGGCCGTAGTGGGTCGCGTGGACGTCGCGGACCTCGAAGCCGGCGCGGTCGCGCGTCAGGCCGCCGGGGCCCAGGGCCGACAGGCGCCGCTTGTTCGTGATCTCGGACAGCGGGTTCGTCTGGTCCATGAACTGCGACAACTGGGACGCGCCGAAGTACTCCTTCAGCACCGCCGACACCGGCTTGGCGTTGACCAGGTCGTGCGGCATCAGCGTCGCCAGGTCGGGCGACATCGTCATCTTCTCGCGGATCGCGCGCTCCATGCGGACCATGCCGATGCGGAACTGGTTCTCCATCAGCTCGCCGACGGCGCGCACGCGGCGATTCGACAGCTGGTCGATGTCGTCGACCCGGGCCGCGAACTTGCCCATGCGCAGGTCCAGCAGGTACTGCACGACGTGGAAGAAGTCGTCCTTCAGAAGGGTCGTCTGGTCCAGCGGCACCTGCTCGTTGAACTTGAAGTTCATCTTCAGGCGGCCGACCGGCGACAGGTCGTAGCGGGCGCTGCTGAAGAACAGGCTGTTGAAGTAGGCGCGGGCCTGCTCGGGGCTGGTCGGGTCGCCGGGGCGCTGGCGGCGGTAGACCTCGACCGCGGCCTCCAGCGGCGTCTCGACCTTGTCGACCAGCAGCGTGTTGCGCAGGTAGGGGCCGTAGTTCACGTCGTCGATGTGCAGGACGACGATCTCCTGGATGCCGCGTTCCTGCAGGGCCGTCAGCGCCTTGTCGGTGATGACCTGGTTGCACTCGAACAGGATCTCGCCGGTGTCGGCGTCGACCACGTCGTCGGCCAGGTGCTTGCCGACCACCTCGTCGCGGCCCAGCGGCAGGACCTGGATGCCCGCGTCCACCATCTTGCGCAGGCGCGGCTTGGACAGCTTGTCGCCCTTCTTGACCAGCACGGCGCCGGTCTTCGGGTCCAGCACGTCGTGGTTCAGGCGCTGGTCGGCCAGCAGCTTCGCATCCAGCCCGTGGCTGAAGGTGCCGTCCGGGTGCAGCGCGATCGTCTCGACCGGGTAGAACCGCGTTAGGATCTCGTGCACCGAGAAGCCCAGGGCCTTCAGCAGCACGGTCGCGTGGATCTTCCGGCGGCGGTCGATGCGGACGTACAGGATGTCCTTGTGGTCGAACTCGAAGTCGACCCACGACCCGCGGTTCGGGATGATGCGGGCGCTGTATAGCAGCTTGCCCGACGCGTGGGTGCGGCCCTTGTCGTTCTCGAAGAAGACGCCGGGCGACCGGTGCAGCTGGCTCACCACGACGCGCTCGGCGCCGTTGATGATGAAGGTGCCCTGCTCGGTCATCAGCGGGATTTCCCCGAAGTAGACCTCCTGCTCCTTCACGTCGCGGATCTCGCGGACGGCGGTCTCGGGGTCCGTGTCCCACATCACCAGGCGAACGGTGACGCGCATCGGGGCGGCGAAGGTGATGCCGCGCTGGCGGCATTCCTCGACGTCGTACTTCGGCTCGTCCAGGACGTAGCCGACGTACTCCAGGGTCGCGGTCTTGTTGTAGTCCGCGATCGGGAAGATCCCCTTGAAGATGCCGTGCAGGCCGTAGTCGCCACGCTTCTCGGGCGACAGGTCCCGCTGCAGGAACCGCTCGTACGATTCCTTCTGGACCCGGATGAGGTCCGGCACCCCCAGCACTTCCGGGATGCGTCCGAAGCTGCACCGAGTCCTGAGTCCGACGGGCTTGCTGGTCATAGCCATCCTGGCCCTTCTCCGCTGAGAGGGATGGAGCGAACGATGTCAGCGATGCCGATCAACCGCACCGCCCTGGTTCCCCGGGTCGATCGCGTCCACGACGCGCCGGCCCGCTTGCCCTCGCCTGGGCGCCCGGCAGTGCACCGGACGCCTTCGGCGCCAGCCCCGGGTCACGGGCGTGACCCCTGGGCGCCCCCGTGGGGAGGCAGTCGACTCGGGCCGGCCCCGGATCGCTCCGGGACCGGCCCTCGTCCTCCCGAACGTGGCGCGAGCCGGAAGCCTGCATCGCGGCCGTGGGCCGGACGCGCGCTTCCGCGCACCCGCGTTTCAAGAAACAGGACGCCTGGGCCCGTGCGGGCCCGTGCGGCCCTACTTGATCTCGATCGTCGCGCCGGCGGCCTCGAGCTTCTTCTTGATGTCCTCGGCCTCGGCCTTGGACACGGCCTCCTTGACCGTCTTCGGCGCGGACTCGACCAGTTCCTTCGCCTCGCGCAGGCCCAGGCTGGACACGATGCCGCGGATCTCCTTGATGACCGCGACGCGCTTGTCGGCCGCGACGTCCTTCAGGATGACGTCGAACTCGGTCTTCTCCTCGACCGGGGCCGCCGCCTCGGCCGGGGCCGCCGCCGCAACCGCCATCGCGACCGGCGCCGCCGCCGTCACGCCCCACGCCGCCTCGAGCTCCTTGGTCAGCTCGGACAGTTCCAGGACCGTCAGCCCGCTCAGATACGCCTTGACCTGCTCCCGAGTGATCTCCGCCATCTTCTTCGCTCCTTGTGTGTTGTTCCCGCGTCAGGCAGGAACCAGCCCCGCAGGGCCGTACCTTACGCCGCCTGCTCCGACAACTGCCGCTCGCGAGCCGCCAGGACGCCCACGAAATCCCGTGCCGGCGCCTGCAGGACGCCGAGGAACTTCTTGGGCACGCCGACCAGCGCGCCGAGCAGCATCCCCTTGAGGACGTCCGCCGAGGGGAGGGCCGCCAGCGCCTTCAGCTGCGCCTCTCCCATCGGGCTGGTCCCCAGGCTGCCGCCCACCACCTGAACCTTGGCCACGCCCTTCAGGAGCGTGGTCAACGCCTTCGCGAACGCCGCCGGGTCCTCGTTGGTGTATGCCACCGTCAGGGGACCCTTCAGCGAATCCGCGAAGAAGGCCCAAGGCGTCCCTTCCACAGCACGCGCGAACATGGTGTTCTTGATCACGCGGAAATGGCCGCCTTCCTTGCGGAGGGCACGCCGCATCGACGTGTTCGTCTCCATGTTCAGCCCGTTCTGGGCCAGGAGCACCATGGCCTTGGCGGAGTTGAGGATGTCCGACAACTCCGCGACCGCCGCCTTCTTCTGCTCCAGGTTCATCGTCTCATCTCCAATCGCGAGACTCCCGGGCCAGCGGCTGCCCTCAGGCAGGGGGAGGGGGACAACACACGTACGTGCTTCCCGAATCCACCGCCTCCGCCGGTCCTACCCGCCCCCTGCCGGGAGCGGCGCCGACTTCTCGGGCAGCTCGAACACAACCCCGTCCGGCGCCTTCGCATCGCGCCGCGCGGGGATCGGAACCAGGTTCTCAACGGAACACGGGCCTCACTTCGAGGCCTTCAGCGCCACTTCCACGTCCGACGGGTCGATCCGGATGCCGGGGCCCATCGTGCAGGACATCGTCACGCTCTTCACGTACGTGCCCTTGACCGTGGACGGCTTCAGCTTCAGCAGCGTCTCGGCGATCGCCAGGAAGTTGTCCTTCAACTGCTGCGGCGTGAAGGACCTGCGGCCGATCGTCGTGTGGATGATGCCGTTCTTGTCGACGCGGAACTCGACCTTGCCGGCCTTCGACTCGCGGACGGCGCGACCGACGTCCATCGTGACCGTGCCGACCTTCGGGTTCGGCATCAGGCCGCGGGTGCCCAGCAGCTTGCCCAGCTTGCCGACCAGGCCCATCATGTCGGGCGTCGCGATCGCCTTGTCGAACTCGAACCATCCGGTCTTGATCTTCTCGGCCAGGTCCTCGGCGCCCACGAAGTCGGCGCCGGCGTCCTGGGCCTCCTTGGCCTTGTCGGCCTTGGCGAAGACCAGCACGCGGGTGACCTTGCCGGTACCGGCCGGCATGACGCACGCGCCGCGGACCATCTGGTCGGCGTGCTTGGGGTTGACGCCCAGCCGCACCGCGATGTCCACCGACTCGTCGAACTTGGCGAAACCGGTCTTGCCGACCAGGTTCACCGCCTCCTCGATCGTGATCTTCTTCTCGCGATCGACCAGGCCCAGGGCCGCCTTGAACTTCTTGTCAGGCATCCTATGTGCTCCTCGCCTCCCTCAGGCAGGCCGCATGGTGGCTAATCCACCACCTCGATGCCCATGGAACGGGCCGTGCCAGCCACGGTCCGCATGGCGCCTTCGAGGTCCACGGCGTAGAGGTCCGGCATCTTCACCTGCGCGATCTTCGCCACCTGCTCCTTCGTGATCTTCCCGACCTTGTCGCGGCCGGGAGCCGTGGAGCCCTTCTCCAGGCCGGCCGCCTTGCGGACCTGCTCGGAGACGGGGGCCGTCTTGGTGACGAAGGTGAACGAACGGTCCGAGAAGACCGTGATCACGACCGGGACGGTGGAGTCGCCCAGGGAGGCCGTTCGGGCGTTGAACGCCTTGCAGAACTCCATGATGTTCGCGCCGGCCTGGCCCAGCGCCGGTCCGACCGGGGGCTGGGGCGACGCCTTGCCCGCCTTGATGTGCAGCTTGATCTGACCGACGATCTTCTTTCCCATGGTGGCTCTCTCCTAGACCCGCTCGACCTGGTTGAAGTCCAATTCGACCGGAGTAGCGCGACCGAAGATGGTGACCAGGACGCGGACCTTCCGCTTCTCGGCCTTGACCTCCTCGATGATCCCCGAGAAGTTCACGAACGGCCCGTCCTTGATCCGGACCGCCATCCCCTCCTCGAACTGCACCTCGGCCACGGGCCGGACCTGCCCCTGCTCCATCTGGTGCCGGATCTGGTCGACTTCCTTCTCGGACAGCGGCCGCGGGCCGCGATCGTTCCCCACGAATCCCGTCACGTTCGGACGGTGACGGATGAAGTGGTGCGTCTCGTCGTTCAGGTCCATCTGGACCAGGATGTAGCCCGGGAAGAACTTCCGACGGCCGCCGGGGCGCTTCTTCTCGCCTTCCGCGGGCGGGGGCTCCATCGGGACGATGATCTCCCCGATGTGCTCGAACACGGTCGGACCCTCGCGCTTCATCTGGTCAAGGATGTCGGCCTTGACCTTCTGCTCGAAGCCCGAATAGGTGTGGACCACGAACCACTTCATCGGCATGTCCGACTCGGCCTCACAGGCGGTAGATGACGCTGGTCAACGCACCGATGACCGCGTCGAACAGGCCCAGGATCGCCGAGACCACGACCGTCGTCACGATGACGACGATGGTGGAGACGCGCGTCTCAGGCCACGTGGGCCAGGTCACGTTGCGCAACTCGCTCGCGACCTCCAGGCCGAACTTGTTGATCGGCTCCGAGAACCACAGGTACAGCACCGATCCGACACCGACCAGCAGGCCCAGCAGGTCGCTGACCGCGAACCGCACGCCCAGCAGGGGCCGGTTCAGGTTCGGATTGATCCAGTCGATCACGGTGCCGAAGAAGGCCGCCACCAGGACCCACACCAGGATCCCGATCACCATGAACGAGAGGCGAACGTATTTGTCCAACGGGGCCCCCTCGTCAAATCACCGGTCGTCCGTCGACCGGCCTCACTGGCAGGGCAGGAGGGATTCGAACCCCCAACCCGCGGTTTTGGAGACCGCTGCTCTACCGTTAGAGCTACTGCCCTGTCGAGGCCCGCCCGTTCCCGGGCCGGCCCCGCAATGCCGGCAGCCCGCCACCCCAGGGACTACTTCACTTCCTTGAAGGTGGTGTGCTTGCGCTCGAACTTGCAGTACTTCTTGATCTCCAGCCGGGCGGTCGTGGTCTTCTTGTTCTTCTCGGTCGCGTAGCGCGCCACGCCCGGGAGACCGCTCTTGCGGCACGACTGGCATTCCAGCTGGATGTTGACCCGGTTTTCCTTCTTCGCCATCGTTCGTCTCCCGGGGCCCGCGACGCCCTCGCGGTCGCCGCGGACTGCCCGTCAGGTCAAGAACACGTCACTCGACGATGTCGCCGACGACGCCCTGGCCGACCGTGCGGCCGCCCTCGCGGATCGCGAAGCGCAGCCCCTGCTCGATCGCGACCGGGGTGATCAGTTCGACGGTGATCGGCGTGCGGTCGCCGGGCATGCACATCTCCATGCCCTCGGGCAGGTGCGCGACGCCGGTGACGTCCGTCGTCCGGATGTAGAACTGCGGCCGGTAGCCCGTGAAGAACGGGGTGTGGCGACCGCCCTCTTCCTTCGTCAGGACGTACACGGACGCGGTGAACTTCGTGTGCGGCGTGATGCTGCCCGGCTTCGCCAGGACCTGGCCGCGCTCGATCTCGTCGCGCTTGATGCCGCGGATCAGGCAGCCGACGTTGTCGCCCGCCAGGCCCTCGTCCAGGGTCTTGCGGAACATCTCGACGCCCGTCACGACGACCTTGCGCGTCGGGGCGAAGCCGACGATCTCGACTTCCTCGCCGACCTTGACCTTGCCGCGCTCGATGCGGCCGGTGGCCACGGTGCCGCGGCCGGAGATCGAGAACACGTCCTCGACCGGCATCAGGAAGGGCTTGTCGATCTGGCGCTCGGGGGTCGGGATGTAGTTGTCCACGGCCTCCATCAGGTTCAGGATGCACTTCGCGTCCGGGTGGTTGTGATCCGGCGCCTCGAGGGCCTTCAGGGCGGACCCGCGGACGATCGGGATCTTGTCGCCGGGGAAGTCGTACTTCTTCAGCACGTCGCGGACTTCCTCCTCGGTGATCTCGAGGAGCTCCTCGTCGGGCTGCTTGTCGACCTTGTTCAGGAAGACGACGATCGCGGGGACGCCGACCTGGCGGGCCAGGAGGATGTGCTCGCGGGTCTGCGGCATGACGCCGTCGTCGGCGCCGACGACCACGATCGCGCCGTCCATCTGGGCCGCGCCGGTGATCATGTTCTTGATGTAGTCGGCGTGCCCGGGGCAGTCGACGTGCGCGTAATGGCGGTTCGGCGTCTCGTACTCGACGTGGGCCGTCGCGATCGTGATGCCGCGGGCCTTCTCCTCGGGCGCCTTGTCGATCTCGTCGAAGGCGATGAACTTCGCGTTGCCCATCGACGCCAGGACCTTGGTGATCGCGGCGGTGAGCGTGGTCTTGCCGTGGTCGATGTGACCGATCGTGCCCACGTTCACATGGGGCTTGTTGCGAACGAATTTTTCCTTGGCCATGACCCTTCCTCCTCAGGTTTCCGTCCCAACCAACACGACCGGCCTCTCCGGTCGCCTGACCGGAACCGGGCCTGCTCACCGGAGCCTTCGATCGGAATCGAACCGATGACCCCGTCCTTACCAAGGACGTGCTCTGCCGACTGAGCTACGAAGGCCTAACTCACGCCCGGCCCTTGCGCAGGAGCGGGAAACGGGATTCGAACCCGCGACGTCGAGCTTGGAAGGCTCGCGCTCTACCAACTGAGCTATTCCCGCCCGAGTACGGACCCGTCCTTCCCAGGACCGAGTACCGTGAAATTCAAAGAACCGCGAACCCAGGCACCGCGACAACCGTTCAGTGGAGGGGGGAGGATTCGAACCTCCGAAGCCTACTGGCGGCAGATTTACAGTCTGATCCCTTTGACCACTCGGGAACCCCTCCGCGCCGAAAACGCGCGCCCTCGGCGGGAGCTGGCGACGGGAATCGAACCCACAACCGCCTGATTACAAATCAGGTGCTCTGCCGATTGAGCTACGCCAGCCTGCAAAGAACCAGCCCCTTCAAAGGGCGATTGATTATGGTGGACGAGGGCGATCCTGTCAATCGCTTTTTTCGTCCGGGCGGCCAGGCCGCGGACGGGGAGGATGCGTCAGAACCGCGCCGTTGTCAAGCCCTGTCTTGCGGCCGGGCGCCTGCCTTTCCCCCGCCGCCTTGGTACCCGTCCGCCGCGTCGTGTAGACTGGGGCCGTCCCGAAAGAGGAGGGCGCCGTGCGCTGGTCGATGCCGTCAACACTGTTCGCGGTGGCCGTTCTGGCCATCCCCGCCTGCAAGGGGGACAAGAGCCTCTGCGACCGGGTGGAGGACCGGCTGCGCGACTGCGGCCTTCTGTCCGAGGGGCGGTTCGAGTGCCAGGAGTTCGAGATCGACGAGTGGGACTGCCTGGTGAACTGCGAACTGGACGCGACGTGCGAGGAGATCCGGGCGATCGAGTGCGACGACGAGAAGGTCGCTTCCGTCACGGAATGCCAGCAGGACTGCATGAAGAGACTGGGGTTCACCTGCAAGGACGGGTCCGAGGTGCTCCTCGGCCTGCAGCGATGCGACGGCGACGAGGATTGCGACGACGGCTCGGACGAGGCGGACTGCCCGACCTTCCAGTGCAAGGACGGGAAGGCCACGGTGATGCAGTACCAGACCTGCGACTGGCGCGAGGACTGCGACGACGGCTCGGACGAGGCCGGCTGTCCCGGGTTCGTATGCGCGAACGGCAACCGGGTGACCGCGGACTCGGTCTGCAACGGCCGCCGGGACTGCCTGGACAACTCGGACGAGGCCGGCTGCCCGGTGTTCACGTGCCGGGACGGCAAGCAGGAGATCTCCGAGGCCCTGCACTGCGACGGCGACGAGGACTGCGACGACGGCTCGGACGAGGCCGGCTGCCCGCCCGTCGCCGAACTGGTCTGCCCTTCGTCGTAGCGCCCAGGGAATTGCAGGCGGAGGACGGGGCCCTGCCCTACGGAAGGCCCAGGTCCATCCGGGCCTCTTCCGAGGCCATCGTGCGGGGATCCCACGGCGGGTCCCAGACCAGCTCGACCGAGGCGTCCTCGACGCCGACCGCCAGCAGCGCGGCCTGCCGGACGGCCTCGACCAGCCAGGGGCCGACCGGGCACATCGGCGACGTCAGCGTCATCCGGATCGAGGCCTGGCGGCCCGTCCCGTCCAGTTCGATCCCGTAGATCAGCCCCAGTTCGGCCAGCGACAGGCCCATCTCGGGGTCCATCACCTGCCCGACGTGCTCCCGGACGTCCTCGACGCGGGCGGGCGCCGCCGGCCGGGACGCGGCGTCGGCCAGCCGCGCGCGGGCCTCGGGAGTGGCCATGGCCTCGGGGAGCCAGGGCGGGTCCTTCACGAACTCCAGCCGGCCATCGTCGAAGCGGCCCGCGGACTCGATCGCCGTCCGGATCGCGGCGATCAGCCGCCGGGCGCGCGGCACCTGCGCCACCCGCACCACCGCGCAGCGGCCGTCCGGGGTCACGTCGGCGTCGAAGACCAGGCCCAGGTCGGTGATCGAGGCGCCGGTCTCGGGGTCGATCACCTGCGACAGCGCCCGGTACAGGGCGTCACGGGGACGGGCTTCCATCGGTTGCCTCCGCGGGGCCCCGGGGCTCCAGGGCCTCCTCCAGGGTGGTCCAGGCCAGCAGGGCGCACTTGACCCGGACGGGCAGGTCCTTCACCCCCCGCAGGGCGTTCAGGTCGCCCAGGTCCAGGTCGGCCGGCAGCGGCTCGCCGCGGAACATCGCCTTCACGCCGCGCAGCAGCCGCCGGGCCTCGTCCAGCGTGCGCCCCCGCAGGCGCTCGGCCAGCATCGATCCCGAGGCGACCGAGATCGAGCAGCCGTGCCCGACGACCTGCAGGCCCTCGATGCGGCCGTCCTCGGTGTGCAGGCGCAGCGTCACCTCGTCGCCGCACAGGGGATTCTTCCCGTGCCACTCGACCGACGGGCCGTCGATCGGCTCGCGCCCGGCCGGGTGCAGGTAGTGGTCCAGCACGACCTCCCGGAACAGTTCGTCGTCCGGGGCCGCACCGTGCAGGGAGGCGGCGGAAACGGTCGCTGGCCCGGGCCGCAGGGAAGACGCGGCGGACCGCGGGGCACGGGCACGGGCGACCTCGGACACCGCGTCGGCCAGCGCCTCGACCTCGGCCTCGGTGTTGTACAGGTAGAACGACGCCCGGGTGGTCGCCGGCACGCCGTACCGCGCCATCAGCGGCTGGGCGCAGTGGTGGCCGGCCCGGACCGCGATGCCCCTCGCGTCCAGCGCCTGCGCCACGTCGTGAGGGTGGACGCCGTCCAGCACGAAGGTCGCGACGCCGCCGGTCGCGTCCGGGCCGGGCGGGGGCCCCAGCAGGCGCAGGCCCGGGATGACCGACAGCCGCTGCCGGGCCAGGGTGCCCAGCCTCAGGTCGTGCCCCGCGATGTCCGGCATCCCCGCCGCGCGCAGGTAGTCGATCGCCGCCCCCAGCGCCACGGCGCCCGCCACGTCCGGCGTTCCCGCCTCGTACCGCCAGGGCGGGTCGGCCCAGGTCGCGTCGGCCAGCGTCACTTCGCGGATCATCTCGCCACCGCCCAGGAACGGGTCCATCTCGTCGTAGCGGTCGGGCCGCACCACCAGCACGCCCGTGCCCGTCGCCCCCAGCATCTTGTGGCCCGAGAAGGCCAGGAAGTCGGCACCCAGGGCGGCCACGTCGACCGGCAGGTGCGGGACCGCCTGCGCGCCGTCGACCAGCACCGCCGCACCCGCGGCGTGGGCCAGCCGGGCGATGTCCGCGACCGGGTTGATCGTGCCCAGCACGTTCGACACGTGCGTCACGGCGACCAGCCGGGTCCGGGGAGACAGCAGGCCCTGCAGCGCGTCGAGGTCCAGCCGCCCGTCGTCCGTCACGGGCACGGCCCGCACCCGGGCCCCGGTGCGCCGGGCCAGCAGGTGCCACGGCACCAGGTTCGAGTGGTGCTCCATCCCGGTGACCAGAACCTCGTCCCCCGCCTGCACGTTGCGGTCGCCCCAGGCCCGGGCGACCAGGTTGATCGCCTCGGTCGCGTTGCGCACGAACACGACTCCGGCCGGCGACGGGGCCGACACGAACGCCGCCACCTTCGTCCGGGCGGCCTCGTACTCGCGCGTGGCGTCCTCGGCCAGGCGGTGGATGCCGCGGTGAACGTTGGCGTTGGCCGTCTCGTAGTACCGGACCAGCGCGTCCAGCACGGCCCGCGGCTTCTGGGAGGTGGCGGCGCTGTCCAGGTACACCAGCGGCTTCCCGTTCACCGGCCGCGACAGGATCGGGAAGTCGGCCCGGATGCGCTCGACGTCCAGCACGGTCGCCCCCTCAGTCCACGGTGACCCACACCCGACCGTCCCGCACCTCGACCGGGTACGTCGCGACCGGCGCGCAGACCGGCATCCGGGTCGGGCGCCCCGTCGCAAGGTCCAGCGCACCGCCGTGGTGCGGGCACTGCCACTCCGTGTCGCCGATCCGCGTGCCGCCGAGAAGCGGGCGCTCCTCGTGACTGCACAGCCCGGACGTCGCGTACACGTGGTCCCCGACCCGGACCAGCAGGACCGGTTCGCCCCCGGCCTCCACCTGCACGCCCTCGCCCCCGGGCAGGTCGCCGATCGCCGCGACGTCGCACCGCATCCGCCCCTCCTCACGCCTCGCCGGGGGCCCCGCCCTGCCCGGTCCGCGCGGCGGCCAGTTCCGACCGAAGGCGCTCCCGGGCCCGATCCGCCAGTTCGCCGGACGGCAGCCGCGACGCGACCGGCTCGACGAAGCCCTCGACCAGCATCGATTCGGCCTGGTCGCGGGACAGCCCGCGGGTGCGCAGGTAGAACAGCGCCTCCTCGTCCACCGGCGCCACGGCCGCCCCGTGCGTGCACCGGACGTCGTGGTTCAGGATCTCCAGTTCGGGCAGCACGTCCGCCGCCGCCGTCCGGGACAGCAGCAGCGACCGTGCCTCCTCGTAGGCCTCCGACCGCGCCGCCCCCTCCCGGATGCGCAGCAGCCCCGTGAAGGCAGACCGCCCCCGGCCCAGCGCGATCGCCCGGTAGTCCACCCGGCTGCCGGTGTCGCCGGCGGCGTGGTCCGCCACGACCCGGAAGTCCGACCGGGCGCGGCCGCCCGCCAGCGCCAGCACCAGCCCCGCCGATCGCGCGCCCGGCCGCGACAGCACCGGGGCCGCCTCCGCCTTGACCCGGCCCGCCGGCAGCAGCACGTGGGCGTGGGTCAGGGAGGCGTCGCGCCCGACCTCGTAGGCCGAGCGGGAGAACAGGGACGTCCCCTTCGCGGCGGTCTCGAACCGGGCGTGCAGCAGCGTCGCGCCGTCTCCCAGCACCGCCTCGGTCACCGTGCTGGCGAATCCCGATCCGAGGTCCGCGTCCTCCAGCACCGTCGCCTCGGCGCCGGCCCCGATCCACAGCAGCGTCCGGCCGCTCGCGACCGTCCCCGCGGGCGCCTCGGGCCGGGCCTCCAGCCGGATCGGCCCGGCCAGCCGGACGCCTTCCGGCACCCGGATGACGGTCCCGCCCGCGAACGACGCCAGGTTCAGCGCCAGCAGCGGGTCGCCGTCCCCGGCCAGCCGGCCCAGGTGCTCCTCCAGCAGGCCCCCCGCGGCCGGCAGGGCCTCCCCGAAGGAAAGGGCCGTCACCCCGGCCCGCCGCGCCTCGTCCGGCAGTTCGACCCGCACCGGCCACGCCGCGCCCGCCGCCTGCAGGGCCGCCTCGATCCCCCCCGCGGGCAGCAGCGCCGCCGCGTCCGTGAACCGGAAGCGGTGCCCCGACCGGTCGGGCAGGGGCATGGAGAGGGCCGCCGCGCGCGCCTGGTCGCGCCGCCGTGCCAGGAACGAAGGTTCGGGGTCGAATCGGTTCATCGGGTCCCCCTATCCGACCGAGCCGGACATCTCCAGCCGGATCAGGCGGTTCAATTCCACCGCGTACTCCATGGGCAGTTCCTTCACGAACGGTTCGATGAAGCCGTTGACGATGGTCAGCGTCGCCTCCTCCTCCGTCAGCCCGCGGCTGCGCAGGTAGAAGACCTGGTCGTCGCCCACCTTCGAGACCGTGGCCTCGTGCCCGATCGACGCGTCCTCGCAGGCGATCTCCATCGTCGGATAGGTGTCGGACCGGGACGCCTCGTCCAGCAGCAGCGCATCGCACTTGACGCTGACCTTCGCCCCGTGTGCGTCCGGGTGCACCTTCACCAGGCCGCGGTACGAGGCCCGGCCCCCGTCCCGGCTGATCGACTTCGAGGTGATCGTGGAGGTCGTGTCCGGCGCGGCGTGGATCACCTTGGCCCCGGCGTCCTGGTGCTGGCCCGCGCCGGCGAACGCGATGGACAGCACCTCGCCGCGCGCCCGCGGGCCGACCAGGTGGATCGCCGGGTACTTCATCGTCAGGCGCGACCCCAGGTTCCCGTCGACCCACTCGACCGTCGCGTCCTCGTGCGCCACGGCCCGCTTGGTGACCAGGTTCAGCACGTTCCTCGACCAGTTCTGGATCGTCGTGTACCGGATGCGGGCGCCCTTCATCGCGATCAGTTCGACCACCGCCGCGTGCAGGCTGTCGGTGCTGTAGGACGGCGCGGTGCAGCCCTCGATGTAGTGCACCGACGAACCCTCGTCCGCCAGGATCAGCGTCCTTTCGAACTGGCCCATGTCGCGCCGGTTGATGCGGAAGTAGGCCTGCAGCGGGATCTTCACGTGCACGCCCTTCGGCACGTACAGGAAAGTGCCGCCGGACCAGGCCGCCGAGTTCAGCGACGCGAACTTGTTGTCGTTCGGGGGGATCACCGTGCCGAAGTACCGGCGGACCAGGTCCGGGTGCTCGCGAAGCCCGGAGTCCATGTCCAGGAAGACCACCCCCTGCTTCTCGATCTCGTCCTGGATCGAGTGGTAGACGACCTCCGACTCGTACTGCGCCGACACGCCTGCCAGGAACTTCCGCTCGGCCTCGGGGATGCCCAGCCGCTCGAAGGTGTCCTTGATGCCCTGCGGCACCTCCTCCCAGGTCGTGCCCTGCCGGTCGGCGGGGCGCACGTAGTAGACGATGCGGTCGAAATCGATCCCGTCCAGGATCTCGCGGTTGCCCCATCGCGGCATCGGCCGCTCCCGGAACATCCGCAGGGCGTCCAGACGAAACTGCAGCATCCAGTCCGGCTCGCCCTTGATGGCGCTGATCTGCCGGACCACGTCCTCGTCCAGGCCGCGCCGGGTCTGGAACACGCTGCAGTCCTCGTCCGCGAACCCGTACCGGTACTCGCCGACCAGGTCGTGCGGGTTGCGTGCCTCCATCGCGAACCTCCCCTCAGGCCCCCGCGGGACCGGACGCGGCCGTCCCCGGCGGGGCGTCCAGCCAGTCGTAGCCCCTCGACTCCAGTTCGCGGGCCAGTTCGGCCCCCCCCGTCCGGACGATCCGCCCGTCCAGGAAGACGTGGACCACGTGCGGGGTGACGTACTGCAGGATCCGCTGGTAGTGCGTGACCAGCACCACCGACACGCCGGCCTCGATGGACCGCGCGATGCCGCCCGAGACGGTCTTCAGGGCGTCGATGTCCAGGCCCGAGTCCGTCTCGTCCAGCAGCGCCAGCGTCGGCTCCAGCAGGCGCAACTGCAGCACCTCCAGGCGCTTCTTCTCGCCGCCCGAGAAGCCGTCGTTCAGGTAGCGCGACGCGAACGCGTCCGGGATTCCCAGGTCGGCGAAGGCCGCCTGCAGGGTGCGCCGGAACTCCCGGGCCGGCACGTCCCGCCCCTTCACGGATCGCAGGGCGGTCCTCAGGAACGAGGAAACCGGGACGCCCGGGACCGCCACCGGGTACTGGAAGGCCAGGAACAGCCCGGCGCGCGCCCGCTGGGTCACGTCCATTTCCAGCAGGTTCCGGCCCAGGAACCGCACCTCGCCCCCCTGCACCTCGTAGGCGGGGTGGCCCATCAGCACGTGGGTCAGGGTGCTCTTGCCCGAACCGTTGCGGCCCATGATCGCGTGGACCTCGCCGGGCCGTACGACCAGGTCCACGCCCTTCAGGATGGTCTTGCCGCCGGTGCCCGCCCACAGGTCGCGGACCTCCAGGATCGGGGCCGCGCCTTCCGCCGCCTCGCCGCTCATGCCAGTTCCTCCTTCCAGCGTGCCGGGCCCGGGCGTCCGCCGTGGCCCGGCACGCCCGCCTCGGGCCGTCCCCGGGCCACCAGATCCTCAAGCGTCACCCCGTCCAGCACCCCCGTGACCGCCTCGGTGACCCTCGCCCATACCTGGTGCAGCCCGCACGTCGCCGCGAACCCGCACCCAGCCCCGCCCGCCGCCATGCAGGGACCCGTCCTGACCGGCGCGCCGGCCAGCGCGGCCAGCGCCTCGCCCAGCGCGATCGACCCGGGGTCGCGCGCCAGCGCCACGCCGCCCTGGATGCCCCGGGTGCTGCGGACGATCCCGGCCCGCCGCAGCATCGAGACCAGCTTGGCCGCGTACTCGGGCGACATCCCCTCGGCGCGTGCCACCTCCGGGATCGTGACCGGGCGGCCGCCCTGCCAGGCGATGGCCAGCCGCATCAGGCATCGCAGTCCGTTCTCCTCGGTGGCGCTGACCTTCATCGCAACCTCCCGCGGCCGAGTCGGCCTTGCCGAACCAACCTGGATATTCAATACCTTTTTGTCAAGTTTTGGACCAGACGCCGGTCCACGGGTGCGGCAGGCCCGGAAACGGGGGGGGGGCGCAGGGGTCAGAAGGGGCGCAGGACGACGCGTCCGGAGGCCTTCAGATCCTTCAGGTACTCGTCGTACAGGCGCGCGAAGGCGGCCTCGGACAGTTCGTACCGGATGCGGCGCTTCGTCTCCTCGACGTCCGCCAGCGGGACCTGGCGACGCTCGGTCACGCGCAGGATGTGGAACCCGACCGACGACTGCACGACCGGCGAGATCTCGTTGTCCCGCAGCGCGAACACGGCGGCATCCAGCGAGGCCTGGAGCTTGCCCCGCGTGAACCAGCCGACATCCCCGCCGCGCGCGGCCGATCCGTCCTGGCCGAACTCCTTCGCCAGTTCCTCGAAGGGCCTCGCGCCGGAGGCGGCCTGGGCCTGGACCTGCCTCGCATTCCGGACCAGGTCCTGGATCTGCTCGGGGGTCGCGGCGTCGGGCGCGGCGAACAGGATGTGCGACAGGTGCACCTCCTCGGCGGTGTTCCCGGGGTGCTGCCGGGCGAACTCCTCGTCGACCTCCCGGTCCGTGATCCGGACCTTCGAGCCGACCTTCACCCGCAGCAACTGGGACTTCATCAGTTCGCGCCGGGCGTGGTCGCGGTAGGCCTTCAGGTCCCCGAACCCCAGCATCTTCACGGCCTGGGCGAAGTCCTCCTCGCTCCAGCCGTTCTGCTCCTTGATGCCGGCGACGTGCTTGTCCACGTCCGCGTCCGGCACCTCCAGGTTCAGTTTGCGAGCCTCGGCCAGCACCAGCCTTTCGGCGACCAGGTCGTCCAGGGCCATCCGCATCACGTCGACACGGGACGCCCCCTCGGGGTCCATCGCCTCGGCCAGGGCGCTGCGGGCCGACCGCGCGCGATCCCGCACCTCGGATAGCGTGATCGCCTCCGTGCCGATGCTGGCCACGACGCGGTCGATCTCGCCCGGCGGCTCGGCGGCCCGGGCGATTCCCCCGACCAGGCAGGCGGCGGCCAGCAGCACACCGGCGTTCCTCACAGGGCACCTCCCTCGGCGGCCCGGGCCGCCTTCGAGTCCTTGGCCGCCTTGCGATCCGCCTCGGCCCGGACCTGCGCCGCGACCACCGCCGCGACGTCCTCGTTCACCTTCGTTCCGTCGCGGCGGGCCAGGTCCGCCAGCAGGGCCTCGCGCAGTCTCGCGCGCTCGGCCTCCAGCAGCCGTTCCACGATCCGGGGCCGGGCCTGCTCCAGCGTCTCGTCGATCGCGGGGACCTGCCCGCGAAGGAACAGCACGTGGAAGCCGTCCCCGGCCTCGATGGCGCCGCTGACCTGGAACGGCTCGGACAGCCCGAGGGCAGCCGTCACCACCGCCTCCGGCACGCCGGCCTCCTGGCCCGGCAACCGCGGGAACAGGCCCAGGTCGCCCCCCGTCCCCTTCGTGACCGGGTCCTCCGAGAGGCGCTGGACGAATCTCTCCCATTCCTGCAGGGGGTTCTTGTCGGTGTCCTCCAGGGTCTTCCGGACGCGGAAGGCGATCTTCTCGGCCGTCGCGCGGTCCTTCAGCAGCAGGTGCGCGATGCGCCTGCGGACGGGCGCCTTGAACTCGTGGGGATGCGCCTCGTACCAGGCGAGGATCGCCGGCTCAGGGATGTCGGTGGTGCGGACCTTCAGGTCCACGCGGTCCCGCAGGAACCGGTCCACCAGGTCGGCCTTCAGGCGCTCCAGCACCACGGGGTCCTTCCCGTACCCCTCCGACTCGGCGGCCAGCCCCAGCACGACATACTGCACGTAGGCTTCCAGGAAGTCGCGGCGCCGCTCGGGCGACTGGTACCGCATGCGCGCGAACACCGGCAGCGACTCCAGCACGTCCTGCAGTTCGCCGAACGGGATGTCGCGATCGCCCAGGCGGGCGACCACCCAGTCCCGGGCCTCCCCGGACTTCATCGCGGCCACCGGCGCCTCGGCAGCCTTCCCGGTGGGCCGCTGGGGCTTGCACCCGGGCGCCACGATCGCGATCGCCAGCAGGGTCGCCAGCAGGTACCGGATTCGACCTCGCACCCTGTCCTCCGCAAGGAACCCGGCGGGACGCACCGAAAGGGAGTTCTACCCGATCGGGGGCCGGGGATCAACGAACACCCCGGGCGGGGGACGGGGCCCCTCACCTGCGTTGGCGGGGGACGGGGCCCCTCACCTGCGTTGGCGGGGGACGGGGCCCCCGCCCTACATGGGGGCCTGCGCCAGCCGCACCAGGTTTTCCAGCCCGGCAAGCGCCGCGTCGTCCGCGGTGCCGCGGGGCAGCACCAGCCGCAGCCGGTCGGGCTCGGCGGACTGCACCCGGAAGTCCAGCGCCTCCCCGGCGGCCCGCAGCCGCGGGATCGAGGCCTCGTGCCCGGACGCCGCGACCACCTGCACGGTGCCCGCCCGCAGCCCGACCAGCGCCAGCCCCAGTTCCCGGGCGCGCACCTTCACGCGCATCAGGGCCAGCAGGCGCTCCACCACCTCGGGCAGCCTCCCGAACCGATCGGCCATCTCGCCGGACAGCAGCGACACCTCGGCGAGGTCCCGCGAGGAGGCCAGCCGCTTGTACATCCGCAGTCGCAGCCGCTCGTCGGGCAGCCACTCCGCGGGGATGCGGGCATCGGCATCCACCTTCAGTTCGGGGTCGATCCGTTCCTCGACCGCCTCGCCGGACAGCTCGTGCAGCGCGTCCTGCAGCATCTCCAGGAACAGGTCCAGGCCCACGGCCGCGAGGTGGCCGCTCTGCTCGGCGCCCAGCACGTCGCCGGCCCCCCGGATCTCCAGGTCCATCGACGCCAGGTTGAAGCCGCTGGACAGTTCGCTGAAGCGCTCGATGGCCTCGATGCGGCGCCGGGCGTCGTCGGTCAGCGTGGAGGGGTCCCGCACCAGCAGGTAGCAGTAGGCCTGCTCGGCGGCACGCCCCACGCGCCCGCGCAACTGGTACAACTGGGCCAGGCCCAGCGTGTCGGCGGCGTCCACGATCATCGTGTTGGCGGTGCCGATGTCCAGGCCCGACTCGATCAGCGTGGTGCAGACCAGCACGTCCTTGTCGCCGCGCACGAAGGCGGACATCACGGACTCCAGGTCGTCGGCGGACATCTGGCCGTGCGCCACCGTGACGCGGGCCTCGGGGACCAGGCCCTGCAGGCGCTGCGCGACCTCGTAGATGTCCTCGACCCGGTTGTGCACGAAGAAGACCTGGCCGTTGCGGTTCAGTTCCTTCAGGATGGCCGACCGCATCAGGTCCTTGCCGGCGCGCGCCACGAAGGTCTTGACCGCCAGCCGGTCACGCGGCGGCGTGGCGATGACGGACAGGTCCCGGATGCCCGCCAGCGCCATGTGCAGCGTCCGCGGGATCGGCGTGGCCGTCAGCGTCAGGGTGTGCACGTGGGCCGCGATCTCGCGCAGGCGCTCCTTGTGCGCGACGCCGAAGCGGTGCTCCTCGTCGACCACCAGCAGGCCCAGGTCCCGGAACGCGACGTCCTTCGACAGCAGCCGGTGCGTGCCGATCAGCACGTCCACGCCGCCGGTCGCCAGGGCCTGCAGCGTCCGCTTCGCCTCCTGCGGGGACTTGAACCGGGACAGCGACTCGACCACGACCGGCGTGCCCCGGAAGCGGGCCGCGAACGACAGGCGATGCTGTTCCGCCAGGATCGTCGTCGGGACCAGCACCGCCACCTGCCTTCCGTCCAGCACCGCCTTGTAGGCCGCGCGGATCGCGACCTCGGTCTTGCCGAAGCCGACGTCGCCGCAGACCAGCCGGTCCATCGGGCGATCGCGGGAGACGTCCTCCAGCACGTCCTCGATGGCGCGCTCCTGGTCGGCGGTGGTCTCGTATGGGAAGGTCGCCTCGAACTCCCGGAACTCCGCGTCGGGCGGCGAGAAGGGCTCGGCCGTGGCGGCCAGCCGGCGCGCGTACAGGATCTTCAGCTTGCCGGCGATGTCCCGGGCCGCGCCCCGGGCGGCCTTCTTCCGCTTCGCGAAGGCGGGGCTGCCCAGCCGGTCCAGCGTGCGGGACGGCCCGCCCTCGCCCGCGCTGACGTACTTCTCCAGCAGGTTGGCGCGCTCGACCGGCACGTACAGCCGGTCGCCCGCCGCGTACGTCAGGACCAGGCACTCGGCCCGGCGGCCGTCCAGCGTCATCTCCTTCATGCCGTCGAACACGCCGATGCCGTGCTCGCGATGGATGACGAGGTCGCCCGGCGACAGGTCGCGCAGGTCGGACAGGGCCTTCGCGCCGCGGCGCTCCCCCCGGCGGCCGACCACCGTGTCCTTGACGCCGAAGACCGCCTCGGACGGCACGACCAGCAGGCCCAGGGTCTCGACGCCGAACGGCGCGCGGACACGGCCGACGCCCACGCGCACCGGCGTGCTGGCGCGCAGCAGGAACGTCTCCGCGATGCCGTCGCGGCCGGCGATCGCCGGCTGCAGCCCCTCGGACTCCAGGATGGTGCGCACCCGCTCGGCCTCGACGTCGGACGGCGCCAGTACCAGCATCCGCTGGCCCGCGTCGGCCAGCCGGCGCGCGATGCCGACCAGCCCGGCCACGCGCTGCGCGACCGGCACCTCGGCATGCGTGGCCATCGTCAGGTCGGCCGACCCGGCCTCCGCGTGCGCCGGGCCCAGCACGCCCGCCGTCCCGGTGTCGAACCAGATCGTCCGGGGACGGTCCTTCAGCCGTCCCAGCAGCGCCTCGCCCGGGGCCAGGAGGTCCGCGGGCAGGGCCGCCAGCCGGGCACCGCTCCCCAGCGCCTCGTGCTCGGCCCGCAGGGTGTCCAGCGCCGCGTCCGCCGACGCGAAGCAGCCGGCCGGGTCCAGCACGGCCACGACCGCGGTCTCCCCCAGGTAGTCCAGCGGAAGGTCCAGCGGGCCGTGGATCAGCGGCAGCATCGCGGCGAAGGCCGGGGGCGTGCGGCCCTGCGCGAACAGGGCCTCCACCTCGGCCACCCGCGGGGCGGGAACCCCCGAGGCGGCGGCCGCGTCCCGCAGCCGGATCACCGCCTCCCGCAGCCGGGCCGGGTCGCCGGGGACCTCCCAGGCCGGGACGATCCAGTGGCGCGCCAGCGGCCGCTGGGCCCGCTGGGTCGCGGCGTCGAACACCTTCAGCGACGCGATGGTGTCGCCGTCCAACTCGACGCGCACCGGATCCTCGCCGTACGGCGGGAAGACGTCGAGGACCCCGCCGCGCACGGCGAACTCGCCCACCTCCGCCACCGACGAGACCCGCCGGTAGCCGGCACCGGCCAGCACGTCCAGCAGCGCGGTCAGGTCGATGTCGCGGCCCGTCTCCAGCCGGAACACGCCCTCGCTGAAGACGTCGAACGGCAGCGTCTTCCGGGCCGCCAGGGCCGCGTCCAGCGCGACCGCGTAAGGCGCCTCGGACAGGCAGAAGGCGCCCAGCGCGCCCAGCCGCGACGCCGCGGTGAACGGACCCTCGACGACCTCCTCGTACGGGGAATCGACGCCGCGGGGCCAGCGCGGAAAGGCGTAGGGAGTCGGGCCCGCGTGCAGCAGCCACCGGACGACCGACGCGACCCGCTCGGCCAGCACCGGGGTCGGCGCCAGCAGCACCAGCGGGGCCTCCAGCGCCGAGGCCGCCGCGGCGGCGGCGACCGCAGCCTGCTCGGCCGTGGCGACCGCGGCACGGGCCGGCCCTTCCCCGGCGGCCCGCGCCAGTTCCGCCACCTCCGGGGGCAGCGTGCCCGGCGGGAAGCGGCCCATCGTCGGCAGCGGGGATCCGGGCGGGAGCGGCATCGGACGTTCCTTACGGGAGCGCGTCGGCGGTGTAGGGTACCACCTCCACGGAAGTCACGCCCGGGATCGTCTTCAGCCCGGCATCGAGGTCTTTCGCCGTCCCGACGACCACGATGGCCGCCTCGCCGGGATGGTACTGCCGGCGCAGGGCGGCCGAGACCGCGGCGGCGTCCTGCGACTTCACGCTGGCCACGTATCCCGACAGGAACCCCGCCGGCCGCTCGTACAGCAGGTCGGCCAGCGCCTCGTCGGCGCGCTTGCGGGCGGTCTCGACCCGGAAGGGGAACTGGTTGGCCAGGTGGTCCCGGGCGAAGGCGACCTCCTCCTCGGGCAGGCCGTTCACCGCGGCATCCCCCAGCAGGTCCAGCGCCAGCCGGATGGCCGGGATGGTGTCCTTCACGCCGGGGAAGAAGGCGACGACCAGCGTCCCGAAATCCAGGCCCGCGGTGATGCTGGACGACACGCCGTAGGACCAGCCCCGCACCTCCCGGATCTCGCGCACCAGGCGCGACGTGAAGGTGCCTCCCATCGCGGTGTTGCCCACCAGCAGCGGGAACAGGTCCGGATCGCTCCACGCGATCGAGGAGTGCCCCAGCATCACCTGCGTCTGCGTGCGGTCGGGCTTGTCCACGATCAGCACCCGCAGGCCCTTCGCCGGCACCGGGGGGGTCGGCAGCCGCATCGCGTCCCGGGGACCGTCCGGCACCCCGGCCGCCAGCGTGCGCGCCAGGCCCACGGCCCCCTCCCGGGACAGGTCGCCGGCAACCACGACGATCACGTTCCCCTTCCGGACGAACCGCCGGTAGTAATCCACGCAGTCCTGGCGCCGCAGCCTCGCGACCGAGGCGGCGAACCCGATCGTCGGACGCCCCAGCGGGTGGCCCCGGTACAGGAAGCGGGCGAAGAAGTGCCGCGCCAGTTCGTCGTCGTCGTCCTGCAGGTTGCGGATGTCCTCCAGGACCAGCGCGCGCTCCTGGCGAAAGGCGTCGGCCGGGAACGAGGGGTGCGCCAGCACGTCCGCGACGATCGCGGCCCACCGGTCCAGGTACCGCGGCATCACGTCGCCCGCCACGACGATGGCATCCTTCTGGGCCTCGGCCTCGATCGTCGCGCCCAGGTCGTTCACCTGGCCCATGATCGCCCGGTACGACCGGGTGGCGGTGCCCCGCAGCAGCATCGACGCCGCCAGGTTCGCCACGCCCTCGCGCCCCTGCGGGTCCTGCAGCGACCCGCCCTCGATCACCACCTCGACCTGGACCAGGCCCAGCCCGGGCTGCTCCACGTGGATCAGCCGCACGCCATCGACATCCACGACCTGCGCCATCGCCTCTCCCGCCAGCAGCCCCGCGGCCAGGAAGGCCGCGATCCCCGCGCCGCGAAGCCCGGACCGCCGGTCCATGCCCCTCCCGTCCGGTCAACGGGGGCGACCCGTCACGACGACCGCGCGCGACCGCGCCAGCAGTTTCCCCGCCACGCGCCGCACGTCCGCGGACGTGACCCCCCGCACGCCGTCCACGAACCCGAACATCCGCCGGAAGTCGCCGGCGGTTCTCTCGTAGGCGCCCAGTTGCGTCGCCCGCGCGCCGGCCGTCACCAGCGACCGCAGGAACGCCGCCTCCAGGTGGTTGCGGGCGCGGTCCAGTTCGACCTTCGTCGGCCCCCGCCGCGCCAGCCGCTCCAGTTCCTCGAACACCACGTCGATCGCCTGGGCCGAGGACTGGCCCTCGTTCAGGAAGACGTCGACCACGAACACCCCGTCCAGCGCCAGCGGCTCGGACGCGCCATCGACGTCGGACGCCAGCGACAGCCGCTCCACCAGCCGGTCGTGCACGCGCGAGGACTCGGTCGCGAACAGGACCTCGTTGACCACGTCCAGCGCGAAGGTGTCCCCGGACGACGCGGGCACCGTGCGCCAGCCCATCCGCACTCGCTCCACGGCGACCGGCAGGGGCAGGTCCAGGTACCGCGGCCCGTCCGCCGCGACGGGCCCGGGCGGCGGCACGGCGGCCGGCACCTCCACCGGCCGAAGGGCGCCGTAGTACCGCGCGACCAGGTCCAGCACCGGCCGCGGCTGCACGTCGCCCGCGACCACCAGCGTGACGTTCCCCGGCGAGTACCACGTCCGGTAGAAGGCCAGGCAGTCGGCAAGCGTCAACGCGTCCAGGTCGGCGGCGTAGCCCAGCGTCGGCCGGGCGTAGGGGTGCCCCGGGAACAGGCGCTCGAACAGCGCCTCCTCGATCGCCCCGTCGGGGTCGTTGTCCACGCGGTACAGCCGCTCGTTCTTGACGACCTCCCGCTCGCTGTCCAGCTGCTCCTGCGTCAGCACCAGGTTCACCAGGCGGTCCGACTCCAGCCGGACCGCCAGGTCCAGCTGGGCCGCCGGCAGGTTCTCGTAGTAGAAGGTCCAGTCCAGCCAGGTGGCCGCGTTGGTCTGCGCGCCCGCCCGCTCCAGCAGCGTGTCGAACACCGGGTGCGGGTGCCGGGCCGTCCCCTTGAACATCAGGTGCTCGAAGAGGTGGGCGATGCCGGTCCGGCCCGTGGCCTCCTGCCGCGACCCGACACCCAGCCACGTCTGGAACGACGCGATCGGGGCCGACGGGTCGCGCATCACGATGACGGACAGGCCGTTCCCCAGCACGTACCGGGCAGCGGTGACGTCCCCGCCCCAGGCCGCCCACGCGTCCAGACGGATCCCGCTGCCCGGGGGAATCGCGGCGGTCGCATCGACGGGGACATCCTGCCGGGGGGCCGCCTCGGACGAGGCGGCGGCACCGGCCAGAGCGACGACGGGAATCACCGGAAGGCACCTCCATCCGCGGGCGGGGATCCGGCCGGCGGACACGGGAACGCGCGGCGTCCCCGACGTCACCGCCCCTCCCTCCACAGGCGGGCATCCAGGTGGTCGGCGAGGACCTCGATCCGCTCCCGGGGGGTCCGGCCGCCCTGCACGTCCGGCAGTTCGATCAGCGGCAGCGGGACGCGGTTCCGCAGGCGCTGCAGGTGGGCGCGCTGGACGTCGGTCCGGTCGGCCATGAACAGGGCTCCGGACACCACGGCGCAGGCCGCGTCCGTCCGGTGGACGGAACGGGCGGCCAGGCCCAGCAGGTCCCTCTGGTCCTGCCGCAGCCGGCGCGCCTGGACCTGGTTCGCGAACACCGGCCCGAACGGAAAGCCCTGCTGGACCGCGAGGGTCTCGTACAACTCCTCGCTCTCCGCCACCGGCATCTCCTCCGGGGTCGTGACAATGTGAAACCGCGTGTCCACCCTGTCAAGCAGCAGCGCGCGCAGCCGCCGCGCGTCCTCGGCCAGCGGCCCGGCCGGCACCGTCGCCACCACGGCGGACGGGGCGGTCAGCAGGGACGTGCCGTGTCCCGTGGCCGGCGCGTCCAGGATCACCGTGTCCAGGCGCCCCAGCCCCGGCAGGCCGTCCGTGACCGAGTACGCGATCTTGCCGAACACCAGGATCTCGGGAACGCCGGGCAGCGCCGGCAGCAGCCTGCGCATGAAGGGGTTCTCGAAGACCAGCCGGTACAGCGCCCGCAGTTTCAGCTTCATCAGGCCGTACTCGCGCAGGGCGTCCTCCCACCCCACGCGGTGCGTCCAGAGGCCGGGCCGGCACTCGACCGGCTGGTATCCTTGGCCCGCCTTCCCGAACAGTCCCGGCACCACCGGGTTCGCGGCGACCTCGACGATCAGGGTCCGGCGGCCCCGGCGAGACGCGACGACCCCCAGCGCGGAGGCGACGGTGCTGCGGCCCACGCCGCCCTTGCCGACCAGCACCACCAGCCTCGGGGGGGCGACGGGAACGGGGGCGGAGGTCCGGGGCATCGGGTCCTCGCGGGGCTATGCCTGGCCGGGATCGGCGTACCGGGCGCGGATCCCGTGGACCGTGCCGATGGCGTCGAACATCGCGACCACCATCCGGGGGTCGAAATGGCCGCCGGACTCCTCGCGGATGATCCGCTCGGCCTCGTCGGTCGAGTAGGCTTCCTTGTAGCAGCGGCGGGTCGTCAAGGCGTCGTACACGTCCGCCAGGGCCACGATCCGGGCCTCCACGGGGATGTCCTCTCCCTGCAGCCCGTGCGGGTATCCCTGCCCGTCGAACCGCTCGTGGTGCCACAGCGCGATGTTGCGGGCCATCTCGTCGGCGCGGGCCAGCCCCAGCAGTTCGTACCCGTACAGGGTGTGCCGCTTCATCTGCTCGAATTCCCCGGGGTCCAGGCTCCCCTGCTTCTTCAGGATGGAGTCGGGGATCCCGACCTTGCCGACGTCGTGCAACGACGCGTACCGCCGGATCCGGATGGCGTGCTCGCGAGGGAAGCCTAGTTGCGTGGCCAGCACGTAGGCATAGGCGCACACCCGCCGGATGTGGTGGCCGGTGTCGCCGTCCTTCATCGCGTTGGCCTTCTCCAGGGCGGCGACGATCCCGATCGTCAGATCCTCCAGTTCCGCCGTCCTCTCGTGGACGCGCTCCTCCAGCAGGCCCTTCTGGTCCAGCAGCAGCAGGTTGCGGGCCTCCAGTTCGTCGGTCAGCGTCTTGATGCGCATCAGCGACCGGACCCGCGCCTTCAGTTCCATCGGGTGGAACGGCTTGGTCACGAAGTCGTCGGCGCCGGCCTCCAGCCCCCGGACCTTGTCCCGCACGTCCTCCAGGCCGGTCACCAGCACGATCGGGACCGTCCGGGTGCGCGGGTTCTCCTTCAGGACGGTGCACAGGCTGAACCCGTCCATGCGGGGCATCATCACGTCCGTGACGACCAGATCCGGGACGGTGCCCCGCTGGACCTCCTCCAGCACCTGCGCGCCGTCGCCGAAGGTCTTCAGGGCGTATCCCTGGGTCGATAGTGCCCTGGAAAACAGCGCGAGGTTGCCGTCCTCGTCGTCCACCAGGAACACCAGGCGCTGTCGAGGGGCCTCGCACGTGGACATCCGGACCGACCCCCGGTTCCCCGATCTGCCATTCTAGGCCAGCGCCCGGGCGGGGGCCAAGTCCGCGACGGCCCCGGGGTTTCGCGGGAGGAAGGGGCGGCCGGGGCACCTACGCATCCAGGACCCGCAGGGCGTTCCCGCCCAGGATCGCGTCGGCCTCGGCCGGGGTGAAGCCGCGATCCGCCAGCCCCTCGGCCAGCCTCGGCCAGTCGCCGTGATCGCGGATCCCGGCGGGCGTCCAGGTGTACCCGTCCATGTCGGAGCCGACCGCGACGTGGTCGGGTCCCATCACCCAGGCCGCGTGGCAGACGTGGTCCAGGAAGGCGGACAGCGGCCGGCGCAGCAGGTGCCGGGCGTCCAGGAACGGCGGGAAGAGGATGATGCCGGCCACGCCGCCGGACCGGGCGATGCCGCGCGCCATGTCGTCGGACAGGTTGCGGGGGCGGTCCACCAGGGCCCGCATGCCGGTGTGCGTGGAAACGACCGGGCCGGCATGGAGGTCCAGGACCTGCCGGATCCCGTCGTCGGACAGGTGCGCCACGTCCGGGATCACGTGCCGCCGGCCCATGCGGTGCAGAACCTCCCGGCCCAGCGGTGACAGGCCTCCCCACGGGTGGACGGGGGATTCCGCGGCGTCGCCCAGGGGGTTGGCCACCATGTGCACCAGCGTCAGCAGGCGGACGCCGAGGTCGGCGAAGGTGTCGATCCGGGCCGGGTCCCCGTCCAGGCTGTGCCCGCCCTCGATCGCCAGCACCCCCGCGACCGCCCCCTCCCCCGCCGCCGCGCGGGCCTCGGCCCCCGTCCGGACCTGCCGCAGCCGTCCGCCGGACGCCTGCACCGCGCGCCGGAAGGTGCCGATCTGGGCCAGCGTGGCCCGGGCGCGGCTGATCCAGAAAAGCGGGCTGGGCGGGACGTAGGCCGTGAACGCCACGCAGCCGACCCCGCCCGCCCTGGCCGCCTCCAGGTCGAACCGGTTCCCCAGCGGGCCGTAGGGCACCGCGTCGGGACGGGGCCGGGACAGCGGCCGCCCAAGGTAGTGGCCGTTCAGCAGCCAGTGGGAGTGCAGGTCGACGTACAGGGAAGGCCGTGGGTTCATCGCCTCTCCTCCGGGGTGCCGCCGGGCGCGGTGCCGTCGCAAAAGCGCGCGGCGTCCTCGAAGGGCTCGTCGCCGCGATCGAAGTCCGGACGGTAGAAGTCCTGGGCCTCCATCTCCTGCACCAGGGCGTTGTCGAAGCCCATCCTTTCGGCGGTGTCCAGCACGCGCCGGTACTCGCCGACCGACGTTCGGCGCGACAGCAGGACCTCGCGGGACGCCTGGTGGGCCGGGTAGTACTGGGACATCAGCGCGACGCGGACGCGAGTGCCCAGCGAGTCCCGCACGAAGGCCAGCGATTCGCGGACCCCGGCCAGGTCGTTCGGCAGCACCAGCAGCCGCAGGATCAGCCCGCGGCGCAGCGTTCCGTCCGGGCCCGTCTCGTTGACCGTCCCCGCCTGCCGGGCCATCTCGAGGACCGCGGCCCGGGCTGCCGCGACGTATCCCACGGCGCCGCTGTATTCGCGAGCGCACTCCTCGTCGGAATAGCGCAGGTCGGCCAGGTACACGTCGACGACGCCGTCCAGCAGCCGCAGGGTCTCGACCGAGTCGTAGCCGCTGCTGTTGTAGACCAGCGGCAGGTCCAGGCCCCGGCGGGCGGCCGCGTCCAGCCCCGCCACCGCCCAGGGGACCACGTGCGACGGAGTGACCCAGTTGATGTTGTGGACGCCGCGGTCCTTCAGTTCCAGCATCCGGGACGCCAGGTCGTCCGAGGTGGTGGGCGCCTGCTGCCGCATCGCGGCCCCCTGGCTGATCGCGAAGTTCTGGCAGTAGATGCAGGCGAGGTTGCAGCCGCCGAAGAAGACCGTGCCCGACCCGCGGGTGCCCGAGATCTCGGGTTCCTCCCCGAAGTGCGCAGTCGAGGCGGCGACCACGGCGCCGGCCCCGATCCCGCAGCGGCCGGCCTCGCCGGCGGGCCGGTCGACCGCGCACAGGTGGGGGCACAGCCGGCAGGGGGACGACATCGCCTGCAGTTCGCGGACGCGCTGGGCCAGTTCGCCCGTGGCGGACAGGGCCCGGTAGGGAGGCAGCCAGGTCATGCCCCTCCCGCGGCCGGGGCCCGCAGCGCCCGCAGGGCATCCCGCAGCGCGCGAAACGCATTGCCACGGTGCGAAAAGCCGTTCTTCTCGGCCGCCGTCAGTTCGGCGAACGTCTTCTGCACGTCGTCGCGCCAGAACACGGGGTCGTAGCCGAAGCCCTCATGGCCGCGCGGGGTGTCGATGATCCGGCCCGAGACCTCGCCCTCGGCCGCCAGCAGCGCGACGCCCGGCGGGGCGTGGGGGTGGTCCCGCAGCAGGCGCACGCATCCGGGCAGCCGGGCCGGGAGGTCGCGAGGCAGGTCCGACGGGGGCAGCAGGCAGGCCACGTTGCAGACGAACCGGGCCCGCCGGTCCTCGACGCCGCGCAGCGCCGCCAGCAGCTTGCGGATGTTGGCCACGTCGTCGTGCCCATCCCCCCCGGCGTAGCGGGCGGAATGCACGCCCGGCGCGCCGCGTAGGGCCGCCACCTCCAGCCCCGAGTCGTCGGCGAAGGTGGGCAGCCCGGTCGCCAGGAACACCCCGGCCGCCTTCAGCACCGCGTTGTCCAGGAACGAGTCGCCGGTCTCCTCGGGCAGGGTCGCGATCCCCAGGGCGGCGGGCGACAGGATCTCCAGGTCCAGATCGTGCAGGATCCCCGCCACCTCGCGGACCTTGCCGCGGTTGAAGGTCGCGAACACGAAGCGCCGCATCGGATCCTCCCGGGGGTCAGGGCGTGGCCCGGACGGGCAGCCGCAGCCACTGCGTGCCGTCCCGGCGGTCGGTGAAGTCCAGCTGGCCCACCCACGCGGTGCCCGAAGGGGGCGCTTTCGGAGTCGAGGCGGCCTGCACCCGCACGGTGGTCCGGACGGTGGGCCACAGCCGCACCCGCTGGGCGCCCGCCACGGTGCCGACCAGGGCCACCTTCTCGCGGGTCACGTGCCTCTCGGTGACCCGCACCTCGCCCGCCGGGCCTCCCCGCACGGCGCGTCCCGCGCGGACCTCCAGCGTGAAGTCGATCCCGTTCGCGGACACCGGAACGGGCACCGCGACCTTCAGCCTGCGGCACGCGAACCCCGACTGCACGACGGCCTTGCCGTCGCGGTCCAGCACGTTGACCGCGATGTCGGTGAACCGGTTCCAGTCCTCCGGCGACAGTTCCAGGTCGAACTCGACCGCCTCGATCTCCGGCGAGGCCGCGAAGCCGTGCCGCAGCGAGTCGCCTTCCAGGGACCGCGAGAAGGTCCGCTGGTAGCCCCGCACCTCGCCCCGCACCTCGCCGTCGAACGGCACGGGGAGGCGGTTGTCCACGGCCACGTCGGCCGAGGGAGCCTTGCCGGGCTCGGCCTTCAGCGACGTCACCGGCGCGGCGTCCAGACCGCCGAAGAGCACCTCGACGTCCACCGTGGAGGCCACCGCCGGCGCCAGCGCCCCCACCAGGTCCAGTTCCATCGTCCCGCCCTCGGACAGGTCGGTCGCAGACAGGGTCCAGCGGACCTGCTTCCCCCCGGTGGAGGACACGGCGCCGTCCAGCGGCAGCCGGTGCCCCCCCCCGTCGTACAGCATGGCCTGCAGCGACGCGGCCCGTCCCTGCGCGGGCCGCACCTGCACGGACCACGAGGTGGTCCCGGGCGGGGCCGCCAGGAACAGGCGGGCCAGGCCCCCGGCCGGCACGACGACGCCGCGCCGGACGACCGACGGCAAGCCGTCCCGGGACTGGACCTTCTCGGGGACGGCCACCGCCACCGGGAACCGGAACGCCAGCCCGCCCGAGGCCCGTCCGGTCACGGTACCGACGTGCAGGCCCGGCGAGGCCACCGCACCGCGATCGACCCACAGCCGGAAGGTCTGGGGCTCGGCGCCCCGCAGCGCCACGGTCCCCGGCGACAGCCGGATCCAGCCCGCGTCGGCGGACAGCGAGAAGCGCGTCCAGGACTGTGTCCGGACGTCGCCGGGGGCGTCCGCCAGGTACCGCACGCGAAGGGAGACGTCGACCGCCTCCGCCTCGCCCGGGGCGAATCCCCCCGCGCGCCAGAACGAGGCCCCCGCCTTGCGCCCCGGCAGCGTGGGCACGTCGGTCGCCACGTCCACCGACACGATCCAGCGCGCGTCGGCATCGCGAGACCGGGCCGACAGCGCCTCGAAGACCCGCGGCACGTCCACCAGGCCCGCCCCCTGGTCCAGGGGCCCGAACCCGGGGATCGGCCGCGCACCGTCCCGCAGCGCCTGGCGCACCATGCCCGAGTGCCACGGCCGTCCCCTCTCGCGGTCCAGGAAGGCCGACAGCACGCAGGCCGCCGCGCCGGACACCTGCGGCGCCGCCATGGACGTCCCGCGCATCACGTCGCGGCGCTCCCACGGCGGGACCGCCGAGCTGGCGACCCCCGGAGCCGCCACGTCGGGCTTGGCCGCCTCTCCCCCGCGGGAACTGAACGGGAAGATCTGCAGGGCGCCGGACCCGCCGACCAGCTGCCGGGACAGGCCCGGCGTCAGCACCGCCGCCACGGCCGTCACCCCGCGCGACGCGCCCGGCGTGCCCACGGTGGACAGGCCGGGCCCCTGGTTTCCGGCCGACGTGACCACGACCACGCCCGCGTTCTCTTCCTGGAACCGCTCCAGGAACCGGTCCAGGTCCGAGTCCCCCTCGATCTCCGACCCCACGCCGTAGGAGACGTTCGCGACGACCGGCACGCCCTTCTCGCGGCCATACTTCGCCGCATACTCCAGCGCCTTCTTCATGCTCTCGGTGACCGTCGCGCCGCCCGCCAGGGCACTGTCGCCGATCTTCAGCGACAGCACCTGCGCGCCGGGCGCGATGCCGTCGAAGCCGTCCTTGCCGTTCAGCCGGAAGCCGGCCGCGATGCCCGCGACGTGCGTCCCGTGGCTGCCGGCCACCACGTGCAGTTCCACCCGTCGCGCGGCGTCGTCGCCCAGGTGCACGGACACCGGTACCTTCCCGGCGTCCCGGACCGGGTCCCCGCCGCCCAGGCGCACGTGCTGCAGGCCCTTCTCGTAGGACCGCAGCACCGGCTCGCGGGACAGGTCGTGGTCGCCGTCCACGTCGATCACCGCGCGCCACTCGCCGTCGGCCCCCGCGAAGGCCAGCACCGCCAGCCGGTCCCCGTTGCGGCCGTTCCCGTCCAGGTCCGGCACCGGCGTGTTGCGGTACCTCGACTCCTCCAGGAAACCCAGCGACAGGCCGCGGGCCGGGTCCAGCCCGGGGATCGACTCGACGCCGGTGACGAAGGACCCCTTCGCCCTCCAGGCGACGCGACCGTCCGGCCCCGCTTCCCGCTGCGGCCGGTCCATCTCCACGACGGACTCCCCCGTGAAGTCACGGGCCTCGATCACCTTCGGCCCGCCCGCGGAGGTCTGCAGCAGGCCCGGCGCGCCCGGGTCCACGCCGGTATCCAGGACCGCGATGACCACGCCGCGCCCGTCCCACGCGGGGTGCGCCTGCCGGAAGGCCGCCGCGCCGATGGCGCCCGTGTCCAGCCGGTCGTCGAACGTCTCGGCCCGGGCCGGCACCCCGGCCATCCATCCCGCGCACGCCAGCACCACGAAAGCGATCGAGCGCCTCAATGCCCGCCCCCGTCCCGCGACGCGCCGATTGTAGCACCCCCGGGCCGGACCTCCCCGTCCCACTGGTTCCGGCGGATTCGCAAATTCGGAAATTCGGGGACAGTCACCATAATTCACCACACAACTGCCAGATTTTCTTATATATCCCGAAGCGTCCAGAGTTTGTGCTGGAACTACCGAGAGTTACCTCACCAATAATGGTGACTGTCCCCCAATTGGAGGCGGTGTCGACCGGGACGGTCTCCTGTGTCATCCTCGGGCGATGGGAACGGCCCTGGCCCTCCTGGTCGTCGGTCTCCTGCAGGCGGCGCCGGCGCTGGAGGCCGCGGCCTGCCCTGTCGTCCACGAGGCCCTGCAGGCGATCCCCGCCCCCTCGGGCCGCGAGCCCGCCCCGCCCCTGCACGGCCGCGCGACGTGCGGTCCGCGGGCCTCCACCGAGGCCCGGCTGGCCTCCGCGCGCACGCTCCTGGTCCAGTTCCAGCGCCTGACCCCGCGCATCGTCGACCGGATGGACCCCGATGTGCTGGTCATCGACGACTGCTGGAACGGCGACCCCGACCGCCGCCTGTCCCGCTGGGACGTCCGCCGCCTGCGCTGGCGCCTCGGCGGGCCGCCGCGTCTGGTGCTGGCGTACGTCAGCGTCGGCGAGGCCGAGGACTACCGGTACTACTGGAACGGGCCGGCCCGCCGGGGTGCCGCCCCCTTCCTGGACCGCCCGAACCCCCTCTGGCAGGGCAACTACGCCGTCCGCTTCTGGGACCCCGCCTGGCGCGCGATCCTGTTCGGCCGGCCCGGGTCCTGGATCGACCGGATCGTCCAGGCCGGCTTCGACGGCGTGTACCTGGACACCGTGGACGCCGTGGAGGACTGGGAGGAGCGGGGACGGGCCGACGCCCCGGCGCGCATGGCCGACCTGGTGCAGGACCTGGCCCGGCACGCCCGCCGGCTCGATCCGGCGTTCCTGGTGGTCGCTTCCAACCCGTTCCTGCTGCTGGGCCGCCCGGGCGTGGCCGAGGCCCTGTCCGGGATCGTGGCCGAGGACCACCTGATGCGGGGCGAGGCGTCGGCGCCCCCGAAGGCCCTGCAGGCCGTGCTGGACCCCTTGCGCGAGTCCCTGCGATCGGGTATCCCGGTGATGTCGATCGACTATCCTCGGACGCCCAGGGGACGCGATCGGTACGCGTCGATCTGTGCGTCCGAGGGCTTCCTGTGCTATGCCGGGGTCCGGGCCCTGGACCGGCCCGGAACCCTGCTGCCGCGCGGCGAACGGAAGGAGGCGATGCCATGAGGGAGCGTCGGGGCGCCAGCCGGCGACCGTTCCAGGGCGAGGTCGAGATCCTCGAGGAGGTCCGGGGCCACTCCGGGACCGCGATCGCCCGCGACATCAGCACGACCGGCATGTTCCTGATGACGGTCGCGCCCTACGAGGTGGGCGACGAGGTGACCATCCGCTTCCTGCTGCCTTCGTCGTCGTGCCGGATCGAGGTCATCGGCACGGTGGTCCGGGTGGAGACCCCGCACGAGGGGATTCCCTCCTCGAACGTGGGCGTGGCGCTGCGGTTCCAGGACGCCGACGAGTGGGCCCTGGCCGAGGTGAACCGGTACGTCGAGAAGGCCCCCCAGGTCGTGGGGATGGTCACGTCCTCCGGCAGCCTGCCCCGGGTTCGGTGAGCCCCCCGGCCCTCGACACCACCAGCGCCAGCGCCGCCAGCAGCAGCGGTCCCAGCCCCAGCGCGAAGGTCAGGCCCATCCCGCGCCCGGTGACTGCGCCCGCCGGCCCGAGCCGCTCGGCCGCGGCGCCGATGCCCCAGGGCAGCAGCGCCCCGATGGCACCGGAAACCGCCGCCAGCCAGGCCATCACCGGCGTCTCGGAGCCCGGGAAAGGCCGGGCGGCGAACCCCTGCAGCGCGGGGGCGCAAACGCTCATGGCCAGGCCGAACGCCGCCACCGCAGCCAGGGCCATCCAGGCGTGGACCGACAGCAGGACCGCCGTCCAGGCGCACGCCGCCAGCACCGCCAGCCGCGCCACGAAACGGCGCGCTCCCGGCCCGTCGACCCGGCGCCCCAGCCGCAGCCGCCCCAGCATCATCGCGGCCCAGAAGACGGCCACCGATGCCGATCCCAGCACCGCCGACGCGCCGAAGCGCTCGCGGAACCACGTGGGCAACCACACCGCGGGGCCGACCTCGGCCGCGATGTAGAGGGCCATCGCCAGCATGCCGCCGCGGAAGGCCGGGAACCTCCACAGGCCGGTGCCGGCCCTCTCGACGGGCACGGCCTCCTCGCCGACCCCGCGCCCCGCGCCGGACAGCACCACCCAGGCCAGCACCGCCAGGTTGGCCACGACCGTCGCGGCGAACAGCAGGCGCCACGTCCCGCCGGCGTCCAGAGCCCACCCCGCCGCCAGCGGCACGGCTACCGCCCCCATCGCGTACGAGCCGTGGCCCAGGCTCAGCAGGTGCCCGCGCCGCTCCCCGCCCACCCCCGCCAGGATTGCCGTCGCGGCCAGGTCCGCCGTCCCCGCCGTCCCGTACAACAGGCAGGCCACCCAGGCGACCGCGAACCCCGGCGAGGCCGCGAACAGCGCCACCGCCACCGCCTGGATCGCCGCCCCCAGCAGCAGCAGCAGCCGCGGCCGCAGCCGGCGCCCCAGCAGGCCGACCCCCAGCACCGACAGCCCGTACCCGATGTAGACGCCCCCCACCAGCGACCCCACGCCCTCGTACGTGGTCTGCAGCGAGGAGGCGATCTCCGGCAGGCAGGGCGCCAGCAGCGAAGCCCCGATGGACCTCGACGGGAAGACGGCCAGAAGCGGGGCGACCTGGCGGAGGGAGGGGGCCACGACCTAGAAGAGCGTGATGTAGTTGCCGCGGGACGCGTACTTCTGCAACGTCTCCTTCAGCGGCTCGAACTGCAGCGACTCGGACACCATCTTCATCTGGCCCAGCCGGGCCCGGACGCGGTCGAAGATCGCCGCGCGGTAGACCATCGACTTCTCCTTCGCGATCGGGGAGATGTCGATCTCCGACAGCGCCGTCGCCGGCACGACCATCGCCTTCTCGCCGCCCACCGGCAGCACCGCGTACTCGACCCCGGACGCGCCCTGGCGGGGGTTCTCCTTGTCCACGGCCTGGATCCACAGCGCCTTCTGCGCGGTGTCGCCGCTGGCCGGCGGCACGTAGATCACGTGGTTCGCGCCGACGCCCTTCTCCTCGGTCTCGGTCACGCGGTCCATCGTGTCGGCCTCCAGGGCCAGCAGGACCGTCTCGTCGTACAGGCCCTTCACGGCCTCGACGTAGCCCACGACCTTCGACGCGACCTCGCCGTTGAACACGACCCCCGGGTAGACCTGGTTCAGGTCGTAGAACGGCTTCAGGTCCCGGTAGTCCTGCGCCCGCTTGAGGAAGGCGGCCAGTTCCTTCTCGGCGTCCAGGCGGACCTTCGCGTCCTTCGACTCGGCAGCCTTCGCCAGCACGTCCACCACGCGGGCAATCTCGCCCACGTGGGCCTGCAGGGCGGCCTGGATCGTCGTCGCGGCCTTGCCGGTCTGGGCCAGCGGCGTCTCGGTGAAGTACTCGATCAGGTGCTTCGCCTCGCGGGTCTTCGAGTTCTCCAGCGCGCGGCCCTTCAGCACGCCGCCGAAGAAGACCCCGATGATCAGCATCAGGGCGGCGACCACCGCGAAGGCCCACAGGTGCTTGCTCTCGAGCCCCTTCCCGCCGTGCGCCTCGATCACCTCGTGCGGCGCCACGTCTGCGACGGAGGTCGGCGTCGGCGCCGCGGCCGGCGTCTCGCCCAGCCCCAGCTGGAAGTCCGCGGCCGACGTCACCTTCGGGCGGACGACCTCGGCCTCCTCGGCCTTCTTCGTCTTCAGGCCCAGTTTTGCCTTCAGGTCCTCGACGGACCGGGCGGCCTCGGGGGCCTTGACGGCCTCGGGCGCGGCAGGTGTGGGCTCCGGCTTGCTGGTGGGGTCGTCGCTCATGGGTCTTCCTCCTTCCACGGCTGGCGGGTCCGCCGGCAGGGGCGCCGGAACGGACCGGGTCACTGTTTATATAGCACAGTCGGTGGCATCCGTTGCCCGGACCCGGACCCGCTAGAACGCGAGCTCGGCCCCGACGCGGGCCTCCCAGATTCCCCCCAGGGAATCGCCCTTGGCGTCATCGAAGGCGGCGCCCGGCTTGCACCAGCCGAACTGGGCGCCCAGGGCGACGTTGAACGGGCCCCAGAAGTTCGGGGACCGGTAGGCGATGCTGCCGTCGATCTCCCAGCCCAGGTCGGTCGATGGCTGGCCCTTCCGGTAGCCGTACTGCGGGTAGCCGGCCGCCTCGACGGCCGACACGTACGGGTCCGTCACGTCGGCCAGGGCCCGCGCCCACAGGAAGGCCAGCCGGATGTCCAGTCCCTTCATCGGCGACCAGCGCAACCGCGGGTACACGTACACCGCGTTCGTGACCGCGCCGTTCGTCAGGGCCTGCTCGTAGCCGTGCGGCACCTCGTTCTTGCCGTAGTCCTGCGGGTTCCTCATCCTCTCGACGGCCCAGGCGCTCATGCGTCCCAGGACCTGCCGGAACAGGATCATGCCGACCTGGTAGTCCGGGTCGAACGTGAAACTGCGTCCCGTCGCGTCGCCCGTGTCCTTGTCGCCGTTGGCGACTCCCACTTCCAGCGAGGGGAACACGCCCGACGAGGGGACGTCCACCCCGGCGCGAAAGGCCATGCCCCACTGCATCAGGTCCATGCCGTCGGGGATGCGCGACGAGGTCACGACGTCGGTGCGCCCCGTCGTCATCACGCCCTCGCCCTGCAGCACCAGCCGTGCCCCGGCCTTGCCCAGGGGGACGACGTGCTTCGTGTACAGATCGACCACGGCCGCTTCGAGGCGGTCGCCATCGTCGTACGTCTGGTGGCGCCAGGCCACGTACAGGCCGGTGAAGGTGTCCCAGCCGGACGTCACGGGGCCGTCCCACCAGGCCGCCCCGACGACCTGCCAGGCGCGGTCGCCGTCCACCAGGCTGGCGTGGTCGTCCCGGAAGACCAGGTCGCCCGCAATCGACAGGGTCAGGTGCTTCCCCCACTCGTCCGGGTCCTTCCACCAGGTGGCCGGCCGGAAGGTGAACTGCACGCGCTCGGTCCGGTCGCCGTTCCAGGTGTCGTCGAAGTTGTCGGCACGGTCCTCGCCGTCGTTGGCGACCAGGCCCATGCCCCACTGGGAAGCCACCTGGCCGACCCGCAGCACGCCGGCGACCGACCGCCACTCCAGGTACAGTTCGCGCATCGCGGAACGCGAGGTGAACCCCTTCCGGTCGCGCGGCGACAACTGCTCGTCGGCGGCGGCGGTCGAGGTGTCCCCCCAGACCTGCCCGGCCAGGACGTCCAGGTTCGCGTACACGTCCACGTTCTTCGACAGCAGGATGCGGGGGCGGACGCGCAGGCGGTGGTCCAGCGACTGGCCCAGGCCGTCCTTGTGGCCGTCGCCGTCCAGGGCGAACGAGGAGACCTTGTTGTAGTGCAGCCACCAGTAGCCGTCGATCGTCAGCTTGTCCGTCTTGAACAACTGGCCCAGTTGCGAGGACAGGCCGGTGTCGGTCCCCGCGGCGGCGGCGGACCCGGGAGCGGCCTCCGCCGCGGTGGCGGGGGAGGCGGGCGGTTCGGCCGGCGCGGGGGATTCCGCGGGCGCCGCAGGCTGCGCGACCGTGGCGGGCGCATCGGCCGGGGCCGCGCCCGCGGCGGGAACCAGCTGGCCGGTCGGCGTGCCGGGGGTGCCTTCGGGACCGGTCGCGGCCGGCAGGTCCAGGTTGGCCGAGGGGACGCCCGGCTCGGGAGACGTCGCGGCCGGGACCTCGCCCGCGGCCGGCGGCTCCCCGGCGAGCGAGGGGGAGGCCGTCAGCAGCAGCGCCAGCGCTGCCATGGCGGCGAACGCCCGCAACCGGGACGCCGCGTTCACGCCCCCCCGAACCCCAGTCGCGCACCCCGTTGCCATGCGACCTCCCCGCCCCTGACGGTCTCGGCGTTTGTATCGGGTTCGCGCAGGCCCGTCAAGCATCGTCGACGGTGGAACTCCCGATTCGTGCTACAGTCGGCGCCGTGGAGCCGACCTCCCCCTCCCCCTCTGCGCCCGCCTCCCGGACCTCGCAGGCCGTCCTGCTGGCACTGGGGCAGGTCCTGAACATGGCCCTGGGGGTGGCCCTCTCGGCCGGCCTGGCGTGGACGCTGCCCGACCGCTCGGTGTACGGGGCGTTCCAGCAGATCCTGCTGGTCTTCTCGGTGCTTGCCGGCCCGATGGCCGTGGGCCTGCCGAACGCGGTGTACCACTTCCTCCCCCGGCTGGAACCGGCGGCCCGGAAGGGCTTCCTGGCCGCGGCGCACGCCGTGCTGTTCGCGGCCGGCGCCGTGCTTTCGGCGGGGCTGTTCTTCGGCGCGGACGCGATCGCCGACCGCCTGGGCAGCCCCCACCTGGCCGGGATGCTGCGCGTGTACTTCCCGCTGCCGCTGTTCCTGCTGCCCCAGATGCTGGTCGACCCGATCCTGGTGTGCCAGGCGCGCCTGGGCCTGATGGTCGGCCTCCAGGTGCTGACGCGGGCCGCCACCGCCGCGGGGGTGCTGATCCCGACGTTCCTGGGGATGGACCTGACGGTGGGCCTGTTCCTGTGGGTGCTGCTGGGCGCCGCGATCGAGGTGGCGTCCGTGGCGCTGGTGTTCCGGCCGCTGCGGTCGGTCCCCGCGGGCTGGCGGCCCGGGCTGGGCCGCGACACGCTGCGCTTCGTCCTGCCCATCGCCGGCATCACCGTGCTGTCCCCGCTGGCGCTGGCCGGCGACAAGATGTTCGTCGCGGCCCTGTTCGGCGCCGAGACCTACGCCGTCTACGTGAACGGCACCTACGCCGTGTCGATGTCGTACACCGTCATCCTGCGGGCGCAGGCCATCCTGCTGGCCGACTTCTCGCGCCTGTCGGCCGCGGGACGACGGGAGGAGATGGCCCTCCTGTGGCGTCGCGCGTCGGTGAAGACCGCCCTGGTCCTGTTCGCGATCACGGGTATCGTCTTCGCGGGCGCCGAGGACATCGTCGCGGTCCTGTTCTCCACGCGGTACGCCGACAGCGCCTCCGTGATGCGCGTGGCCGTCCTGGGGGTGATGCCCCGCATCCTCCTGACGTCGCCCGCGTTGCAGGCCGAGGGCCGGTCCGGCTGGTACGCCACGATCACGCTGGTGGCCAGCGTCGTGAACCCGGCGTGCGTCGTGCTGTTCGGGTACGTGCTGGGCCTGGGGGCGATGGGTGCCGCGACCGGTTTCGCCATCGGCGAGTTCGTCCACGGCGCCTGGCAGGTCTTCCTGATCCGCAAGGTCCTGAAGGAGCCTCCGGCCCGGGTCATCCCCTTCGGCCGCCTGGCGGGCATCGCGGCCTGCGCCTTCGCGACCGGCGCCTCGACCTTCGGGCTGGCCCGCTGGCTGCTGCCGGACCTGCCGGCCGTCGCCCGCGTGGCCATCGCGGGGGTGGTCTTCCCCGTGCCGTACCTGGCGGCCGTCATGCGATCGCGCTTCGCGAGGTTCGACGAGGACGTGGCCCCGCTGCTGAGGGTCCTGCGGGTGCCCGCGCACCGGGTCCCCGCGTGGCTGCGGGGCTGAACTAGCCGGGAAGGGCAGGGAAGGACTCCCGCAGGCACTTCCATACCAGGTCGGCCACCTGCCGGTGACCCTCGGCCGTGAAGTGGATGCCGTCGGGCTGGATCTCCATGCCCCGGTCCAGGACCAGGCCGTGCACGTCCACCAGGATGGCGCCTTCCTCCCGGCAGATCCGTTCCAGGATGCCGTTGTAGCGCTCCACCGCGGCCCGCATCCCGGGCAGCAGCCGTTCCAGGTCGTCGGTCGGCGGACCCAGGTTCACGATCAGCGGCAGGGCGGCCGATTCCCGGCGGACGATCCGCACCTTGTACCGGTACCTCGCCTCGAAGCGGGCGGGGCGGATCCATCCGCCGGCGCGCGTCCAGCGCACCAGGTGCGGCTCCATGCGCCCCTCGACGCGCCGCAGCAGCGACTTGGCCCGCCCGTATGCCTGGGGTCCCTTCAGCCACATCCACAGCGGCCGCGGAAGGACCCGCGGGGCCGCCTCGTTGATTCCGTATTGCATCACGACCGCGTCCGGGTCGTTCCTCTGGCAGTGGGCCATGAACTCCAGGTCGTCCTCGTCGACGAGGTTGCTGCGGCGGGCCACGTTCACCACGTCCCCGCCCAGGGGGCGCAGCCGGCGGCGCAGGTGGTCGGCGTAGGTGCCGCCCGCGCGGTCGTCGCGCCGGGGGGCCACGTGCAGCGCCACGGAGTTGCCCGCGACCACCACCCGAATCATGCGGACCTCCCCTGCCGGTCCGGGGATTCGACCAGCGACCGGAAGTAGGCCGCGTTCGCCGCGAGGTCGGGCGACCGCTCGTACAGCGCGCTGCCGATCAGGAACACGACGTCCTGCCCGAAGACCTCGCGCAGGCCGGGCACGTGCTCCAGGGACAGGCCGCCCGCGGGCACCGGGAAGGCCGGCCGGGGTCCCCCGATGTCCTCCTTCAGCGCCCGGTCGACCGCCTCGCAATCCTTCCGGGTGAACGGGAAGCGCCCTCCCCATCCCGGGAAGACCACCAGGTCCGCGCCCGCCAGCCGCATCAGCGTGCCCAGCAGGGCCGGCAGCGCGATCCCGTGGTCGCCGTGCGCGAAGAAGGCACCCGCCAGCGCGGGGTGCGCCACCACCGGCAGGTCCGCATCGCGGGCCACCACCCGCAGGAAGTCGGCCCCGGCCACCAGCGGCGAAATCAGGACCGCGCCGGCGCCGGCGTCCCGGGCGAAGCGTGCCCGGTCCACCACCTCGTCGGCCGGCCCGGTGACGGTCGGACAGTACAGGCATCGCCGGCCGGTCTCCCGGTTGACCCGCGCAACGGCAGCCGCCACCGCCTCGACCCGGGCCTCGTACCGCGCAAAGACCTGGTCCGTGATGCCGTGGTCGTCCTTGACGATGTCGATCCCGCCCAGCGCCAGGTCGTGCGCGTACGCCGCCAGTTCCTCCGGCGTGCGCCCCAGCGGCTTGACCGCGGACATCAGCAGCGGCCGGCCCGCCACGCCCAGCCGGGCCCGGACCCCCTCGATCCCGAACCTCGGGCCGCCCAGGCGCGCCGCCAGCCCGGGGGTCGGGCGGACCGACTCGACCCGGACGCCGTCCCACAGGCTGACGTTGCCGAAGACCACGCTGAACAGCTGGGCGAACTCGGTCCCCACCACGTCGGCCGGGAACCGCACGACGACCTCGCACGCGCCGCCGCCCGCATCGCGGACCGACTCGACGCGGCCCAGCACGCGCTGTTCGAAGAACGGCCCCTGGCACAGGGACGGGCTGACCTCGGCGGTCTGCTCGATGGCCAGCAGGAAGGCGCGCCGTCGGCAGTCGTCCAGGCCGCCGACCAGCCGGTAGGTGACGACGAGGCCCTCTCCGGAATCGCTCATCGAGGCGTCACCCGGGGGAGGAGGTTCGGGAAGGGGTTCCACGTCAGTGCGCGGCCCGGTGGAAGACGCGATCCACGATGCCCGCCACCTCCTTCAGTAGCGGCGGGACCTTCGACATCTCGAAATCCCACTTCACCCGGTCCTGCAGGCGCCGGACCACGGCGTCCCGGGAGTAGCCCAGGTTCTTCAGCAGGCAGGCCCGCTGCTCGACCTCCAGGCGAAGCATCTCCTCGAAACGTCCCGCGAGTTTCCGGACGAACGTTTCGTGCCGCTTGGGATACATCCAGTCGAAGGGCATGTAGGGCCTCCTGCCGCATTTCCGCGGCGCATTATCGGACGCCGTCTCGCGCGGTGTCAATGCGCCGGAAGGATCCGCGAGGCGCCCCGCCCGCGTGCGGCAAAGGGGGGAATCCGGTACGATCGGCACGGTCGGGCGGCACCGTGCCGCCGCGGAGGATCATGAAGGTCATCGTCATCGGCAACTTCGCCCCGTCGAACTACCAGACCCAGATCGACACGCTGGCCCGCCACTTCGAGTCCGAGGGCATCGAGGTCCTTCGCACCACGACGAGGCGCGGCAAGGTCGGAAAGGGCCTGGACGTGCTGCGGACGCTGGTGCTGCCGCGGGGCGGCCTGCGCGGCGTGGACGCGGTGGTCGCCCAGCTGCACACGGATTTCTCGTTCGCGTTCGGGATCCTGTCGGTGCTGGCGGGCCTCGCGACGCAGGTGCCCGTCATCCTGCTGTACCACGGGTCCTGGTCCCGGCTGGGGTCGGCGCAGGCGCTGCTGCACAGGTACCGGCCGCTGTTCGTGCCGATGTTCCGGCGGGCCTTCCAGGTGCAGGTGGCGTCGCCGTACCTGGGCGGCCTGCTGCGCGGGATCGGGGTGGAATCCGACGTGGTCCCGCACGTGCTGGACGACCGCTGGTCGCCGCAGCCGGCGCGCCGCAAGCCCCGCCCCCGCATCCTGTGGCCGCGCGTCTTCCACAACATCTACGACCCGCACATGGCGCTGCGCACGTTCCAGAGGGTGCGCGCGGCGCGGCCGGACGCGACGATGACGATGGTCGGGCGCGGGCCGCTGCGGGACGAGGTGCAGTCCGAGATCGCCCGGCGCGGCCTTCAAGGCATCGTGGTCAAAGACAACCTGCCCGTGGAGGCATTGCGGCAGGAGATGCTGTCGCACGACCTCTACCTGCACACGAACCGGTTCGACAACCAGCCGCTGACGCTGCTGGAGGCGATGTCCACGGGCATGGTGGCAGTCACGTCCAACGCGGGCGGCATGCCGTTCGTGTTCCGGCCCGGCGAGGGCGGCTTCCAGGCGGATTCCGGCGACGATGCGGCCGCGGCCCGGCACGTCCTGGCGCTGCTGTCCGACGAGGCGCTGTTCGCGCGGACCAGCCGGGCGGCGCTGGAGGTCGCGGCGCGGCACCGGTGGGACCGGCTGCGCGTGCCGTGGCTGGACGTCCTGCAACGCGCCCGCGACGCGCGTCGGATGTAGGGCGGGGACCCCGTCCCCCGCCCGGGGCCCGCCCGAGCACGGAGGCGGAGTCCACGGGTTTCCGCAGGAAACTCTGGA
>CALJUR010000122.1 GCA_937975765.1 uncultured Myxococcales bacterium
CTCCGAGAAGACTTCCGCCAGGCGGACGTTCACGAAGGAGCGCAACTTGTCGATGCTGCCGGTCTTGGCGACCGCGCACGCCGCCTCCCATTCCGCCGCGATCTCGGCCCACGACAGCCATCCGAGCGGCGCGTAGAGGCAGTTCAGGTTGTAGCTCGTGATGATCCCGCCGCCCAGGTCCGGCCGCGACGCGACCCACCGCCCCGCCGGCAGGAAGGTGTTCTTGTCGACCTCGTCCCAGGCTGCCTCGCAGGCCCGGCAGACGTAGCGGGCCTCCTCGGGACGCCCCGGGGTCCAGACCAGTCGGTACGCCTTCGTCGCGGGGTCGCGCCATTCGAGCGGCTGATACTCCCCGCACCGGGGGCACGGCACGTGGAAGTACCGCTGGTCGCCGCGCTCGAACCACGAATGGATCTCGGAATCGTTCTCGACGGTCGGGGTCGAGCAGACGTACGCCTTCCTCGCGGCACCAAAAGTCGTCTGCCGCGCGAGGACCAGCGAGACGCCCGCGCCCTCGTAACCGACGTTCGTTTTCCAGCGGTCGACCTCGTCCATCACCACGTATTTCGCGGGGATCCGGCACAGAGCGCTCGCCGAGTGCGCCCCGACGATCCGCAATCTCCCCCCCGGGAACCACTTCCCCAGGACCGTCTCGCTCTTCTGGCGGGACACCGGGTTGCGCACCCGCTCCCGCAGCAGCGGCGTCGCCCCGACCATCGTGTCCAGGTTGTCCTTCGACCAGTCGCGGGCGTTCAGATCGGTATCCAGGGCGATGAGCATCCGCGCCGGGTAGTACCCCGCAGCGACCGCCAGGATCCAGTTCTCCCCGACCGTGGTCTTCGCGCCGGCCTGGGCCGCGGCCTCGTACACGATGACCTGGGCCGGGTCGTCCGGGTGCAGACGATCCTGGATTTCCCTGACGTACGGCGTCAACGCGCTCGAGTAGATGCCCGGCACCGACGACGATTCGCTCGGGATGACCCGGCACGACTCCGCGATCTGCGTGATCGACAGCCTCGGGCGCGGCGCCACCGCGTCGGACCCGGCCCGGCGCATCTCCTTCAGCGCATCGTCCCAGACCGCGGCCTCATCCAGCAGCGTCGAGTCCATTCGCCATCTCCTTCAGGATCGTCTCGACCTCGGCCTGGAGCGCGGCCCGGATGCCGACGGCGTCCAGGCCGACCAGCCGGTGCGACAGGCGCAGCGGCATGCCTTCCAGCGTCGCCCGGGCCGCTGCCAGCGTGTCCGCGTAGACCTGGACCGCCTGGGCCTTGGGAATCAGTTCCCCGGTCCGCTCGCGCAGCCGGAGTTGGCCCAATTTCGCCTTGACCGCCTCGGACAGCACGCGCGCCCGCAGCAGTTTCCCGGCATCCCCGGGCGCACCGCCCAGGCCCGCGTCGCCCCGGTCGTCGAACGCCCGGTCCACGGCAGGCGCAGGGCGGCGCGAGGTCGTTGCCGGCGGTTCGGGCAGCGGTGCCGCCCCCGCAAACACCCGGTCGGGCTTCCCTCCCCGCAGGGGATCGCGTCCCCCGTTGACGCGAGCGACGGTCGCTGCCTGGTCGAGCGAGCCATCCGATCGGCACGCGAGCAAGCCCTGCGCCCGCCAGCGCCGTACCGTCCGCTCGTTCACGCCGAGGAGCGCGGCGGCCGACGCGTCGCTGAACGTCCGTCCATCCTTCGGCTTGCCGGCCATGGCCCTACTCCCCTTTCCGGACGATTCGACACCGGACGTTCAGCCAGACCGCGTCCTCCAGGATCGCGTTCTCCACGTCCAGGCTCGGCAGGCCCGCCCGCCTTCCCTGCGCGACCCGGCACAGCCGGTCCCGGACGCCATCGCAGACTGCCCGGATTTCGCCCACGAGCCGGTCACCCGCGTCCCGCCGAGCCGTTCCTGTGTCCTTCCTCGTTCCCATCTCGCTCACCTCCATCCCGGACTTCCATCCCGGGCATTCCGGACATCCCGGGCAATCCCGGGCGCAATAAATCAGGGTCCCCGGCTAGAGACTGACCGCCGCCTCCGGTACCCCCGGTACGCCACCGGCTCTCCTAGGACCCATGGGGGGGGACCGGTCCCCCGGGATCCTTCCAGCCCACTCCAGGACACTCGGGCTCCTCGACCGGGACCGACCCCGCCTCGATGTCCCAGGGCGCGACGCAGTCGCCGCAGACCAGTTGCCCGTCCGGAAGCCGCTCGCCGCCCGTCCCGACCCACACCACCCGCCCGCACCGCTCGCACCACCCGTGCGACCGCGTGGTCGTGCTCGCCAGCGTCGCGGCACGCTCCCGCTCGACGAAGACCCGGAACGCCCCCGCGTGCTGCTCCACGGCGGTTCGGACCTCGGGCGTCACCACGTCGGGGTTGCCCAGGCAGCGGACCGCGCCCTCCCCGTCCAGCGTCACGACGCCCCCGGCCTCTCGGAGCCTCTCGAGGAACGCAGCGATCCTCATGCCTCGCCTCCCGGCGTCAGCCAGTCCAGGCCCGGGTAGTCCGCGTCGGGATCGTCCTCGCGGTCGCCGACGTTCACCGCGACGTTCACGACCGGATTCATGCGGGTCTTCGCAGGGTTGCAGACGCCTTCTTCCGGCTTGTGAACGTCGTGAACGTCCGGGCACTCGGCCTTCATGCACGCGCACGATCCCGCGCGATCACACGCGTCCGCGCGTACACGGGGTTGAGCAACGTTCACGACGTTCACGAAGTCGCTGCTTTGGCTGTCCTTCTCGGAACTTCCGCCCGTGAACGTCGCGACCCCGACGTTCACCAACGCCTCCCCGAGGACCTCTTCCAGACGCCAGCGCTGGGCCCCCTGGTACTTGTCCGCCTCGCAGACCCGGTGCCCCGCGACGACCCGGTCGCGCAGCCGGAACAGGTGCGACCGCCCGAGACGCGTCCGCTGCGACCGCTCGCCCCCATCCCCGAGTTCCAGTACATCGACGGCCAGCGGGTACAGGTCCGCCACGCCCATCGGCTTGTCGCCGTGCTTGTCCCACCAGGCCTCCACGAACGCCCGGTCGTTCCTTCCCTCGACGTCCGCCTGGTCGTAGAACTCCGAGAGGTTCGCGAGGAAGCCGTCGACACCGGCGACCGCCAGGATCCCGCCGATGACCGCGGCCCAGGCCTCGTAACTGCCGAGCGACACGTCGCAACCCGGACGGCCCGCGCAGACCCAGGCACGCACCAGCGTCAGGGCGGCTCCGACCAGTTCCCCGCGGTGCTGGGCGATCCAGATACGCAGGTCCGGGATCCGGAAGCCATCTCGCTCCCAGGGCCGCTCGACCTTCGCGTCCAGGCCGATCCGGACGACGCGCCGCACGACTTCGTTCGTGGTCTTCGGGTTGTTCCCCGTCGCGAGCCACAGGCACCGGATGGGAAGCGCCGTGTTGGTCGATCGCCCCAGCACCCGATCCGTCCACGTCGTCGCCGTCAGTGCCGATGACAGCGCGGACCCGCCCAGGATACGCGTCACGTTATCGAGCATCAGGATCGACACCCCATCCAGGAACGCCGCCGTCAGCCGCTTCCGCGTCTCGTTCTCGTCGGTGGGCACAACCCCGGCCGGGGCCGCCCGGCCCGTAGCGATCATCGCGATCCCGTCGCACAGCAGGCCCGCGCCCGTGCCGGGTGCCGGCTTCGAGACCATGTGCAGCGGGGTCGGCCCGTCGATCAGTTCGCGAACGAACGGCAGCAGGATCGCCGCCAGGGCGTGCGCACGGTCCGATGCCCCCACGAAGGGGAAGTCCGCCAGCGGCACGAGCAGAACATCCCGCGCCCGGGCCACGTCCTCCGGGGTCGGCTCGGCAGGCACGGGCGGCACCTCGAATCCGGGCGCCGGGGCGTAGAAGGTCCGGCTCGCCGCGTGATAGCCGGGCTCGGTCTGAATCTCGCCGTTGCGGCCCACGATCGGCACCGACACGATCCGGGCCAGGGCAGGCAGCCGGATCGACGGCTCGGCCAGGACCGACTTCACGACACTGTCAGGCGGGTACGCCGGCCTCTCGTCACCGCTGTCCGCATCGAGCCGGTACCAGCGGATCAACTGCGACACCAGCAGGCGGACCGAGTCGATCCCGTGGACCCGGATCGCGGGTCCGTCGTCGCCGTCGCGGACGCCCACGACCAGCGAGGCGTCCGGCGACCGGAACAGCGTCGGGCCGGGCTGGTTCAGGTCCAGGAGGACCGGCCACACGCCCGCGACGATGGCCGCCAGGTCTCCGTCCACCGCCATCGCGGGTCGGGGGTCCGGAGCCGGCGTACGCGCAGGCGGCACGGTCCCGGGAGTCGACGGCTTGCCAGACAGCCGGGGCCCCCACGCCTCCATCCATGCCCGCCCGTCCGGTGCCGCATCGACCAGGCGCCGCAGGTCGTCCACGGTCCCACCGGCGGCGATCCAGTCCGACGCGTCCTTGGCCCCAGGGAACTCGACCACACGGATCCGCGCAGGGTCCACGCCCGCCTTCAGCAGGGAGCGCACGATGCCCGCCGCGTAGCGCTGGCCCGGGAAGCCCCGGTCCTTCGGATTCTTCGGGGGCGGGTCGTTGTCCGGGCAGACCACGATGCGGGCAGCGGTCGCCAGCGGTGCCGCGAAGGAGTCCTCCCACTTGCCCGCCCCCTGCGGAGACGTCGTCGCAACGACGCCCAAGGCATCCATCGCGTCCGCGTCCTTCTCGCCCTCGACCACGAAGACCGTCCGGCCATCAGCGACTGCGGCGATCACCCCCGGCAGGCGGTACAGGGCGCGAGGGATCGGCTTCCCGTCCGGCCCCTTCAGGGAGTTCACCCACTCCCGGCCATCCGGGTCGCGCGTGATCCGGTCGGGCGGATCGAGCGGCATCGCGGGCCTGCGCTGGTAGAACTTCTTCGGGAATCGGCGAACGGTCTGGTACAGGAGCTTCCCGGCCTCGTCCACGTAGTCGTAGGTCGCCTCGATACTGGAGCGGCAGGACCCGCGGTCGTCCGGTTCGAACACGTCTTTCCCCTCCAGGCCCATCGCCGCCAGCACCTCTTTGCGGGTGCATCCTGCGTGGCAGTGGAACCGGATGCCCCGGCCGTCGGCTCGGAAGGTCAGCGACGGGTTGTGGTCGTCGTGCGCCGGGCACAGGGCGCTCCAGTCCCGGCCACCCTTGCGCACGCCCTTCAGCCGGCTCGCGAACTCCTCGATCGTCAGCATCGCCGCCCCCGTCGCGCCGTGGTCCCGACGGACCTCCCATCCCCCTCGACTTCACACCCGGTCGGGGGGCTCGCTCCAGACGGGATTCACTGGGCCGACGCCAATGCGTCCGGTCCGGTCCCCGCCGGGCAGACCACGCTGCCCTGCCGGGCTGCGGCCAGGATCGCGTCCACGTCCGCCCGGGCCATGCGCCGCGACCGCCCGAACCGGTAGCTCGGCCACTCGCCCGTCACCATCCGGCGCCGCACGAACGCCTTCGACAGCGTCAGTGCCTTCGAAACCTCCGAGATCGTCAGCAGGGGCTCGTTCATGGTCACGTCCTCCTCTTCAACCGGGACGCCTCCGTCCCGTCCGTCACCAGGGTCCCGCCAGGCCAGGGGTGCGTGCCAGGCACGTTCGCCGGCTGCCCGCGCCACCAGTGGACCCCATCCCGGGGGGCCCGTTCCAGGCGTGTTTCACGCGCCGTCTCCTCGCCCGTCATTCCAGCACGCCCCAGGGGGCACGCTCCCTGCGTGTTCGCCCGGACGCCACCATTCCAACCCGACCCAGGGGGGCCGTTCCAGGCGTGTTTCTCACCTTTGGCTCCCGGGTCGATTCCACTACCCGGGGGCGTTTCCCATCCAGATGCGATTCGAGAAAAAATTCTGGACTCCCGTGCATCCACATCCCGATCAGAACGCACCGGGGCGTTATGCATCCAGAGACGATTCAACGCCTGCTCCATCGCAGCGAGCACCACCATCGCCACGAAACCACGTCCGGGCGGTATGCATCCAGGCGTGATTCAAGAAACCCCAACGTCCCCACCCGGTAGTTGCGTGGGTTCGAGGCAATCGGGGACAGCCCGTTTCCGAAAACCTTAATGCGGCACCGGGAGGCGACTCGGGACAACGCCAGCCTCCTGGTCGGGCCTTCCATCCTTGAAGACGCCATCCCTTTCCCCGTTTGGGGCGACCACGTGGTCGCATCCAGGCCGGGCGACCCCTTGCCCTTCAACCAATCAAGAGCCGGCCACCCAGGTTTCGGGGACATCGGGGGATTCACGGACAGACGATCAACAGCATCCAACCTGCTGACATCAATCGGTTATTTCCCTTGCAATGCCCCGATCGCAGAGCAAACATGACCTCACGACGCGGGAGAAACCCGCTGATTCAAAAGGAGGATTCGATGGCCAGCGCGATGAAGAACCTGTTCGAGAACGAGGTCCGGAAGAGCCTCGGCGGGAACGCCGTCGACCTGGTGCTCCCCCAAACGCTACCTCCACGCGAAACTCGTCATCGCGGAGGGACGCAGCCACGACCACGTGCTGTCGGGCAGCGGCAACTGCTCGGTCGCCGCCTTCGGGACGTCCGGTCGACCCGCCGCGAACTGCGAGGCGATGCTGTACCAGCGCATGCCCGCCGGTACGGCTGTCGTCGCACTGGGGCTTGTGGAAACGCTTTCCGCCTCCCCGCTGACCGACCTGTCGGGTATCGCAGTGCCCACATCACCCGGGGACGACGGGAAGGAAGCGCCCCCCTACCCCGGCCTGTTCGAGGCACACGGTCGCGAGGTCCGCTGGCTTCCCGCTTCCGGACTGCCCGTAGAGGGGGCCACCATCGACCTGCTGGACCGGGACTCGGAGCCCCTGCTGCACCTCGCCGAGGGTCTCGGGCGTGATTCGGGCCGCCTGTTCCGCGCCGAAAGGGCGGTCCCTGCCGAAGCCTGCCTCGCCAAAGTGAGTTTGGCAGACGGGCGCGGGACGGCGGTCGCGTTGATCCACCGCATCGAGGAACTCCGGCGCGCGGTTCCCGGACCGCGATCGGGGCCGCTCCTGGATGCCCTGGAAAAGGTCCGCGTGGGCGATTCCGACTTCCTGAGCCTGCTGGAGCCCTTCCAGAAGACGCTCTTCCAGGAACCGAAGGAGGAGCCAGGCAAGACCACCGGGGCCGCATTCGATCAGCAGCCCGACGAGCCGGACCCCGACGACGACAGGGTCCTCCCATACGAGGAGTTCCTCGCGGGGCGCAAGGTCCGTTCGACCGGCCACAGCGGCACGATCGCCGCCCCGGACGGGGACACGTCCCTGCTGGTTGGGTTGCTGTTTGAACTCTTCGGGGGCAGGCGACCTCCGGAGCAACGCGCTTCCACGGAGGACGAGTCCACGGAACTGGAGGACGCGCCTGACGAGCCGCCAGCAGGCCCGGCGACGCCCCCCGAACGCCCCCCGGTGCCGGAGGGCCTGACGGCAAGGGACGTCGAACGCGCCCGGGAACGCATCCTGCGACTTCTCGACGCCTTCGAACGGTGGGCGGACGGGCTCAGGACGTGCCGGGATGCCCGCATCGGGCCCGCCCAGATCCCGCGATACTGGGCGCTGGTCGCGATCCTGGGACACCTCGCCGCGTACCGCGTTCGGATCGGGGGCAAGAAGAAGATGGACATCCTCCCCCTGGATGTGGAGGACGGCATCGACTTCGTCGGGACGATGCTGCGCGTGCTGGGGGGATTCTTCTGCTACCGGGGACCCGGCGGCACGCCTCCTCTCGCCAGCCGTCTCGACGTGCCCGAGGCATCCGCCGACGTCCCGGACGACTACTTCGGCGCCTGGATGGCCTGTGCCTGGGCGGCGTGCGCGGCGATGGAGGTGCTGTCCTTGCCGGTGGCTGCCGATCTGCCGGCGACGGACGCGCAGGACATCGAGACCATCGGCTGGTGGATCTACACCCGGACGGGCCTTTCCTCGGGCGGCTTCGACGACGACGCGTGCGTCGAGCGCCTGCGCCGCATCCACGGGAAATCGAGCCTCGGGTCCCACATCCCGACCCGCACCCTGATCGCCAGGCATCGGTGGTTCCTGGATCTGGTGGATCGGGTCCGCCCGCCCCCGAGTTGGAAGCCGGACCCGAAGGACCGCAAAGTCGGCGGTCGGTTCCAGGTCGGGGACCGGGTTGTCACCAAGACACTTGGCCCGCGGTATGTCCGGGATGTTCTTTCGGACGCCGTCGTGCTGAACAACCCCGGTCCGCCGGTGCCGGAGGACGAGGACTACGATCGTCTGAAGGTTGTCCCGGGGATGCTCGTGAAGTTGGACAGGTAGCCATCCCTGCTCGCTATCGGCGCTCTGCGCCAGGATTCGCCGGCCAGTATTCCTCTTCGCGACCGCAGGAAGCCCCCTCGGAAATCGGTCTTGCACCCGGGCCCACATGGACTAGGATCCGCCCTTGCAACGCCTTTTCGCGAGCCTGGGGGCTGTCATGGGTCAACCGGTATCCGCGCACGAAATCCGCCAGCGACTTGCCGATCTGGACGGCATGCTCTCCGCACTCGATGCCGACCTCGATGGTCTTCGGAACGTCCAGGCCATGGAGGACGGCCGCGTCGAAGGCGCGGTCCGGGAGGCTCTCGCCTCCGTCGCGAAACTGCGTGGGATGGTCGCGCAGGCTGCACGGCAGGCCGGAATGGACGACGCGCCGTGGACCACCCGGGAGGAACTGGATGGGATCCTCGCCCAGTTCGAAGCGCGCTTCTCCCGCACGGGAACGCTCCGCCAGCGCCTGTCGGACCTCGCTGAGGTTCTGTCGCGGGGACGCGTCACCCATCGTTCCCCGCAGCGCGCCCGTCTCCTGGAGGACATGCGGGCCGCTGCCGCTACGCAGCTGCGTGAGAAGGCTGCCGGGGAAACGGTTCCCGAGCTTCCCGGCTCGGACGATGGCAACGCATGGATCGAGTGGGCACTGCGCCTCGAAGGCCAGGCTTTCGACGATCTGTTGACCCGGTTGCGGGAGGACCTGGACCAGCTTGCCGAATTCATCGCCGACATGGATCTGAGGAACTGGTCGGCGGGGGAAGACGGTGCTCCGGAACCCGTCCAGACGTCCGCTTCCGAGGTTCACGACGATATCGTTCCACCGGTCGATGCCGGCCCGGTAGAGCCCGAATCGGCTCCGACGGCTCAAGAGGTCGTTGTCGAAAGCCCTCAGCCACCCGCGCCGACCGATGAATCTACGGATGCCGCTTCCAAGGTGGCGCAGGTTCCCGCGGCCATCCCGGCAGCCGGGCAGCCGGAGATGGCTACCGTGCCCTTGCAGTCGGACGCAGGGGCAGCCCAGGACGATGCGCCGACCGCCACCACGGAAACATCGACAGACGTTGCGCCCTCCCTGCCCGTGGAATTGCAGACATTCGCTGCGTTCGCGGACCGTCACTGGATCGGCCCGGACGGCCAGGCCGAAGCGGCACCATGGAAGGACCCCGCGTTCGTGGCGCGGCTGCGCGATGCAGAGACCCAGGCAGTTTCCGGCCACGACTTCGCCCGCTGGTGGCTTCTCTGCAAGGCAGCCGAGTCGGTCGGGCGCGAACTGACCCTCACGTCCCGGGACATCTCGGCACTCGCAGCAGTTTGGGACGCACCTGCGTCGCCGTCGGCCGGTTACGACGAGGACCGTCCGGCAAGTCTCCGGGAAATGGCGGGCGACAGCGCGGGCATGAGGCTGCGCCTGGTGCTCGAGGCCCTCAGAACCTCCCGCAAGGAACCCCTCCAGCAGGACGAGACCGGTCCGATGGTGGACCTCGCTCAGTTCTCGAATGGAGGCCTGGCGAAGGTCGTCCACGCGCTGCTCGACCGCGGCGCAATGGGTCTCGATGGCGTGGACCTCCTGCGCGGGTCACTCGGGAAAAGGGCGGCGCCAAACCTCGAACAGTTGAAGTCGAATCTCCTGCGCAAGCGCCAGGACTTCCACAAGGAGATGGTGAAGCGTTGGCAGGCCGCCGGCGGGCAGATCGAGCGGACGCACTGCCGGCGCGCCTGGGACGACTTCATCCGCAGGGTCGCGCCCGACCTGCAGGTCATGTATCCGGAGGACAAGCGCGGCAAGCCCGAATGGGATACCGCCCGGATGGAGGGTTTCCTCCGGACGCTCGACGGCGTCCATGCCGAGATCGCCGACCGGGCCGGCGCCCGTCTCAAGGACCGGGAGAAGATGGACGGCGCGGTCAGGTTCCTCGCGGATCTGGCGCTGTCCGTCAACGAGGCCATGCGGCAGGTGAAGGGATTCAAGCCCGCCACCGACGACTCCCTGACGCGCGGTCTCCCGGTCCGGGAGGCCTCGGCGCTCCGGGAGCGCACGGAGGCCCTCGACTCCCCCGGGGAGGAACTCTGCCGCCAACTGATGCTGCGATGCCTGGAAGACCCCACGAAGGCGGGTTCCGCACCGCGAGCGTCCGATTCCCTGTCGCTTCGTGTTCGGGATGTCCTGGCCGCGCCCGGCCTGCTCGAGATGCTGGACCCCTCGACGGTCAAGACGCTGGCTGACGCGCAGGACGGCGAAATGACGCTGCTGCGGGTCGACGTCCTGGAGGATCCTTTGCGGGCGGTGTCCCTTCTCTGTCTCGCCGCGCCGGAAGATACCGAGCCGGACCAGGACGAAAGGCCGATCACCACCCTGTTTCGGCAACTCGTGGCTCGCGATCGCTGGGATCTCGTGAAGGCGCTGAGCCCTGCCCTCGATCCCCGCGAACAGAAGCGGCTCCAGGACCACGCATCGCGGAACCAGGAGGAGTGCGCGGAGATCGAGGGAGCGCTCCGCCGCCACTGGCTGACCCTGGAGGAAATCCCGGCGGTGCCGATGGCCCTCCAGCTCCGCGAGATCCTCAAGTCCCACGAGCCCGAACCGAAGGGGGTGGTCCACGAGCCCCGCATGCGGGCGGCCTGGCTGCGGCGTGTCCACCAGGAGTCGGAACGGGCCGTCCAGGCCATGGAGGTCCGCGCCCGGAAGCGCGCCGAGGGTCTGCCCTCTGGCACGCGCGAGCGCGCCCTCGCGCTCATCTCGCAGGGACACCTCGCCGAGGCACTGGGCGTGCTGAGGGATCGGACCACGGGTTCCCCTGCCGAGCCGACGCGCCTTCGGGAGACCCGTTGGCGCGACGAAGCCGTGAGGGATGGACTTTCGCTGCCTGCCGTCCTGAAGGGTCTCAGCGACGGGGCGAAGGATTTCGCTTCGCTTTGGAACCCCGGCGTCTGCGGCAAGCCCACGAAGGAGGGACAGCGCCTCCGGACGGCCTTCCGCTCCCTCGTCCTGACGGCCATCGACGACAGCAAGGCTCGCAGCGGCGCAAACGAGCTGAGAATCGACATCGAGTCGGTTCGCAAGGCACTGGCCCCCCTGAACCCCACCTTCCTCCCCCAGCTCGCCCACTACACCGAGATCGTGATCCTGACGCCGGCAGGCAGGGATCCCGACCACGCCTACTTCGTGAGCAACTCGGTAAAGCAGGTGTCGGCACACACGACGAGTCTGGTGGTTCTCCTGGCACCGGGTCTCGGACGCCGCCGGACCGAGCTGCTCGATGCCTTCCGGCGCCACATGGAGACGACCGCGGTCGTGCTGGACGATCTGGACATGGCGCGCGTTCTCGATCCCGACCGCGTCCAGGACCGGCTGGTGGCGCTGGTCGAGATCGCTCTGTCGCAGCACCAGGATCCCCTTCGGCATTCCCCCTTCGGAACGCAAGACGGCCAGTTCGTCTCGCCCGAGATGTTCGTCGGACGCAGGACCCAGGCGGAAGACCTCGCCCGGAAGAACCGGTACACCCGGGTGTTCTCGGGTCGTCGCCTCGGAAAGAGCGCCCTCCTCCGCTTCGTCCAGCAGAAGTACGACGGCACCCCCCTGCCCTCGGGCAGCATTCTCCGCGTCCTCTTCGTAGGTGCGGCCGGTGCCGAGTCCGAGGTCAGCGTGGTCGACCTGATCCGCAAGGAGATGGCCAGGCAACTTTCCTTCACCCCCGAAGCCCGGGACGTTTCGAAGGATCCCGGTGGCGCCCTCCGGGACGCCTTCCAGGGCTACCTCGACGCGCACACCGGGGAAAGCCTGCTGGTCGTGCTCGACGAGGCCGACGTCTTCATCGAGGACCAGCTTCGCCTCTACGAGCAAAACCGCGAGAAATGCCTGAGCTTCCTGATGCGCTCGGGCATCTCGAATGCCGCGGACGCTGACTCCATGGGCCTTCCCCGGGTCCGGTTCGTGTTCGCGGGCTACCGTGCCGCCAGCACCAACGGGGGCGTCTGGGCCAACTGGGGGGAGGTCCTGACGCTGGACCCGCTGCCCCTCGAGGACGCGCGTGATCTCGTCGCGGGACCGCTCGCCCGGCTGGGCGTCGATGCAGCCGACAGGGCCGAGGCGGTCGCGCGCCGTTGCGGCTGCCAGCCCGCCGTGCTCCTGCGTTTCGGAGACCAGAGCCTGCGTCATCTTGTCCGCGCGGGTCGTTTCGCTTCCGGACGGACGCCGCTCACGGTCGACGACGTGGCCGAGGTCTACCACAGCCGGGAAGTGGAGGATGAGATCCGCAGGATCATCCAGAACAATTTCCAGGGCGTGTCGCGGGGATACATCGTCTTCCGCGCATTGGTGCTGGAACTCGCACAGGCAGGCCGGGACGGCGGCATCGAGGACGCGGACGCACGAATCATCGACCGGCTCCGGTCCATCGACAGCAGTCTCGACTGGCTCGAGTCCGACGGCAGGAAGGCATCCGCCGAGGTCCAGCGCCTGCTGCGCGAGTTCGTGGCGCGCCAGTTGGTGGTCGAGAACCGGATCGCAGGCGTGGTGCGCCATGGCCTCCGCTTCCCCCACCACCTGTCGATCGTGATGCGGGCGGACCTGGACGACGAGGTTCGCCGGGACATCGCGGCCGAACGCGCCGCCATCGCCGCGAGCCGTTCGGGAGTGCCCTGGGCCGGACCCCGCTCGCTTCTGCAGCCGATCGACCTGGAACTCCTGCGTGATCTGGTCACGCATCCCCCGGAGCATCTCGACGTCCGCCTCGCCCTGGTCGCCAGCCTTTGGCCCGAAGGGGTGGACCACCGTCTTGGCGGCATCGCGGATCGCCTGGGCTTCGACGCCCATTCGGTCTTGGAAGCGCGGCGTGTCGATACCAAGGCCGTTCAAGACCGCGAAGACCTTGCCTTGGCTGGTGTCGACCCGGCACTGGCCGACAAGGTCATGGCTTCTCGCCCGACCCAGCGTCGTGTACCGCTGCTGACCGGAGGAGCCGATCTCCTCCGGTGGGGACTCGGAAGACGTTCCGGAGCCTCGGCGGGAAGCGCCCATGTGGCTTCGCTGGGGCGCCTGACCAGTGGCATCCTCGACTGGTGGTTCCGAAGTGTTCGGGGGGTCGAGCTCTACGTGCTCGATGCCATCCCCCGGATCTACGAGGCGACCGGCGGCATCCCGTTCCTCGTTCGTTCACTTGATCGGCTCGTGGAGGAGCGGCATATCGAGAGCCTGGACGAGACCGGCCTGGCGAAACTCCTTGCGGACTCGAAGACCCGTGCGCGTTCGGAGGCCAAGCTTCTCCTCACCGGCGCGCCGGCGTGGAGACTCCTTCCTCGCGAGCTCGATGTCCTGAAGATGGCCAGGACCGCTGCCATCAAGTCCGGCTCGGACAGTGTCGACCTTTCGGAGGAACTGGTCGGCGAGGAGTGGGAGGAGTTCTTCGCGGAGCACCTGCCGGTCGCTCCCCTCGGCCCCGGCGACGGACCGGCGATCAGGGTCCTGACGGAACTGGGGTTCCTCCCCACGAATACGACGAGGCCGGGCGCCTACGAGATCAGCCGTCTGGGCACCTTGCATCGCTCCGATCCGCTCGTAGAGATCGTCGCATGGATCGAGGCACACTCGTGACCGTCCACGTCTCCCTCGCCAGTTCCTCGCTTCCCTGGCGTTTCAGGGACAGTTCTTCCCTGGAGACCTGGATCGGCGATCGTGGCTGGCGAGGCACTTCAGGCTGCATTGTCCTGGAGATCGCGCAGTCGCACCTCTCCCGCGAACTCGGCCAGCAGGTTGTCGATCTGCTCTTGCTGACGGAAGGTCCAGGTGCCGACTGCGTGCCGGTCGAGGTCGAAACGGACAACGACATTGTCCCTCCTTTCTGGCAGTCGGTCTGTCAGGCCATGGGGCTCGACGACAGCGAGGGCTACTGGCCGTTCCTGCGGACGGTCGGGGAACTCGTGCGCGCCCCCCGATTCCTCCTGGTGTGGGGCGCGGTGGACCCCGCCGGCACGGTCGAACAGGCCCGTTCGTTCGTGAGCGATCTGGGCAAGGCGGCACCATCCTGCCAGATCACCTTTGTCCTCCCGATCGCACGGGTGGTCTCAGGACACGAGCGTGGCTGGGATCTCGGGGTCGGAGGACCATGCCAGCCTGCTCTGGATAGCCTGGACCTGCCGGACCCGGTTCTCTGGCGGCGCTACGTCCATCATCGGCTGGCATGGGAAACCGGGGGCGACCTTCAACGGGCCCGCTGCTGGGATGCGGCCGGCATCGGCTCCATCGCGTCGGGGGACGACGCCGCGCTGGACCGGAAGCTCAACGACTGCGCCGTGGCTGATCTTCACGCTTTGCCCTCCGAGGTCGTCGAACGCTGGAACATGTCCCTACAGGCGGACGCACGCGGTCATGTCGCGGCGCCGAAGGGAAGCCTGTCCAGCGAACTCGAACGTCTTGGGCTCTGGTGGCGACCCATTCACACCGACCGCCTCCGGCCGTCTCCCTGGGCAGCCAGGGCTGCGCTTCTCGGTTCGCCCAACGGCCTGCTCCGCCCATGGTTGCGGTCGTGCCTGTCTTGCGCTCCCCTGGCCCGCGAAATCATGGGGCGCTGCACGGACATGGAGTCGCTCGAGCGCAGTCGTCTGGCCAGGGCTCTGCGTTCAGCCTCCCCGAACCTGGAAACCCAGCAGCTTCAGGATCGCTACACGGACCCGGGCGACTTCCTGCAACGCACCTACCCGCCTTCGTCTCCCGCCCGACCGCACGACGTGTGGGATTTCGCTTCATTCGGAGAGATCCTCAAGAAGACGCAAATGGGCCGAGGATACCGGGAGGATCTTCGCCAGATCCGGAACACCCTGGCGCACGGGCACCCTCCGAGCTGGTTCCTGATCCAGCGTCTCAGGTCCGTCGAGGGGCAGGTTGGGGCCTAGAAGACGCTCATCCCCATTGGCTGATCAGCGCCGTTGAGTCTCTTTTTGAACCTCATCCACGGCTCGCTTCCGCGCTTCTTCCAGCAGGTATTCTTCCAGTTGGGTGGTCGTTCCGGCGCTCCCTTCGTAAACATGCCCCTGCTGTTCAAGCCATTTCCTCATGATCGCATCGGAAAGGGCATGCTCATTCCTCGTTCGGAACACCTCGGTCAGCTCGAGTACTGATTCAGCGACTGGAGCCCCGGCGTGTCGATGAATCGATAGCCCTCTGCAAAGAGCCCCTGGCAGGGCACCTGGACCCTGACCTTGCCAATGCGCTGCCCTGTTGCGTATTCAGAGAAGGCGAGCGCGTCGATCACGCTCTCCTCACCTTCCGAACCGAACTCCACAAACCGGAGTTCCCCGACCTGACTGTGCGGCTCGATCTCCGTGATCGACCCCGTGGTCGGCGTGGGCATCGCTGGCAGGACCTTCCGCCCCAGCATCGCGTTGATGAGGGTGGACTTCCCTGAATTCCACTCGCCGACGAAGCCGACCTGTACCTTGACGCCCGGACGGAGGCTGGCGAACCGTTCCGCCATCACCGGAGACTCGAGCCGCTCCACGACGCCGCGAAGCAGTTGTTCGAGGTCCCCTTCTCCCTTCACGGCAGCATCGCCCATCATGCAACCTCGGCAAGGTGTCCGTGAAGTCTAGCAGCCGGCTGCGACAAGGGGGAGTGGAAAGATACGAAGAGGCTCCTTGGCACCCGGACGGCCAGCAGTGCCGGAGAGCGGCACGGTTCGACTTCCAGCGACTTTCGCCAGAAGGCCGTGGTAGCATCCATGAACATGAAGGTCAAGACACTGAGACTTTACAAGTCCGACTGGCCCGACCGTCGGAGGCAAGCGCACGTTGAACCTGACCCTGCGGGAAGCCGCGGGTTGAGCCGAACCGTTGTACCTGGATGAAGGAGTGAACCGATGAACAACCCTGCAGCGTTCCTTGAGAGACTCGATCGCGCCGAGCTCCTTGGGGTTGCAAGATTGGCTCGCGAACAGAATCTTGCGCGGTTCGAGCACAATCTGACCTGGTACGAAAAGGCGGACTTGCTGGCCAAGCTCCTGCCGATCGCGGACTCGTTGCCTCACCACGCCTCGTTCTTGACCACCGTCGCCTTCCGGTACCTCCAAGACATGTACGCAGACCAGTCCATCCTAACCTTCTGGCGTGGAGAGGATCCGCTCAATCTTCTCGACCGCGCGACCCTGGTGAGCGTCGCGCGCGAAGCCCGCGACGAACTCGGATTGAAGTTCAAGTGGGATCGGCTCCCCGACAACACCGCCGATGACATCAAGAGGACGTTGCGTCAGGACGTTCGAGTTCAGGCTCTCCCTTCCTATCGCATGTTTACCTCGGCCAGGATTCACGGCGAACTCATGAGAATGATGACGTCCGGCGAGCTTGACCCTGCGCAGGTCGTTCAGTTCCGAGATGGCCAGACCGTGGCGTGATCTCGCTCCCGCTTTTGTTCGCCTTCGCCGACGCAAAGGGAGCCAAATCAAATAGCGAACTTCTCTACGGTGGTGGATGGGTGCGTCCTGCGCGGGCGTGCGAAAGCGCCGTACAAGCGCCGAATCTCAAACGATTATCCGGATGCGCTTCCGAGGCCCACGGAGGGGGCCTGTCAACCCCGATTGGCGGGGAGAGCGCCCGCGCCGCTCTCCCCGGACCAAGAGCAGTGAAGAGCGGTTGACCACCCAAGAGCGCAAGCGCCTGTCTTTACAGAGTTATGCGCGTCCTGCGTAGTGCAAACAATAGCGGTTAACGAGAAGGGGTTTGCACAGCCCGGCCACGGTGACGGCGCCGAGTTGCATCTGACGGTCGCCGGGGTGCTGCAAACCTCGGGTTGAGCCAAGCCGCTAGGCACAGGCGCGGCAGGCGGTGTGGCTATGGGGACGTTGGAGCCGAGGTGGCGTTCCGAGGGGGCAACGACGGGGGTGCGGCCCGGTCGTCATCGGCTGCAGGCTGGCAGACGGGCGTCGGGAATGGTCGCGGCCGGGCCCGGGGACGGGCTGCAGTGCGTGGGTCGCGACGCCCAGGACGGATCGATGCGGTCCCGTGCCGGGCGGGGATTGGAGCCAGGGGGCGACGGGCGCGAGGATGCGGGTCATGACGTGTCCTCCGTTGCGGGTACCGGCGGTGCGGCGCCGACCAGGCAGGGCCGGGCGAGAGGTCTTCGGACCAGCTTCCCGCGTCATGGCTCCGACTCTTCCATCGACTCGATTTCGACCTGCTCTCCGAAAACCCCACGAGCCGCGCCCTGACTGGAGGCCAGCCATGAGCCCGCGTACAGCCGAATCTGTGCCGATTCAACCTTCCCCGCGCCCGGGAAGGCCCCTCAGGACCAACAGAGAGCGTATGAGGGGATCTCTCAGCCATCGGACCAATTGACGACCTCCTTCGATCGGTGCATTCTCAACCCACTTCTCCAGGGGTGTTGGAAATGCGCATCGCCGGCAGGGTGAAGGTCGTTTGCCTTGTCCTGTCCTTCGTGCTCGCAGGTTGCGGAAGCGGGGCTTCGGACGCCCCCATGGGAACGGAGCGCGGGCCGTGCTACGGCAACGGCACGTGCAACCCCGGGCTGGAGTGCATGTCCGACGTCTGCGTGAGGCCCGCTGGCACTGACGCGATAGATGACCCGGGGGTGCGCCCGGACATCCCGGGTGGCTACGACGCGGCCGAGGACCTTGTGACCGTCCCCGACGGTTGCACGCCCTCGTGCGCCGGACGCCAGTGCGGCGGCAACGGCTGCGGCGGGTCCTGCGGCACATGCCCCGAAGGCAAGACCTGCAACGGATCGGGGGCCTGCACCGCGACCTGCGCCAGCGACGCCTACTGCGACGCGGACTGCATCAGCGATCCGGACTGCGTGCCGACCGAGGCCCGACTACGCCTGATCGACTTCCAGCAGGTCGGATCGAACCTCCAGGTCTTCGTCTCGATCACCGACAAGGCCACGGGGCAGCCCATCAACGGGCTGGAAAACCGGGTCCGAGTCTACGAGGACGACCTCCCCCTCTCGGTCGAGGGGCAGTTGTCGGTCACCCCCAGACCCCAGGACTACGGCTGGATCACCCTGGTCCTGATCGACACCAGCTACAGCATCCTTTCCACCAACGGACTCCCCGTCCTGGCCGACGCGGTCAAGGGGTTCGCGTACCAGCGGGTCGCCCGGAACAGCAACATCCAGCGGGTGGCCCTCGGCACCTTCGACGGGGCGGGCGCCCGGTGGGTGCCCGAGCACTCGTGGGAAGACCGCCCCCTTGCCATGAGCACCCGGGGCCAGATCGACGATGCGATCACCCATCTCCTCCACGGCGAATGCGAAAACGCCGGCCAGTGCCCGTCCGAGCGTCCCGAGTGCGTCAAGGGCCGGTGCATCGACCGATCCACCGATCTGTACGGATCCGTGACGAGGGGAATGGAAGTCATCCTGAATCAGGAAGGGGCGGAGTGGGCCCTGGGCACCCCCAAGGGCAGGGCGGTCGTGGTCCTGACCGACGGATCCGACCAGGCTGGCATCGGGTCCCTGCAGCAGGTCCATGACATGGCCGACTGGTGGCACGTGAACCTCTTCGCGGTGGGCATCGGCGCCGACGTAGATCCCGCCTCCCTGGAGGCCCTGGGACGGGACGGAACCGTCCGGGTCGACGACGTGTCCACCATGGAGGCGGCCCTGGAGGACGTGGGCAACCGGATGGAGCGGATCGGCCAGGGGATCTACCTGGTCAGCTACTGCACTCCGAAGCGCCAGGGGAGCCACGACATCACCCTCCGCATCCAGGACCTGGCCGGCGAACTGACCCTGCCGTTCCAGGCCACCAACGTGGCCGAATGCAACCCGAACGCCGCCGCGGCCCAGTGTGCGGGCCTTTCGTGCGGCCACTCCAAGGCCGACTACTACGAGGAGGACCCCGGCTTCTGGTGCGGCGCCTGCGCCGGCGACCAGACGTGCCTGGGGGGCGGGTGCACGGCGACCTGGATCCGGACCGGACGCATCGGCAGGCCCGGGGCCGTCTTCCTCCAGTCCGACGGGTTCTGGGGCCTCGGGGATGACGTCTGGCACCGGTCCGACGACGGCATCGCGTGGACCCCGATTCCCGACGCGCCGTTCAGCCCGAACTACGGGGGCATTGCCATCACCCGGAAGAACGGGCGGATCTTCGCCTTCCAGGAGGCGAACGTCTGGTCCAGCGCCGACGGGGTCGCATGGACGCTCGTGACGGACTCCTTCCCGGTTCCGGAACACGGGTACGTGGCCGGCGTGCATGTGCGGGGAGATCAGTTCTGGGTGTTCCGCATCGACAACACTGGGTACTGGGACACGAAACCATCGCTCAACGTGTGGCGATCCACCGATGGCGCCCAGTGGACCAGCGTGGGGTCCCCGGCAGGCATCCCCTTCGAAAACGGTACCAGGGTGCAGGTCCATCTGGTGGGCGACACCTTCTGGCTGGTCAACGATCGACTCTACTCGTCCAGTGATGGCGTGGCTTGGCAGCCCGTCAGCGGTGAACTGCCCGGATTCGGCGCCGGCTGGAGCAGAGGTTCGCTGGTGGCCGGGTGTAGCCGCGCACGACGGACCGCGGAAAAGTGGACTGCGGATTTCTGGACATT